>DASXPN010000067.1:0-64007 GCA_036493595.1 Acidimicrobiales bacterium | reverse complement strand
CTCAGTCGACACTTTTCGCGGCGACTCTCGTTCTGGGTCGACTCAACGACGGTGCCACGTGGCTCAGTCGACAATGTGCGGCCCGGGGGCCGGGGTGGGAGGGGGGTGGCTCAGTCGACAATGTGCGGCCCGGGGGCCGCGGTGGCAAGGGGCGGGAGGGGCGGGCGAGGGACGGAGGGTGGGCGACGAACGCGCGTGCCGGCGCGCGCTTGGCAAGCTGTAGACGTGTCGAGCCCGACCTACTGGTTCCGTGCGAAGCGTTACGGCTGGGGATGGGGGCTGCCTTTGTCGTGGCAGGGGTGGGCCGCCTTGGCGGTCTACCTAGCCGTGGTGCTCGCCCCGCTGGCGATGGGAGAGCTGGGCCGGTGGATCTTCATCCCGGTCCTGATCGGCGCCACCGCGGTGCTCGTCTGGGTGTCCTACCGGAAGGGCGAGCCCCCGGCCTGGCGTTGGGGCCGCAAGTCGTGAGGTAGAGCGCGCCGGGCGCAGACCCCGAGACGCGCCGTCAGGCGAGGAAGTCGACGATGGCCTGCGGGAAGTCGGGATCGGAGACGGCCGACAGGTGATCGCCCTTGACCACGCGGATCGACGCGTTCGGAATGGCGGCGGCGAGCGGCTCAGGCGGCCCGACCAACGTGTCCTTGTCGCCGACGAGCACGAGGGTGGGCACGCTGATCTCGCCGAGCCGCGTGCCCGTCCGCACGACGCCGGCCTGCTGGATCGCCGCGAGAGCGTGGCGATCCGCGCCGGTGCTGTCGGCGAAAGCACGGAACGCTCGCGCCGTCGGGTCGGTGATCGTGGTCGGGTCGTCGGCCAGTAATCCGTCGGCCACGTTCGCTCGGGGCAGCGTGCCCGTGACGAGACCGCCACCGACGCCGCCGAGTACGAGACGCCGCGTTCGGGGTTCGTCCGGTACGACGCGCGACGACACCATCGATCCCATCGAGTAGCCGACGACGTCGACTTCGTCGAGATCGAGATGGTCGAGCAGGCCGCGTGCGTCGCGCGCCATCGCGTCGCCTTCATAGGCCGATGGGTCGCGCGGCTTGTCGGACTGTCCGTGACCCCGGGCATCGGACGCGATCACGCGATGTCCGGCGGAAACGAGTGCGTCGACGACACCGGGCATGACCCAGTTGAGGCGATGATCGGCGGCGAAGCCGTGCAGCAACAGCACCGCCCTGCCGTCGGCCGGGCCTGCAGTGAGGTACGCGATGCCGGTGCCATCGAACGAAGCGAAACGTTCCATCAGCGGTCGGCCTCCAGCGGGCGGTCGCCCATCAGAAGTCGGCCACTTCGTGCTCGAGGTGCTCGGCGAACTTTGCCCGAGCGGCGGCCACCTTCTTCGGCAGGTGCTCGGTCGGCCACAAGTCGTCGCTCGGCTTGTACCGTTTCAGTAGCTGACGGGCGACGGTCACCTTGTGCACCTCCGTCGGTCCGTCCACGAGCGCCATCACCGGCGCCGACATCCACATGCCACCGAGCGGAAGCTCATTCGACACCCCGAGCGCGCCGTGGATCTGGATGGAGCGCTGCACGATGTTCTGCAACACCTGCGGCATGAGGACCTTCACGGCCGCGATGTCGTGACGCACCCTGCGGTAGTCCTTGTATCGATCGATCGTCCACGCCGTATAGAGCACGAACAGCCGGAACTGCATCAGCTCCGCGTACGAGTCGGCGATCATGTTCTGCACGCTCTGCTTGTCGGCCAGCAGGCTGCCCTGCGTCTCTCTCGACAGCGCTCGCTCGCACATCATGTCGATCGCCTTCTGGCACATCCCGACCGTGCGCATCGCGTGATGGATGCGACCGCCGCCGAGACGAGTCTGCGCGATCGCGAACGCCTGACCTTCGCCGCCGAGGAGCGCGTCGGCCGGCACGTGCACGTTGTCGTAGTGGATGAGCGCGTGGTGCCCTTGGGAGCCAAGCGGCTCGCCCATGAGCCCGACGTTGCGGACGATGTTCACGCCCGGCGTGTCCGTCGGCACCAGGAACATGGACATCCCCTGGTACGCGGACACCTCCGGGTTCGTCACGACCATCACGATGAGGAACGACGCCGAGTGCGCGTTCGACGAGAAGAACTTCCAGCCGTTGATGACCCACTCGTCACCGTCGCGCTCGGCGCGGGTCACGAATCGGGTCGGATCCGATCCGCCTTGCGGCTCGGTCATCGAGTACGACGAGAACAGCTCGCCGTTGAGCAGCGGCTGGAGGTACGTCGCCTTCTGCTCGTCGGTGCCGTAGTGGGCGATGATCTCCGCGTTGCCGGTGTCCGGTGCCTGGCAGCCGAAGATGATCGGCGCCCATGACGATCGCCCGAGGATCTCGTTCAGCTGTGCGAGCTTGACCTGGCCGTAGCCCTTGCCACCGAGATCGGGCCCGAGGTGGCAAGCCCACAGCTCCTCCTCGCGGACCCGTTGCTTGAGCGGGTCGATGACCTTGCGCAGTGTGTCATCGGGCTTCTCGTACGCCAGGCCGGGCCAGACCAGATCGAGTGGCTCGATCTCTTCGCTGACGAAGGTGTCCACCCAGTCGAGCTTCGTCTGGAACTCGGGTTCGGTCTCGAAGTCCCATGCCATGTCGTTCCCCCTCTGCACGCCGGAACATGTGCGGTTGGCGAGCGTATCTGCGTCAGGCGGGGAGGCCCGTCGCGCGAGCGACCGGGAAGTACCGGTGGTGGTGCGCGCCGGTGAGCTCGTAGATGGCGGTGCCCGACCATCCGTCGTTCGTGCGAACGACCATCTCGTTCAAGCCGCCGCCGAGCGGGCCGTAACGCTGCGCCCACCGGCCCTCGCCGTCGATGCCGATCGTGCGACCGCCGGCGAGGACGATGTCGACGTGGCCGGCGACACCGGCGACGTCGTCACCGTCGCGCTCGTAGCTCGTCTCCTTACGTTCTGCGTCGACCCAGTGCAGATCGTGTTGGAAGTCGACCACGGGGATCGGGTCGGCTTCGCCTGCCGGCGCGAAGCAACCGTCCGTGTAGATGCGAGCGCCATTGGGCAGCTCCCAGTGCCACACCGCGAGCATCCCTTCGGGGAACTGGATGGCCAGCCACATCCACAACGGGCAGCGGGCGTGATCTCGGATGCCCCACGAGTGATCGCGCTGCCCCCACCAGCCGTCGACGGTGCGGGGCTCGCCGTGGCGGATGATGGTGCCGTCGTACCAACCGGACTGCACGAGATGGCTCTGGTCCCACACGATCTCGTGACCCGCCTTCATGGTGCCGCGGCGTAAGCCGTGTGCCCGGGTGCGCGCCGTGAAGCTGAGGTCGAGGGCGAGAGGTGACGAGGCTTCTTCGTCGACGTGCAGATGCACCGAACGGAACGGCTCGGTGATGCGGATCTCGACCGGCCCGGCGCACATGGTGTGGGGATCGCCGTTGTACGCACGTTCGTGATGGGCGAGGGTCGGCTCACCGTCGATGCGGCCGAGTTGCAGCGAGTCCACCACGCCGCGGGCGGGGAAGTGCGCCATCGTGAGGATGACGACGTCGCCGGGACCGTTGGGGGAGTGGGCGATGAAGAAGAGGCTCTCGCGCCAGTGCTCGTGGTGGGTGACGACGTTCGGCAGCGGTTCGGGGATCTGATGGACGAAGTACTCGTCCATCGCAGTCAACTCGGGCATCGAGACTTCACTACTCCTCAGTTTCGGCGATCGTCCCGGCGACCGTCGCCGCATGCGCCACGTCCGCGCCGGCGAGGCCGATCAAGTAGCACGTGATCGGTGCCGCGATCCGCTCGGACGCGTGTGCGGCCACGCCCGCGACGCCGAGCAGCGCTTCGATCGTCGCATCATCCGGCGGTTCGACACCGAGACCAGCGGCGAACGACGCGATCCATTCCTTCGCGCTCATCGATCCGGGCACGTGCCGATCCTGTCATGCCGTTACCGTTGCCGCCGCCCTCGTACACAGGGCATGGCACAGAGGACACGCGATGGTGGCCGATCTCGAGCACGGTCGACGCTCTCCGGCAACGGTGGGCATCGAGGATGTGCGCTCGCCGGACGCGCAGCGACTCATCGGCGAGCTCGACACCGAGCTGAGCGCGCTCTACCCGCCGGAAGAGAACTTCTTCGACCTCGACGCCGCGGAGGTGCACGGAGCGGCTGGCGCCTTCTTCGTGGCCCGTCTCGATGGTGATGCTGTTGGTTGCGCGGCGATCCGCATGCTGTCGGACACCACCGGGGAGGTGAAGCGCATGTACGTCTCGCGGGCGCAGCGCGGTCTCGGAATCGGCCGTGCGCTGCTCGAGAACCTGGAGCAGTGGGCGGGTGCCGCCGGCGCGACCGAGCTCGTTTTGGAAACAGGACGGTTCCAACCGGAGGCGATGTCGCTCTACGAGCGATCTGGCTTTGCCGCCATTCCTCGCTTCGGCCAGTACGTCGACTCGGCCAGCAGCGTCTGTTACTGCAAGCGCTTCGTGAGCCGATGAGCGCCCGAAGTTGGGGGAACTCAGTAGGGGCGGTCGCCCACGATCGTCACCCTCTCCATCTCCCGCACGTGCGGGAAGTAGTCGGAGACGGCGTAGTGCTGCGTCGATCGGTTGTCCCAGAACGCCAGCGAGTCGGCGCGCCATTTGAAGCGGCACTGGTACTCGGGTATCGACGCCTGCCGGTACAGGAGCGCCAGCAGACGAGCGCTGTCGCTGTCGGACACACCCTTGATCGCGACAGTGAACGCGGCGTTGACATAGATGCCCTGGCGCCCCGTCTCGGGGTGGGTGCGCACCACCGGATGCTCGACCGACGGGTACCGGCGCATCATCTCCTGCTTGCGCTCATCGGATACGGACCGACCGAAGACCCGCGTGAAGTCGTGGATGGCGCTCAGCCCGTCGATCTCGTCACGGACCGACTCGGGCAGGCCCTCGTACGCCGCGTACATGTCGGCGAAGAGCGTGTCCCCACCGACGGGCGGGACCGACCGCGCTCGCAGGATCGAGCCGAGTGACGGCTCCGGACGCCACGTCACGTCGCTGTGCCACGTGTTCTCGACGCCGCGCCGGTTCTCGTCGTGGCGGATCATGAGGACTTCGTGGTGCTGCTGGTCGAGCGGCGTGACCGGGTGCACCTCGAGGTCACCGAAGCGCCGGGCGAAGGCGAGGTGCTCCTCGGTGGTGATGTGTTGCTCGCGGAAGAACAGCACCTTGTGGTCGAGCAAGCCCTGCCGAAGGCCGGCGATCACCTCGTCGCTGACGTTCCCGCCGATGTCGATGCCCGACACCTCGGCCCCGATCGTCGGGCTGAGCGGTTCGAAGCGCAGCGTGCTCGCGACCATCGCCCGAGGTTACCGGCGGCCGCTGGTGGAGATCAGTCGAGGTCCAGGCTGAGCATGCGGATGGCGTTGCCCCGCATGATCTTGTACACCGCGTCGTCGGGGACGCCTTGCATCAACTCGGTGGCGACGTTCTTCGTGTCGGGCCACGTCGAGTCCGTGTGCGGGTAGTCGGTCTCGAAGGTGACGTTGTCCGCGCCGACCTTGTCGAGCGAGTCGATGCCGTGGTGATCACGGAAGAAGCACCCGAACATCTGGCGGTAGTAATACGTCGACGGCGGCTCGGGGATGACATCGCGGACGCCTCCCCACGCGCGGTGCTCGGTCCACACCGTGTCGACTCGCTCGAGGATGTAAGGAATCCAACCGATCTGGCCCTCGCTGTAGGCGAGCTTCAGGTTCGGGAAGCGAATCAGCACACCGCTGAACAAGAAGTCGCTCATCGACGCCATCGCGTTGTTGAAGCTCAGTGTCGCCGCGACCGCAGCCGGCGCGTCGACCGACGTGGCCGGCATCTTCGAGGACGAGCCGATGTGCATGCACACGACTGTCTCGGTGTCGGCGCACGCGGCGAAGAACGGATCCCAATATCCGGTGTGGATGCTCGGCAGCCCGAGGTGCGACGGGATCTCGCTGAAGCACACGGCGTGCACGCCGCGTGCCGCGTTGCGACGTACCTCGGCGGCGGCGAGCTCCGCGTCCCAGAGCGGGATGATGGTCAGCGGGATGAGGCGGCCTCCCGAGTCGGCGCACCACTCGTCCACCATCCAGTCGTTGTAGGCCTCGACGCAGGCGAGACCGAGATCACGATCTGCCGTGGCTTCGGTGAATGTCTGGCCACAGAAGCGCGGGAACGTGGGGAAGCACAGCGACGCCTCGACCCAGTTCATCTCCATGTCCTCGATGCGAGCCTTCGGCTCGTAGCAACCGGGCCGCATCTCGTCGTAGGTGATGGGCGAGGCGGTCATGTCGTCCCGGTCGAATCCGGCGGCGGCGACGTGGCGCTTGTTGATGTACACGAGGTCTTCGAAGATCCAGCAGTCGCCTTGCGGACCATCGGGGTCGAAGGTCTGCTCGTAGACGCCGCCGCCGATGTGCTTGATCGACCCGATCCCACGACGTTCGACGCGGGGACCCCGCTCACGGAACTTCTCGGGCAACCACGTCTGCCACAGGTGCGGGGGCTCGACGACGTGATCGTCGACGCTGATGATCTTCGGCAACTCCACGGGAGACATCGTAATCTGACGCACCGTCAGAATCGAGGGTGACGGGTCGCGAGTGCGGGATCGGAGAGGATGCGTCGGTGCGATTCGGGATCACGTTCGGCCGGCTCAATCCCCGCGTGTGGCTCGACGCGGTCGTCGCGGCGGACGAGCGCGGGTTCGAGTCCGCCTGGTTGCCCGAGCATCTCGTGTTCCCCGTGACGATGACCGGCCAGTTGATCCCCGGCGAGGAGCACCCTCCGGTGCCACCGAGCACACCCGTGTACGACGCGGCCGCGTACCTGTCCTTTGTCGCGGCGAGGACCGAACGCATCCGCCTCGGCACATTCGTCTACCTGTTGGCCATCCGCCATCCGTTCGTCGCCGCCCGGGCCTTCGCCACGCTCGACGTCGTCTCCGGCGGCCGGGCGATCGCCGGTGTGGGCGCGGGCTGGCTCAGGTCCGAATGGGAAGCGGTCGGCCTCGACCCCTCGAGTCGGGGGGCGCGACTCGATGAGTCGATCGACGTCTGCCGCAGGCTCTGGACCGACGAGGTGATCGAGCATCACGGCGTGCACTTCTCGTTCGATCCGGTCATGTTCGAGCCGAAGCCGGTGCACGGCCCGGTGCCGATTCACGTCGGAGGTGAGTCGCCGCGGGCACTGCGACGGGCGGCCCGTTCGGGTGACGGCTGGCTCGGGATGGCGCACACGTTCGAGTCGGCGTCCGAGCGGGTCACGACGCTGCATCGGTTGCTCGATGACGCTGGACGGTCTCGTGACGATCTCGAGATCACCGTCACCGGTCCATTGCAATCGGCCGCCGACGTCGATCGCTGGCATGACGTCGGCGTCGATCGCATCATCGTGAACCCCTGGCGGCGTTCGTCCGAAGCCGTCGAGGCGATCCACCGGTTCGCCGACGAGTTCATCGAGCGCTGACGTGGATCTCGCCGAGTTGCTCGATCCCGCGCATGCGGTGTTGGTGACACAGGAGTGCCAGAACGGGGTGATCGGCGAGGCGGCCGTGCTGCGCGAACTGGCGGACGAAGCGCATCGTGTCGCGGTGCCGAACATGGCGCGTCTCGTCGATGCGGCGCACGCCGCGCGCGCGCCCGTCGTGCACTGCCTCGCGGTTCGCCGTGCCGACGACAAGGGCTCGAACTCGAACGCTCGGCTGTTCGCGGCGACCCGCAAGCTCGGCATCCGCATCGAGCCCGGTTCACCCGAGGCCGAGTTGATCTCCGAGATCGACGTGCATCCGGACGATCTCGTCCTGCAGCGTTTTCATGGCCTCGGGCCGATGGGTGGTACCGACCTCGATCCCGTGCTGCGCAATCTCGGATCCAGCACGATCGTGGGCATCGGAGTGTCCGTCAACGTGGCCATCACGAACTTCGTGATGGATGCCGTGAACCACGGCTTCCAGTTCGTGCTGCCCCGTGACGCGGTGGCCGGCGTGCCGTCCGAGTACGCGGATGCGGTCATCGACAACACGTTGTCGTTGCTGGCGACCGTCGTTCCGACCGACGCTGTTGTCGCCGTCTGGGAACAGGCTGCTAGAACCGGGCGACCCGGATAGACCGAACAGGAGACGGCATGCGCCGCGTGACACGGTGGCTCTCTTTGACGGCGTTGATTGCCATCGCGTTGGTGACCTTCGACGCCTGTGCCAGCGGGGCGCCGACCCGCCCCGGCATCAGCGGCAAGCCGCTGCCGACATCGGCCGCACCTAGCTCAGGTTCGGGCGCTTCAGGTTCGGGGGCTTCTGGTTCGGGCTCGTCGTCTGGGTCGTCATCGTCGGGCTCGTCATCGTCCGGCTCGAGCTCGAGCTCCAGCTCGGGCGGCTGACCGAGGGTGCGTGGCTGACCTGCCGATCCCCGAGGTGCGGCCGGAGGAGGATCTCCGCGCCGCCGACGGCAGGGTGCCCGGTCGGCGCGGGCGGGCGACGAGGCAGAAGCTGCTCGACTGCACTGCGGACATGCTGCGGGTGTCGACGTATCGCGACGCGAAGGTCATCGACATCGCGCGCGACGCGGGCATGTCGCCCGCGACCTTCTACCAGTACTTCCCCGACGTCGAGACGGCGATCTTGGCGCTGGCCGAGGAGATGGCGGTCGACGGTGGCAGCCTTGCCGCGCTCGTACGTGAGAGCCCGTGGCGCGGTCGCCAGGGCTACGACACCGCCGGTCTCGTCGTGGACGCCTTCCTCGACTTCTGGGATCGCTACCGCCACATCCTGCGCGTCGTCGACCTCGCGACGGACGAGGGCGACCAGCGCTTCCGCCAAATCCGCACCCGTCTGCTGCATGAAGTGACGGTGGCCTTGGCGGACGTGATCGGCCACTTCCAGGACGAGGGCCGCCAGCCTCGCGACATCGACCGCACCGCGACCGCGGGCACGCTCGTGTCGATGCTCGCCCACGTCGCCGGCCACGTGTACGGCTTCGAGTTCTGGGGCATCCGCACGCGGGACCTACGCCAGAGCATGTCCCGCCAGCTCTACTGGGGAGCGACAGGGCAGAAGCCTCCATCCACCTGAGCGTCGGCAAGGGTTTGCCGAACCGTCACCTTCAGTCGGTACCGTCGACCCCGATGACCGTGGATGCCACCCTGCCCGGATCCGAACCCGGATCCGACTCCGTGCCGCGATCGGCTGACCCCGACCGCCACGTGCCCTTCGACGCCGTCTTCAACTTCCGTGACATGGGCGGCTACCGCACGAGTGACGGCCGGACCGTTCGGTGGCGCACGTTGTTCAGGGCCGACGGCGTGCACCGCCTCACGATCGACGACATCGCGCCGCTCGGCGTGCGGACCGTCCTCGACCTGCGTACCCCGCTCGAGCTCGACGAGCGGGGGCACTTCACCCACGACTCTGTGGGCTATCACCACCTTCCGATCCTGCAATCGGCGTGGGATCGTGACGCGTTCGACGTCGAAATCGATGCTGCTCACTTTCTGGCCGATCGGTACCTCGACATGCTCGACGAGGGGAGCGACGCGATCGGGCGGGCGCTGCACATCCTCGCCGACCCTGCGTCGCTGCCGTTGGTGTTCCACTGCGCGGCCGGCAAGGACCGGACGGGCGTCGTCGCCGCCATCGTCCTCGATCTGCTCGGCGTGAGCGACGACGACATCGCCGACGACTACTCCTTGAGCCGGCTCGGGATGGACCGCTTCCGGGTGTGGCTCTTCGAGACATATCCCGAAGCGGCCGACGCGATGTCGGACCAGCCCAAAGCGTTCCTCGCCGCGCCGTCAGAGGCCATGCACATGTTCCTGTCGGGGCTGCGGGAGCGGCACGGCTCGGTGCACCAGTACGCCCACTCGCTCGGCGTTCCCGACGAGGTCATCACGGCGATGCAGGAGAACCTGCTCTCCAACTGACGTCGCACGCGCCGCTAGCGTCGCTGGCCGTCATGGACACACCTCCCTACGTCGACGGCCATTCCCTCCTTGCCGGCAAGCACGTGCTCGTCACGGCCGCGGCCGGTACCGGTATCGGGTTCGCGACGGCAAAGCGCTGCGTCGAAGAAGGAGCGCGCGTCGTGGTCAGCGACGCGCACGAGCGCCGGTTGGGTGAGGCCGCCGAGTCGCTCGGCGCCGGTGTCGCGGCGTCGGTGGTGTGCGACGTCACGGACGAAAGGCAAGTGCAATCGATGTTCACGTCCGCGGTCGATGCGACCGGCGGGATCGACATCGTCGTCAACAACGCTGGACTCGGTGGCACCGCGAGCGTCGTGGACATGACCGACGAGCAGTGGTCAAAGGTGCTCGACGTGACGCTCAACGGGACGTTCCGCTGTATGCGCGCCGCGTTGCGACATTTCCGGCCGCGCGGCAGCGGCGTGATCGTCAACAACGCGTCCGTGCTCGGTTGGCGGGCCCAAGCCGGTCAGGCGCATTACGCCGCGGCGAAGGCGGGGGTGATGGCGCTCACGCGTTGCGCGGCGATCGAAGCCGCCGAGTTCGGTGTGCGGGTGAACGCGGTGGCGCCGAGCATCGCGATGCATCCGTTCCTCGCCAAGGTCACGACGGATGAGTTGCTCGAGGAGCTCACGTCACGCGAGGCGTTCGGCCGCGCCGCCGAACCGTGGGAGGTCGCCAACGTCATCGTCTTCCTCGCCAGCGACTACTCGTCGTACATGACCGGCGAGATCGTCAGCGTCTCCAGCCAACACCCCTGACTCCCCCGACTCCCCGACACCCAACTCCAGCCAATGTTGGTTCCATTGTGGGGCCATGGCCCCACACTGGACCCGGAGTTCGAAATGCTCAGGTCGAGAGGACGACGGAGGAGCCGTGGCCGAACAGGCCTTGGTTCACGGTGACACCCGCAGTCGCAGCTTCGACCTGGCGACCGGTCGCCTGTCCACGTAGTTGCCAGGTGATCTCGCACAGCTGCGCGATCGCTTGCGCGGGGACGGCCTCGCCGAAGCAGGCGAGACCGCCGCTCGGGTTGACGGTCACGCCCTTGCCGCCGAGGGCGGTGTCGCCGTCGTTGATGAGGCGTTCGGCCTCGCCTGCCTTGCAGAGCCCGATGTTCTCGTACCAGTCGAGCTCGAGCGCCGACGAGAGGTCATAGACCTCGGCGACCGACATGTCCTCCGGCCCGAGGCCGGACTCCTCGTACGCCGCTGCCGCGATCGAGTCGCGAAAAGTCAACGACGCGGGGGCGAGCGCGGCCGACGAGTCGGTGGCGAAGTTGGGCATCTCGATCACGGTGTTCGGGAACGACGGCGTGACGGTCGAGATGCCGCGCACCCGCACTGGACTGCTCGTGTGACGGCGGGCGAACTCCATCGACGACACGACCATGGCGGCACCGCCGTCGGACGTCGCGCAGATGTCGAGCAAGTGCAACGGCGACGCGACGACGGGGGAGGCGAGGACGTCGTCCTCCGTGACTTCCTTGCGGTAGCGCGCGTTGGGGTTGGCGAGACCGTGGCGTGCGTTCTTCACCTTCACCTTGGCGAAGTCGCGCTCGGTCGCGCCGTGGAGGTCCATGCGACGGCGGGCGTAGAGCGCGAAGTACGTGGGATTGGTGGCGCCGAGGAGACGGAAGCGCAGCCAGTCGGGATCGTCAGGCCGGTCGCCCGCGGTCGGCGCGAGGAAGCCCTTCGGAGTCGTGTCAGCACCGACGACGAGCGCGACATCGCACAGCCCAGCGAGGATCTGCGCACGTGCAACTGCGAGTGCGGTCGCACCGGACGCGCAGGCGGCGTAGCACGACGCCACCTGTTGACCGGACCAACCGAGCGCCTGCGCGAACGTCGCACCCGCGACGTAACCGGGGTAGCCGTTGCGGACGGTGTCAGCGCCGGCGACGAACTGCATGTCGCGCCATGTGAGCCCTGCATCCTCGAGTGCGAGATGCGCCGCTTCGATGCCGTACTCGACGAAGTTTCGTCCCCACTTGCCCCACGGATGCATGCCGACCCCGAGGACGGCGATGTCGCGGTCGTGCTGCTCGCTCATCGTTCCACGGGGGCTCATCGCTCCATCCTTTCTGCAGGCTTCCAGCGCCAGATGCGGTACTCGTTGTCGCCGTCCTCGAACAATGTCTCGACGACGAGCTCGACCTCGGCCCCGACGGCGATGTCGTCGATGCCGTAGCCGGACGCGACCTGCCCGAGCACGACCATGCCTTCTTCTGCGAGCTCGACCGCCGCGATCGCGAACGGCTCGTACGGATCGGTGGGCGGGACGTACGGAGGTGGCGGTTGGTACTGCGCGTCGGTGTACGACCACACCGTTCCGTGTCGCGAGAGCTGCGCCGGTTCGAACTCGCGGCCGTCGCAATCCGGATTGCGGCACGCGAACGTGGCGGCGGGAAAGAACACCGTCGAGCAGGACGTGCAACGGTTGCCGGTCAATGCGGGTCCGTCGTCGGTTCCTTCCGTGAACCAACCTTCCGCGCCGAGCGCGGGCACACGGGTCTTGGTCATCGTGCGGAGCGTACGGCGCTCAGGTAGGGCTGGCGGCATCCAGGTACGCGGGCCGCTCACCGCCACCGTGCACGAGCAGGTTGGCGCCGGAGATGTACGCGGCCATCGGCGACGCCAGGTACAGGCAGGCGTCGGCGACGTCCACCGGCTCGGCCATGCGCCCGAGCGGCACGGTGTTGCCGACCGCGGCGATGGCGTCTTCGTCGCCGTAGTGGAGATGCGCGAGCTCGGTACGCACCAGCCCGACCGTCACCGCGTTCACGCGCACCTTCGGTGCCCACTCGACCGCCAGCGTCTGGGTGAGATTGAGCAGCCCCGCCTTCGCGGCGCCGTACGCGGCCGCGTTCGGTGTGGGACGCATGCCGCTCACGCTGGCGATGTTCACGATCGACCCGCCGCCGTCCTGCTGCTGCATCACCCGGTTCACGGCCTGGGCGACGTACAGCGGCGCGAGGAGGTTCAGCCGAATGATCGACTCGCTGAAGCGCGCCGATGCCGTCGCGGTCTCGGCGACGGGCGAGCCTCCTGCGTTGTTGACGACCACGTCCAGGCGTCCGTCCGTCTCCGCGATGCCGGACACCATGGCGTCGACCTGCTCGGGATCACGAACGTCACAGGCGACGAATCGCACCCGTTCCCGCAACTCTTCCTCGGGTTCGTTGCGCCCGCACACGACCACGGTCGCACCCGCGTCCGCGAATCGCGCCGCGATGCTCCGCCCGATGCCCTTCGTCCCCCCTGTCACGAGCGCGACCCGCCCGCTGAAGTCGAGCGCCACTTCCACGTCGCCCATCATTGTCGGGAGCAGGAGCTGCTGACCGGATGGCACTTCGAGCGGCCGGACCGCAGCTGGTAGAAAGCTGACGCACCATCAGATCGAGGTTCGGACCCCTTGGGCATCTCCCACACGATCGACGACCGAGGTATCGCCGAGATCGTCATGGACAACCCGCCGGTCAACGCGCTGGCCGTCGCCGGATGGTTCGAACTGGCGGACACCGTGACCGCTATGGGCCTCGACCCCCAGGTGCGGGTCGTGATCCTGCGGGCCGAGGGCCGCGGGTTCAACGCCGGTGTCGACATCAAGGAGATGCAGAACACCGAGGGCTTCGAAGCGCTCATCGGTGCCAACCGAGGATGCTTCGCCGCGTTTGCGGCGGTGTACGAGTGCAAGGTGCCGGTGAT
This sequence comes from Acidimicrobiales bacterium, assembly GCA_036493595.1. Classification (GTDB taxonomy): domain Bacteria; phylum Actinomycetota; class Acidimicrobiia; order Acidimicrobiales; family JACDCH01; genus DATAES01. Next base: position 50,380 of record DASXPN010000067.1, on the reverse strand, counting down.
CGCGGCGGTGCACGGCTACTGCCTGGGCGGTGGGATCGGGTTGGTCGGCAATGCGGACGTGATCGTCGCGTCCGACGACGCGACATTCGGCCTTCCGGAAGTCGACCGCGGCGCGCTCGGCGCCGCCACTCATCTCGCGCGGCTGGTGCCGCAACACAAGATGCGGGCGATGGTGTTCACCGCCGCAACGGCGACCGCGGACGAGCTGCACCACTTCGGGTCGGTGCTGAAGGTGGTCCCGAAGGAGCAGCTGCGCGACGCCGCCTTCGAGGTCGCCGGTGCGATCGCCGCCAAGTCGCCGGCCGTGATGCGTGCCGCGAAGGAATCGCTCAACGGCATCGACTTGTGGGACGTGAAGCGCAGCTACCGCTTCGAGCAGGGGTTCACGTTCGAGCTGAACCTCAGCGGGGTTGCCGACGAGCACCGCGATGCCTTTGTCGAGGGTCGCACGACGGACACGTCGACGTGAACCGCGACAAGCGGCTCGGTGAGGACGAGGTCGTTGCGGAGCTCAGCTCTGGCATGACGATCGGCATCGGTGGATGGGGCTCGCGTCGCAAGCCGATGTCGATCATCCGGGCGATCCTGCGATCAGATCTCACCGACCTCACCGTCGTCAGCTACGCCGGCCCGGACCTCGGCCTCCTGTGCGCGGCCGGCAAGGTGAAGCGAGCGCTGTACGCGTTCGCGTCGCTCGACTCGATCCCGCTCGAGCCGCACTTCCGGGCGGCCCGGCAGTCCGGCGCGGTACAGGACGAGCCGTACGACGAAGGGCTGTTCCTGCTCGGCCTGCAAGCGGCCGCGTGGCGGGTCCCATTCCTGCCGACACGCGTCGGCCTCGGCTCTGATCTGCTCACGCTCAACGATCGGCTCCGCACCGTCGAGTCTCCCTACGACGACGGCGAGACGTTCGTCGCCGCGCCCGCGTTCGAGCTCGACGCCGCGATCGTCCATCTCAACCGGGGCGATGCTCGAGGCAACGGCCAGTTCCTCGGCCCCGACCTCTACTTCGACGACCTGCTGCTCGGGGCCGCCAAGGGCCACCGGTTCATGAGCGTCGAACGCATCGTCGCCACCGAGGACTTCACCAAGGAAGGTTCGTTCCACACGCTCCGGGTGAAGCGGTCGCTGGTCGACGGCGTCGTCGAGGCCCCGAACGGCGCGCACTTCACGTCCTGCGCGCCCGACTACGAACGCGACGAAGCCTTCCAACGTGAGTACGCGAAGTCGGCCTCTTCGCCCGAGGCGTGGGCCGAGTTCAAAGGGGCGTGGCTCGACCTCGACGAACGCGGCTACCAGGCCAAGCTGGCCACACGATGACGGAGACCGCACGATGACGCAGGCCACGAACGCGACGACGAGCGCGGTCCGACGCGCTGACGTGTGCGTGCTCGCCGTCGCAGAGTGCTTCCGCGGCGACGGCGAGATGCTCGCCAACCCCATCGGCACCATCCCGATGATCGGCGGACGGCTCGCGCGCGCCACCTTCGAGCCCGACCTGATGATGACCGACGGTGAAGCGATGCTCGTTGCCGACGACCGGGCGTTCTTCGGGCCGGAGGACGATCGCGTCGTCGAGACCTACAACCCTTACCGCGCCATGTTCGACGTCGTGTGGTCAGGTCGCCGGCACGTGATGATGGGCGCCAGCCAGATCGATGCACACGGCAACCAGAACTTCGCCGCCATCGGATCCGACTACGCCAAGCCGAAGGTGCAGTTGCTCGGTTTCCGCGGTGCGCCGGGCAACACGATCAACGACACGACCTCGTACTGGATCCCGAATCATTCGACCAACGTGTTCGTCGAGCAGGTCGACGTCGTGTGCGGTATCGGCTACGACCGCGCCGCCGCGCTCGGCCCGAAGGCGTCGCGGTTCCACGAGATCCGGCGCGTCATCACCAACCTCTGCGTGCTGGATTTCGAGACCGACGATCATCGCCTGCGGGTTCGCACCGTGCACCCGGGTGTGTCCATCGACGACGTCATCGAGGCGACCGGATTCGAGCTCGCCGTTTCCGGCGAGCTCGACGAGACCCCGGTGCCGTCCGACGACGACCTCCGCTTGATCGCCGACGTGATCGATCCTGGTGAGGCGCGCTACGCGGAAGTGAAGGCGTGAACGAGCGCGGTCCCCGGCCGACGGAGAGCTGAGCTGTAGTGCATCACGCGCTCCACACAAGGTTCTGCGAGCTCGCAGGCGTCGAACGTCCGGTCGTGCAGACCGGGATGGGCTGGGTCTCGGGGGCCCGGTTGACGGCGGCGACGAGTGCGGCCGGCGGTCTCGGCATCCTGGCCGCCGTCACGATGACACCGCCGCAACTCGAGGATGCGGTGCGTGACGTGAAGGCGCGCACCGGCAAGCCCTTCGGTGTGAACTTCCGCGCCGACCAACCCGATCTCGCGGACCGGCTGGCGTTCGTGATCGGGCAAGGCGTGCGAGTGGTGTCGTTCGCGGGCGCGCCGACCAAGGACGCGATCGCGCGGTTGCACGACGCCGGTGCGCTCTGCATCCCGACCGTCGGCGCCAGGCGCCACGCCGAGAAGATGCTCGAGTGGGGCGTCGACGCGGTCATCGCGCAGGGGGGCGAGGGTGGCGGCCACACCGGGACCGTCCCCACGTCGTTGCTGCTTCCGCAGGTGGTCGACGCCGTCGGCCCGTCGATCCCCGTGTTGGGCGCGGGCGGGTTCCACGACGGCCGTGGTCTCGTCGCCGCGCTCGCCTACGGAGCGGACGGCATCGCCATGGGCACCCGCTTCCTCCTGACGCAGGAGAGCCGCGTGCCGGACAACGTGAAAGGCCGTTACATGGCCGCGACCGTGTTCGACACCGTCGTCACGACCGCGCTCGACGGGGCGCCGCAGCGCGTCATCCGCACTGATGTCGTCGAGCGCATCGAACGGTCGTCGAAGTTGACCCGCTTGCCTCGCGCGCTGGGCGCCGCGCTGCGCTTCCGCAAGGAGACGACCACTTCATACCGCGACCTGGTACGTGAGGGTCTGGCGATGAAGCGCAACCAGGACCTGACGTGGAGCCAGGTCGCGCTGGCCGCGAACGCGCCGATGTTGATCAAGGCATCGATGGTCGACGGCAACCCGGACGTGGGCGTGTTGCCGACAGGCCAGGTCACCGGCGTGATCGGCGAGTTGCCGACGGTGGCAGAGCTGCTCGATCGCATCATGACGGAAGCGGAGTCGGTGCTGAAGCGACTCGAGTCCTGATGGATCTCACGTGGTCGCCGGACGAGGACGCGTTCCGCGCCGAGGCTCGCTCGTGGCTCGTCGCCAACGTTCCCCACGACCTGCCGTCGGGTGACACCCGCGAGGGCTTCGCCCGGCATGTCGAATGGGAGCGCTTGCTGTACCAGAACCGGTGGGCGGTCGTGTCGTGGCCCGAGCAGTACGGCGGGCGCGGCGCGTCGCTGTGGGAGTGGTTGATCTTCGAGGAGGAGTACTACCGCGCCGGTGGTCCTCAGCGCGTCACGCAGAACGGCATCTTCCTGCTGGCGCCGACCGTGTTCGAGTTCGGCACGCCCGAGCAGCAGGAGCGCATCCTCCGGCGCATGGCTGCGGCCGACGAGCTGTGGTGCCAGGGATGGTCGGAGCCGAATGCGGGCAGCGACCTCGCCGGCATCACGAGCCGCTCCACCAAAGTCGACGGCGGTTGGGTGCTGAACGGGCAGAAGACGTGGACGACGCGCGGCGCGTTCTGCACGCACCTGTTCGGCCTCTTCCGCTCGGATCCCGACAGCGAGCGGCACAAGGGCTTGACCTACTTGCTCGTCCCCCTCGACACCCAGGGCGTGACGGTGCGCGGCTTCGGCCGGCTCGACGGTGACGAAGGCTTCGCCGAGGTGTTCTTCGAGGACGCGTTCGTGCCCGATGGCAACGTGCTCGGAGGGGTGAACGATGGCTGGTCGGTGGCGATGGCGACGACCGGGTCGGAGCGAGGACTCACGCTGCGCTCGCCCGGACGGTTCCTCGCCGCAAGTGCTCGGCTGATCGAGCTGTACCGGTCGGCAACAACGGTAGGCGGCGCCGTCGAGTCCGTTCGTCGACGCGTGATCGACACATGGATGCGGGCCGAGGCGTACCAGTTGTTCACCTTGGAGACGGTGACGCGGCTGAGCGAAGGTGGCGCGGTCGGGGCCGAGTCGTCGATCAACAAGATCTGGTGGAGCGAGCTCGACGTCGAGCTGCACGAGACCGCGCTGGACGTCCTCGGGCCAGAGGCCCAACTCGAAGGCGCGTGGTCGAAGGGCTACCAGTTCTCGCTGTCCGGCCCGATCTATGCGGGCACCAACGAGATCCAGCGCAACATCGCGGCGGAGCGCGTACTCGGGTTGCCCAGACGATGAGGTTCGCGCTCACCACTGATCAGCTCGCGTTCCGGGATGCGGTGCGCGATCTCCTGGCGAAGGAGCGCTACGACGACCGCGCCACGTGGGACGCGTTGGTCGACATGGGTGTCGCCTCGGTGCTGGTGCCCGAGTCCGAGGGCGGGCTCGGTCTCGACGAGATGACCCTCGTCCCCATCCTCGAGCAGACCGGCTACGCCGCGCTTGCGTTCCCCATCGTCGAGACCGCGATGGTCGCTGCTCCCCTCGGGCTCGCGGACCGGATGGTCGCGCTGGTCGACGGGCAACTCGCGGCGTGGGCCGATCGGGCCGACGTCGTACTCGCGGGCGATGGCAGCGAGGTCCGCCAAGATCTGCTCGCGCCGGTCGAGGCCGTCGACCGCAGCCGTCCCGTTCGCCGCATCGGACGGCCGTTGCCGGCCCCGCACGGCGACACCATCGACCGGGCCGCGCTCGGCACCGCCGCGCAGCTGATCGGGCTCGGCCAGGCGATGCTCGATCTCACCGTCGGCTACGTGAAGGAGCGCCAGCAGTTCGGGGTGCCGATCGGTTCGTTCCAGGCGGTGAAGCACCACCTCGCGAACGCGCTGAAGGAGTTGTCGTTCGCGCGGCCAGCGGTGTACCGGGCGGCGTACTCGGTCGCGACCGCGTCGACTGACGCGTCTCGCGACGTGTCGATGGCCAAGGCCATGGCGTCGGACGCGGCTTCGTTCGTCGGCCGGGTCGCCCTGCAATGTCATGGCGCGATCGGTTACACGGTTGAATACGACCTGCACCTGTGGCTGAAGCGCACGTGGGCGCTGAGCCGGGCGTGGGGTGATTCGAGTTGGCATCGCGACCGCGTCGGTCGTGCGATAGGAGTGTGAGCAGTGGCTGAGGCCTTCATCGTCGATGCGGTGCGTTCACCGGTGGGACGGCGTGGTGGTGGCCTGTCGCAGGTCCATCCCGCCGATCTCGGTGCGCACGCGTTGACCGCGCTGATGGAGCGCACCGGCATCGACCCCGGCGTGGTGGAGGACGTCGTGTTCGGATGCGTCGACACGGTCGGCGGCCAGGCCGGCGACATTGCCCGCACGTGCTGGCTCGCGGCCGGGCTGCCCGACCACGTGCCGGGTACGACCGTCGACCGCCAGTGCGGCTCCTCACAGCAGGCGGTGCACTTCGCCGCGCAGGCAGTGCTGTCGGGCACGTCTGACGTCGTCGTCGCCGGTGGCGTGCAGCAGATGTCGATGATCCCCATCTCGTCCGCCATGACCGCGGGGCAACCGCTTGGCTTCGACGATCCGTTCACCGGTTCGAAGGGATGGGTGGCGCGCTACGGCACCCAGGAGGTGTCGCAGTTCCGCGCCGCGGAGATGATCGCCGAGAAGTGGGACATCTCCCGCGACGACATGGAGGCCTTCGCGGTCGAGTCACACACGCGCGCGTTGCGGGCCCGCGACGAAGGACGGTTCGACGCGGAGATCGCGCCACTCGAAGGGCTGTCACACGACGAGGGTCCGCGCGAGCCGAGCTGGGAAAAGATCCGCTCGTTGCGCACCCTGGTCGAAGGGGGACGCCTGACCGCGGCGGTGTCGTCGCAGATCTCCGACGCGTCGGCCGCGATCCTGATCGTCAACGAAGAAGCGCTGCGCACCCACGACCTCACGCCGCGGGCGCGCATCCACCATCTGTCCGTGCGGGGCGACGATCCGGTGTGGATGCTCACCGCGCCGATCCCGGCCACCGCCCATGCGCTCGACAAGACCGGCCTGTCCCTCGACGACATCGACCTCGTCGAGATCAACGAGGCGTTCGCGTCGGTCGTGCTCGCGTGGCAGAAGGAGACCGGCGCCGACCTTGCCACGGTCAACGTCAACGGTGGCGCCATCGCCCTTGGACATCCGTTGGGCGCGACGGGCGCGCGGCTGATGACGACGTTGCTGCACGAGCTCGAGCGCACCGGCGGCCGTTACGGCCTCCAGACCATGTGCGAAGGCGGCGGCCAAGCCAACGTCACCATCATCGAGCGACTCTGAACAGGAGGATCGATGCATGACATCGTGATCAAGGGTGGGACGGTCGTGGACGGGACGGGCGCGCCGGCGCGCACCGCTGACGTCGCCATCGACGACGGACGGGTCAGCGAGGTCGGCCGGGTCGACGGCGCGGCGCGCCGGGTCGTCGATGCCGACGGGCTGCTCGTCACGCCTGGCTTCGTCGACATCCACACTCACTACGACGGCCAGGTGACGTGGGATCCGATGCTCACGCCGTCGTGCTGGCACGGCGTGACGACCGTCGTGATGGGCAACTGCGGCGTCGGGTTCGCGCCGGTCGCGCCCGATCGGCGCGAGTGGTTGATCGGTCTCATGGAGGGCGTCGAGGACATCCCGGGCGCGGCGCTGTCCGCGGGCATCGAGTGGTCGTGGGAGTCGTTCGGTGAGTACCTCGACACGCTCGACCGGCTCCCGAAGGCCATCGACATCGGCACGCAAGTGCCGCACGGAGCGGTGCGCGGCTATGTGATGGGCGAGCGCGGCGCCCGCAACGAGCCGGCCACGGCCGAGGACATCGAGGCGATGGCGGCCATCGTGCGAGACGGCATCGCCGCCGGCGCGCTCGGCTTCTCGACGTCACGCACGCTCGCGCACCGCGCCATCGACGGTGAGCCGGTGCCGGGCACGTTCGCGGCCGAGGACGAGTTGTTCGGCATAGGTCGCGTGCTCGGCGACCTCGGTACAGCGGTGTTCGAGCTCGCGCCCGCGGGCGCGCTCGGCGAGGACCTGGCCGCGCCCGAGAAGGAGATGGACTGGATGCGCCGGCTGTCCGCGGCCATTGGCCGCCCCGTCACGTTCGCGCTGAACCAGAACAACAACGACCCGGACGCGTGGCGGCGGATGCTCGCCCTCGCGTCGGCGGCCGCCGTCGAAGGCGCGCAGGTACGTCCGCAGGTGCACGGTCGCACGGTGTCGCTGCTGCTCGGGTTGCAGACGTTCCACCCGTTCAATTTCTGCCCAACATGGGCGACCATCGGGCTGCTGCCGTGGCAGGAGCAAGCGGCGCGCATGGCCAACGAGCCTGATCTCCGGGCGCGGCTGGTCGAAGAGGCGAGGGCACTCGAGCACGATCCGATCGTGTCGGGGTTCATGCACCCGTCGCGGATCTTCGTACTCGGCGATCCGCCGGACTACGAACCGCCTCCGTCGCGCAGTGTCACCGGCATCGCCGCCGTCCAGCAGCGATCGCAGTGGGAGACCTTGTACGACCTGCTGCTGGACGACGGCGGGCGCGAGCTCCTCAACGCGCCGGTCCTCAACTACACCGAGGGCAACCTCGACGCCGCCCGCGAGATGTTGATGCATCCGACCTCGGCTTTCGGGTTGGGTGACGGTGGCGCGCACGCGGGGCAGACGTGCGATGCCAGCACCACGACGTACCTGTTGAGCTACTGGGCGCGCGATCGAGCACACGATCGCATCCCGCTCGAGACCGCGGTGCACAAGCTCACGGGCGCAACGGCCGCGCTGTTCGGGCTCGGCGATCGCGGCGTGCTCGCGCCGGGCATGAAGGGCGACGTGAACCTCATCGACTTCGACAGGTTGCAGTTGCACCGTCCCGAACTGGTGGCGGACCTGCCCGGTGGCGCGTCACGGCTCATCCAACGATCGGACGGCTACGAAGCGACGATCAACGCGGGGGAGATCACGGTGGAGCGAGGCGAGGACACCGGCGCGCGACCCGGTGTGCTCCTGCGCGGCGCCCGGTGACCGCGATGAACGAGGTCCCGGCGGTCATCGGTGAGATGTGGGACGCGCTGTACGCGCGCGACTGGGACCGTCTCGACCAGTGCTTCAGCGACGACGCCATCTACTACGACGTCCCGGTCGGTGCGTTCGCGGCCGCCCGCGGCCCGAAGGACATCGAAGCTCGCATCCGTTTGGGCTTCGACCCGCTGTCATCGATCTCGCACCACTCGGTCACGACTGTCACCACCGGCGACGTCACGATGACCGAGCACATCGAGGTGTGGGAGTTCCCGACCGGCGAGCGGGTCGAGTTGCCGTTCGTGTCGGTCCAGCATGTGCGCGACAGGCGCATCGCGTTGTGGAAGGACTACTGGAACCAGCCGACCCTCATGGACGGCGCTCCGCAGTGGTGGCACGACCACCTCGCCGAGTCCGACCTCGCCTGGATCTTTGACGCCACCGGCCTCGCCTGAGAATGGACCCGAACTCCGGGTCCATTGCGGGGCTATGGCCCCACAATCGAACCAACATTCGCAGTCAGGAGCCCGGCACGAGGCGGTGGAACGCGATGGCGGCGGCGGTGGCGACGTTCAACGAGTCCACGTCGTCCGCCATCGGGACGCGGACGCACATGTCGGCCCGCACGAGCGACTCGTCGTCCAGTCCCGGCCCTTCGGCGCCGAGAAGGATGGCGACCTTGTCGGGACGTGATGTCGCCACCTCGTCGATCGACATCGCGTCACGCGATGGCGTGAGCGCGACCACCGTGAAACCGAGCGACTGCATCAGGTCGACGCCGTCGGGCCATGCGTCGAAGCGAGCGAACGGGACGCGCAGCACGTGTCCCATCGAGACCCGTACGCACCGGCGGTAGAGCGGGTCGGCCGTCTGCGGATCGAGCAACACCGCGTCGATCCCGAAGGCGCGCGCGTTGCGGAACAGCGAGCCGAGGTTCTCGTGATCGTTGAGGCGCTCGAGGACGGCAACGCTCGAGGCCCGCTCGAGCAACGACTCGGCGTCGGGCAACGCCGTGCGATGGGCCGAGGCGATGATGCCGCGATGCAGGTTGAAGCCCATCGTCGTGCGCATCACGGACTCGGGCGCGACGTAGACGGGCACATCGAGACGGTCGAACCCGTCGACCAGCGGCTCGATCCGCGCCGCCTTGCGGTCGAGCACGAGCACCGCCCGTGGTGTGTACGGCGAATGCAGCAGCTCGGCCACGGCCGCGTATCCCTCGATGACGAAGTGGTCGAGGTGACGGTCCTCGCGCAGACGGAGGCCCCGAAAGTCGTCGAGGCGAGGATCGTCCGGGTCTTCGACGGGGATCAACCGGCCAGCGGCGCCAGCGCGTTCGCGAGTGGCTCGAGCACGGCCGGCGTGTGCGGCGGCGGGAGGGAGACGATGCCGAGATCGAGCCCGACTTCGGCGAACGCCGACGCTTCCGCCACGATCGAGTCGATGTTGTTCGGGTCGAGCCGCAAGTGGGTCGACGTCATGATCTCGCTCGGGTCGCGCCCGATGTCCTTGCAATGCACGTGCAACACGTCGCGCTTGTGGGTGAAGACGTCCACGCCGCCGCCGGGCACGTTCCAGTGCTGCGCCCACCGTGCAACCGTGCGCAACGTCCGCTTCTCACCACCACCGCCGATGACGATCGGAGGATGCGGTTGCTGCACGGGCTTGGGCTCGCAGTACGCCTCCGTGAGTTGGTAGTGCTTGCCGGCGAAGTCGGCCTTTGTCTCCGTCAGCAGCTTGACCATGACCTCCACGGCCTCGTCGAACATGTCGAAGCGCTGGCGCAGCGGTGGGAGCTCGATGCCGTACGCGTCGCATTCCTGCTGGTTCCAACCGGCGCCGATGCCGAACTCGAGCCGGCCGTTCGAGATCACGTCGAGGCTGGCCGCCATGTTCGCCAGCACTGCGGGATGCCGGTACACGTTGCCGGTCACGAGCACGCCCACCCGCAACCGCTTCGTCGCCTGCGCGAGCGCGGTTGTGGTCACCCAGCCCTCGAGGCAGGGGCCCGTGTGGTCCGAGAAGATCGGATAGAAGTGATCGAACGTCCACCCCGACTCGAACAGCTCGATGTCGTCAGCCGCCTGCCACACGGCGAGCATGTCGGCATACGTCGTGTGCTGGGGTGAGGTCTTGATGGCGAAGCGCATGGCCTCACTCTCGCGCGGAGATCGCTCCCGGGAGACGCCGCGTCAGGAGACGTAACGGCGGGCGAGCCGGAGCGCATCGGCGCCGTAGCTGCTGCCGAACAGGACGGCGTGCACGAGCAGGGGATGCAACTGGTGCAGCGCGACACGGTCTTCGTGATCGGCGGCGAGTGGGCTTGCCTCCTCGTAGGCGGCGTAGCACCGAGGTCCGAAGCCGCCGAAGAGGCGCATCATGGCGAGGTCGGTCTCGCGGTGTCCGCCGTGAGCAGCCGGGTCGATCACCCACGGGTTGGCCTCGGTGTCCGCGAGGACGTTGCCGCGCCACAGGTCGCCGTGGATGCGCGCTGGTGGCTCGGTCGGGCCGGCGAGATCGTCCAAGCGCGCGCACAACCGGTCGAACGTCGAGACCGCGGATGCGGGCATCGAGCCGCCGTCGATCGCGTCCCGCAGATACGGCTCGATGCGTCTCGTCGCGTAGAACGACGGCCAGTCGTCGGACGGTGTGTTGTCGAGCGGGAGCGGTCCGATGTAGCCGTTCGCGGGTGCGCCGAACGACGACGCGCCGAGTGTGTGCATGGCGGCCAGCGCTCGGCCGAACACGTCGTCAGCGTGCGGCGACCACGGTCCGGTCGCGACGCGTTCCATCTCGATCGCGTGCTCGCTGACGTCGATGACGGTCGGCACTCGTGGACCACCGTGCGGCGTTGCCTCGGCGAGCCATCGCAGTCCCGCGGCTTCGGCGGCAAAGAAGTCGGGCGGCGCGTCGACGCGCGACTTCACGAAGACAGGTCGCACCGCAGTTGCTCGAGGAGCGCGACGCACGCTTCTTCGATCAGATCGAACGCGAGGACGAAGTCCTCGGTGCCGCCGTACCAGGGGTCGGGGATCTCCCCGTCGTAGGGATCATCGGCGACGTACGAGCGCAGCAACTTCACCTTCGCCGCGGCAACGTCCGTGTCGGCTCGCTGGTGCAGCCGTTGCTCGTTCGCGCGGTCGACGACCGCAACGAGATCGAACCGAGCGAAGTCGCCGGTGTCGAACCGCCACACGCGATGGTGTTCGACGTCGAGCCCGCGGCGGCGGGCCTCCTTGATCGTGCGCCGATCCGGGGGCTCGCCGAGGTGCTCGCCACTCGTGCCGGCGCTGTCCACCGCGATGCGGTCGGAGAGCCCGGCTTCGTCCACCAGTCGACGCATGATCGCCTCCGCCGCGGGCGAGCGACAGATGTTCCCCCAGCAAACGAAGCAGATGCGCAACGGTGCCGAGGTCGAGGTCGAGGTTGTGAGTGCGGGTGCGGGATCGGCCGTCGGGTCGCCGTTGGTCACGCTCGCCGTTCGGCCACGATCGTCGCCTGCTTGTCGAGCAGCGGCAGAATCTGATCGGCGGGGGCGGATGGCAACATGAACACGCACTCGGTCACACCGATCGACTCGAAGTGATCGAGCTTGCCGTGGTCGGGAATCGATCCGAACGGAACGATCTCGAGGTCATCCGGGTCGCGCCCGTGCGCGGCGACGACCTCACGCAGTTCGGGGAGGGCGGCAGTGAGGCCGCGGCCGCCGATCGGGATCCAACCGTCCGCGTAGTCGGCGATGTGCTCGAACAACTTCGGCCCCGCCGCGCCCCCGATGAGCACCGGTGGCCCGTTGCGCTGCACCGGCTTGGGCCACTGCCACGTCGACTCGAACTGCACGTACTCGCCGTGGAAGCTCGCCGTTTCCTCAGTCCAGAGCTGGCGCATGGCGAGGACGTGCTCTCGAGCCTTGGCGCGGCGCGTTCGGTACTCGACGCCGTGGTCGTTCATCTCGTCCTCGTTCCAACCGAACCCGATGCCGAGCGAGAGCCGTCCGTTCGAGATGAGGTCGAGGGTGGCGGCCGCCTTCGCCGCGACGATCGGATCGTGTTGCGCGACGAGCAGGATGCCGGTGCCGACTCGGATCGTCGGCGCCGCCATCGCCGCGGCCGTGAGCGCGACGAAAGGGTCGAGGCAGCGCCGGTACTCGTCGGGAAGCTGGCCGTCGGCGGTACCCGGGTACGGCGTGCGGCGACTCGTGGGGATGTGCGTGTGTTCGGGGAGCCAGACCGAGTCGAGGCCCCGTTCGGACGCGGCCTGCGTCAACTCGATCATTCCCATGGACACGTCGGTGACGAACATCGTGACCCCGTAGCGCATGGGCCGGAGTCTTCCAGACGGTCCGAACCTTCCGCCGCGCCGCGCATGCTGCCGTACCATCGCCCGCCATGATCTGTGAGGGCCGAGTTGTCATCGTGACCGGTGCGGGCCGAGGGATCGGCCGCGCCCACGCGCTCGAGTTCGCCCGCCAGGGTGCGGCCGTCGTCGTGAACGACATCGGGGCCGAGCTCGACGGCACGGGTGGATCCGCGTCGCCCGCGCAGGAGGTCGTCGAGGAGATCGTCGACGGCCTCGGTGGTCGTGCCGTCGTCAACGGCGACGACGTGGCCGACTGGGAGGGGGCGCAGCGGTTGGTCAACACCGCCGTCTCGACGTTCGGCGGCTTGGACGTCGTCGTCAACAACGCCGGGTTCGTGCGCGACCGCATGTTCGTCAACGCGACGGAGGACGAGTGGGACGCGGTCGTGCGCGTCCACTTGAAGGGACACTTCTGCGTGGCGCGCTGGGCGGCCGCGTACTGGCGCGACATCGCGAAGTCGTCAGGACCCGAGACGGTCGACGCCCGCATCGTCAACACGACGTCGGGCGCGGGCCTGCTCGGTTCGGTCGGCCAAGCCGCGTACTCGGCCGCGAAAGCGGGCATCGCCGGACTCACGATGGTGCAGTCCGCCGAGCTCGGTCGTTACGGCGTGACCGCGAACGCGATCGCACCCTCGGCGCGGACCCGCATGACCGAAACCGCCTTCGCCGAGATGATGGCTGCGCCCGCGGAAGGGTCAGGTTCATTCGACGCGATGGCACCGGAGAACATCTCGCCTCTGGTGGTGTGGCTCGGCTCGACCCTGTCGCGGGACGTGACCGGCCGCGTCTTCGAAGTCGAGGGCGGCAAGGTCGCCGTCGCCGACGGCTGGCAGGTGAGGGCCGCCGAGGACATCGGCGCCCGCTGGGACCCGGCCGAGCTCACGCCGGTGATCCCCGCCCTGCTGGCCCAGTCACCCACCCCCCGCCCCGTCTACGGCGCCTAGTCCCGTCGACGGCACCTCGCCGCCCTCCAGCCCGAATGTTGGTGCCATTCCGGGGCCATGGCCCCGGAATGGACCCGCGGTTCGGTGTTGACGGACGGTGTATGAAATACATGTGAATGCACGGGAAGTGGACGAGATCATTACCAATCTGGGGCTGGCGCAGCACGGTGTGCTGACGGGCGCGCAGGTCCGACGGCGGGGCGTGACCGTCGACGCACTTCGCCATCGGGTCGGCACGCGCCGGATTGCCCGTCTCAAGCCCGACATCTACCGGGTCACCGATCATCCGTGGACGTGGCATGCACAGCTGCAGGCGGCACTGTTCGACGCCGGCGACGGAGCCGTGCTGAGTCACCGGTCGGCGGCGCAACTCCACGGCTTCTGGCGCTACCGCGACCACAACGCAGTGGAGGTCACAGGGCGCGAGCAACACGATCACAAGGTGACGCTCGCCCGGCTGCATCGCAGCGCGGACATGCCGACGGTTCACCGCACGGTGGTCGCGGGCTTTCCGGTGACGACGGTGGCGCGAACGTGTTTCGACCTGTGTGGCGATCCCGATCCCGGTCTCCGGCGCAACGACGACGGCCGGCAACTTCACGCGACGTTGATGACACGTGTCCTGAACGATGCGCTCGCGCGCCGCGGCCTGACATTGGGACAACTCGCCGGAGTGGTGGCGACGATCGGCAAGCGGGGTCGTCCCGGGAGCGCGGTGACGAGGGAGCTCGTGGCCAAGATCGGGCCCCACTACGTCGCGCCGCAGTCGGACGGCGAGAGTCTGGTGATGGAGCTCGTCGAGACGTTCGGTCTGCCTGAGCCCGAGCGCCAGGTTCCAGTGAGCGACGCGGCCGGGTGGATCGGCAACGTCGACTTCCTCTGGCGCCAACCAGGCCTCGTCCTCGAGATCGACGGGTCCTGGCACGATGGTCCGCTCGATCAGGCCGCTGACGGCGCTCGTGACGGCCGGCTCACGGCGCTCGGATTGAAGGTCTGGCGCGTGAAGTACGGCGATCTCGTGAGTCGGCCCGAGTCGTTCGTCCGCCAACTCCGGGTCCATTGTGGGGCCATAGCCCCACAATGGAACCAACATTCGCTCAGCTAGTTGAGGCGCTCGACGATCATGGCCATGCCCTGGCCGCCGCCGACGCACATCGACTCGAGGCCGAAGCGCTTGTCTGCGTCCTCGAGGCCGTTGAGCAGGGTGGTCATGATGCGGGAGCCGGTCATGCCGAAGGGGTGGCCGAGGGCGATCGAGCCGCCGTTGACGTTGAGCTTCTCCCACGGGATGCCGAGGTGCTTCGCCGACGGGATGACCTGCGCGGCGAACGCCTCGTTGATCTCGACGAGATCGATCTCGTCGATCGTCATGCCGGCTCGGGCCAGCGCCTGGCGGCAGGCCTCGATCGGTCCGAGGCCCATGATCTCCGGGTTGAGGCCCGACACGCCCGACGCCACGATGCGAGCGAGCGGCGTGATACCGAGCTCGTTCGCCTTCGTGTCGGACATGACGATCACGGCGGCGGCGCCGTCGTTCAGCGGACAGGCGTTGCCGGCGGTCACCTCGCCGTCGGGACGGAACACGGGCTTCAGCTCCGCCAGCTTCTCGGCGGTCGTGCCTTCGCGAGGGCCGTCGTCCTTCGCCACGACCGTGCCGTCCGGAAGCGTCACCGGGACGATCTCGCGTTCGAAGAAACCGTTCTTCTGCGACTCGACCGCCAGCTGCTGCGACCGAGCGGCGAACTCGTCCATCTCCTGACGGCCCACGTTCTCGGCCAGCCGGACGTTTTCCGCCGTCTGGCCCATGGCGATGTAGATGTCAGGAAGGCCGGCCGGCGGTTCCCACGACGACGCGCCGTTGCTGCGCTCCTTCGAGCGCTCGGTCGCTTCGGCGAACTGGGGATTGCGCGGGCCCGTGTCCGCGGCGCCGAACTGGAACCGCGACACAGTCTCGACACCGGCGCACACGAAGGCATCGCCCTCGCCCGCCTTGATCGCGTGGGCCGCCATGCGGATGCCCTGCAACGACGACGAGCAGTAGCGGTTCACGGTCACGCCCGGCACGTCGGGCATCCCCGCGAGGATCGCGGCGACGCGAGCAACGTTGTAACCCGACTCACCCCCGGGCTGTCCGCAACCCGTGATCACGTCGTCGATCGACTGCGGATCGAGTTGTGGCACCTTTCCGAGCGCCGCTTTGATGATGTGCGCGGTGAGGTCGTCGGGACGGCAGTCGACGAGTGAACCCTTGTTGGCGCGACCGATCGGTGTGCGGGCGGTGGAGACGATGACGGCTTCAGGCATCACGCCGTTCTACTGCGCTGGCGGTGAGACGGCCAGCGAGGCCACCATCGGTCTGTGCAATTCGGCCTGCTGCCTCCGTACCGCACCGGCGTGACGGCCGACCCCGAATGGATCACGGCGTTCGCCCGCGCCGCGGAGTCCAGCGGATTCGAGTCGCTCTACACCGCCGAGCACGTCGTCGTCGTGGCCGGCTACACGAGCCGTTACCCGTACAGCGACACCGGTCGTATGACGTTGCCCGACGACGCCGACATCCCCGATCCGCTCGACCTGCTCGCGTTCGTCGCCGGCGCGACGGCGACGCTCAAGCTGGGCACGGGCATTCTCGTGCTGCCCGAACACCACCCCGTGCAGCTGGCGAAGCGGTTGGCGACCGTCGATCGCCTCTCGCACGAACGGCTCGTGGTCGGCGTCGGCGTGGGCTGGCTCCGCGAAGAGCTCGAGGCGATGGACGTCGACCCCGCGACGCGCGGCGCCCGCACCGATGAGTGCATCGAAGCGATGCGCGTGCTGTGGCGCGAGGACGAGGCGACGTTCCACGGGCGCTTCTTCGATTTCGAACGGGCATGCAGCTTCCCGAAGCCGGCCCGAGCCATTCCGATCCACATCGGCGGACACAGCGAGGCGGCCGCCCGTCGCGCCGGACGCATCGGCGACGGCTTTCATCCACTCGGCCTCGACGACGACATGCTCGCGACTCGTCTCGACCAGATGAGGGAGGCCGCCGACAGAGAGGGACGTGACCACCGCTCCATCGAGCTCACGCTCGGCGGGCTGCTCGATCAACTCGACGAGGAACGGCTCGCGACCGTGGAGAAGCACGGCACGACGAGACTCGTCCTGTCCACCAGGGAGCGCGACATCGACAAGGCCACGGACCAACTGCGCCTGTTCGCCCGAAGGTTCATCGGGTGAGCGAGACGAACACCAGGAACCGCGAGCCGCTCCGATACGGGATGCAGCTACCGGTGCAGGCGCAGAGCACCTATTTCGTCGAGGAGTGGGAGAGCGACGCCGGCGCGCTCGAGTTGGCTGCCGTCAGTCGCGCCTGTGACGAGAGCGGGTTCGACTACGTCGCCGTGTGCGATCACGTCGCCATCCCGCGCGCCAACGCAACGACGATGAACACCACGTGGTACGACACCGTCGCCACGTTGAGCTGGCTTGCCGCCCGCACCGACAACGTGCGGCTCTTGAGTCACGTGTTCGTGCCCGCGTACCGCCATCCGCTCCAAACTGCGAAAGCGTTCTCGACCCTCGACGCGCTCAGCGGCGGACGGGCGATCCTCGGCATCGGCGCCGGCCACGTCGAGTCGGAGTTCGAATTGCTCGGCCTGTCGTTCGCCGATCGCGGCAACACCACCGACGCGGCGATCGACCAGATCCGGGTTGCGTTTGCCGATGAGTGGGGTGCGGGCGATTTCGCGCAACGTCCTCGACCGATCCAACCGGGTGGTCCACCCATCTGGATCGGTGGATCGTCGCCCGCGGCGATCCGGCGGGCGGCCGAGCGCGGCGACGGTTGGCTGCCGCAGGGCACGCTCAAGAAGGACATGCCCGCAGCCATCGCGCGCCTCGAGGAGCTGCGTGCCGCGGCCGGGCGCGGCGGTTCGTTCACCGTCGGCGCGATCGCACCGTTTCTCTACGTCGGCGACGCGGCGTGGGAGACGGGCAAGGGGTGCCTGGCCGGCGAGCCGTCCAAGCTCGCGGCCTACCTACGCGGCTACGCGGAGATGGGCGTCGATCAGGTGCAGGTGCGCTTCCGGTCCCGCACCTGCGACGAGTTGTGTGATCAGATCCGGGCCTTCGCGGCGGACGTGGCGCCGCTGATCAAGGGGTGATGATGGGTTTGCTCGACGGCAAGGTCGCGCTCGTGTCCGGCGTAGGGCCGGGCATGGGCCGTGACATCGCGCTGCAACTGGCCGAGCACGGCGCCGACGTCGTCCTCGGCGCGCGCACGTCGTCCAGCGTCGACACGGTGGCAGAGGAAGTCGACGCGCTCGGCCGCAAGGCGGTAGGGACGCAGCTCGACATCACCGACGCATCGTCGTGCCAGCACGCGGTCGACGAGGCAGTGTCCGCGCTCGGCCGGATCGACATCCTCGTCAACAACGCGTTCCACGACGGCGACCACAAGCTCTTCGAGAAGGCGGACTTCGACTCGTGGCGCGCGACGATGGAGGTCAACCTCTGGGGAACGCTGCAACTCACGCAAACCGTCGTGCCCGTGATGAAGCGGCAGCGCGACGGTCGCATCGTGATGGTCAACTCGATGTCGGCAGTCCGCACCGAGCCGCGTTACGGCGCGTATGCGGCATCGAAGTCGGCGCTGGCGACCGCGACGAAGACGCTCGCGCAGGAGCTCGGGCGATACGGCATACGGGTCAACGGCATCCACCCCGGCTACATCTGGAGCGACAAGGTGGAGTGGTACCTCGGCTACCTCGCCGAGAAGGAAGGCATCACGTACGCCGAGAAGAAGGCGCACCTCGAAGCCGAGACCGCGCTCGGCTACCTGCCGCACTCGTCGGAGATCGCCGGCTCGGTGGTGTTCTTCGCGTCCGACTTGTCGAAGTGCGTGACGGGCCAAGCGCTCGGGGTCAACTCGGGCCACTGGTTCCAGGGTTTCTGATGATCAAGCTCACGGTGCTCGTGAAGCGGAACCCGTCGCTCGGCATCGAGGAGTTCCATGACGCGTGGCGCGCGCACGGGCGGATGATCGCCGAGGAGCCCGCGTACCGGAAGTACATCCGCCGCTACGAACAGAACCATCGCCTGCCGGCGGACTATCGCAACGGCGACACGTACGACGGCATGGCCATCCAATGGTTCGACTCGTACCGCGACTTCATCGCCATGCTGCAAGATCCCGCCTACGCCGAGAAGATGCAGCCGGACGAGAGCCGGATCCTCGACATGGACAGCATCGTCGTGATCTTCACCGAGGAAGCCGAGGTCTTCATTGACTGACGACCTGAAGGGCAAGGTCGCACTGGTCACCGGCGGCGCCTCCGGTATCGGCGCCGCCACGGTCGAACGGCTCTCGCAACGTGGCGCGCACGTCGTGGTGGCCGATCTCGGCGGCGCCCCATCCATCGACGTCTGCGACGAGCACGCAGTCGACGCACTCGTCGGAGGCGTCGTCGACGAGCACGGCCGCCTCGACATCGCCGCCAATGTGGCCGGCACCTCAGGCGTGTTCGCGAACGTCGCCGACGCGTCCACTGACGCATGGCGAAAGACGATGAGCATCAACCTCGATGCGGTCTTCTTCTGCCTGCGCGCCGAGTTGCGAGCGATGCGCGCGCTCGGCAACGGCGGCGCCATTGTCAATGTCGCATCGTCGGCCGGGAAGATGGGTGTGCCGGGTCTCTCGGCCTATTCGGCGAGCAAGCACGGTGTGATCGGGCTCACGAAGTCCGCAGCGCTCGAGGTGGCGCGCGAGGGGATTCGCGTCAACGCGGTGTGCCCAGGGACGATTCGCACCCCGATGCTGCGCGGCTTCGTCGGCGGGGACGAGGACATGCTCGAGAAGATGGGACGCCGCGCCCCGATCGGCCGCATTGGCGAACCCGCCGAGGTGGCCGAAGCGATCGTCTGGTTGTGCACGGACGCGTCCTCGTTCGTGACCGGACATGCCCTCGAAGCCGACGGCGGCGTCGCCGCGGTTTGAACTCCGGGTCCATTGCGGCGATAGCCCCGCAATGGAACCAACATTCATCAACAGTGAACCAACGGTCAGCCGTTGGTCAGGCCGTGAAGGCGGCGATCACGTCGGCGAAGCGTTCGATGGGGGCGACGTCGCCGAGGTCGGACAGCGAGACGATGGCGTGCTGCACGCCGGCGTCAGCCAGTTCTCGATACCGGCCGATGAGCTCGTCGGTCGAGCCGTAGCCGACCGACGACAACTGCGTCACCGTGATCTCCTTCGGATCGCGATCGACGTCCGCGCAGTGCCGCTGCAGCACCCCGATCTTGCGGCGGACGACATCGGGCTCGCCGAACAGATTGCACGCGTCGGCGTACTGCGCGACGAGGCGCAACGTCGTTCGCTCACCCGATCCCCCGATCAGGATCGGGACGCGTTCCTGCAATGGCCGGGGGTAACAGATGGCCTCGGGCACGTCGATGATGCGGCCGTGGAACGCCGGCGAACCAGGTCCCCACATGAGCGGCAGCAACTCGAGCGCGTCCTCGAGCAGCTCGTAGCGACGGCGCACGGGCGGGAACTCCCATCCGTACAGGTGATGCTCGCGACCGAACCACGCGGCGCCGAGCCCGCACATCGCGCGGCCGCCGGAGAGCACGTCGAGCGTCGCGACGATCTTCCCGAGATGGGCGAGGTTGCGATACGTGATCCCGGTGACGAGCACGCCCAGCCGGGCCCGCGATGTGACCGCGGCCAGGTAGCCAAGAGTCGTATAGCTGTCGAGCATCTCTTCCCACTCGCGGCCGACGCCTGGGATCTGAAGGAAATGGTCCATCACCCAGATGCTCGTGAAGCCGGCCTCCTCTGCGGCCGGAGCGATGGCGGCCAGACGGGCGCCGATCTCGTCGGCGCCGCCCGGCCACGTGAAGCGCGAGATCTGCAAGCCGAACTCCAGTGACACGGCGTGCTCCTTCTGCCGGCGAGCGGATTCCAACGCGGTGAGGAACGGTGGCGGCACGAGCGTCACGTCGTCGGGCGAGTACACCGACGTGAAGCCCTCGTCGCCGATGGTCGCCGCGAGTGCGGCGCCGGCGCGCACCTGCGAGGCCAACACCCTGGGCGGCACCGGCACAGTGCGCGTGCGATTGCGAGCACGGCACAACTGCTCGTCCGCCTCGAACAGCACCGCGAACGCGGGCACGCCGCGACGAGCCGCGGCCGCGAGATACGACGCCCGCCGCTCCGGTTCGAGCGCGGTGGAGTCGATCACCGTCGTGAGCCCGCGCCGCAGCCGCTTGTCCACGATGAGGTCGAGCACCTCGAAGGCGTCCTTGCTGGCGCGCTGGTCGTGCTCACCGCGTCCCACCACGGCGCGCAATCGGTCCGACGAGACGATGGCGTCGGACTCGAACCACCGGGCCGCCCACGTCGACTTGCCCGCGGACGACGCGCCGACCAGCACCACGAGGCACGGGTCCGGCAGGCGGATCACGCCCGACCGTCTACCAGAGCTGATCGGTGTACGTGTCGGTGCCCGGATTCGTCGGGATGAACGGCGCCGTCCACACCATGCGCCCGATGCCGTCGCGCTCGAGCGCAGCCGCGGCCTCGTGTTGCTCGTCCCACCACTCGGCCGGCGAGTCGGTGGTGAACGACAGGTTCAACACCCGCCGGTCGAGCCGCTCGAGTCCGGCTTGCGTGACTGGCGCGCCTTTGGGCAGCGGAATCGGAGTGAAGCCGAGCTCCAGCTCGGGCAAGCACGTCGAGCTCACCCACGCGCCGAGTGCGTCGGCGTCGACACCGTCGTGCAGCTCCACGAGCGTCGCGGTCAGGCCGCCGAAGGGATGGTCGAGCGCCAGCTCGGCGGGGATGCCGTCACCGGCCTGCGCCGTCCACGCGTGCCGGTACATCAGCGTGTGGATGTGGTCGCGTTCCGCGAACATCCGACCGTGCGCATGGAGCCAGTTGACCTGCCGTAGCGCCCAGTCCACGTGGTCGTCGTGGCGGCCGTCGAGGATCCAGTAGACGGCGAGGTACGAGCCGAGGTCGCGCCCACCGAACACCTCGGGGGAGGACCCGAAGCGCAACTCCTTCAGGGCGCGGGTGGCGACCCATCTCCGGCCGGCGAACAACCATGGTCCGACCATGCAACCCGCGTAGAAGTGGTCGCGTTCGTACCAACGGTTGTAGGCGACTTCGTGACCACGGTGGGGCTCGACCATCGTGAAGAGCATCGACCCGAGGCGGACCTCGCCGCCCAGGTCTGTCTCGGCGTCCAGGTCTGCCCCGCGACCGCTCACTTCGTGATTCCGTGGCGCTCCAGACCGAACGCGGTGATCGCGTTGCCGCGGATGAACTTGTAGACCTCGTCATCGTCGAGCCCGGCCTTGGCGCAGATCTCCTCTGCGACTTCCTTGCTGCGCGGGAACGTCGAGTCTGCGTGTGGGTAGTCCGTCTCGAAGCAGATCTGATCCATGCCGACGACGTCACGGTTCCGCAGGCCGATCTCGTCGTCGAAGATGCACCCGTAGACACGACCGGGCAGGTACTCGGACGGGCGCCTCGGCAGCGACGTGCCGAAGCTGTTGTCGGACCGCTCGGCCCAGAGCTTGTCGGCCCGCTCGAGCACGTATGGCATCCAACCGACCTGCCCTTCGGAGTACGCGAGCTTCATTCGCGGGAAGCGTTCGAGCGTGCCCGAGAAGATGTAGTCGAGCATCGAGCCCATGGCGTTGGAGAACGTCAGCGTCGAGCTCACGATGAACGGCGCGTCGGGTGACGTGGCCGGCATTCGCGACGACGAACCGATGTGCATGCAGACGATCGTGTCGGTGTCCTGGCACGCGTGGAAGAACGGATCCCAGAACTTGTCCTTGTCGTGCACCGACGGCAGCCCGAGCGGGTGCGGGTTCTCCGAGAACGCAACCGCGAAGCTGCCCTTGTCCGCGCACCGCCGTACTTCATCGGCGCACATCTGCGCGTCCCACAACGGCACCATCGTCAGCGGGATGAGGCGCCCTTTCGCATCGCCCGCGCACCACTCGTCGATCATCCAGTCGTTGTAGGCCTGCACGCACAGCAGCGCGAGGTCCGCGTCGCCGCCCTTCCTGACTTGCTCGTAGAAGGTCTGGCCGCAGAACCGGGGGAGTGTGTTCGGGAAGCAGATCGACGCTTCGACGTGGTTGGCGTCCATGTCCGCGAGGCGGTCCTTCTGCTTCCAGCAACCGGGACGGATCTCGTCGAACGTCACGGGCGTGACGTCGAGCTCGTCGAAGCCGACCGCGGCCGACAACTTCGGGAACGGGTACACGAGGTCGTCGTACAGCCACCAGTCGCACCAGTCGCCGCCCTCGACGCCCTTCTCGAAGGAGAAGACGCCACCCTTGAACGAGAACCTCGCGGTGTCGCGCACGACCTTCGGCGCGCGGTCGGCGAACTTGCCGGTGATGCGCGACGTCCACAGGTCAGGAGGTTCGACCACGTGATCGTCGACGGAGATGATGCGGGGGATCCCGGACAGCGTTGCTCCCATGGTCGCCAGACTAGAACCTGTTCTAGTTCCTCGCGCCGGCGATCGTGCCGGCCGCCCTTGCTGGCCGCGCCACTAGAACACGTTCTACTGTCGACGCGATGAGTGCCGCCGCCTACCCGATCGTGAACCCCGCCACTGAGCAGATCGTCGGCGAGGCGTCGGAAGCATCGGTCGACGAGGTCGAGGCGGCGGCCGCGGCGGCCGCAGCCGCGTTGCCCGCGTGGAGCCGAACGTCGCCCGCCGACCGCGCGGACTTGTTGAACCGAGCCGGCGACCTCATCCGCGATCACATGGACGAGCTCATCCCGCTCGTGCAAGCAGAGACCGGCGCCACGATGCGCGTCGCGAAGACGATGCAGGTGCCGACGTGCGTCGAGCGTTTCCGGCGTTACGCGCGCGGCGCCGTCGAGCCCTCGGTGATCGCGCTGCCTCCGAGCGAGATGCCGTCGACCGCGCTCGCCTCCGGCGGGTTGATGGGCGCCATCGCGGTTCGTCAACCGGTCGGTGTGGTCGCCTGCATCACGCCGTACAACTTCCCGATCGTGAACATGGCGGGAAAGATCGGTCCCGCGCTGGCGATGGGCAACACAGTGGTCGTGAAACCGGCGCCGCAGGATCCGCTCGCGGTGATCCGTGTGTGCGAGTTGTTGGAGGCGGCCGGTTTCCCTCCCGGTGTCGTCAATGTTGTGACCGGCTCTGGCGCCGAGGTGGGTGAAGCACTCGTCTCGTCGAAGCACGTCGACATGATCAGCTTCACGGGCTCGACCGTGGTGGGTCAGCGCATCGGCGCGGTCGCGGGGCACGACATGAAGCGTCTCCTGCTCGAGCTCGGCGGCAAGGGGGCGGCGGTCGTGTTCGACGACGCCGACGTGCGCAGCGCGATCGCGACGATTGCGAGCGTGTGGGCGTTCCACTCGGGTCAGATCTGCACCGCGCCAACGCGTGTGCTCGCCCAACGGGGCGTGTACGACAAGCTGGTGTCGGGATTGCAGGCCGCCGCCGGGTCACTGAAGGTTGGCGACCCGCTGGAGAAGGACACCGTGCTCGGCCCCGTGATCTCCGGGATGCATCGCGATCGCATCGAGTCGTACGTGCAATCGGGTGCGGACGAAGGTGGCACGGTGGTCGCCGGCGGCGAGCGTCCGGACATGGCGAGCGGCTTCTACGTCGCGCCGACCCTGATCGCCGACTGCAAGGCCGGCATGAGGGTCGTGCAGGAAGAGATCTTCGGTCCCGTGGTGGTCGTCGTGCCGTTCGACGACGAGGACGAAGGCGTCGCCCTCGCCAACGGTACGGACTTCGGTCTCTACGACTACGTGTTCTCCGCCGATACCGCGCGCGCCATGCGCGTCGCGAAGCAACTGCGCAGCGGCAACGTCGGCATCAACACCGCGCAACGCAACCACGAGGCACCGTTCGGTGGGTTCAAGCTCTCGGGCGTCGGCCGCGACGGCGGCTCGTTCGGGCTGCACGCGTACTCCGAGCTCCAGTCGATCGTCTGGCCCGGTTGAGTCCTGGACGTCCGGCACGGCGGCGGAGGTCCGGCAAGGTCGGCGAGGGAAGCGACAGCGACGAGCCAACAGCACGTACGAGCTACCCGCGGGGGAGTGAGTTCGTGACGAGACTCAGCGAAACTCAAAGTCTGTGCCGGCGAGCACGGCCTTGCTCAGGGGGCGCACGAGGGCCCGCAGCTCGTCGCAGCCGTCCTCGCCGAGGTGCTCCCAAGGCGCCATCGCCAGTACGTCGGTTCGGTCCTCGATCGACTGGCGCAGCGCTGCTCCCTCCGCCGTGAAGGAGCCGTCGCCATCGACGAGGCCGCGCGCCTGCAGCCGTTGTACGGCGGCGGACCACGCGTCGTCGTCCCACGCTCGCGTCGACTGCAATGCCGCTCGGGGGACCTCGCCCGACGCTGCGTGGAAGACGAGAGCCTCGACCGGGTCGAGGTTCGCGTCCACGAGGCTGACGATGTGTCCGTCGCCGCGGAACTCGCGGAGCACCGAGATGGCGTGCCACAGCGCGACATGGGGCTGCATCGGCCACGGCAGCGACGCGTGTGCGGCCGCGAGCGGACGGCCTGCGCCGCCGCATCCTTCGGACGCGGCGCGGGCCAGTTCGGCGGCGCGGCTGACCGACGGCGAGTCGATGGCATCACCGAGCGTCCGTCGCAGCGCCTGATCCACACCGTCGAAGCGCGCCTTCAACACCTGCGTTGGAGAGGCCTTCGACCACGCCGCCGGCAACGCGTGCGTGATGAGGTCCGGGTTGAAGTTGAAGAACGTCGCGATGACCGTGCTCGGCTCGACCGCGCCCATGGGCGCGGCCCGGGACGCGAAGTACCCGTCTCTTCCTTCGATGCCGAACGAGGCATACGCGTCCCGCGCCTCGGGGGCGAAGTAGACGAGGCCGTGGTAGGGCTCGAGCGTGCGCCACATCTTGCGGGCGATGACGGCTTCCATCCGGCGAACGTACACACCTCCCCGGTCCGTCACGAAGTCTTGCCCAAAACTAGAACGTGTTCTAGTCTGACCCGCGGTGGCCGCCTACGACCTGGTGATCCGCAACGGCGTCGTCGTCGACGGCACCGGCCTACCGCGGCGGCGGGCCGACGTGGCGGTCAGTGGCGGTCGCATCGCCGAGGTCGGCTTCGTCGACGGCACGGGCGTCCGAGAGATCGACGCCGACGGTCGAGTGGTCGCACCGGGCATCGTCGACCCGCACACGCACTACGACCCGCAGCTCACGTTCGAGCCGTACGCGACGTCGAGTTGCTTCCACGGCGTGACGACGGTCGTCGCCGGCAACTGCGGCTTTTCGGTTGCGCCGCTGCGGCCGGGCGACAGCGACTGGTTGATCCAGCTGTTCGCCCGCGTCGAGGGGATGGATGCGTCGGCGTTGAGTGGCATCCCCTTCGAGGGCTTCGAGACGTTCCCCGAGTACCTGCGCACGCTCGACGGCCGCATCGGCATCAACGCCGCGTTCTACGTGGGCCACTGCGCCGTCCGGCGGTACGTGATGGGCGACGCGTGCCAAGAGCGCGAGGCGACCGGTGACGAGATCGACGCGATGGCGGCCATCGTCGCCGACGCGATGGATGCCGGCGCGGCCGGCTTCTCGTCCACGCATTCGCCGACGCACTTCGACTCCGCCAACCGTCCGGTGCCGAGCCGGCTGGCGTCCACCGCCGAACTCGAGCGCCTCGCCGCCGCGGCCGGCCGGGCGGGTCGCGGCGGGTCGATCGCCTACCTGCCGCTGTCGGCAGTGGGTGGCATCACGCCTGACGACGAAGCACTGCTCGTGCGGATGTCGCTCGCCTCGCGCCTGCCGGTGGTCATCCAAGGTTTGGGCGCACGCTCGAAGGTCGACGCGCCCACCGCGGGATGGGACAACGCGAAGCGCTTCGTCGACGAGGCCACCGATCAGGGCGCGGCGGTCTACTCGCTCGCCATGTCGAAGCCGTTCAACCGCACCTTCACCCTCGCGGCCGGCACGACCATGTACGAGGGTGCGCTCGAGTTCCATCGCATGTTCACCGACGCAGCCACCGTCGACGCCCGCATCGCGTTGCTGCGCGATCCGAGCTTCCGTGACGCGATCCGCTTTTCCGTCGAGGACCCGAACCGTGATCCGGCGAAGGGGGTGACGCTGCCGCCGCCGCACTGGGACGTGCTGCACGTCAACAAGGTCTCCCGTCCCGAGAACGAGAAGTACGCCGGCCGTTCGGTCACCGACATTGCGAGCGAGCTCGGCGTCCATCCCACCGACGCGATGCTCGACATCGCGCTGTCCGAAGACCTCACGACCGAGTTCTTGTGGCGCACCGAGACGCAGGAGTGGATCGACGGCACCCGGGTCGCGCAGGCCGATCCGCACATGCTCGTGGGCACGAGTGACGGCGGCGCCCACCTTGATCGTGACGACGGCGCCGAGGCACACAGCTACTTCCTCAAGCATTGGGTGCGCGAGTGGGACGGGTTCACCCTCGAAGAAGGCGTGCGCCAGATCACTGCGATACCCGCCGCGCTGTGCGGCATCATCGATCGAGGTCTGCTGCTGCCCGGCTACGCGGCGGACGTCTACGTGTTCGACCCCGACACGATCGGCCCCGCGCACAAGGAGTTCGTCCACGACTTCCCGAACGGCGCGGGACGCTGGACGTCCAAGCCCGACGGCGCCCACGCCACCGTCGTCAATGGCGTGCCGATCGTGCTCGAAGGCGAGTTGCAACAAGACGCCGGCCTGCCGGGTCACGTCCTCCGTCCGAACACCGCGGCGACCACCGCGGCGACGGCCGCGTCATGAAGGCCATCGTCTGGACGGGCGCGCTCGAGGTTCGAGACGACGTCGAGGTGCGGGCGCCGCAGCCGCACGAGGTGAAGGTCCGTATCGTCAACGCCGGCCTGTGTCACAGCGACGTGTCGGTGATCGACGGCACCATCCCGTTCCCGACGCCGGTCGTGATGGGACACGAGGGCGCGGGTGTCGTCGAAGAGGTCGGCAGCGCGGTACGCAAGGTCGCGGTCGGCGACCACGTCGTGCTCACGACGCTCGGCAACTGCGGCCAGTGCGATGCGTGCGACCGCGGCCAGCCGACGCACTGCCGCGACACGTTCGGTCGCCTGCCACGCCCGTTCACGGTCGGCGGTGAGAAGGCGTTCCAGTTCGCCAACGCGGGCGTGTTCAGCGAGCACACCGTGGTGAACGAGACCCAAGCGATTGTCATCGACAAGGACGTCCCACTGGAAGTGGCGTGTCTCATCGGTTGCGCGGTCGTCACCGGTACGGGCGCGGTGCTCAACCGGGCGAAGGTGCAACCAGGGCAGACCGTCGTCGTCATCGGCGCCGGCGGCATCGGCCAGTCCGTCATCCAGGCGGCGCGCATCGCCGCCAGCGGCCGCATCGTGGTTGTCGACGCCAACCCCGCGAAGGAAGCCGTGGCCCGCCAGTTCGGGGCGTCTGACTTCATCGACGGCACCGCGGTCGGCGATCTGGTCGCGGCGGTGAAGGATCTCGGCCTGCCGAACGGCGTCGACCACGTCTTCGAGTGCGTCGGCCATCCCGCGCTCATCCGCAATGCCGTCGATCTGCTCGACTGGGGCGGCACCTGCACGTTGCTCGGGGTCCCGAAGCTCGGCACCGAAGCAAGTTTCGTGGTCAACACGCTCTACAACGACAAGTCGATCCTGGGCTGCCGCTACGGCTCGACGCGCCCGCACCACGACATCCCGCTGCTCGTCCGCTTCTACCAGGACGGACGCTTGCAGCTCGACGAGATGGTGAGCCAGCGCTACCCGCTCGGCGACATCGGCCAGGCCCTCGACGACATGCACGCCGGCAAGCTCAACCGCGGCGTGCTCGACGTGAACCTCACCTAGGAGACAGCGAGTCCATGGAGTTCGGCATCTTCGCCCAGTTGTTCGTGCCTCGATTCGAGCGCGACGTCGATCCCGCGGCGGAGCACAAGCGCATCATGCGCAACGTCGAGATATCGCTCGCGGCCGAGCGCAACGGCTTGAAGTACGTGTGGTGCCCGGAGCATCACTTCCTCGACGAGTACTCGCACATGCCAGGCCCCGAGGTGTTCCTGTCCTACGTTGGCGCACAGACGGAGCGCATCCATCTCGGCTCGGCGATCTTCAACATCACGCCGCCGGTCAACAAGCCCGCTCGCGTCGCGGAGACGGTGGCGTTGATGGATCACCTCCTCGACAACCGCTTCGAGTTCGGCACCGGGCGCGGTTCGTCGACGACCGAGGTGTTCGGGTTCGGCATCGAGGATCTCTCCCTGACCAAGGAGATGTGGCGCGAGACGATCACCGAGATCCCGAAGATGTGGAAGGCGGGCACGTACAGCTACGAGGGCAAGTTCTTCCGCATGCCCGAGCGCGAAGTGTTCCCGAAGCCGCATGGTCCCGCGCACCCTGCGATGTGGGTCGCAGCCGGCTCGCCCCCGACGTTCGGTGAGGCGGGATCGCTCGGACTCGGCGCGTTCTGCTTCTCCGAAGGCTCGCCGCGCGAGATCGAGCCGCTGGTGAAGAACTACAAGAACGCCATCGAGAACGCGACGCCGGTCGGCGACTACGTCAACGACAACATCATGGCGGTGACCAACCTCGTGTGCATGGAGGACCGCAACGAGGCGTTCCGCGCCGCGGCCGACATGAAGATGAACTACTACACGAGCCTCATGCACCATTGGCTCGACAACATCCCGACGCCCGACGGTTTCCCCAAGTGGCCCGAGATCCTGCCCGAGCCGACGCCCGGCCAGATCGAGAAGGCGACCGCGGCCGGTTACGCGGTGGTCGGCGATCCGGATGACTGCGCCAAGGCGATTCAGCGGTGGGCCGACATCGGCGTCGACCAGTTGACGTTCAGCCCCACCACCAACACCCTGTCGACCGATGTGGTCGTCGCGTCGATGGAGCTGTTCGGCAAGGAGGTGCTGCCGCAGTTCGACAAGGATCCGGTGCACTCCACCACTCGCTACCGCGAGGCCGCCGCGGGCGCGTGACACTGCCCGGCGATTTTCTCGAGCTCGCGGCGCGGGTCTCGAACTGGGGACGGTGGGGCGACGACGACGAGATCGGCACGCTCAACCTGATCGACGCGGACGCGGTGCGGCGGGGCGCCGCTGCCGTGCGAACGGGCGAGCGGTTCTCACTCGCGGTGCGGTTCGACCAGCACAGCCCGCAGATCGGGTCGATACCGGGGCGCATCAACCCGCTGCACGCGATGGTCGCGGTGAACGCGGAGTATCAGGGTTCGGCGGACGGCTTCTGCACGAGCGACGACATCGTCACCATGGGCCTGCAGGCGGCGACACATTGGGACGCGCTGAGCCACGTGAGCTATGGCGGCCGGCTCTACAACGGCTTCCCTGCGTCGGCTGTGACCGCGGAAGCGGGGGCGACCCGGTGCGGCATCTCGCGGATCACGACGTTGACCACGAGAGGCGTGTTGCTCGACGTCGCTCGCGCTCTCGGTCGCGAGCGGCTCGACGGCGGCTACGGCATCACGGCGGCCGACTTGGATGCGGCTGTCGCGCTCACCCGGCTGACCATCGAGCCGGGTGATGTGGTGCTCGTTCGCACCGGCAACATGCAGCTCTTCAAGGCGCGTGATCGCCAGACCTACACCGGCGGTCACCAGCCTGGTCTCACGATGGCGACCGCGACATGGTTCCGCGACCGCGACGTGGCCGCGGTCGCGACGGACACCGTCGCGTTCGAGGTCTACCCCGGTGAGCGCGAGGACCTGCTGTTCCCGGTCCATCTCCTGCACCTTCGTGACATGGGGATGACACAAGGGCAGAACTTCGACCTCGAAGCGCTCGCGGCCGGCTGCGACCAGGACGGCACGTACGACTTCCTGCTCGAAGCGTCGCCGCTGCCCTTCACCGGTGCGGTCGGCTCGCCGGTCAACCCGGTCGCGGTCAAGTAGAACCATGCCCGTGTTGACGTTCAACCTGGCCGACCTCACCGAGGCTGCCGTCGATCGTGTCCCCGACCGGCCGGCTCTGATCACGCCGGCCCGCAGTCTCACGTACGCAGAGCTCGAGGCGCGGGCCAACCGGCTGGCGGCGTGGCTGGCGAGCAAGGGGATCGGGCCGGGCGACCACGTCGGCTGCTACATGTTCAACGGCACCGAGTACGTCGAGACGATGTACGCGGCGTTCAAGCTGCGCGCAGTTCCCATCAACGTGAACTACCGCTATGTCGAGGACGAGCTGCGGTACCTGTTCCGTGACGCCGACCTCAAGGCGCTCGTGCACGACGCGGAGTTCACGCCTCGCATCGAAGCCGTACGCGACGGCTTGCCGTTGCTGACGACCACGCTCGCGGTGAGCGGCGACTCCGACTCCGACTACGAAAAGGCGTTGGCCGAGTCGTCGCCGGAGCGGGTCGAGGTGCAGCGCAGTGGCGACGACTTCTACATCATCTACACCGGCGGCACGACGGGCATGCCGAAGGGTGTCGTGTGGCGCCAGGAGGACGCGTTCTACTCGTGCTTCGGTGGTGGCGATTTCACGCGCGCCAATCCCGTCAAGACGCCCGACGAGATGCCCGAACGCATCGGCGGCACGTTCATGTTCTTTCCGTTGGCGCCGTTGATGCACGGCGCCGCGCAATGGACGGTGTTTGCATGGCTCATGGGCGGCGGCACGAACCTGCTGACTGCATCAAGGCCGCGCACGGACTACGCAGAGGTCTGGCGCCTCATCAGCGAGCACAAGGTGCAGGTGCTGACGATCATCGGCGACGCCGTTGCTCGTCCCCTGATCGACGAGTACAAGGCCCGACCCGGCGAGTACGACGCGTCCTCACTCATCTCCATCGGCTCCGGCGGCGCGCCTTTGTCGAGCGCCGGACGCGAAGAGCTCGCCACCACCTTCCCGCACGTCATCCTGAACGACGGTTACGGCGCGTCGGAGACCGGCGCGCAGGCGCGCAGCTTCGGCGGCGGCAAGTTCGCCAGCTTCGACGACGAGACCCTCGTCCTCGATCCGGAGACGCTCGAGATCGTCACTGCCGGCTCAGGTGGAGAAGGACGAGTCGCCCGCCGCGGCCACATCCCGCTGCGGTACCACAACGATCCCGAGAAGACGGCGGCGACGTTCGTCGAGCGCGACGGGGAGCGGTGGGTGCTCACGGGCGACGTGGCGACCGTGCTCGACGACGGTTCGATCCAGTTGCTCGGCCGTGGGTCGATGTGCATCAACACCGGCGGCGAGAAGGTCTTCCCCGAAGAGGTCGAGGGCGTGTTGCTCGGTCACCCGGCGGTGTACGACGTCATCGTCGTCGGTGTGCCCGATCCTCGTTGGGGCGAGCGGGTCACTGCGGTGGTGCAGGTGACCGACGGGCACGCGCTCGATCGTGACACGGTTGTCGCGCACTGCCGAGGCCAGCTCGCCGGCTACAAGGTCCCGCGTGCCGTCGTCACCGTCGAGACCGTGCAACGATCACCGGTCGGCAAGGCGGACTATGCCTGGGCCAAGGAAGTCGCGATCAAGGAGGCCGAAGCGTGACGTTACGTGTGGTGGGCGCGGGACTCGGGCGTACCGGGACCAACTCGCTGAAAATGGCGCTCGAGCAGCTGCTCGGCGGACCCTGTTACCACATGATCGAGGTGTTCGGGCGCCCCGACGATGTGGATGTGTGGCGGCGAGCGGCCGAAGACGAACCCGTCGATTTCGCGTCGTTCCCCGAGGGCTTCGTCGCATGCGTCGACTGGCCCGGCGGCTCGTTCTGGAGGGAGATGGCCGACGCGAACCCGGACGCGGTCATCCTGTTGTCGACCCGTGAGAGCTCCGAGGCGTGGTGGAAGAGCGCGAGCGAGACGATCTTCGCGGTCATGGATCGAGGGCCACAGGACATGCCGGCCGAATGGGTGGCGATGGTCGATGCGATCTTCCGCCACCGGTTCACGGCGAATGTCGGTGACAAGGGCGAGGCCATCGCGGCCTACGAGCGACACAACGCCGATGTCCGCGCCAACGCTGATCCGGCCCGTCTCGTGGAGTGGAAGCCGAGCGACGGCTGGGAGCCGATCTGCAAGGCGCTCGGCCTGGCCGTGCCCGACGAGCCGTTCCCGCACGCGAACACGACGGCGGACTTCCGTGCAATGGCCGGTCTGGACAACCCGGCCTAGTGCCAGGACAGCACTGGAGGATCAGTTCATGATCGACGGCCGCACGCTCTGGGAGCTGCTCGACAAACGCGTCGATGCCTCGCCGGACGCAGTCATGGCCATCGACGAAAGCGACCGCACCATGACGTTCGCCGAGTATCGGGCCGAGGCGGAACGCACCGCCGCCGGACTCGCCCGCCTCGGCATCGGCTTGGGCGACGTGGTGTCGTGGCAGCTGCCGACGTGGCTCGAGTCACTCGCACTCGTGTCCGCGCTGTCACGGCTCGGAGCCGTGCAGAACCCGATGCTGCCGATCTACCGCCAGCGTGAGGTCGGCTTCATCACGAAGCAGGCGGGGTCGCGGCTGCTGGTGGTTCCAGGTGCGTGGCGAAACTTCGATTACGAGGAGATGGCCAAGGAGATCGCGGCCGGCCAACCCGGCCTTGACGTGCTCGTTGCCAACCGGGCGCTGCCCCAGGGTGATCCGCAGCTGCTGCCCGCGCCACCGGAGACGCCCGACGATCCCGCCGACCTTCCGGTGCGCTGGTACTACTACACGTCCGGTACGACGGCGGATCCGAAGGGCGCGCAGCACACGGACGCGACCATCAAGGCGGCCGCGGTCGGCATGTGCGAGCGATTGGAGGTCACCGAGCGCGACCGCATCGGCTGCGTGTTCCCCTTCACCCACGTCGCCGGCGCGGTGTACGTGTTCAGCGCGCTTGCGTTCGGCTGCACGATGCTCGTCAACGAGGGCTTCGACGCAGAGCAGACGCCACCGACGCTCGCCCGCAACGGCGTCACGCTGGCGGGGGCGGGCACGCCGTTCCACATGGCGTACCTCGCGTACCAACGCAACCACCCCGAGTCGGCGCCGTTGTTCCCCGAGGCGCGCGCCTTCATCGGTGGGGGTGCGCCGAAACCACCGCAGCTGCACTACGACGTCAAGGACGAGCTCGGCGGAGTCGGCGTGGTGTCGGGCTACGGCATGACCGAGGCGCCGATCGTCACGATGGCCTCGGTGCGCGACACCGACGAGGATCTCGCCAACACCGAGGGTGCGCCCGTGAGCGGCGTCGACCTCGTCACGGTGAAGGTCGACGGGTCGCGGACCGCGCCAGGTGAAGAGGGCGAGATCCGTCTCCAGGCGCCGATGCTCATGCGGGGCTACGTCGACTCGACGCTCGATGCGGATGCATTCGACGAGAGTGGCTACTTCCGTACGGGCGACCTCGCGGTCATCGACGAGCGGGGCAACGTCCGGATCACGGGTCGGGTCAAGGACATCATCATCCGCAACATGGAGAACATCTCCGCCAAGGAGTTGGAGGACAACCTGTTCACCCATCCGAAGGTCGCCGATGTCGCGGTCATCGGACTGCCGGACGAGCGCACCGGTGAACGGGCGTGCGCCGTCGTCGTGGCTGCAGATCCGAGCGACGCGCCGTCTCTCGACGAGCTGTGTGCGTACCTGCTCGAGCGCGGTCTGATGAAGCAGAAGCTGCCCGAGCAAGTCGAGATCGTCGATGCGCTGCCGCGCAATCCGACCGGCAAGATCGTCAAGTTCGAGCTGCGCGACCGGTACGCGAAGCCATGAGCACGACGACGTCAGTGACCGACGAGCGCGTGATCGACCTGCTCGACGGCGACCTGTACGCGGGCGATCCGTATCCGACGTACGCGTGGCTGCGTGACAAGGCGCCGGTGTATCGCGACGACGCCAACGAGTTGTGGGGCATCAGCCGTCACGCCGACGTCGTGTACGTGTCCCGCCATCCCGACCTGTTCTGTTCGGGCGAAGGGTTCCGGCCGAAGACCGCGCCGGACGGTTCGATGATCTCCCAGGACGACCCGCGCCACACCCGCCAACGCCGGCTCGTCTACAAGGGGTTCACGCCGAAGCAGGTCGCCGGCATGGAGGCCCACTGCCGCGCCGTCGTCACCGAGATCCTCGACGCGGTTGCGCCGCTCGGACACTGCGACTTCACCCAGGACATCGCAGTGCCGTTGCCGATGATCGTGATCGCGGAGATGCTCGGCGTGAAGGTCGAGGACCGCGACCGGCTCCAGGCGTGGTCGGACGAGCTCATCAAGGGTGCCGACGGCAAGGTGACCGACGACATCATCGCCCAGTTCACCGATTTCTGTTCGTACATCACCGAGGTCATCGAAGATCGTCGGGCCAACCCGCGTGACGACCTCACGTCGATCCTCACCCACGCCGAGATCGTCGACGACGACGGCGAGCGCCACGCGTTCACGCTCGACAACTTGATCAATGAGCTGCTGCTGATCCTCGTCGGCGGCAACGAGACGACCCGCAACGTGATCTCGGGCGGGATGGAAGCGTTGATGGCGAACCCGGCGCAACGGCAGTCGTTGGTCGAGGATTCGTCACGGCTGCCGGTCGCGATCGAGGAGATGTTGCGGTGGGTCACGCCGATCGTGAACTTCCAGCGCACCGCCACGACCGATACCGAAGTGGCGGGTGTGCGTGTCGCGGCGGGGGAGAAGTTGTTGCTGCTGTACGGGTCGGCGAATCGCGATGCGGACGTGTTCGGTCCGACCGCCGACGAGTTCGACGTGCGGCGCGATCCGAACCCGCACATCGCCTTCGGCTTCGGCACCCACTTCTGCCTCGGCGCGTCGCTGGCCCGGCTCGAGCTGCGAGTCATGTACGAAGAGCTCCTACGCCGGCTGCCGGACATCGAGCTCGCGCCCGGCGCGTCGGTGCACCGCACACCGTCCGCCTTCATCCGCGGCATCAATTCGATGCCTGTGAAGTTCACCCCCCACTGACCGAATGTTGGCGCTATTGCGGGGCTATGGCCCCGCAATAGACCCGGAGAACGGGAAAACGGAAAACGGAAAACGGAGAAAGCTTGATGGGACTGTTGGACGGCAAGGTCGCGATCGTCACCGGCGCGGGACACGGCATCGGGCGCGGGCACGCGCTCGAGCTGGCGAAGCAAGGGGCGCGGGTCGTCGTCAACGACCTCGGTGGCTCGGTCAGTGGTGAGGGGGCGAGTCAGGACGCCGACGTGACGGTGAAGCTGATCGAGCAGCGCGGTGGCACGGCGGTCGCCAACTATGGCGACGTGTCCGACGAGACGCAGTCGGCCGAGATGGTCCAGCAGGCCGTCGACACGTGGGGCCAGCTCGACGTGCTCGTCAACAACGCCGGCATCGTGCGCGACGGCGTGATCTGGAACATGTCGGTGACGGACTTCGATGCGGTCATGCGCGTGCACGTGCGGGGGACGTGGCTGCCGTGTCATCACGCGGCCAACCACTGGCGCAACCGGTCGAAGGCCGGCGAGGCGTTCACCGGCCGGGTCATCAACACGGTCTCGGGCGCGGGGCTCGTCGGGAACTTCGGCCAGACCAACTACGCCACGGCGAAGGCGGCGATCGCCGGCCTGACGCAGACGCTGTCGCTCGAGCTCTACCGCATGGGCGTGACGGTCAACGCGATCGGTCCGGCCGCCGCCACCCGCATCACCGGCACCATGCCGAATGCGCCGGCCGTCATCGAGACCGACGACGTCGCCGACGACGAGTGGAACCCGATGGATCCTGCCGTGGCGTCACCTGTGGTCGCGTGGCTGGCGAGCGACGAGAGCCAGATGGTCACGGGGCAAGTACTACGGGCGGTCGCCGAGAACATCATCCTGATGGACGGATGGACCGACGGCGCCACCATCAACAACGGGGGCAAGCGCTGGGACGCCACGAAGCTCGGCCAGCAACTCGCCACCGACATCTTCAAGACGCGGGCGCCCGGCCTCCGCTACTAGCCCAGGGTCGGGGTCGAGACGTCAGCGGGTCCAGCGGGTTCAGCGCGTGCGGGGGAGGCCGAGGCCGCGCTCGGCGATGATGCCGCGCTGCACCTCGCTCGACCCGCCGTAGATGGTGGTCACCGTCGAGTGCCGGAAGGCGTGCTCGACGAGCCCAGCATTCGGCGCGTCGTCGTCGCCGTGCGGCAGCACGCCGGCAGCCCCGAGCACGTCGAGCAAGTCGGTCGCGGCGCGCGTGAACGCTTCGGTGATGAACAGCTTGGCCATCGAACCCTCGACCGCGGTCATCGCGCCTGACGCGGCGGCCTGCGCCATGCGGTAGAGGAGTAGCCGCCCGACCTCCATCGCCGTGGCGTGCTCCGCGAGCCGTTCGGCCACCAGCGGATCGTCGATCGCGCCGGTCGACGTCGCCCAGGCCGCGACTTCTCGCACCAGGCGATCGGGCTCGCCCCAGTTCGCGCTGTTGCGCTCGTACACGAGCGCCGCGTGCATGACCGACCAACCTGCGTCCATGTCACCGACCCGGCACGAGTCGGGAACGCGCACGTCGGCGTAGAAGGTGATGTTGGTGCGCTCGCCGCCGAGGGTGTGGACAGGTGCGATCTCGATTCCGGCGGCATCCATCGGCACGAGAAACATCGTCAGCCCCTTGTGCTTCGGTTTCTCGGGGCTCGTGCGGGTCAGCAGGAACACGTAGTCGGCGACGTGCGCCATGGTCGTGAACATCTTCTGCCCGTTGATCACCCACTCGTCGCCGTCGCGCACCGCGCGGGTCTTCACTGCGGCGACGTCGGACCCGGCGTCGGGCTCGCTGTAGCCGAGGCAGCACAGAGCATCGCCGGCCAGGATGCGCGGCACGATCTCGCCGCGCTGCTGATCGGTGCCCCGCAGCAAGAGCGTGGCCGCGACCATCGACGCGATGCTCATGCTGTCGACGGGCGCGCCGGCCCCGTAGAGCTCTTGCATCAGCGCGGTCATCTCGACGGCACTGCGGCCCTGGCCGCCGACCTCCTCGGGCCATCCCGCGGCGAGGTATCCGCGAGCGGCAATCGCACGATGCAACCGGGCGTCGTGCATGGTGCCGGTGTCGTGGGCACGCTCGAGGATCTCGTCGTCGAGATGTTCGCCGAGGAATGCACGGACCTCGGCGCGAAACGATTCGGTCGAGGAATCGAGTGGTCGGTGTAGACCGCTGCGGCCGTTGCCCCACAGCCGGCGGGCGGTCTCGAGCCGCTGCCGCCGCGGATCGCCGAGTGCGAGCCGCCATGCCTTGGCGCGGCGGACGTACAGCTGGACGTCGTACTCGAGCATGAACCCGTAGCCACCGTGGAAGTGCAGGCTGGCGGCGGCGGCGGCCTCGGCCACCTGGCCGCACCAGTCGAGCGCCATCGCCGCCAGCGCGGGTCCGTCACCGCCGTCGTCGCCGTCGTCGAGCGCGGCCGCGGCTTCGAGGGCGAACAGGCGGGCGCCGTCCACCGCGGTGTACAGGTCGGCGAGCCGGTGTTGGATGGACTGGAACGAACCGATCGGGACGCCGAACTGGTGGCGCTCTTTCACGTACGCGACACCGAGGTCGAGTGCGGCTCGGGCCAGGCCGGCGAGCGCGGCCGCGGTGAGCACGCGCCATTCGTCGAGCACGCGTCCGGCATCGGCGTGGCCGATCGGCGTCGGATCCACGAGCCGGACACTCGCCAACGCGGTGGAACCCAAGCTCGCGTGCGCGCGCACGACCTCGACGCCCGCGACGATGACCCGGTCGCCCACGCAAGCGACGATCTCGGCGGCAACCGTGCCGCCCGCGACCAACGTCGCCACTCCGTCCTGCACCGGCCGCGGCGTGAACACCGCGACTCGTCTGGCGTGGTCGCCGGTGGGACCCGCGGCGCGCGCCGCCACCAGCGCTTCGACGATGGGCACCACGGCGAGCTGTGCGCCCGTCCTCATCGTGACGACGGCGAGGTCGGACAGGCTGGCGTCGCGCGACGCGGCCGCGTCGAGCAGACCCATGTCGACCAGACCACGCCAGACCGCCGGCGAGAAGCCATCGAGCTCCGCCTCCCGCACCTGGTCGGGCGAGGACGTCTTCGCCAGCAGCCGCGCCACTGATTCGTCGAGCGCCTGCTGTTCGTCGGTCAGCTCGAACACGTCGGGAACGTCAGCCGAGTGCGCCGGCGGCGCGCAACTCGGCCATACGACTGTCGTCGTAACCGAGCACGTCGCGCAGCACTTCGTCCGTGTGCTGACCCGGCGTCGGTGCCTTCGTCGGCATCGGCAGCATCTCGCCGACCAGCTTGATCGGTGACGGGAGCTGGTCGTTGCCCAGCACCGAACGCGGCAGCCAAGGCATTCGATCCTGGAACTGCGGATCGTCGGCCAAGGTCTTCGGTGTGTTGACGTTGACGATCGGCGTGTTCACTCGCTCGCCGAGCTCGACCCACTCGGTGCTCGTGCGCTGACGGAAGATGTCGCGCAACGTGGTACGCAACTCGACGTTGCCGACTGCGTGGTCTGCGTACTGCGAGCCCGGAAAACGCTCGAACAGGTCGGCCCGGTCGATGCCGCGGCAGAAGTTCTCCCAGAACTCGCGCTCGGACGCCTGGAAGAGGATGTAGCCGTCCTTGGTCTCGTAGAACTGATAGCGGACGCCGTTGCGCATACCGGCGGTGCCGGGGAGGCGTCGCTCGTAGTTGTCGGACGCGTTGCCGGTGACCTCGTCCTCGGGACGCTCGTACGCCTTGTAGGTCTCGGATCGCAACCAGTCCATGGCCGCGGCGGCGTCGGACTGCGCGATCTCGAGGCGCGTGGGCTCGCCCGTGGCGCGGGCGCGGATCACGGCGGCGAGCACGCCGAGCGCACCGAACAACGGGCCTGCGTGGATGCCCGTGGAGGGGTGCTCGGGTAAGCACGCGAACCCGTCCTCGTCGATCTCCGGCTTCACGAGCCCGGCCCACACGTCGTACGCGACCCCGTGGCTCGGCATGTCCTTGTACGGCCCGGTCATGCCATATCCCGAGATGGTGCAGAACACGATGTTCGCCTTGACCTCACGCAGCTTGTCGTAGCCGAGCCCGCGACGCTCGAGACCGCCGGGCCGCATTGCTTCGATCACGACGTCGGCCCCGCGCACGAGATCGAGGTAGGTGGCGACCCCCTCGTCGGTGCGGAGGTCGAGGACGATCGAGCGCTTACCGCGGCTGATGTGCAGGTGCATCAACGAGACGCCCTCGACGATGGGCCAGGTCATCTGGCGGATGTAGTCGCCCTGAGGGGACTCGACTTTGATCACCTCGGCGCCGAGATCGGCGAGATGGGTGGTGATCGCGGCGGGGCCGAGCATCGAGCTCTCGATGATGCGGACGCCGGCGAGGGGCGGCTGCGGCATGGACCTCTCCTGGATCTGACGGGTCGTCAGATCGTAGTCGTGACACAGGGATTACCCTCAAAGGCAATGCAGGTGGCCATTGGTCCCGTCGCCGCCTCGAGTGCGACCTCCTTCATCGATTACGCCCGGGCCGTGCTCGAGGGGTACGGGCTCGATGACGAACCGGCCGACGATCACGTCGGCACGGAAGTCGTCACCTCGTTCCGGCGTTACCTCGACGACTGGGCCCGCGTGGCGAAGCGCGGCGGCGAGTTCAGGTGGAGTGGCGAGGAGACCCTCGAAGAAGTCGAGTACCTGGTGCACGCGTTCTATCGGCTGGCAGGTCTGGCGACGGCCACGGCTGAGGAACGGGGTCGGCCGCTCATGCCACCCGACGCGAAGCCGTTCTACGAGGCGCTCATCCATGGCGTACTCGACGCGCTCGAATCGGCGGGCACGCCGGCCGCCGAGTTCGCCGAAGAGCTGCGCCAGTTCTGGCCCCGGTTCGGCACGACCTGATGGTGTCGTGGAGAGAGCTGCGCGAGGCGCGGCCGGATCTCGCCGAGGGTGGTCGATCACTGCTCTACCAAGTCGGCGTCGGTCTCGCCTTCCTCGGAACCGTCGCGACCGATGGCCGGCCTCGCGTCAATCCGATGTGTCCATTGCTGACCGACGACGACATGTACGCGTGGATCGTCGCGGGGCCCAAGCGGGGCGACCTGTTGCGCGACGGCCGCTACACGCTGCACTCGTTTCCGTGCGACGACAACGAGGACGCGTTCTCGTGCGGCGGCCGCGCCACGTTGTTGGACGACGATGCGACGAAGGAGCGGATGACACAACAGTTCGTCGACGAGCGAAAGCCGATCGGTCTGACCGCGGACGCGTTGACCGGACAGTTGCTGTTCCAGCTCGACATCGAACGTTGCCTGCTCACCCGCACGACGGGTCATGGCGACCCGTCGCCCGACCACACCATCTGGACGATCAGATCACGGACTTGATCGGCTGGCCGGGAAGCTTCGACTTGTCGAGGCCGTCCGGCGACAGGACCATCGTCCCCGCGACGAGCACGTAGTCCACGCCGGCGGCCGCCTGCGCGGGGTTCTCGACAGTGGCTCTGTCGGCGACCGTGGCCGGATCGAAGATCGTGATGTCCGCGTCCGCACCGCGCTGCAAGCGACCCTTCTTCTGCAGCGCGGGCGCCTTGGCCTCGAGTCGTTTGGCGGGCAGGATCGTCATCTTGGCCAGCGCGTCGACCAGTGAGAGCGTCTGCTGCTCGCGCACGTAGTGACCGAGCACCCGGGTGAAGCAGCCGGCTCCGCGCGGGTGGTTGTTGTCGCCGGTCGTGAGGATGGCGTCGCTGCCGATCATCGTCGTCGGCGACTGCAACCCTGTCACGACGTCGCCCTCCGGGATCGCGTACGCGGCGACCAGCGTGTTGTTGCTGCCGCTGCGCAACTCGTTGAAGCGCGCCTCGGTGAGTCGTTCGCCGGTGCCGGGGACGACGAGGTCGCTGTAGGTGATGTGGAAGCGCTGCTGCCATCCGTCGCCGAACCGCGCGCTCTGGATGTAGGTCGCCCAGAAGTTGTACGGGTACATGCAGGCGGTGACGTCGATCTGGTTGCTGCGGGCCTGCTCGAGGGTGTCGAGTGCTTGCGGCATCTGGAACGTGCCTCCGGTCGACGTGATGTGCATCACGTGCACGCTGCTCCCGCTGGCGCGCGCCACGTCGAGGATCTCCTGCAAGGTCGCGGCATTGTCGTCGGGTGGGACGTCGGTCGAGTAGCGGCCGTGGAAGAACGAGGGCAGCCCGTACTTCGCGGCGACGGTCGCTTGGCGCGTGATCTCGTCCTCGGCCATCCCGGGGCTGTACTCAGGGGAGAAGGACGCGCCGAGCCAGCCCTGATGCAGTTGATCGTCGATGTCGGCCGCGAGCTGGTCGAGCTGCTTCGCGCTCGCGTCTTCGCCCGAGCCGATCTCGAGGCCGCCGACGCCACGCATGAAGTAGTTGTCGTACGCACCGCCGTAATGGCATGGCGATCCCTGCTGGGCGTAGGTGCCGAAGAACTGGTCGGCCGTCATCAACATGCCGTGCATGCCGAGGTTGGTGGTGACGCCGTCGGCGATCTTGAACCAGATCCCGTACGGGTTCGGGTCGTAGCTGATCATGTCGATGAAGCCGGGCGCGACGATGCGATCCTTCGCATCGATGGTCATGCGCGCCTGCAGCTTCTTGTCGGTGATCGCGACGATCGTGGAACCGTCGATGCCGACGTCGGCGACCCTGTCGAAGCCGCTCTCGGGGTCGATCACACGGCCGCCGGTGATGTTGATGTCGTAGAGATGATTGTCGGGCGGCTCTGGGGCGGCACCGTCGAGTGCGGGTGGTGTGGCCGGTCCTGTCGCGGACACGCGGCCGGCGCCCGAGTTCGCGGCGTTCGGTGCGGCGACGGACCGGCGCTTGCCCAGACGGCTGAGGGCCACCGCGTTTGCCGCTCCGAAGCCGAGCGCGAGCAGCACGCGGCGCCGGCTGGGGGAGGGCGGACCAGAGGGAGAGCGATCGCCCACGAAGCGATGAATCTACCGCCGTGAGGGTTCGGTTTCCGGCAACGGGTGACGAGGCCCGCCACTCGTCCCGGGCGGCGAGGGGTTCCCTCGATGGGCAGGCAGGCGCCAGTACGGTGCCGCGGGTGACGCGACTGCGAACTTCGCGGGTGCGGGTCGCGCTCGTAGTGGCGTTCCTCCTCGTCGCC
This sequence comes from Acidimicrobiales bacterium, assembly GCA_036493595.1. Lineage (GTDB taxonomy): Bacteria > Actinomycetota > Acidimicrobiia > Acidimicrobiales > JACDCH01 > DATAES01. The sequence continues at coordinate 7,944 of DASXPN010000067.1, read as the reverse complement.
GGCGTCCTCGTGTTCAGCGCCACTCGCCCTGCCGGCGCCGCACCGGGCGGGGCGGTCGGGACGGTGCTCAGCCGTGTCGCGACGACCGGGCCGACCACCCGCGACGTCCGCGCCTACTCGGGTCAAGGGGCATGGGTCGACGCATTCGACTTCAGTCCCGAGTATCAAAAGGCCGGGGCGGCGCCGCCGCTCACGCCGGCCATCGCGGTGGACGACATGGCTGCGCACGGTGTGCACACGCTGTTCCTCCAAGCGGCGCGGCCCGACAGCACGTCGCCCGACGGCCTCGTCGATCGCGCGATCCTCGCCGAGTTCCTCGTGCGTGCACATCTTCGGGGCATGCGGGTCGTCGGTTGGTACCTGCCGACGTTCGCCGATGTCGACGCGGACCTCTCGCGACTGCTCGCCATCGAGCGGTTCAACGTGCTCGGCCATCGCTTCGACGGCCTCGCGGTCGACATCGAAGACGTCGACACGGTGGCCGACCCCGGCGACCGCAACCGACGCCTCGTCGATCTGTCGACGCGACTGCGCGAGGCGGTCGGCAGCGAAGCAGTCGGTGCCATCGTGTTGCCGCCCGTGCTCACGGAGGTCGTGAACCCGGCACGTTGGCCCGACTTCCCGTGGACCGAGGTGGCGCCGCTCTACAACGTCTGGCTTCCGATGAGCTACTGGACGTTTCGAACCGTGTCATCGGGCTACCACGACGGCTACACGTACAACGACGAGAGCACGCGCCGGTTGCGGGCGGATCTCGGTGATCCGAACGCGCTCGTGCACGCCATCGGCGGCATCTCTGACACCGCCACGGCGACGGAGCTGACCGACTTCGTGAAGTCGTTGTACGACGACCACGCCATCGGTGGCTCGATCTACGACTGGAACGCGAGCCCAACGGCGTCGCGCGACCTGATGGCACAGCAGTTCGCATCCGGCCCGGGCGCGTCGCTCCCGCCACCACCCTGACCGCGGGCCCTCGACCGCACGCCTGCTCTACCACGTCGTTAGGCTCACGGCCGACGACAGGCGAGGTTGTCGCGTGTCAGAGGGGAGGGGCCCGATGATCGGTGTCTTCGTGACCTTCGAGTACGACGGCGATTTCGATCGCACCCGGATCGAGAGGGTGGCCGAGAACGCCCGCGGGATGTTCGAGGGCCTGCCCGGGCTCCGGAGCAAGGCCTTCACCTTCAACGAAAAGGAGCAGCGCGCCGTCAACGTCTACGTGTGGGACGACGCGAAGGCCGCCGAGGCCTTCTTTTCGGACGAGCTCCGCGAGCGGGTCACGGGTCTGTACGGCACCGCGCCCGAGATCGAGTTCGTCGAGATCGCCGAGTTCGTCGACAACGCGAGCTCGTAGCGGCGCTCACCCCTCCGCCACACCCCACTCGCGCAACGTCGACCGAAGGCGGCGCGCGACGGCAGCGGACACCAGCTCGCAAACCGCGCCCGCGAGCTCGTCGAGCGGCGGGTAGCTGCCGGTCACCCAACGACTGAACGCGCCATCGTCGAGCCACTTCGCGACGCGCGGCGAAACCCCACCGGCGGGCCAGTCGCCCTTGCCGCACGCGATGCGCAGCGTCGACCAGTCGTGGATGCTCGCGTACAGGTGCCCCAACCTGACGAGGCGTGTCGATGCTTCGTCGCCGAGCTCCGGCTCCGATTCGACGATGGTGCACACGGCCGGATGCAGCGCGGTCACGTTCCGCCACGACAGCGGCGTGCACTCGACCCCGGTGGCCGACGCGGCCAGGAGGTTGTCGAGCCAGACCAGTGCCCAGAGCTCGAGCGTGCTCGAAGGGGGCGGCGTCGGTAGGGCAAGAGCGCGGCGACAGACGTCGTCGACCCGCCCGCTCGTCGACCCGGCATCGGCCGGCGTCAGCACGCGCGGTTGCTCGCCCTCGATGCGCAGCACCGACGCCGACTCGCCGTTGCGCGTCACGAGATGCACGAGCAGCGCGCGCGAACGCTCGCCCCCGATGTCGCCGAGCGCGTACGCGTTGGCCCCGGCGGCCACACCGATCGCCAACCAGTTCGCCGGCGCGGTGAACCCCGCAAGTGCCTCGACCACGCCGTCGACGTCGTCGTCCACCGGTCGAATGCCGACGTCGATGCCGTCGCCGGTCACGCTGGTCGAGACCACGCGCACGAGGTGCGGCCGATCGAGGCCTTCCTGCGCGATGTTGGTCTCGAGCAGGGTGACCAGCGCAGGAAGGTGTTCGTCGAGCGCACTCGCCCGGAGCTGGAGATCGCCGGCGCCGTCGGCGATCGAGTCGACGCAGTGGAGGCGGCGGCGGGTGGTGCGGACGGTCGGGCGGTTCGAAACCATTGGGTCTCCCGGGTGACGGATGCCTGCTGTGAGGCGATCCGGCGCCCGCCATGCGGGAGGGAGATCGCGAACCCGTTCGCTGGGCGAGCATCCTACGGAGACGGTGTGACAACGCCGCCACCGCCGGCGGTGAGCCCGAGCCAGCGGGCCAGGCGGCGCGTCAGGCGAGAGCTACGCGGCGCGGTCGGCGGAGAGCCGGTCGACGAAGCGGGAGGCGGATCCCCACCGGCGTTCCGTCAGCACGCGTGCGAGGCGGGCGTCGCTCGCGGCATACGCGTGCAACACCTCACGGCTCAAGTCGTGGATGTGCGTGCGATCGACTTCGAGTGGCGCGAGGCCGACGAGGCGGGCGATCGACTTGAGCGAGCAACTGACCCGCAACGCGGGTCCGACGTCGCCGCGGTACAGCCGGTATGCATCGATGTGGCCGTGCCGGTGCCAGCGCGCTCGGTACGCGCCGGCGTGTCCCGGCAAGGGCTGATGGTGCATGCGGATGTGCGGATCGTGTTGTAACCGCAAACCGATCTGCACGTCGAGCAGCGCGGCGCGGTCCGCGAGGAACGGCAGGTCGAACGCGGCACCGTTCCACGTTGCGAGCACACCAGGGTCCAACTCGTTCAGTCGATGATCGAGTTGGGCGAGGATCGACGGCTCGTCGCCGCTGAACACTTCGTCGTAGGTGTCGTGCGAGAGCGCAACGGTGACGACGGATGCCACCTCGGAGTCGAGTCCGTCGATGGTCGTGTCGGTTTCGATGTCGAGCCCGTAGACGGTCGGACGGCGACTCATCCGATCCCCCTCTCCTCCCGGCCGCGCCAAGCGTAAGGACGTGGCCGGCGCGGTTGGGGGATGCTCGATCGCGAGCACAGCTAGGTCCGCAAGGCAAGATCATGACCGCACGACCTCGAGTGCGCCGACCCCGACATGAGCGACAAGCCGGGAGCGCACAACGTGCTCACCCCTCGCGCCGCGGGCGGTGTTACCCATCTCATCGTGATCAATGTCGGGGACGTCGATGCGCACCACGCCCGCGCGGCGGGCGCCGGAGCGACCGTCCTCGTTCCTCCGTCCGACCGGCCCTGGGGCCGCGGTTACGAGATGAGCGGTACCGAGGGCTACATCTTCTCGTTCATCTCGTCGCTTGCGTCAGGCGACGGCCGGCGATCACGCCTCGGGCCTCCAGATCCGAAGGATGTTGTCGGGAAGCCGTACGGAGAAGACTCCCGATGGCGAGGCTTCCGTCAGGAGCTGCCGTAGGTCTGCTTCGAACTCGCCGACTCGGCCGCCGAACACGTGCGGTGTGGTCGGCGACGATGAGAACCGCGTCGCGACGAGATCGTCGACCGTGCGTTCGAGGACCCGTCCATCCGGTATGACGATCTCGCGGGCCGGCTCGAAGCCGGCGTCGATGAAGACGGCGTCTTCTCCGTCGGGTGAGGAGTTGCGGATGCCGCGTCCGGCTCGAGTATCGGGGCCGAGATAGCGGTGGCGGAGCTCGACGATCGCGTCGTCGGGCGGAAACGGATGAGGAAGCCCAGCTGTGGCGGCGTCGGCCAGTGCGTCACACCGGTACGAAGGCGCGTCGATCTGGATCGCGACGCCGCCCCGATCGAGCATCGAGCGAACCAGCCGCGCAACTTTGGGTCGGTCCATCCAGTGAAACGACGCGGCAAAGGCCACTACCCGAAAGAGTCCCAGTGTCCCGGGGAGTTCCTCGGCGCGCATGCGAACCCATCGCGCGTTCGCGACACCAGCACCTTCCGCGACTCGTACGGCCTCGTCGAGCATGTCGGCATCGGGGTCGAGCCCCACGACTTCGTCGAAGAGATGGGCGAGCCGGATCGTGACCACACCCGGGCCGCAACCAACGTCAAGCAACCGACCGTGGGCGTCGAGCGCGAGTGCGGTACGCAACGCGTCCGCGAGCCCCTCGGCATACGGGAGCCGACCCTGCGAGTAGTACGGCGCGGCGCCGGCGAACAGCGTCTCGTCCCACTCCCAATCCTGCCACCCGCCAGAGGTCATCCACTCGCGAGCCTACGAACGCAACCACTCGATGCGTAACCGGCGTTTGGTGGCATCGCGGGACGAGCGGTACCGGACGCTTCCTCGCTCATCGTGTGCGCGCACGAAGTGCGCGCGATCGACACGTACATCGCTGGCGTCGGGATCGCGTTGTCGGCGTGCCCGGCGTCGTTGTGGGCGGCCGTCCGGTTGCCCACAGAGCCGTCGATTTAGCAGGTCGTGAGAGCGACGAGGAACGAGTGGCTTGTCTGCATCGACGACGCATGTGCGACCGGCGTGACGTGTTCTGGTACTCCGACCTCGGCCAGGTCGTGGGCAACGGGCCTAACCCGACCAGCTCGACCTCAAGGAAGGGCTGGACGTCAAAGGCCGAGCAGGTCCTCGACGGTGTCGAGGACCTGGGCCATCGGTGTTTCGACCGCCGGCAGCGCGCAGAACAGCTCAACCACGCGGAACGAATGGGCGAGGTAACGCACGAGCGCCTGGGCCCGCTCGGCCGCAGCCGGCTCGTCGAACGCGGACGGGTCGGCAAGCGCGAACGTGGGGTCGACTGCGGCGTAGCCGGCGAGGGTGGCGCGAGCGGCGCGCGCGATGTGTTCGTGGCGCTCGCCCGGGTAGGTCCGGGCGCTGGTGCGGTCTGGGTCGATCGCGGGCCAGAGGCGAGCGCGGGCGCGGGCCCCGTCGAAGGTGATGCGGGCGTCGAACCCCTCGGGGAGCGCCTCGGGCACCGCCGCGGGCTCAGGCGTGTATGTCGCCAGCACGACGGTTGCCAGCACCGACGGATCAGCCGCGAGGCCGGGAAGACCGACGGTGACGTCGTGCTCGTGCCCGGGTGCGGGCACGCACGTGACGACCTTGGGACCGGGCGTGGCGGCCAGTCGCTCGAGCGAGTTGGCGAACCGCCGACGTCGGTCGCCGGGATCGTCCGGCCCGATCAGATCGACCGTCGCCGTCATGCCGCGCTCGTGCGCGTCCCGCTGTAACTCCACCGGTTCGTAGGGTCCGTGCTCGAACCCGATCACCCACCAACGCGCGGGGGCGAGGGCGTCGACCACGCCGAGCACGGCTCTGATCGCGCCGAGCCCGTAGGCGGGCGGGATGTGCACGAGAGCCCCTCGCCGCAGTGGCGCGAACAAGTCGATGGCCCGGATGCGGGTCCAGAGGACATCGCCGTCGGGCGCCTCAGCCCGGCGAGTCGCTTTCAGGGCGCCCCAGTCCGCGGCGGTACGGCCGTGTGTGTCGGTCGCGGCCGGGTCGGCCCCGGCCGCCAGCAGCCGGCGCACGAGATCGTGGCGCTCGCGATAGACGGCGACGTGGAGGGCGGTGGCCTCGCCGTCGAACGCGCCGCCGTCGACGGAGGCGCCGTTGTCGAGCAGGTAGTCGACGACATCGGTGGCACCGATGTTGACCGCCGCCCACAGCGCGCTCTCGTGTCCGGCGCACGGGCATGCGTCAGCGACTGGGGCACCGGCCTCGACCAGCAGGCGTACCAGCCGGACGTCGCCGAGTCCGGCCGCGCGGATCAGCGCAGTCGCCCGGTCCGCGAACCCGAGCCGCGACTCGAACCCCTCGGCCGGGGACCAGTCCTCGGTGGCGGCGGCCAGCAAGGGGTTCCGGGCCAAGAGGCGGGCCAACCCATCGGCGTCCTGCGTCCGGAGGGCCTGGAACAGCAGGATGGTGTCCCGAAACGCTTCGGTACCAGACGGGCGGGCGGCGGCGAGGGCGTCGGCGACCATGGGGAGCAACTCCTTCAATCGGGTGCGGGCGGACCACGCCCGCTTCTTGGCAGCAGGGACGGTGATCCCGAGGAAGGCAGCGACCTCCGCGTACGGCATTCCGGCCAGGTGGTGCAGCGCGACCACGCACCGCTCGCCCTCCGGCAGGCGCTCGACCGCGGCACGCACTTCGGCCGCCTCGACGGCGGCGAGCACGACCTCCTCGGGTCCGGCGGCCGCGTCCGCCGGCGCACCGGGCCGGTTCGCGCCGGGTACGGCATCGAGCGGCACGGCGACGGGTCGACGGCGGCGGGTCCTGCGGTTGGTCGCGGTGCGGACCAGCCGCAGCAGCCAGGCCGGGAACGCAGCCGGGTCCCGAAGGCCGTCGATGTGGCGAAAGGCCAGGACGAACGCTTCCTGAGCGATGTCCATGGCCTCGTCCAGATCGCCGCACAGGCCCACGGCTGAGGCGACCGCGATGTCCTCGAAGCGGTCGATCAGCGCCGGCCAAGCACTGACATCGCCCCGTTGAGCCGCGCCTACGAGCGCCGCCCAACGATCCCGATCCTCGACCAGCGTCATCATCAAAGAGGAGCCTGCCCGCGCCGGTTCGGTTACCGCACGGCTTGCTTGGAGGCCGCCGACCGGCCGCGAGTCGGGTCCCGTGGCAGCCCGGCTGGATCATGCCGGAGTGAGGGAACGGGCGCGGGTGCTTCTGCTCTGCGGATCCTTGGCCCCGTCGATCGCGGGCCGAGCGACCTGCTGACCGCTTTCATGCACCGAATCGGCGATCCGTGATGTCCCCGTCGGAGAACCGCGCCCATAGCGTCGGAGCGACGCGCACAGAATCTCGCGTCCGCGCAGCGCCCGCCTCTCGATCGAGTAGCGCCTAGTGCCGGCTCGTGCGTTCACGCGCTCGTCGGACTGGTCGGCACGGGCCGGCACCGTCGAGTGGTCGTGTCTACAGACGGCTGACCACGCCGTCGATTGCGTGTGGGCGCCGGCCTTCTTCCTCGCATCGCGGCGGCAGGATCGGTATCCAGACCTTGGAGCGGACATGACACTCGGCCCCGAGGCCGATCCGGCTCGGCTCGTCGAATCGCTGGAGACCGCCACTCGTGTCTTGTGTGCGGTCATCAACGACGCGACCCAGGAGGTTCGAGCGGTCATCTTCCGTCGGCCAGAGATCCTCGTCGCGGCGCCTCAGGACTTCGCACCGCGCGGCGCTATGGAGCTGATCCTGCACGCGCACGATGTTTGTTCAGGTCTGGGCGTCAAGTTTGAGCCCGAGGCCGAGCTGGGAACGGCCTCGCCCACACGGACGATCCGTGGCGAGACCTGTTGAGAAGTTCCGGTCGGGAGACACCAAAGCGCTGACCCGGCATTCTGAGCGCGCGCCTGTTCCGCCGGACCACGGACTGGAGGCCGTCGTCCGCCGTGCTCATCGCCGCCAGAAGAGCAGGTGCGTCACGCCGCTGGGGCTGGGCACGGACTCGAGGTGGAACCGGTCGAGCAGGTTCTCATGAGAGGACCAGAGTCGCTCCCCTCGGCCGATCTCGACCGGCGCGACGGCGACATGGATGGTGTCGATGAGGTCCGCCTCGAGGAACTGCCGAACAGTGGCGACGCCGCCTCCAACCCGCACGTCCTTCCCCTCAGCGGCGTCCTTGGCTTGACGCAACGCCTCCGCGGGCGTCGCATCGAGGAAGTGGAACGTGGTGTCGGCCAGCGTGAAGCTGGGTCGGTGATGGTGGGTGAGGACGAACACGGGGGTGTGGAAGGGCGGGGTGTCTCCCCACCACCCCTTCCAGTCGAGGTTCTCCCACTGGCCACGCTGCGGCCCGAACTTGTTGCGGCCCATGATCTCGGCACCGATGT
>DASXPN010000066.1:0-30126 GCA_036493595.1 Acidimicrobiales bacterium | reverse complement strand
GGCGGACGACGACGCCGCGTTCGCACCGGCGATCGACCTGAGCCGGGTCGACGCGTTCACGGTGCTGCGGGTGCCGCATGCGCGCGACGACGAGGAGCGAGGTCTCGACGTGTACGGCGGCGGCAACTGGCTGGGCCGGTTCGTTCCTACCCTCGACGGCAGCCCCGGCTACCGCCTCGAGGTCGACGGAGGGGAGACGGCGTTGTCGGTTCGCAAGCCGTCGCTCAAGAACGAGGTGAAGGTGGAACGCGACGGCGGTGAGTCCATCGGCGCCATCGTGCGGATCGGCCGGCTGCACTCGCGCTACGACGTCATGGGCGACGCCGGCAAGCCGATCGCCACCGTGAAGCTCGCGGCCGGTGGCGACGACATCTGGGACGTGCGGGCGACGGACGATCAACACATCGTCGGCACGGTGGTGCGCCGCATCGGCGACGAGGGCGACGATCCGACGCGGCTCTCCGGTGCTGACTACCAAGTCCTGCTCCGCGCCGACGCGGACGACCACGTGCGCCGGCTGTCCTTCGCTGTCCCGGTCGCCATCGACATTCTCGATACCCAGGTCGCACATACCGCGCTGTGACGACTTCGAGCGGCGCGCCGATCATTGGGATGGGCTCGCGGGGCGCAACTACCCTCGGCCGTGCATGTCTGAACATCCGCTGAGCGAGCGACTCGAGCAGCTCAACAAGCGCAAGGAAGAAGCGCTCAACGCCGGGTCCGAGTCCGCTCGGCAACGGCAACACGACCGAGGCAAGATGCTCGCCCGGGAACGGGTCGAGTACCTGCTCGATCCCGGTTCGTTCCACGAGCTCGACCTGCTGGCGCGCAGCCGGCTGCCCGAAGCAACCGATCGCCCCTACACCGACGGTGTCATCACCGGTTGGGGCACGGTCGACGGTCGCAAGGTGTTCTTGTTCAGCCAGGACTTCACCATCTTCGGCGGCGCGCTCGGCGAGGTGTTCGCCGAGAAGGTCCACAAGTTGATGGACATGGCGCTCAAAGTGGGTGCGCCGCTGATCGGGCTCAACGACGGTGCCGGCGCTCGCATTCAAGAAGGCGTCGTCAGCCTCGACAGCTACGGCGGGATCTTCTACCGCAATGTGCAGGCGTCGGGTGTCATCCCGCAGATCAGCGTGATCCTCGGGCCATGCGCCGGCGGCGCCGTGTACAGCCCGGCCATGACCGACTTCGTCTTCATGGTCGACGGCACGTCGTACATGTTCATCACCGGCCCGGACGTGGTGAAGACGGTGACCGGCGAAGAGGTCACGCAACAAGAGCTCGGTGGCGCCGTGACGCACGCGTCCAAGTCGGGCGTGTGCCAGTTCATCTCACCCGACGACAAGAGCTGCCTCGACGACGTGCGGCACCTGCTGAGCTTCCTGCCGCCCAACAACCTGGAGGAGCCGCCGGAGTTCGCGTCGGTGGACGATCCGGCGCGCAGCTGTCCCGAGCTCGTCGACCTCATCCCGGCCTCGCCGAACCAGCCCTACGACATGCACAAGGTCATCGAGTCGGTGGTCGACGACGGTGACTACTTCGAGTACGCCGCCAAGTGGGCGCCGAACATCGTGTGCGCGTTCGCCCGACTCGACGGACGTTCGGTCGGTGTCGTCGGCAACCAGCCAATGCATCTCGCGGGCGTGCTCGACATCGAATCGTCGGAGAAGGCGGCGCGCTTCGTTCGGACGTGCGACGCGTTCAACATTCCCTTGCTCACGTTCGTGGATGTGCCCGGCTTCCTTCCGGGTGTCGCGCAGGAGCACGGTGGCATCATCCGCCACGGGGCGAAGTTGCTCTATGCGTACTGCGAGTCGACCGTCCCTCGCATCCAGATCGTCGTTCGCAAGGCCTACGGCGGTGCGTACGTGGTCATGAACTCGAAGTCGATCGGCGCCGACCTCGCGTTCGCCTGGCCGTCGGCCGAGCTCGCGGTGATGGGGCCGCAAGGTGCGGTCGAGATCGTGTATCGGCGCGAGCTGCAGACCGCCGCCGACCCTGACGCCCGCAAGTCCGAGTTGGTGGACGAGTACACCGAGCGTTTCGCCAACCCGTACGGCGCGGCCGAGCGTGGATTCGTCGACGACGTCATCGATCCCGCCGACACGCGCGCCAAGGTGATCGCCGGTTTCGACCTGCTCCGGTCGAAGCGTGAAGAGCTTCCTCGCCGAAAGCACGGCAACAGCCCGCTGTGACATCGCAGCCCGATTTGAGGTCGCAGAACGGACCGAGCGACGACGAGCTCGCCGCCATTGTCGGCGCGGTCGAGATGACGTGGCCGCGACCGGTCGCGGCAGTTCCTGTTGCCAGCGAACCGATGCGATGGCGGTTCGCCGGCCGCTGGTGGACCAAGCCGGTCGTCGCTCGCCGCGACCGGCCGTGGTAGCCGGTGCCGCTACGTTGCGGCCATGACCGAGCCCTTTTCCGCGCCTGATCCCGGCCCACAGGCGACGCCACCGCCGCCCCCCGGATACTCGGGCTACGGGTACCAGCAGCACGGCTACGGCTACAGCTACGGCCAGAGCTCGGTGTGGGCGTACTCGGGGTTCTGGCGTCGAGCCGGAGCCGCCATCCTCGACGGCATCATCGTGGGGGTGGTGGGCAGCTTGTTGTCCGGTCTCCTCGGCGCCAGCTCCGGCATCAGCATCGTGAACCTCGTGATCGGCGTCGCGTACTACTCGTACCTCGAAGGGGTCCGTGGCCAGACGGTCGGCAAGATGGCCGTCGGGGTCAAGGTCGTCGATGCGGAAACCGCCGAGATGATCGGCCTCGCCCGCGGCATCGGGCGTTACTTCGCTCGGATCCTGTCGACCATCGTGTTCGGGCTCGGCTACTTCTGGATGCTGTGGGACCCGCGCAAGCAGACGTGGCACGACAAGCTCGCCCGCTCCGTCGTCATCCGCACCAACCCCTGACACGCGCGACTGCTCGCGAGGGACACCCGTGACGCGCGAGATCACGACCGTCGCGGACGACGAGATCGTCGTACACGACGGCGCCACGGTGCGTCGTTACCAAGGGCTCGCTCCCGACTGCGAGCACGAGGTCGACGGCATCTCGGTCCGCACGTTGCCGAGGCCCGGTTCGGAGCTGCTGTGCCGCTTCGCCACCGTCAACGACGTGCACTTCGGCGAGACCGAGTGCGGCGTGATGGAGGGGTTCGAGCTCGGCGCTGTCTTCCGGAGCGAGCCGGGCGAGGAGCCGTATCCCGAGATGATGAATCGCGGCGCCATCGACGAGATCACGTCGATCGATCCCGCCGCCGTCGTGGTGAAGGGGGATCTCACCAGCGACGGCACGGTCGCGGAATACGAGCGGTTCCTGGAGTTCTACGGCAACGCGTTCGACTCGACGCTCCATCACGTGCGCGGCAACCACGACGCCTACACCGGTGGCACCTTCGCGTCGGGAGCACCGTTCCTCGTCGACGTTCCCGGCGCGCGACTGGCGGTGATCGACACGACGATCCCGCGCGCGGCGACAGGGCAGGTCGCCCCGTCCACGATCGAGTGGCTCGACGACGTCGCCGGCGATGCGGCACGCGAAGGGGTGCGGATGCTCGTGTTCGGACACCACCACGTGTGGAGCCCATTGTCGAAGCGCCGGGAGTCGGGCTACTTCGGCATCAACCCCGACGACTCCGAGCGGCTCATCGACGTCGTGGCCCGGCACGACGTCATCGCCGGTTACTTCGCGGGACACACGCATCGCAACCGCGTGCGCCGAATCCCCGCGACCGGCTCCCGCCCGTGGGTCGAGGTGGCGTGCGTGAAGGACTTTCCCGGCACGTGGGCCGAGTACCGCGTGTTCGACGGCGGGATCCTGCAGGTGCACCGCCGTATCAGCACCGACGCCGCGCTGTCGTGGACCGAAAAGACGCGCGACATGTTCGGCGGTCTCTACCCGGACTACGCCTTCGGCACCCTCGACGACCGCTGCTTCGTCATCGCCTGACCCCTGCTGACCTGCCTGACCTGCCTGACCCGCCTGACATTGCCCGGCATTGCCAACTCCGGGTCCATTGCGGGGCGATAGCCCCGCAATGGCACCAACATTCGGCTGTCGGGATCAGTCGGCGGTGGCGACCTCGATGCGGTCCTGTTGCCATTCGCATGCGGCGGCGAGTGCTTGCGCGGCGCGTTCGAACAGCTCCCACGCGTCGAAGGCGTGCGCCGGGTAGCAGGCGATGCCGGCCCACAGCGTGAATGGGGCTTCGCCCCCCGCCAGTGCGCGACGGATGCGTTCGACCGTCCACACCGCGCCGTTCTCCGGTGTGTCCTCCAAGATGAGCGCGAAGCGACCGTCGTCCAAACGGCACGCCGTGTCGGCATCGCGCAGCGTGGCCCGCACACCCTCACTCACGAGGGCCGGCTCGGTTGGCTCCGGCGCTCCTTCACGCACGCCCGTCGACACCTGTACGAGCACGACCGCCACCGGACGCAGATGCCGGCGCGCCGCGGACACGCGCGTTTCGAGTGTCACGCGGAAGAACTGCTCGTTGAACAGACCTGTCACCTCGTCGGTGAGCGCGGCACTGACTTCGCCGTTGCGGTCCCCGCTGAGCGCCGCCTCGAACTCGGCCTGGGGCATGAGCTCGTCGAGCGCCGCTTGCGCCGCCACATTCGCGGCTTCGAGGTCGGCGACGCGCATCGCCAAGGCTTCTTCGTGCTCGAGCCGCTGCGCGGCCACGCGCCGCTCTCTCATCAAGAGGCCGGCGAAACCGAGCGCCGCGATGGCGCAGAGCGCGAGGGGAAGGATCACCCAGCTCGAGATCACACCCGCCGTCGTTCCGCCAGATCGACCAGCTCGCCCATGATCCTCCCCAGTTCGAAATCCTTCGGTGTGTACACCGCGGCGACGCCGGCCGCGAGAAGTCGCGGGCGGTCGTCCTCGGGCAGGATGCCACCGACGACCACCGCGGCGTCGACATCCTGCTCGCGAAGCTGCCGCACCACCTCCGGCACGAGCTCGAGATGCGACCCCGACAGGATCGACAGACCGACGATGTCGACGTCCTCGTCTCGCGCCGTCGCCGCGATCTGTTCCGGTGTGAGCCGAATGCCCTGATATACGACCTCCATCCCCGCGTCTCGCGCCGCGACCGCGATCTGCTCGGCCCCATTCGAGTGGCCGTCGAGTCCCGGCTTCGCCACCAGCAACCGCGGTGGCCCGCCGGCCATCTTCTTGACCCGCTCGGCTACGGCCTGGAGCTCAGATGTCGTCCCGCCGTGCCCGGCGGCCGCGCCCACGCCCGTCGGCGCGCGGTACTCACCGAAGACTTCGCGGAGTACGCCCGCCCATTCTCCGGTGGTGCCGCCTGCGTGCGCGAGCGCGATGGTTGCCGGCATCACGTTGTCAGTGGACTCGGCGACGTGCCGCAACTCGTCGAGGGCGCGCTTCACGCCGTTCGCGTCGCGGTTCGATCGCCACGCCTGCACGTCCGCGATCAACTCGTCCTGCACCGCGGGGTCGACCTTGAGGATGGACTCGTCGCCTTCCAGCGGTGACGGCGCCGATTCGGTGAAGACGTTCACGCCGACGATCTTCAGGTCACCAGTCTCGATACGGCGCACGCGCCGGGTGTGGCTCCGTACGAGACGGCCCTTCAACTCGTCGATCGCCTCGAAGGCGCCGCCGAGCGCGAGCACGTCGTCGAGCTCCGCCGTGGCCGCGTCGACGAGCTCGGCCGTCTTCGCTTCGACGACCTTCGACCCGTCGAAGATGTCTTCGTACTCGAGCAGGTCGGTCTCGAGCGCGAGCACTTGCTGGATGCGCAACGACCACTGCTGATCCCATGGCCGCGGCAGGCCGAGTGCTTCGTTCCACGCGGGGAGCTGGATCGATCGAGCCCGTGCTCGTTTCGACAGCGTCACGCCGAGGGCTTCGAGCACAATGCGCTGCACGTTGTTCTCGGGCTGCGCTTCGGTGAGCCCGAGGCTGTTCACCTGCACGCCGTAGCGGAAGCGCCGCGCCTTGTCGTCGGTGACTCCGTAACGCTCGATGCCGATGCGGTCCCACATCTCCGTGAAGGCCCGCATCTTCGCGGTCTCCTCGACGAAGCGGATGCCGGCGTTGACGAAGAAGCTGATCGACGCGAGGACCGCGGGAAACCCGTCGGGCTCGACCTGTCCGGACTCCCGCACCGCGTCGAGGACACCGATCGCAGTCGCGAGCGCGTACGAGATCTCCTGCACCGGGGTCGCGCCCGCTTCTTGCAGGTGGTAACTGCACACGTTGATCGGGTTCCACTTCGAGATGTGCGCGGCGCAGAACGCGACCATGTCCACGATCAGCCGCCGGCTGGGAAGGGGCGGGAAGATGTAGGTACCCCGCGACAAGTACTCCTTGACGATGTCGTTCTGGGTCGTGCCCCGCAGTTGTTGCGACGCGACACCGTGATCCTCGGCGTTGGCGACGTACAGGCCCAGCAGCCATGCCGCGGTCGCGTTGATCGTCATCGACGTGTTCATCTCGCCCGTCGGGATGCCGTCGAGCAACTGCTGCATGTGACCGAGATGCGCGACCGGGACACCGACCTTGCCGACCTCGCCGTGCGCGAGTGGATCGTCCGGGTCATAGCCCGTCTGGGTCGGAAGGTCGAACGCGATCGACAGGCCCGTCTGCCCGCGGGCGAGGTTGGTGCGATACAGCTCGTTCGACGCCCGGGCCGTCGAGTGGCCCGAGTACGTGCGCATCAGCCAGGGCTTGTCCGGCATGGACATCATTCTCCCGTCAGGTGAACGCCACCGGCAACGACAGTGCCAGCGCGGTCTCGATCAGTCGCAGGTAGTCCGGCCGCGAAACCTCGACCGCGCCGAGCGTGGCGAGGTGATTTGTCCGCCATTGCACGTCGAGCACACGGCCGTTGCCGTCGTTGTCGTCCCGCCGCAGCCGCTCGACGAGACCGACGAGCGCGACCTTCGACGCGTCGGTCCGCCGGTGGAACATCGATTCGCCCGCGAACAGCCCGCCGATCGCGATCCCGTACAGGCCGCCGCACAACTCGCCGTCCGCCGCCCACGTCTCGACGCTGTGCGCCCAACCCAGTTGGTGCAGCCGCACGTAGGCCTGCCGGATCTCCGTGGTGATCCATCCGCCGGGCCGGCGTCGATTGGCGCACGCGTCGATCACTTCCTCGAATGCAGTGTCGACTCGAATCTCGAATTGCCGGCATGCATTGCGCAGCGAGCGGCTCACGCGCAGACCGTCGAGCGGGATGATCGCTCGCGGATCGGGCGCCCACCAGCCCATCGGTCCGCCTCGTTGCACCGGCATCGGGAAGATGCCGTTGCGGTACGCCGCCAAGACCGTCGGCGGCTCGAGGTCGGCGCCGATACCGACGATGCCGTGCTCGTCCGCGGTGTCCGCGGGCGGCAGGTGCCACTTCGACGGCCCGACTTCCTTCGGCAGGCGGGTTACTTCCTGTAGTCGTAGAAGCCGATCTTCGACTTCCGTCCCAGATGACCCGCGGTCACCATGCGGCGCAACGTCGGCATGGCGGCGTAGTTCGGGTCGCGGAACTCGTCGTACAGCGCGTCGAGAATCGCGAGCGACGTGTCGAGGCCGACGAGATCGAGCAGCGCCAGCGGCCCCATCGGGAAGTTGCAGCCGCCCTTCATCGCCGAGTCGATGTCGTCACGGGTGGCCGTGCCGGTCTCGAGCATGCGCACCGCGTTGTTGAGGTACGGGAACAGCAACGCGTTGACGATGAAGCCGGCGCGGTCTTTCACCTCGACCGGATCCTTGCCGCAGGCTTCGGCGAATTGGCGGGCGTGATCGATCGTCTCGTCGCTCGCGGTCAACGGCCGCACCACTTCGACCAGGCTCATCGCGGGCGCCGGGTTGAAGAAGTGGATGCCGCACACCCGCTCGGGCCGCTCGGTGACCATCGCCAACTCGACCACCGGGAGCGTCGACGTGTTGGTGGCGAGGATCGCTTCGTCCTTCACTGCGAGATCGAGCCCGCGGAACAGCTCCTTCTTCACGGCCAGATCCTCGACGACCGACTCGATCACGAGATCGCAATCCGTGAGCGCGTGCAGGTCGTGCGTGGCGGTGACGCGGGAGAGTGTCGCGTCGCGGTCGGCGCCGTCGAGCTTGCCCCGCTCGACCTGCTTGTCGAGCGACTTGGTCAGCCCCGTGACCATCGCATCGGCGGTCTGTTGCTGGCGGGACCGCAGGATCACTTCGATGCCCGCCTTTGCGGCCACCTCCGCGATACCGGATCCCATGATCCCCGAGCCGACGATCCCCAAGCGCTTCACCATGGGTGGGCAAGTTACCGGCCGGTCATATCGCCGGTCACATTGCCGTCGACCGGCATTGCCGCCGACCGGCCCAGCAGGTCGGGCCGCTATGGTCCGGGCGCATGCCCGACCTGAGCTTCTTCGGAAGCCGCGAGCGCAACCTGCGCGCCCGAGCGCGGGGCCGGGTGCTCGACCTCGGCCACCGTGACCGCGACGGCACGCGCGTGGACCTCGAAGAGCTCGTGCGGGCCGCGGCGACGTTCGACTCGATCGTGTCGATCTTCCAACTGTCCTCCTCACGTCACCCGTTACGCGAGGCGCGCTACATCGAGCAGCTCATCGCCGACGACGGTGAGTTCTTGTTCCTCGAAGCGACGGCCACGCCCGGGCTGATCGGCTCGTTGCAGCGCACGGTCGGTCCGCCGAGCTACGACATCCCCGCCCTCCTCCGCGAGGCGGGCATGTGCATGAGCGACTGCGATCGCATCACGGTGGCGAACCCGCTGCGGCCCCGCATGTATGTCGAGGGCGCGGCGTTCCGCGCGTTGCAACCGACGCGGACCGACACGGAGATGAGCGAGACATGAGTGGTTCGCTGGCGCTGGTCGGCGGCGCCGAATGGCGCGACGGCTGTGACTTCGACCGTGGGCTCGTGGAGGCCGCAGGTGCCGACGAGGTGCTCGTGCTCCCGACGGCTTCCGCGTACGAGCATCCCGAACGTCTCGTGACCGCGGCCACGGAATGGTTCGAGCGGTTCGATGTGCGCGCCCGAGGTTTGATGGTCGTGAGCCGTCCCGACGCGCTCGATGCCACCAACGTGGACGAGGCTCGCCGCGCGCGCTTCGTCTACTTGGCGGGTACGTCACCGATGCACCTTCGATCGGTCCTCAAGGATTCCCCGCTGTGGGATGCCATCGTCGAGTCGTGGGACGCCGGGATGGTGCTGGCCGGTTCGTCGGCCGGTGCGATGGTGCTGTGCGATCCGATGGTCGATCCTCGCGGCGGAGCCTTCACCCTCGGGCTCGGCCTGCTGGAGAACGTGGCCGTCGTGCCCCACCACGACACGTGGTCAGAGGAGAAGGCGCACCGCACCCTGCAACTCGCGCCGAAGGGTCTCATCGTCGTCGGTGTCGACGAACGGACAGCGGTCATCCGGGATCCGGACCGCACGTGGCGCGCCGAGGGCGCGGGCGACGTGAGTGTCTGGCGCGACGGAGCCGAGCTCTCGCTGTCCGCCCTTCCCTGACGTCGACCAACGGATGGCCCGATCGAGTCATGGTCATTGAACCATCCGGGCTATGGATCGGCGTGGACACAGTGGCCACGATGGGCCAATGTCGCGCGGCGCATCCATCGAGCGCTGGCCGATCGCCGTCGGGATCGGCTTCGGCACCCTCGTGCTCCTGCTCGGCACGTGGGCGCTGTCGCCGTTGCTCACCGCCGGGCTGGTGGTCGCGTTGCTGTTCGCCGCGGCCTGCATGCTCCTCGTGCACCGATCGGATCGCGGCGGCGGGCTCGCCGTCGAGGAGATCGACCGGCTCCGCCGAGCCGAGCTCGCCCTCGCGTCGGCACCGAACCCTGAGGCCGCCGCTCGCGAGCTGAGCAAGCACGCCATGGTGCTGCTCGACGCGCCGGCGGCCGTCGTCTTGATCGAGGGGCTCGGCGACACGGTCCACATGGAGGCGGGCGACCCGGTGGGCCACTCGATCTACGACCCGGGTTCGCGCATGCGACTGCTGTCGAACGACGGCGTGCCGAGTGGATCGATCGCGGTTGCTGCACGCCAGGGCCGCGACTACGACGAACGCGACGAGCGTGTCCTCGACGCGCTGGCCGACCGCGTGTCGTCGACACTGCACCGGCTCTCGTTGTTCGAAGCAGTACAGGCCGAGCAGCGCACGTTGGCGGACGTGCTCGGCTCGTCGTCCGACGGCATCTTCTCCGTCGGTCCCGATCTCAACATCCGTTCGTGGAATCCCGCCATGGAGCGCATCACCGACATCGATCGCAACGACGCCATCGGACATCATTGCTGCGCGACGTTCCGGCCGCTCGACGAGAACGGTGCGCAGCTGTACGGCGCGGCCTGCCCCGGCCGCAATGGTGAAGCGGTCGAGCGCATGGTGCAACTGCCCGTTGGTGACGACGGCGGCAGCCGGATGCTGTGGCTCAACTGCGCGTTCTCGCCCATGACCGACGGCGGCTACGTCGTCGTCTCCCGTGACGTCACCGCCCGCAAGCAGATCGAGGACGAGAAGGCCGACTTCCTCGCGACGGTGAGCCACGAGCTGCGGACGCCCCTCACGCCGATCAAGGGCTTCCTCCAGACGCTGGCTCGCCGCGACAAGGAGTTCACCCAGGAGGAACGGCATCACGTCTACGAGGTGATGTTGCGCGAGGAGCTGCGGCTCGAGCGACTCGTGCACCAGTTGCTACAGGCGACGTCGCTCGAGCACGCCGACAGCTCGGTCGTGCCCGAGACCATTGATTGGGAGGCTGCGGTTCGGGAACAGGTCGAGCGCATGCGGCGCGAGCAACCGACCCGCGAGTTCTCGTTCGATGCCGTGCCCCATCTGCCGTCGGTGGTGGCCGACGATCAGCTCACCGCTCAGGTGCTGACCAACCTTCTCTCGAATGCGGTGAAGTTCTCGCCGGAGGGATCACCGGTCGGCGTGAGCATCGCGCTCGACGACGAACGCATCGTGACGACGATCTCCGACCGCGGGCCGGGAGTGCCGACCGCCGATCGCGAGCGCATCTTCGACAAGTTCACGCGGCTCGGTGACCACATGACGCGCCCGCAACAGGGCGTCGGGCTCGGCCTCTACATCGTGCGGCGGTCGGTCGAAGCGATGGCTGGGTCCGTGTGGGTGGACGACGCCACTGGTGGCGGCGCCTCGTTCTCGTTCGCCTTGCCGGTGGCGCCGACAACGTCTCGACGCCGGCGGGTCAGGTCTCCGTGATGGTCACCGTGTTGATGGTCACCGGAGGATTGGGTGGGGCTTCGTCCTGCGGCGCGGAGGCGAGCACCTGTTGAAGCACGTCGAGCCCCTGCGTCGCCGATCCGAACTTCACGTAGACACCTTGCGAGTTCAGGCCCGAGACGGCGTCGGTGACGCCGAAGAAGAACTGTGCCGACGCGCCGTTCGGTTTCGCGGACCTCGCCATGATGAGGTCACCCGGGGCGTACGTGTAGGGGCCGCCGGTCACACCGTTGGCACCCTGGGGCAACAAGGCGTAGTCGAACCCCTCGTCCGGCAAGTCGTAGCCCGGCCCCTTGTCCGACGCGGTGTTGTCGTGAGGCGAACCGCCCTGGATGATGCCGATCGAGGCCGCCGTGCGGAACAGCTGGGTGCCGTCGTAGTAGTGGTACCGGGCCAGCACCACGAAATTGTTGACCGTGCCGGGCGTGGTCTTGGGATCGAGGTTGATGACCACCTTGCCGGCGGTGGTGTCGAACGTGGCCGTGTAGGTCTTCGACGGGTCGATGCACTGCTGCGGTGCGGCGGAGAAGTCGATGGTCCTCGGCGACGAACCGTCGGGATTCGGGCACGCTCCGGTGCCGTAGGTGAACGCAGCCGGCGAGGCCGATGCGCTACTGCTCGTGGCCGTGGACTGGGACTTGTCGCTCTTGTTGTATCGGGAGAGCACAAACAGGGCAGCGATGATGACGACAACGATGATTCCGAAGTTCCGTGCGCTCTTGATTCGTTGACGTCGTTGCTGCGCCGCAAGTTCGGCGGCCATGCGGGCCTGCCGACCTTGCTTCTGTCGCTCCCGCTTGGTTGTGCCCACGAGGGCGGAAAACTACTTGGCGGAGCCGCGTGGGGGGATTCGGACACGAACAGCGAATAAAAGGAGCACGTCGCGGCGGGCGGTACGACGACGTTGAGAGGTGACCCTGAAATGACCAATGCGGTCGACGACGACGACAGTCCCTCGGCCTATTCGGCAGAGGTCGGGCAGCGCCTGCGCGCCGTCCGCAAAGCCCGCGAGTTCTCGCTCGACGATGTCGAGCGGAAGTCCGGAGGGCGCTGGAGCGCGTCCGCCATCGGCGCCTACGAGCGAGGTTTCCGCAATCTGAGCCTTCCCCGACTGCGGGCGCTGGCTCAGTTCTACGACGTCCCCATGACGGTCCTGCTCGGCGAGCCGGACGAAGGCGAGCAGCCTGTTCTCGGCGCTTCGAAGCTGGTGGTCGATCTCGAGGCACTCGGGCGTACGCCCGACGCGGGACCGGTTTCCCGCTACCTCCGGACGATCATCAACGAGCGAGGGGACTACAACGGGCGCGTCCTGTCCGTACGTCGCGACGACATCCGCGCCCTGTGCGCGCTGCTGCCTTCCACCGAGAGCGAGCTGTATCAGACTCTCGGCGCGTGGGGCGCGCTGCTGAGCGTCGATCCCACTGCCGCCGGGGAGCCCGCCGAAGGCCGGTAACGTCGCTGGACGATGTCGTTGCTCGTCCAGAAATTCGGCGGCACGTCCGTCGCCGATCCTGACCGCATCCGCCAGGTGGCGGATCACGTGGCGCGCACCCGACGCCACGGCGACGACGTCGTGGTCGTGGTCAGTGCGATGGGCAAGGAGACCGACGAGCTGATCCGGCTCGCGTCCGAGGTGGCGAAGGTCCGCCCCGGGCGGGAGATGGACATGCTGATCACCGCCGGGGAGCGCAAGGCCACCGCGCTGCTGTGCATGGCGCTCTACGACATCGGTGTGCCGGCCGAGTCGTTCACCGGCAGCCAAGCCGGTTTCCTGACCGACACCAACCACACGAACGCCCGCATACTCGAGATCCGGCCCGATCGAGTTCGCCAGTCGCTCGATCGAGGAAACGTGCCGGTCGTGGGCGGCGCGCAAGGCGTGTCCACCGATCGCGACGTGACGTTCCTCGGGCGCAACGGCTCCGACGTCACCGCGGTCGCGCTCGCCCATGCGCTCGAGGCGGACGCCTGCGAGCTGTACACCGACGTGTCGGGGGTGTTCACCGCCGATCCTCGAGTCGTCCCGAGCGCGCGGCGCATGCAGCGCGTGAGCTTCGACGAGATGTTGGAGATGTGCGCGGCCGGTTGCCCGAAGCCCGCGATGCGGGGCGCGGAGTTCGCCCGCAACTGGCGAGTGCCGTTGCATGTGCGCTCGAGCTTCACCTGGGAGCCGGGCACCTGGGTGATGGAGGAGGACCCGTCAATGGAGCAAGCCATCGTGTCCGCCGTCGTGCACGACACGTCCGAAGCGAAGGTGACGTTGAGCGGCGTGCCCGACAAGCCGGGCATCGCGGCGCGGGTGTTCCGCGTGCTCGCGGACGCCGGCGTCAACGTCGACATGATCGTGCAGAACGTGTCCGATCATGGCGTGACCGACATCAGCTTCACGGTGCCGCGTGACGACCTCGACAGCGCGACCCACATCACGGGCGAGCTGGCGGCGGAGATCGGTGCCACGGGAGTCACGACCGATCCGTCGATCGCTCGTGTGAGCATCGTGGGCGCCGGGATGAAGAGCAATCCCGGTGTGGCGGCGCAGATGTTCGAGACCCTCGCGAACGCCGGGATCAACATCGAGATGATCTCGACCTCCGCCATCCGCATCTCCTGCATCGTCGCCGAACCCGACGTCGAACGCGCCGCGCAAGAGCTCCACAACGCCTTCGACCTCGACCTCCCCGCCTGACCCCACTCCGCCCTCCGCAGGCGCACCCCCGCCGGCGCCCTCGCCGCGCCCCCTCGCCGCGCCCCCTAAGTAAGGCGCACATTGTCGACTGAGCCACGTGAGGACGTCGCTCAGTCGTCACAGAAGCGGGGTCACGCGATTCTGGGTCGACTCACCCGCTGGATTGGTGGCTCAGTCGACCCAGGTCGTCGCCCGCTGCTCGCCGTCCGCCGTCCCGAGTCGACCCAGTTCGTCGACGCGAATCGGCTCGCGCCACCCTCAGTTCAGGCGGTTGCTGCCTGGCATCCATCCGCTGGTGTTGTGGAAGTTCGAGACGAACGCGCCGGGCGCGACCACTTCGTCGATGGCGGCGACCGCTTCGTCGTCGAGCGGTTCGTGGGACGCGATGGCCAGTGATTCCTCGAGATGTTCGACCGTGCGCGGCCCGATGATCGGACTCGTCACGCCCGGACGGTCCCGCAGCCAGAGCAGCGCGAGCTGTCCCGACGTCATGTCGCGCTCCTCGGCGAGCTTGGCGACCGCATTCACCGCCGCGAGTGCAGGCTTCGTCAACCGTTGCCGTGCCCCGGCGACACGAGCAGCTCGCGATCCCGCCGGTGGTTTGCCTGCTGATCGGTAGCGCCCCGTGAGGATGCCGCCCGCGAGTGGCGACCACGGCAGTAGCGCGAGGCCGTGCCGTAACGCGAGGGGGACGAGCTCGTTCTCGATCCGGCGGTCGAGCACGTTGTACGGCGGCTGCTCACTCACGTAACGAGCCCAACCGTGCTGCGCGCTGACGCCGAGACACTCCTGCACGAACCACGCGGGATGGGTCGAGCATCCGATGTTCACGACCTTCCCCGCATGCACGAGATCGTCGAAGGCGCGCAGCGTCTCCTCCGGATCGATGTGGAACGACGGTCGATGCAGCTGGTACAGGTCGATGTGGTCGGTGCGCAGCCGTCGCAACGATGCCTCGCACGATCGAATGATGTGTCGACGTGACGCGCCGCGCTCGTTCGGGTCGTCACTCGCGGCGATGCCGACCTTGGTGGCGAGGACGATGTCGTCGCGCCGGCCAGCGCGCTCGAGCACCTCGCCGACGATCCGTTCGCTCTCGCCTCCCGTGTAGACGTTCGCCGTGTCGATGAAGTTCACGCCGGCGTCGAGCGCGGTGAGGATCAACTTCTCGGATGACTCCTCGTCGGCCGGTCCGCCGAAGTTCATGGCGCCCAAGCACAGGGCGGTCACCCGCACGCCGGTTCGTCCCAGAGGTCGGAGCTCGATCATGGCTCGAACCTATCCATTGGGGTTCGGGATCGGGCTTCCGTAGGCTTGTGAAGATGCGCGTGGGTGTCTTCGGTGCGACGGGTCAAGTCGGCGGCGTGATGCGGCAGTTGCTGGCGCACCGATCCTTTCCGGTCGACGAGCTGCGCTACTTCGCGTCAGCCCGATCGGCGGGCCGCACGCTGCCGTGGGAGGGCAGCGAGATCGCGGTCGAGGACGCGGCGACCGCCGACTACTCGGGCCTCGATGTGGCCCTCTTCTCCGCCGGGAAGTACGCCTCGAAGGAGCTCGCCCCCGCCGTCGCCGCGGCGGGCGCCATCGTGATCGACAACTCGTCCGCTTGGCGGATGGATCCCGACGTGCCGCTCGTCGTGTCCGAGGTCAACCCGCACGAGCTCGAGCGCATCCCGAAGGGCATCGTCGCCAACCCGAACTGCACGACGATGGCGTTCATGGCGGTGCTGGCGCCGCTGCATCGCGAGGCCGGCCTGCGGCGCATCGTCGTGAGCACGTACCAAGCCGTGTCCGGCGCGGGCGGCGTCGGTGTCGACGAGCTCGACGAGCAGCAGCGCAAGGTCAGCGATCGCGCCGCGGCTCTGGCCTTCGACGGTCGCGCCGTCGAGTTCCCCGCGCCCAACGAGTTCGCAGCACCGATCGCGTTCAACGTGTTGCCACTGGCGGGTTCGATCGTGGACGACGGGTCACGGGAGACCGACGAAGAGCAGAAGATGCGCAACGAGAGCCGCAAGATCCTCGGTCTCCCCGAGCTCCGTGTCGGCGTGACGTGTGTGCGCGTGCCGGTCTTCACCGGACACTCGATGGCCATCAATGCAGAGTTCGAGCGCGAGCTCACTCCGTACCGCGCCACCGAGTTGCTGTCGACCGCGCCAGGTGTCGAGGTGGTCGACGTGCCGACGCCCTTGATGGCCGCCGGCGCGGACCCGTCCTACGTCGGGCGCATCCGCCGCGACGATTCGGTCGAAGCCGGGCGCGGTCTTGCCTTCTTCGTGTCGAACGACAACCTCCGCAAGGGCGCCGCCCTCAACGCCATCCAGATCGCGGAGCTTCTCGCCGCCCGCTGACCACCCCCGCTGACCGTTGACCGCACGCTCCCGCATCAGGGGGTGAGGATCTTCGACAACGTTGCGGCCGCGATGTTGCGCCCGGTGATGAGCAATGCGGTACGCCCGTCAAGGAGCCCCGCGGCAACTCGTCCCGACTGCAACGCCGCCACGCCGACCGCGCCGGATCCCTCGCTGACGACACCGTGCTCGAACGCGAGGAAACGGATGGCAGCGGCGATCTGGTCTTCGGTGACGCCGACGATCGACTCGACGTACGCGCTCGCGATGCCGACCGTGATGCTGGCCGGCTCGATGTTGCCCGCCAGCCCGTCGGCGAGTGTGGGAAGGATCGTCACCGGATCCGGGTGACCGACCTCGACCGCGCGCCGCATCGCGGGTGACGCTTCGGCCACCACACCGACGATCCGCACGTCGCGCCGTCCCGCGGCGGCCAGGCCCAAGGCGACGCCCGAGATCAGCCCGCCACCGCCGATGGGAACGATCACGGTCGACACGTCGGGGACTTGCGCGAGCAACTCGGTGGCGATCGTCGCCTGTCCCGCGATCGTGTGCGGGTCGTTGTACGGCGACACGAAGCGAAGGTTCGGGTCCGCCGTCGCCATGTCGAGCGCGTACCGCTCGGCCGCGTCGTAGTTGTCGCCGTGTCGTACGAGCGTGAGGTCGAACTGCTCGAGCGCTTGCACCTTCTTGGCCGACGCCGTCACGGGGACGACCACCGTGGCGGGCAGCCCGTAGCGCGCCGCGCCGTACGCGACCCCGAGTCCGTGGTTGCCGGCGGACGCGGCGATCACGGCGGTGCCGTCGTCGGCCGCCACCGACGCGGCGACGAGCCCACCCCTCACCTTGAACGAACCGGTCGGCAACAACGTTTCGAGCTTGAGCACCACGCCGTCACCGAGTTGCGGTGCGGCGAGCACCGGGGTCATCGCCAGTTCGCGTTCGACGACGTCTCGCGCCAACGCCAAGTCGTCGTCATCCGGAGAGCGAACCGACCGCGCGTCTGGCATGTGCCCATGCTGGCATCGGCGCGCCGCGATCACGCCACCTACGATCCGCGGCATGAAGGCAGCCGTCTACTACGAGACCGGTGCTCCGGACGTCTTGAAGTACGAGGACGTCCCCGATCCCGAGTGCGGGCCCGGCATGGTGTTGGTCGAGGTCGAGGCGATCAGCATCGAGGGTGGCGACACCTTGAACCGGCTCGGCGGGATGATGACGTCGACCCCGCACATCGTCGGCTACCAGTGCGCGGGCACCATCCGTCAGGTCGGCGAGGGCGTGACCGATCGGCACGAAGGTCAGCGCGTCGTCGCCACGATGTTCTCGGGATCGCACGCCGAGCTCGTGGCCGTGCCCGCGCAGATCACCTGGGTCGTGCCCGACGGCGCCGACATCGCGGACATCGCGTGCATCCCCGTCGCCTTCGGCACGGCCGACGATTGCCTGTTCGAGTTCGGCCGCTTGCACGGCGAGGAAACCGTGCTCATCCAGGCGGGCGCGAGCGGCGTCGGTGTTGCCGCCATCCAACTCGCGTGCCACTCGGGCGCGACCGTGCTCGCCACGGCATCGAGCGACGCGCGGCTCGAGCCGCTCTACGACCTCGGACTCGACACCGGCATCAACTACTCGAAGCCTGATTGGGTGAGCCAGGTCCGCGCTGCGACGGACGGCAAGGGAGTCGACCTCGTCGTCGATTCCGTCGGCGGTTCGATTCTCACCGGCAGCATCCAGTGCTTGCGGTATCGGGGGCGAGCGATCACGGTCGGGCGCGCCGGTCGCGACCCGGAGCCGTTCGACGCGTCGCTGCTCGGCATGGGCAACCAGTCACTCACGGGAGTGTTCTTCGGCGCCGAGATCGCTACCGACCGCGCTCACCGGATGGTGGCCCGCCTTATCGACGAGGTCGCCACCGGCCGGCTGAAGGTCGTGATCGACCGCACCTACCCGCTGTCAGAGGCAGCCGCGGCGCACGCGTTCCTGGAGAGCCGCCAGGCGATCGGGCGAGTCGTCCTCATCCCGTGAGCTCACCGCGGTTCGGTGAGGTAGCGATCGATCACGCGGTGCATGTGAAGGATGTTCGACTCCTGCCGAGCGTTCAATCGCGGGCCGCGAAAGGCGCGTGATTTCATCCCCGTCTGCACTTCGAGCATGTTGGCGTAGTCCTGGTTCGAGATCTCGCCCCAGTCCTTCTCGGTCCAGTCCGGATAGAAGCGCTGCTCCCACTTACCCTCGGTGTGCGCGGCACTCGGCCACTCGAGCGTCCAGATGTCCTTGATGCTGCTGTCGGGATCGAGGCCGTTCGGACGCACGCGGAACACGATCGCCGAGCCGGGATAGATCGGGCCGACGAGATTCGGGAAGCAGTAGACGTCGTCCGCGCTCGTCATCTGGTCGAGCGACAGATCCGACACGTCGAGCCCTCGTGCCGCGAGCAGGTCGCGCCGGCGACTCTGGAACTCCTGCAGCAACGTCGTGCCGGGTCGGCGCGGCGACGCCCGCAACTCGTCCACGATCGCCATCTCCTCGCCGAGGAACAGCCGACCGAGGCCGCCGACGAGACCGGCGAGGATCTGGCCCTCGTCGTACTCGTCGTGTGACAGACCGAGTCGCGGGCTCGGGCGCAGCTCCCGCCGGGCTTCCGGCAGCCGGCCGTAGTGGGCGTGGATGCCGAGTTGCTCGTACGCGATCGAGACATCGTCGGTCCACGGCAGCAGCTGCGGGTGTGTGCCCTGCACGTGGTACGCCTCGTTGAAAGCGTCGACCACGACCTTCCAGTTCGCGGGGAGGATCGTCGTCTGGTACGCCCGGAACCGGAGCCGCTCGAGGTGGTAGCCGGCCAGCAGCTTGGGCAGCGGGTCGAGGTACTCGAGCAATGGCGCCGCGCCGGCATCGAGGTTGACGAAGACGAAGCCGCCCCAGGTCTCGCACTGCACGGCACCGAGCTTCAGGCCCTCGGGCAGGGGTTCGAACTCGTGCGCGTCGACGACTTCGATCAGACGCCCGTCGAGCGCGTAGCACCACGCGTGATAGCGGCACCGGATGTTGCCCTCGTCGAAGGCTCCGCACCCGCTCGCCAGCCGGGTGCCGCGATGCAGGCACGCGTTGTGGTGCGCGGCGATGCGGCCGTCATCGGTCCGCACCACGAGCACCGACTGATCACCGATCGTGTACTCGACGAACTGACCAGGCTCGGCGACCTGCTCCTCGCGGCACGCCACCTGCCACACGTGCGGCCAGAGCCGTTCCATCTCGAGGTCGAGAAAGGCCTGCGAGACGTAGCGCTCCTTCGGGACGAAGCCATCGTCACCGACGAGCATCGACGCGATGCCGTCTGTCATTGGCAGAATCGGCAGCGTAGTGGCACGAACCTTCAATCTCGCCGACATCTTCGAGCTGGTGGCGGGCGCCGTACCCGACCGCGAGGCAGTCGTGTGTGGCGCGACTCGACTCAGCTTCGCCGCCCTCGACGAGCGCGCCAATCGAGTCGCGTCCGCACTGGCCGCCGAGCGCAACGTGGGTGCGGGCGATCATGTCGCGCTCGATCTCTACAACTGTTCTGAGTACCTCGAGACGATGCTGGCGTGTTTCAAGCTGCGTGCCGTTCCGCTGAACATCAACTACCGCTACGTCGCCGCCGAGCTCGCCCCACTGCTCGCCGACGCCGACGCAGTGGGCGTGGTGTGCGACGAACGCACCGAAGAAGCAGTGCGAGCCGCGGCCGCCGACGGCATGTGGGTGTTGAGGACCGGCGACACCTACGAAACGCTCGTCGCCCGCGGCGAACGCGATCCGACGTTCGAAGAACGCTCGGCCGACGACCACTACATCCTCTACACAGGCGGCACGACCGGCATGCCGCGCGGCGTCGTCTGGCGGCACGAGGACATCTTCTTCACCGCGCTCGGCTCTGGGAATCCCGGCGGTCCACCGATCGAACGTCCCGAGGACGTCGTCGCGATCGCGCCGGTGAACACCGCGCAACGGGTCGCACCGTTCCTCGAGCCCGGCGATCCCGGGCCGGACGAGTTCGTCGCGCTCTCACTCGGTCCGCTCATGCACGCAAGTGGGCAGTGGCTGGCGCTCGGCACGCTGCTCGGGGGCGGCAAGATCGTCCTCTACGACGAGCCGCATCTCGACATGACCAAGGTGCTCGACCTCGTCGAGCGCGAACGCGTGGTGATGTTGAGCCTCGTCGGTGATGCCGGTGCGCGTCCGCTCGTTGCTGCGCTCGAGGCGAACCCACAACGGTGGGACACGTCGTCGTTGCGATTGCTCGGATCGGGGGGGTCGATCCTGTCGGGCGACATGCGCGTCCGCTTACTGGCGTGCCTGCCGTCCGTGTTCGCCATCAGCGAAGCGGTTGGTTCGTCGGAGGCGCCGGTGCAAGCGATCGCGCTCGCTCGTCGCGACGGTCCGCCGATCGCGTCACTCGAGTTCCAGGCGCGGCCAGGCGTGACGCTGGTGGTGGACGACGACCTGCGCCCCGTCGTGCCGGGCTCCGGCGCGTCGGGCTGGCTCGCGGCCGGCGGGCGCGTGCCGATCGGCTACCACAACGATCCGGTCAAGACCGCGGCCACGTTCGTCACCATCGACGGCGCCCGCTACTCGCTGCCCGGGGATCGCGCCGTGGTCGATGCCGATGGCACCATCCGGTTGCTCGGGCGCGGCGCGCTCTGCATCAACACCGGTGGTGAGAAGGTGTACCCCGAGGAGGTCGAAGCCGTGCTGAAGGCGCATCCCCGAATCGCCGACGCGGTGGTCGTCGGCGTACCCGACGAGCGGTGGGGTCACCGAGTGGCTGCGGTCGTCGAGGCGACTCGAGACGTTCGAGATCGCAGTGGCGTCAGCAACGCCGGCAACAGCGCGCTCACGCTCGACGAGGTGCAAGCACATTGCCGAGCGTCACTCGCCGGCTACAAGGTCCCTCGCACGTTGACGATCGTGGACGCCGTGCCCCGCTCGCCGTCCGGCAAGGCCGACTACCAATGGGCCGCGGAGATGGCGGTGCGGCCGTGACGGAGACAGGAGACACAAGAGCGGGAGCATCGACTCACATCGACGATGAGCTCGATCGCGTCGGCTACGCGGTCGTTCCTGACGTGCTGACGCAGGACGAGATCGACGAGGTGCGACACACGCTCGAGCCCTACCTCGACCACGGTCCTCGCGGTCGTAACCCGTTCGAGGGTTACGCAACGCAACGCGTGTACTGCCTCGTCGCGAAGTCGCGGGCGTTCGATCGGATGATCCTCGACCCGGCCGTCCTCGACGTCACCGAACGCGCCCTCGGCCCGAACTTTCTCTTGACCGCAACGCTCGCCATCGACCTGCATCCGAGCCAGGCGGCGCAGGACTTCCACTACGACGACATCTTCTACAGGGTCCCGCGGCCGCGGCCGCCGATCTCGATCAGCACCATGTGGGCCATCGACGAGTTCACTGCGGACAACGGCGCCACGCTCATCTACCCGGGCAGTCACCGATGGGGTGACGATCGTCCGAACCCGCTTCCCGAGGTGGTCACCGCCACCATGCCCGCGGGTTCGATGCTGATCTACGCCGGCACGCTCGTGCACGCGGGCGGGGCCAACATCGCGGACAGCTGCCGGCTCGGTATCTCGATCCAGTACTGCGCGGCGTGGGGTCGTCAGCAGGAGAACTTCATGATGGCCATCGGCATCGATGGCGCCCGTGACCTCGATCCGCGGCTGCAAGAGCTCATCGGCTACTCGATCCATCCACCCTTCATGGGCATGGTCGACGGCCGCCACCCGCGGAAATTGCTGCGTTCATCGGGTTGACACGAAATTGTCACCCTCTCGGCGCGACGATGACATGTCCGTTCGAGACAGTGACGTCGTGCTTCATCGCAAGCCGTCCGACACGGCTCCTGTGTGGACTCCGACTGCGCCCGCCGCGTACCCGACCGAGGTCGTGATCAAGGCGCCGCGCGCGGGCGAGTCCGCACCTCAGGTCACAACACCCACCACCGCCTGAACCCGTCGGGCTCAGACTCTGAGCCCGACCGGGGTCAGACGTCGCGCAACGTCTCCGCCAGCAGGTGGAGATGGTCCAGGTCGTACAGATCCAGCACTTGAAGGTAGAGACGTTGCGCGCCCGCATCTCGGTAGGCGGCGGCGCGATCGGCGACCTCTGACGTCGTGCCGCCGAGTTGGTTGGCCCTCAGCGCGCCGGCGTCCTGACCGATCGCAGCCGCCCTGCGCTCGAAGGCCGCCTCGTCCTCACCGCAACAGACGACGACCGCGGCGGACAGCGTGAGGCTGGCGGGGTCACGGCCGGTCGCATCACACGCGGCGCGCACGATGTCGAACTGCCCGGCCACGTTGGCCACTGGAGAGAACGGGACGTTGTACTCGGCTGCGTACTTGGCGGCGAGTCGCGGCGTGCGTTTTGCCCCCCAACCACCCATGACGATCGGCGGTCCCGAGCTGTGCGACTCGTGTTGCACGGGTTTGGGCAGCCCGGGTGAGTCCTTCACCGACTGCTGCTTGCCGTCGAAGGAGAACGTCTCACCGGCGGGTGTGCCCCATATCCCGGTGATGATGGCGAGCTGGTCCTCGAGCATGCTGAAACGCTCGCCCGTCGGCGGGAACGGGATCCCGTTGGCGGCGTGTTCGAGGTCGTTCCACCCCGCCCCGAGCCCGAGCTCGATGCGACCACTCGACATCGCGTCGACGAGCGCGACCTGGATGGCCAGCTGGCCCGGCCACCGGAACGTCACCGGCGACACGAGCGTGCCGAGGCGGATACGGGTGGTCTCGCGGGCGAGCGCGCCGAGCGTCAACCACGCGTCGCTCGGCCCCGGCAGGCCGTCACCGTTGAAGTGGATGTAGTGGTCCGACCGGAAGAAGGCATCGAAGCCGAGCTCCTCCGCGGTCGTGGCAACCCGGAGCAACGTGTCGTAGGTCGCACCCTGCTGTGGCTCGGTGAAGATCCGGAGGTCCATCCGAGGAAGCTACGGCGACCTGACAGCCATTTCCCAGCTTCGGCCGCGAGCATGGCCGCATGCCCGTCTCGCAGAGGACCAGGCGCCGGTGGTTGTGGGTCCTCATCGGTGTCCCCGTGGCGCTCGTCGTCCTCGCGGTCGGTGGCACGTTCGTCTACATCCACTTCATCTCTCCGGACCCTGCGCCGCCGATGACGTTCCCGGCCGCGGCGTCGAGCGCGGAGAGCGACACCGCACCGCTCGTGGGTGGGATCGAAGGTTCGTGGAAGGCGACGAGTGACAGCAAGGTCCAGTACCGCGTCGACGAGGTCCTCTTCGGCCAGAACGACACGGCCACGGGCAGCACCAACGCGGTGACCGGCGATCTCACCATCGCGGGCACCACGGTGAACACCACAAAGATCACCGTCGACATGACGAAGGTCTCGAGCGACGAGAGTCAGCGAGACGGGCAGTTCCGCGGCCGAATCATGCAGACCTCACAGTTCCCGACCGCGACCTTCGAGCTGACGCAACCGATCGAGTTGGGATCGGTGCCTGCGAACTTGCAACAGGTCACGGCGAAGGCCACCGGCAAGCTCACCCTGCACGGCGTGACGAAGGACGTGACATTCGACGTGACGGCGCGGCTCAACGGTTCGAGGCTCGAGGTGAACGGCACGATCCCGGTGACGTTCGCCGACTACAACATCTCGAACCCGTCAGGCGGCCCCGCTTCTGTCGGCAACGACGGCCAGATGGAGTTCTTGGTCGTCTTCGACAAGGCAACCTGACCCTCGTTGACCGGCGCTCTCTGCCAGTCGCGCAGTCAGCGCGTCCGCGGGCACGGGATGGGCGAAGTGGAAGCCCTGCGCGACATCGCATCCGAGCTGCTGGATCGAAGCGAGCTGACCTTGAGACTCGATGCCTTCCGCGATGGTGCGCAGGCCGAGTAGCTGTGCGAGGTTCACGATGTTGGCGGTGATCGCCGCCGCCTTGCGGTCGTGCTCGACGCCTTGGACGAAGGAGCCGTCGATCTTGATCACGTCGACGGGGAATCGCCGCAGCTGTGCGAGAGACGAGAAGCCTGTGCCGAAGTCGTCGATGGCGATGTGTACGCCTTGATCGTGGATGTCCTCGAGCTCGGCCCGAGCGAGCTCGCCGGCCGTACCTTCGGCGACGATCGCGGTCTCGGTCACCTCGAGGCCAAGGGATCGGGCCGGGAGCCCGCACCTGTCCAAGACCTGGCGCACGAGCTCGGCCATGCCGCCGGCACCGAGCTGCTTGGCCGACACGTTGACCCAGGTGACGAAGCCGTCCGAGACCAGACCATCGGAGCACCATTTCGCCGCTTGCTCGCAAGCCTCGCGCAACACGAACTCGCCGAGCGGCAGGATCAGACCCGTAGCTTCGGCGACGGGGATGAAGCGCGCCGGCGCGACGCTGCCCCGCGTCCGTGATTCCCAGCGGGCCAATGCTTCGACACCGACGACCGCGCCCGACGCGATGTCGAACTCCGGCTGGTAGTGCACGGTGAGCTCGCCCTTGCGCAGGGCAGTACGCAGCTCGTGCTCGAGACCGAGGAGCTCGCCGAGCTCGCGGGCCATGTGGAACTGGAACACCTGGTACCGACCGCGTCCCGCTTCTTTGGCCGCGTACATCGCGACGTCGGCGTGGCGGAGCAGCTCGTCGGCGTCGCCGGGGCCGCCCTGGTGTACGACGATGCCGATGCTGGCGCTCACGCTGAGCTGGCGCCCCGCGACCGAGAACGGATCCGAGATCGCATCGAGTAGCCGGTCGGCGAGCGACGAGGCATGAGCTTCGTCCGAACCTTCGAGGAGGAGGACGAACTCGTCGCCACCGAAGCGGGCGAGCGTGTCAGTGGTCCGGATGACCGTGGCAAACCGGGAGGCGACATCGCGGAGCAGCCCGTCACCCGCGTCGTGACCCAGGGTGTCGTTCACCTGCTTGAAGCCGTCGAGGTCGACCATCATGACGGTCAGCACGTCACGTGATCGGGTTGATCGGGCGAGCGCGCGGTCCAGACGGTCACGGAAGAGCGCCCGGTTGGCCAATCCGGTGAGACCGTCGTTGAAGGCCTGTTGGGTCAGCTGCTCCTCGAGTCGCACTCGTTCGGTGATGTCGCGGGCGTTGAACACGATCCCACGCACCTGACGATCGCGGCGCAGGTCGGTCACGTGCGCCTCCAACCAACGTTCTTCACCGAACCGGTCCAACATGCGGAATGCGATCTCGCGAGGCTCGCCATGGTCGATGGCCGGTCGCACGAGAGGCTGATCGTCCGCGTGGATGAACGACGCGAGCCCGTCGCCCAGCATCTCCGAGTCCGGGCGACCGAGCATCGCCGACACCGACTCGCTCGTGTAGACGCACGCGCCGCTACCGAAGACCACGACGAGGTCGGTGGACGAGGTCACGAGGCTTCGGAAGTGCGCGGTCTGCCGTCGAGCGGCGGCGAGCATGGCACCCACCAGAACGAGCGCGGCGATGAAGCCGAGCGCACCGAGCACGACTTGGACCGTGATCAACGACGCGATGTTGTCGTCGGCTCTGGTGGCGATGGTCCGCGCCGAGTTCAACGACACGTTCGACACCAGGGTCTCGAGGACGCGCAACCGCATAACGGGATCGGTCGCGGCGATCGTCTCGTGCGCGGTCATCGGCACGTCCGCGACCGACTGGTCGGCGAGCATCGCCTGGCCGGTCGCCGTCAGGTCGGTGACGAGCCGGCGGGCCTGTTCGAGCTGCGCCCGCACGCCCGCGTCGGTTGCCGCAGGCACCTTGATCTCGTCATCGTCACCCGCGACCTCCGGAGCGATGCCACCGTTGAGCAGCGCGTCACCGCTGCGGGCGAGCAGGTCAGCCGTCGTCGACGGGTCCGCGGTCCGTCCGTCCTGCACGAGCAGGACGTCGTTCACGTATCGCTCCGCGAGCGTGCGTTGTCGCGCCGCGACCTCGACGACGGCGCCTTGGTTCCGCGAGCGCGATGTCTCGCGGATCGACAGCCCGACGCTCAGCGCCGAGAACAGCGCGAACACGATGACGATGGCGTAGATGGGACGTCGCCCTCGAGCTTGGAGCGGCTTGAATGTGCGGCGCGAGCTCATGGCCTACTGGACGTCCAGATCGGCATGCATCCCGGCCTGGTAGTGACCGGCCATGTTGCAGAACAGCACGTAGTGACCAGGCTCGAGATGGAGCTGCAGGGTGCCGTGCTCGCCCGGTTGCGCGTCCTCGAAGGAGCCCGCGATCGATGACTCGATGCGGTCCTCGTCGACCGTCATGCCGTCCGATCGGAGCGGCAACTGGGTTGTGTCGGAGCGTACGACGATCAGCTCGTGCATCTCGGGGCCTTGGTTCTGGACCGCGAAGCGCACGTCGCCGGCGGCGACACGCGAGTGACCGGACAGGTCGATGCCGAAGTCATGAACGATCACGGGCAATCCATCACCCGACGTCGACGATTCATGGGCGGGCGCGCTGCAACCGGACACCACGATCATGGCGATGAGCGCAGCGACGAGCGGCCGGCGCCGCCGAGACGGCAGGTACGTCACCAGAGTCGCTTCGGACATCCGGCGCCGAGAGTTGAGCGCGCTGGGCGCGCTTGGGCGTTTTGTCGGATTGTCGATGACGGATCGCGCCGCGGCCTACGCAGGAGCCGGCCGACTCCGCGGACTGAGCCTTGTCGGCCTGTTCACACCACCTCGACGCCGACGACCCGCCAGGTTCCGGCGCTCTCGGTCAAGCCGACGCGCACCTCGCCGCGGAACGGCCGGCCGTACACGCAGATGGTCGCAGCGCCGCCGAGCTTGGTGCCGGGGATCTGATCGGCTTGGACGCAACCTCGGTCGACGAGTCGGTCCGAGTCGCCGTACGAGAACACGGGATCGTCGGTAGCCGAATTCGTCGCGAGCGCGCGCATCGTCTGCAGATCGCCGGCGCGCCACGCGGCGATGAAGTGATCGGCCGTCGAGAGCGGACCATCCGGCACGGCGGCCGCTGGCGGCGTGGAGGCGGCGGGTTGCGTCGAGGCGGCGACCTGCTGAGGGGGGGAGCCGCCACAACCGGCGATGCCCGTGGCGACGGTCGCCGCGGTCACGAACACGATCACGAACTTCGTGGTGCACCGCATCTCAGTGCTGCATGACCGTGGCAACGCCCGCACCTCCGGAGGTCCACGTTCCTGGTCGGGGCCAGTAACCCTGGGTGCCGTAGCTGATGGTGTGGTCGGGTGACCCCGGCGTGAGACTGTCGCGCAGGTACCACCAACCGTTCTCGTAGGTGCCGATGTCGGTGGTGCCGTTGCCGTCCCAGTCGCCGGTGACGGGCGTCGACCAGGCCGAGCCGTAATGGAGCACGTGGTCCGGTGGCCCGGGCGAGAGGGAGTCGCGGAGATACCACCAACCGTTCTCGTAGACGCCGATGTCGGTGGTGCCGTTGCCGTCCCAGTCGCCGGTGACGGGGGTGGACCATGGCGAGCCGTAGTGAATGGTGTGGTCGGGCGGTCCTGGGGTGAGACTGTCGCGCAGGTACCACATTCCGTTCTCGTAGACGCCGAGGTCTGTCGTCTTGCTGGCGTCCCAGTCGCCGGTCACGGGGATGTCGTACGCGGCGCCGAACTCGACCCGATCGTCCGCGCCACCGGGTGAGAGCCCGTGCCGGACGAGCCACAGCAGATCCGGCTGGATCGGGCCCGCTCTCGGTCGATCCGATCGCCATTGCGGTGGCAACTGCGACGTGTCGAGGGGCTCGATCGATGGCTGGCGCTGACCGCCTTGCGCGTAGCCGACGGCGTACGTCCATTGCGTGAACGCGAGAACCGTCGTCCCGTTGTCGGATGTGGTCAGCGATGGTCCTTGGGGACCCGCCGCGACCGCACCGCCCGAACTCATCCACGGATCGGGTGAGTCGGGTTTGCTGCACGGTCCCGCCGCGGACTGGCACACCGCATAGCCGATCGACGCGGACCACGACTCCCACCATGCGGCCCCGTAGAAGAGCAGGACTTGTCCACCTCGATCGATCATCGACGGACCTTCGATGATCGAGTCCTCCCAGGGTTGGTCAGCGGTCAGAAGCAACCTCGGTGAGCCGATCAGCGCCGTGCCGTCAGATGAGAGCCGTTGCGACCAGATGTGGGTGGGGTTCCCGACGGCGTTGTCGTCGCTCTTCCACGTGAGCCACCAGTTGCCCGAGTGGTCCCGGTAGACGTCCGGGTCGATCGAACCGCCGTGATCGAGCTGGCACACCATCGGCGCCGTGGCGTCGTCGACATACGGTCCCGTGGGCTTCGTCGCGACCGCATGCCCGATGCACTGCCGACCCGATGACGTGTCGTTCGCCGTGTAGAAGAGAGTCCAGCCGCTGCCGAGGTGGACGACCGCCGGCGCCCATGTGAATCCGGCGGAGGCCCAATCGCCGAGCGACGGCAATGCGTCGCCGACGACTTGCCACGAGTCGAGATTCGCCGAGCGAGCGACGGGCACGTTGCCCACATTGCTGGCGTTCGTCGAGAACAGGTACCAACTCGCGCCGTCGCGCACGAGATCGGGATCGGGAAAGTCCAGGCCGAGAACGGGTCGCCGGACCTGCGCGTCGCTCTTCATCGCACCGGCACCGGTCGAACACAGCACGATCGCGATCACCATCGCGACGCGAGTCACCGCCCGTCGCCCACGCGTCGCATTCGGCGCCATCCAGATCGGCATGACGTTGTCCGCACCCTTTCGACGGCGTTGCGGCCTACTTGCAGGAACCGGCCGACTCCGCGGCCCGAGCCTTGTCGGCCTGTGCCTTGTAGTCGTCTGCGAGCTGTTGGTATTTGTCGGCGAGCTGTTGGAGCTGTGTGGACTCGGGCACACGGTTCTTCAGATCGCCGATGGCCTTCAGCATCTCGTCGATGAACTCCTCGCCCTTCGCGATCTCGTCGGGAGACGGGCACTGCTGGCGCGATCGCTCCGGGAAGTTGATCTCGATTATCCAACCGAAGGGATCGGTGTGCAGCGCCTCGTTGAACTCTCCGAGCGGCGACACCTGCACGTTGGCATCGGCGGCGGCCGGGTGGCTTCCCTGGACGTCCTGCTGGAAGAGGTCTGCGCTCGTCGTCGGCGAGACCGCGGCTGTGAGCTGCGCGTCGGTGACCGTGTCGATCTCGATCGGCGTCTGGAGGCCCGTCACCTGGAACTCACAGCCGATCGCCGGCGGCGACTCACCCTGGACGTACGTGGTCTGCACGGAGCTCACGCCGTAGATCCGCTTGATCGCTCCGACCGCGTCCGCGCCGGGAAGGCACGGATCGATGGCGCCGTCCGGCAGCCCGACCACCTGATCGGGCGCCGTCTTGCCCGACAGCTTCGCGGCGAGCGGGGCTGCGAGCGTCTGCGTCTTCGCCTCGAACGCATTCAGGGCTTGCGTGGGGTCGCCGCCGTTGATCTTGATCTGATCGAGCTCACCCTGCGCGGTGCCGGCCAGATCGACCTCGATGGTGAGGACCTGAGCGCCCTTCCGCACGACTGTCTTGCCACCTGTGAATGCCGCTTCGTCACCCGCGCCCGCGACGCTCGACGAGGACGACGACGGATCGCTGCTGCCCGAGACCTGCTGGAACTCGCTCTTCGCGACGGTCTCGTCCGCGGTGGAGTGCAGCGTGACCCTGAAGATGGTGCCGGACTGCGTGGCCACTCGGGTGACACTGCGGTGCCCGCCATTCGGATCGGGGACGTCGCCGTCGTCTTCGATCGCGACGACGGGTTCGCCGAGCGCCGCCGTGTAGCCGGCGTTGTCGAGCAGTCGGAACGCGCTCAACGAGGGGTCAGCGGCGGGAAGCGTCGCTCCGCTCGCGGCTTGCGAGCCGTTGCCATTCGAGCCGCTCGACGTGCTTGCGGAC
>DASXPN010000065.1:0-48083 GCA_036493595.1 Acidimicrobiales bacterium | reverse complement strand
GTGCGGGGCGGCATCGGCGACAGCGCGTCGCGGATCGCGCCGGCCTGGAACGATCGCCACTCGGGGAGCTCGTGCCACGACCGGACTGCACGCGCATCGGGGCCGAGCCGCTCGACGTACTCGCCGATCGAGCCGCGGCTGTCGTGGGGCGCGAGCACGACCCCCACGATCTGAGCGACGGCCCGTTTGGTCAACGTCGCCACCGCGTCCTCGATGAACGGCGGCGCGTGCTTGTAGCCGAGTTCGACGTCGTAGCCCTCACCCAGCGCCTCTTCGATGCGGCGGCACTGGCGTTCGGTGATCCGGCGCAGGGGCGACATGCCGCCGATGGCGTCGTACCGCGCCCGCAGGTGTGCGACCTGTTCGTCCGTCGGGCGCCGGCCGCGCCGTATGTGCGTGTAGTAGTCGGTGAGATCGCCGGCGGTTGCGGGGGTGCCGTACGCCATCACCACGACGCCGGTGCTCACGTCGCTCGCACGACCCCTTCGCGGTGCACGAGGTCGACCACCCGCTCGAGCACCGACGGATCCATGTCAGGCGGCACACCGTGGCCGAGGTTGAAGATGTGGCCCGGGTGACCGTCGTTCGACGCCAGCACGGCGCGCACCTCGGCTTCGACCGCGTCCCAACCGGCGAAGCACACCGCCGGATCGAGGTTGCCCTGCAACGCGCACGCGCCACCGGTGCGTACCCGGGCCGTTGACAGCGGCGTCCGCCAGTCGACGCCCACGACGTCGGCGCCGGCCGCCGCGAACAACCCGAGCAGCTCTGCGGTGTCGACGCCGAAGTGGATGCGCGGCACGCCGAGATCGCCGAGCGCCGACAACACCTTCGACGAAGCCGGCAGCACGAACTGCTCGTAGTGCGCCGCGCTCAACGCGCCGGCCCAACTGTCGAACAGTTGGATGGCCCGGGCGCCGTTCTCGACCTGCGATCGCAACGAAGCGATGGCGAGATCGGCGAGCCGGTCCAGCAGCGCGTGCCACAACTTCGGATTGCCGAGCATGAGTGTCTTCGTCTTCGCGTACGTGCGGGACGGCGCACCTTCCACGAGATACGACGCGACCGTGAAGGGTGCGCCGGCAAACCCGATGAGCGGCACGTCGTCGGGTAACTCGGCGCGCACCTTCGCCACGGTCTCGAGCACGAACGGCGTGTCCCGTTCGGGATCGAGCGGATGCAGCCGCGCGAGGTCGTCCTCGGATCGGAACGGCTGGGCGACGACGGGTCCGATGCCGGGTGCGATGTCGACGCCGAAGCCGATGGCGGCGACTGGTACGACGATGTCGGAGAAGAGGATGGCGGCGTCGACGCCGTAGCGGCGGACGGGCTGGAGCGTCAGCTCGGCGGCGAGGTCGGGGCGGCGGATGGCATCGAGGATGGTGCCCTCGCCCCGCAGGGCGCGGTACTCGGGCAATGCGCGCCCGGCCTGGCGCATGAACCAGACAGGCACTCGGTCGTGCGGCTCGGCGCGGCAAGCAGCGAGGAAGTTGTTCAAGCGGCGAGACGGGCGACCAGGTCGGCCGCCGCGGGATGAGTGAGGCGCTGGAGTGTCGTGGTGCGCGCCTGCTTCGCCACGGACGTGCGCACGGCCGGGTTCATCGCGTTGGTGCCCATCACTTCGAGGTCCTCGGCGGTGGGCTGCAGGATGAGCACTTGCGTGCCCGCGGCGCGGACGGCGCGGACCTCTCGCTCGAGCACCCAGGACGCGAGGGCGCGGCTGCCGATGTTGGGTGACGGCCGGAGCGCGGTCCACGGCGCGGACATCGGCGAGATCACCACGACGACGTCGAGCCCGATGCCGGCGACGACGTCCGCGTTGCTCGGCGAGTGCGCGCCGCCGTCGACATAGGTCTCGCCGTCGATCTCGACCGGCTGCAGGTAGCCCGGGATGGCCGACGACGCCTCGACCGCCGTACCGACGTCGAGCTCGCCGACGTCATCGCGCCCGAACACGACGCGCGCGCCGTCTCGCAAGCGGAGCGCGCAGATCCACAACGGCTGTTCGGGCCAGTTGCCGTCGATGATCATGCGGACGCGATCGCCGATCGGTGTCGTCGGGACCTTCCCGGCGGGCAGCAACCCGGCCAGCGCGGCGAACGGTCGCGCGCTCCACGGCGGCAGCAGCGCGGTCGCCGCGAGTTGCGGCGACGCGGGCAGCGGCAAGCCGCGCGGGAACGGCGGGCGCGTCGGCAACTCGAGCACCGGCGACAGGTGCCCGACCAGCGACTCGCCTGCGGCGGACATCGGCGCGCCCGTGGAGCGGGCGTACTGGTCCGATCCCGAGAGCCCGGCCCGGAGCGCGGCCGCTGCGATCGAGCCGGCCGAAGTACCGACGATCACGTGTGCCGTGCGTGCGTCCCATCCCGCGGATTCGGACAGGGCCGCGAGAGCGCCCGAGTGATACGCCCCCCCGA
Source organism: Acidimicrobiales bacterium (assembly GCA_036493595.1). Lineage (GTDB taxonomy): Bacteria > Actinomycetota > Acidimicrobiia > Acidimicrobiales > JACDCH01 > DATAES01. The sequence continues at coordinate 45,666 of DASXPN010000065.1, read as the reverse complement.
CGACCCCGCCCGCCCCGAGGACGAGTCCTACGGATGCCATCCCGACCATGCTCGCGGCCAGGCCGTGCGGCGAGGAAATCGAACGGCAACTACTTCGAGCCCGACCCTGGACAACGCCGCCTCGCCGGGGGACCATTGACCTCATGGAAGTGAACGACCGCGGGCACGGGCACGATCATCTCTTCGGCACAGGAGTGCAGCACGAGACGCCGGGTGCTGAGCACGCCGGCATCGAGGCTGTCGCCGACGACTCGACGCATCACGCGGCGACGGAAGCGCACGGCTTCATCGACCACGTGGGGCTCGACCTCGGGCAGCTGGCGGAGAACCTCTCGCACCTGCCGCCGGACCATGTGGCCGGCACCGAACACGGGCTCGAGCACGACTTCGGCACCCATCACGATGCCGGCGACGGGCTCCACGGCCTCCACGACTCGATTCACAGCGCCGACACCCATCTCGGCTTCGACGAGCATCACGGTCTGGCCGATGTCGCCCACGACCCGCATCACGACGACCTCGCCGACCATCACCACAACGACGGTTTCGGCATCCACGGCTGACCCACCACACAATGTTGGTGCCATTGCGGGGCTATGGCCCCGCAATGGACCCGAGGTTCACGAGCGCTCAGTACCTCAATTCGGCGACGACGGCGTAGTGGTCGCTCGGCTGCACCCCGTGCACGGGCTTCGTCGCGAGGACGTGCGAGCTGACCACGTGTCCCGCGCCCTCTGACTTGGGCCAGCCCACGAACACGTAGTCGATCCGGCGGTTCGGCTCGAGATCCTCTTTGGCGAACACGTTGTCGTTCGACCACGTGAACCCGTCGCCCGCATCACGATCGCCGGCTGCTTCCCACGAGTCGTGGAACACGAGCTTGTTGACCGGCGTCTGCATCCGGCCCGTCATCATCCGGATCTCGTCACTGTCCGGCACCGCGTTGAAGTCGCCGCACACGACGGGGGGATAGATCCGCTCGGGCGCCGCGTCGACGAAGCGGGCGATGGTCGCGACCTGGTCCTGGCGGACGTGGCTCTGGTCGAACCGCCAGTTGAGGTGGGTCGAGAAGATCTGGATCGGGCCCCTCGGTCCGTCGACGTCGGCCCGCAGCACGAGCCGCAACTCATCCGCATCGGAAGGGGCCGGGAGCGGCATCGTCTCGTGGTTGGTGATCGGCCAGCGAGCGAGCACCGCGTTGCCGAACTGGACCCCGTCGAGGTCGAGCCGGCTGGCGTAGACGTGCTCGTAGCCGAGCCCTGCGGCCAGCTCGGCGGCTTGATTGCGGGTGCCGTCGTGCCACACCTCCTGGAGCGCGATCACGTCGGCGTCGACGGCGGCCAGCGTGGCGGCGATCGCCGCAAGGCGCTCCTCCCACGGTCCGAACTGCCACCACAGGTTCCAGCTCATGACCCGCAGACGGGACTCGATCGGTGTCATCCGGCCTCCCTTCCCACCGATAGAATGGTCCGTTCCCCGGACAAGGACCGTGGACGCTTGGCCGTTCATCATCCCGATCTCGAATCCGAGCAGGCGTACGTCGACTATGCCTACGAGTGTCTCGAAGCCGCTCGCCGGCGCGCTTCGAGCCTCGGATCCATGGTCGAAGTCGGTCGCGGCGGCACCGAGCAGGCTCGCTTCGAGCGTGACGTCATCTGGGACACGATCGTCACCCGCCTCCGCGAGCTCGAGCTCGGCGACGCCAGCCTCATATTCGGGCGCATCGACCGCGCCGAGGAAAATGGCGACCAAGGCGGCGAAACGTTCTACATCGGTCGGTTGGCGGTGTCGGACGAAGGACAGGAGCCCGTCGTCGTCGACTGGCGTGCGCCGGTGGCCGAACCCTTCTACCGGGCCACCGGACGAGCGCCGATGGGGTTGGCGCGGCGACGGCACTTCGCCACCAAGGGCCGGCACGTGCTCGGCATCGAAGATGAGGTCTTCGACGACGCGTTGGCAGTGCAGGGCCACAGCAACGGCGATCACGCAGAGGTCACCGGTCGCGGCGCGCTGATGACCGCGCTGGAGACGGCGAGGACGGGGCGGCTCGGTGACATCGTCGCCACCATCCAAGGTGAGCAGGACGAGATCATCCGCTCCGAGTTGCCCGGCGTCCTCGTCGTCCAAGGCGGCCCCGGTACGGGCAAGACCGTGGTCGCGTTGCACCGCGCCGCCTACCTCCTCTACACGTACCGGTTCCCGCTCGAAGGCCAAGGCGTCCTCGTCGTCGGTCCGAACCGGCTCTTCCTCGGCTACATCGAACAGGTGCTGCCCTCGCTCGGCGAGGCCGGGGTCTCGCTGGTGGTGCTGGCCGATCTGCTGAGCGAGCCGGTGCGCGTGCGGGGGACCGACGCCCCCGCCACCGGGCGCATCAAGGGTGACCTGCGCATGGCCAAGATGCTGACGAAGGCGGTGCGCGATCGCAAGCGCGCGTTGCGCAGCGAGCTTCGCGTCGGCTTCGGGGTCGAGACGTTGCGGCTCACGACCAACCAGAGCGGGGCGATCGTCGCCGATGCGCGACGTCGGGCGCGTACGCACAACGCCGGCCGTCGCTTCGTCGAGCAGGGCGTGTTCGACGCGCTGGCGCGGTCGAGCCGGCGCGACGACGTGACGTCGGGCGACGTGCGCGACCGTTTGCGTCACACGCTCGACGTGCGCGTCGCGCTCGACTGGATGTGGCCGGTGCTCACCCCGGCGCAGTTGCTGCACGACCTGTTCGGGTCGAAGGCGTTGCTGCGGTCTGCCGCCGGCAACGACCTCAACGACCAAGAGCGCATCGCGCTCTACCGCGAGCGGTCGGAGTCGCTCGACGACCTCGTCTTCACCGCGGACGATGTGCCATTGCTCGACGAGGCGAGGGCCCTGCTCGGTCCGAAACCGCGACGGCGTGGCCGATCCGCCGATGACGACGAGGTCAGGACGTACGGCCACATCGTCGTCGACGAAGCCCAGGATCTGTCGCCGATGCAACTGCGGATGCTCGGCCGCCGGTCGCTGAACGGGTCGATGACGGTCGTGGGTGACATCGCCCAGGCCACCGGCGCGTGGGCCCATGCGGATTGGGAAGAGATCCTCGCTCAGCTCTCGGATCGCCGGCCGGCTCGCCGGGCCGAGCTCACGATCGGCTATCGCATCCCGGGTCCCAACATGGACCTGGCGGCGCGCGTGCTGCGGGTCGCCGCACCGGATCTCGCCCCGCCTCGTTCCATCCGCCAAGCCGGTACGTCACCTCGATTCGTGCGGGCGGCCTCGTCCGACGAGCTCGGCCGTGTGGTCGCCGCGGTCGCAGAAGCCGAGCTGGTCGCGGTGAATACCGGCAACGTCGGCGTGATCGTGCCGACTTCGATGGTCGATGCGGTGAGCGACGCGCTCGAACGCGCGGGCGTCGCCTTCGGCCGGGCGACACGCAACGGGCTCGACGAGCGCATCACGGTCGTCCCCATCGGGCTGGCCAAAGGGCTCGAGCTCGACGCGAGCGTGGTGGTCGAGCCCGACGCCATCGTGGAAGAAGAGGCACAGGGTCTGCGCGCGCTGTACGTCGCGCTCACCCGCTCGACCAAGCGCCTCGCCATCGTGCACGGCCGCCCGTTGCCGGAGTGCCTCCGCGACTGACCCCGATCAGCGGGGGACGCGGCCGGCGTCGAGACTCCCGATCAGGTGGTGACGCCAGACGCCCGATCAGGTGGTGACGAGAATGCGGGCGCTGGCGAACGCGCCGATGCCGACGTGGCGGCCGTCGATCTCGACGGTCGTCGTGCCATCAGGTGACGTGGCCGTGATGGTGCCGTGGCGGCCCGGCAGCACCTCCGCGTCCTCCAGGAATTCGAGGATGCCTGGCGCGAACTCGAGCTCTTCGGGGATGCGGGACACCGTGAAGTCTTTGCCGACGCCGAGGTCGACGAGCGGCACCGCATCCGGCGCGGCGTAGCCCGTGCCCGGGATCGGGTTGCCGTGCGGGCACGTCGTCGGGTTGTCGAGCACGCGGGTGATGGCGGCGTCGACCCGGTCGGAGATGACGTGCTCCCACTTGCCCGCTTCCTTGTGGGCCTCGGCCCACGACAGCCCGAGCATGTCGGTGAGGAAGCGCTCGGCCAGGCGATGGCGGCGCACGACCCGCTCGGCCAGCCGCATACCGGCGTCCGTGAGCCCGATGCGCGTGCCCTTCACCGCGACGAGCTCCGCCGTCTCCATCCGCTTGATCATCTCGGACACAGCGGGACGCGAGACACCCAGGCGTTCGGCGATACGCGCCTGGATGACGTCGACGTCATCCTCCCGCAACTCGAACACGGCCTCGCAGTACTCCTCGAACGCGGGGTGCCACTCGGGAGACTGATACTCGGCCACGGCGCGCATTCTACGGTGCGTTGTCACACCCCCCCTTTAGGGTGGACGTCGTGAGTGGGCGCGAGCCACGAGACGAGAACTCGAGCACGCCCGATTTCGCCGGCTTCTCGGCGCCCGTGCAGTCGTGGTTCGACACCACCTTCGCCGCACCGACGGACGCACAGCACAAGGGCTGGCCCGCCATCGCCGCCGGTCAGCACACGCTCGTCCTCGCGCCCACAGGGTCGGGCAAGACACTGGCGGCGTTCATGTGGGGCATCGATCGCTTGATGACCGAGCCGCCCCCCGACCGTGAGCGACGCACGCGGTTGGTCTATGTGTCACCGCTCCGCGCGCTGGCGGTCGACGTCGAGAAGAACCTGCGGGCGCCGCTGGCCGGCATCCGGTTGGCGGCCGAACGCCTCGGCGTCGACGTCCACGAGCCGACGGTCGGCATGCGGACGGGTGACACCTCCGCGGACGAGCGCCGGCGGCTCGTGCGCCACCCGGCGGACATCCTCATCACGACCCCCGAGTCGCTCTACCTGATGCTCACGTCGCAAGCACGCGAGACGTTGCGCCACGTCGAAGCGGTGATCGTCGACGAGATCCATTCGGTGGCGGCCACGAAGCGAGGGGCACACCTCGCGCTCACGCTCGAGCGCCTCGACGCGCTGTGCGATCGATCTCCACAACGCATCGGCCTGTCGGCGACGCAGCGGCCGCTCGAGGAGATCGCCCATTTCCTCGGCGGGCGGGATGCCAACGCACGGGCGCGGCCGGTCACGATCGTCGATGCAGGTGTGCGCAAGCCGCTCGACGTCGAGGTCATCGTCCCGGTGGACGACATGGGCGCGCTCGGTGAAGTGATCGACGAGCCGGTGTCGGGCCCGGCCGCGGCCGGCCCGGTGCGCCGCAGCATCTGGCCGTCGATACATCCTCGGTTGCTCGAGCTCGTCGAGTCGCATCGGTCGACGTTGATCTTCGTGAACGCCCGCCGGCTCGCCGAACGGCTGGCGACACGATTGAACGAGCTCGCGTCGGAGCGCGACCGCGATCACAACGGCGTCATCAACACCGCGGCCGAAGCGATGGGCGCGCCGCCCGTCGACTTCGAGTTGGTGAAGGCACACCACGGTTCGTTGTCGCGCGAGCGCCGATTGCAGATCGAGGACGAGCTGAAGTCGGGCCGCCTGCGCGGGCTCGTGTGCACGTCGACGCTCGAGCTCGGCATCGACATGGGGGCGGTCGACCTCGTGGTGCAGGTCGAGTCGCCGCGCTCGGTGGCCGCAGGTCTGCAGCGGGTCGGGCGCGCCGGCCACCAGGTCGGCGAGCCGAGCACCGGCAAGCTCTTCCCGAAACATCGAGCAGACCTGGTCGAGGCCGCGGTCGTCGTCCGCCGCATGCGCGACGGTCTCATCGAGCACACCTACTACCCTCGCAACCCGCTCGACGTGCTCGCGCAGCAGATCGTCGCCATGTGTGCGCTCGACGAGTGGAAGGTCGACGAGCTCGCCGCGCTCGTACGCCGGGCGGCCAACTTCGAAGAGCTGTCCGACGACGTGTTCACCGCGGTTCTCGATCTGCTCGCCGGTCGCTACCCGAGCGACGAGTTCGCGGAGCTGCGACCGCGCATCGTGTGGGATCGCGTCAATGGCCTCGTGCGCGGCCGCGCCGGCGCGCAACGGCTCGCGGTGACGAGCGGGGGGACCATCCCCGATCGCGGCTTGTTCGGTGTGTTCCTCCCCGACGGCACTCGCGTCGGCGAGCTCGACGAAGAGATGGTCTACGAGTCGCGGCCCGGCGAGACGTTCCTGTTGGGTGCGTCGACCTGGCGCATCGAGGACATCACCTTCGAACGGGTGGTGGTGACCCCCGCGCCGGGGCTGCCGGGGAAGATGCCGTTCTGGCACGGTGACGGTCCGGGCCGGCCGCTCGAGCTCGGGCGTGCAGTGGGTGCGTTCGTGCGTGACGTGCGCGGATGGGGCGACGGCTCGGTCGAGCGGCTGCAAGCTGAGTACGCGCTCGACGAGCGCGCCGCCCTGAACCTCGTGCAGTACCTCGACGAGCAGGCCGAAGCCACCGGCGCGGTGCCCGACGATCGCACGATCGTGGTCGAGCGGTTCCGTGACGAGGTGGGCGACTGGCGGGTGTGTGTGCTGTCGCCGTTCGGCGCGCAGGTGCACGCGCCGTGGGCGATGGCGTTGCAGGCTCGCCTGGCCGAACGGTGGGGCCTCGACGTCGAGCTGCTGTGGAGCGACGACGGCATCGCGATCCGCCTGCCCGAAGCAGTCGACGAGGTGCCGATCGACGAGCTGCTCATCGATCCGGACGAGATCGACGACATCGTGATCGCCCAGCTCCCGAACACCGCGTTGTTCGCTTCGCGGTTCCGCGAATGCGCGGCGCGGGCCCTCTTGTTGCCCCGGCGGCGGCCCGATCGGCGCACGCCGTTGTGGCAGCAACGCCAGAAGGCGGCCGACCTCTTGACGGTGGCGGCGCGGCACCCGACCTTCCCGATCCTGTTGGAGACCACCCGTGAGTGCGTCAACGACGTGTTCGATCTTCCGTCGTTGCGGGCGGTGCTCAGCGAGCTGCGATCGCGTGCCATCCGCACGGTGGCGGTGGACACCCAGCGTGCCTCGCCGTTCGCTCAGTCGCTGCTGTTCTCGTGGATCTCGGTCTACATGTACGAAGGCGACACCCCGCTGGCCGAACGCCGTGCCGCCGCGCTGGCACTCGACCGTGATTTACTGCGTGATCTGCTCGGCGCCGAAGAGCTGCGCGAGCTGCTCGACCAAGACGTGCTCGCCGACCTCGAGCTCGAGCTGCAACACCTGGTGGATGGCCGGCGCGCCCGCGACGCGGACGAGCTGCACGACTTGTTGCGGTTGCTCGGGCCGATGACGATCACCGACCTCGATGCTCGTGCCACGGGCGACCCGTCGCCGTGGCTCGAGTTGTTGGTGCAACAGCGTCGGGCCATCGCAGTGGCGATCGCGGGTGAGAGCCGTTACGCGGCGGCAGAGGACGCGGCTCGGTTGCGCGACGCCCTCGGTGTCTCGCTACCGGTGGGATTGCCGGCCGCCTTCACCGACCCGGTCGACAATCCGATCCGCGACTTGGTGGCGCGGTATGCGCGGACGCACGGGCCGTTCCTCACGGCACAGGTCGCGAGCAGCCTCGGTGTGGGTGCGCCGCGGGTGCGGCCGTCGCTGGACGCGCTGGAACAAGAGGGTCGCGTCGTGCGCGGCGAGTTCCGGCCCGACGGGGTCGAGCGCGAGTGGTGCGACGCGGATGTGTTGCGCCAGCTGCGCCGGCGGTCACTCGCCGCGTTGCGCAAAGAGGTCGAGCCGGTCGACGCGACTGCGCTGGCGAAGTTCTTGCCCGCGTGGCAATCCGTGGCGTCGAAGCGGCACGGCATCGAAGGGCTCGTCGACGTGCTCGGCGTGTTGTCGGGCGCGGCGATCGCGGCATCGGTGCTCGAGGCCGACGTGTTGGCGGCCCGTGTCGACGACTACCGGGCCGCGGATCTCGATGCGCTGTGCACCGCGGGCGACGTGGTGTGGGTCGGTGCGGGCGGCCTCGGTGCCAACGATGGCCGGGTGCGGCTCGTGTTCCGCGATCAGGCGCCGATGCTCGTGCCGCCGCCGATCGAGCTCGAAGCCGCACCGATGCGCGGCGCGCTGCTCGACCATCTCGGCACGCGTGGCGCGTCGTTCTGGCCCGAGCTGCTGCAAGCCGTTGCCGCGGCGCGCCTGCGTTACGACGAGGGCGAGGTGCTCACCGCGCTGTGGGATCTCGTGTGGGCCGGCCACGTCACCAACGATTCGCTCGCACCGTTGCGGGCGCTGGTCGCCAGCCGTGCAACAACTCGCTCTCGCTCGGCGTCGCCGGCCGCGGCGCGCGCTCGGGGCCGGCCGCGGCCCGGACGCCTCACGCGGGTCGGTCCCCCGTCTGCCGCCGGCCGCTGGTCCTTGGTCGGTCCGCTGCTCGAGCCGGCCTCGTCGCCGACCGAGATCGCGCACGCGCGAGCGATGCAGTTGCTCGAGCGGTACGGCGTGCTGACGCGCGAAGCGGCGCTGGCCGAGGGGATCGAGGGCGGGTTCGCCGGTGTGTATCCGGTGCTGAAGGCGCTCGAGGAGCGCGGCTCCGTTCGCCGCGGGTACTTCGTCGCCGGTCTCGGTGCTGCCCAGTTCGCATTGCCCGGCGCCGTCGATCGGTTGCGGTCCTTCCGGGAGCGTGGCAGTGCCGGCGACACCGTGGTGCTGGCGGCCACCGATCCGGCGCAGCCGTTCGGCGCGTCGTTGCCGTGGCCCGAGCACGCGGACCGCGGCCGTCCGGCCCGCACCGCCGGCGCGCACGTCGTGATCATCGACGGCCATCTGGCCGCGCATCTCGAGCGGGGTGGGCACAGCCTCGTCACCTTCGGCGTCGACGGATGGGCATCGGCGTTGCGCGAGCTCGTCGCCCGGGGCCGCTACCGCTCGGTCGAGATCCGCAAGGTCGACGGGTACCCGGTGCGCGACGACGAGGTGCGGGCCCACGCCGACGCGCTGCGCGCCGCTGGGTTCGTCGACGGATATCGGGGCCTCGTATACCGGAGTCGTGGGTAGCGTCCGGGGGTGCCCGAGGGCGACACGCTGCACCGCACCGCCAACCGGCTGCGCCCCGCGCTGGCCGGCCAGCCGCTCGTTCGCCTCACGCTCCATCACGCCACCGGCGGCGGGCGCCGCCCCGAGACCGGTGAGCGCATCGAGACGGTCGAGGCCGTCGGCAAGCACTTGCTGATCCGGTTCGAGCACGGCGCCACGTTGCGCACCCATCTGCGCATGACCGGGTCGTGGCATCTGTATCGGTCCGACGAGCGATGGCGCAAGGGGCGTGAATTCGCGCGTGCGATCGTCGAGGTCGACGGGTGGACGGCGGTGTGCTTCGCCGCACCGGTGGTCGAGCTCACCGATCCCGCGACCGCCGCGTCGAAGGTCGCGCACCTCGGTCCGGATCTCACTCGCACCGATGTGACCGACGCCGACATCGACCGCGCCGTCGATCGCATGGCATCGCTGGTCCGCTCCGGCGACGAGATCGCCGTGGTGCTGCTCGACCAACGAGTCGCATCGGGTATCGGCAACGTCTTCAAGAGCGAGGTGCTGTTCGCGTGCGGCGTCGATCCGTTCGCGCCCGTCGGTCGGATCGATGTCGAGACACGGCGGCGTTTGGTCGCCACCGCTTCACGCATGTTGCGCCGCAACACGATCGAGGCGGGGCCACGCACGACCGTGCTCGACGGGGCGTCCGGCGCGCGACGGCTGGCGGTGTACGGACGTTCCCGCCGCCCGTGTCATCGATGCGGCACTCCGATCAAGGCCCGCCGCCAAGGCGAGCACGCCCGCACGACCTACTGGTGCCCGTCGTGCCAGCCGCGGTCAACGACATGAGCGACCGCGACCGCGACCGCGACCACGTCGTCGTCATCGGGGCCGGGTTCGGCGGGCTGGCGACGGCCAAGCGGCTGGCGCACGCCGACGTCGACGTGACCATCGTCGATCGGCGCAACTACCACACGTTCCACCCGCTGCTGTACCAAGTCGCCACCGCGGGACTGAACTCGGCCGACATCGCCTACGCGGTGCGCGGCATCTTCCACAAGCAAGCCAACGTGTCGTTCCGCCAAGCCAGCGTGACTGGCGTCGACTGGCAGCGGCGCACACTCGAGCTCGATCATCCCGACCAACCGTCGCTCGACTTCGATCACCTCGTCGTCGCCGCCGGCGCGGCCGCGAACTACTTCGGCATCCCCGGTGCGGCCGATCACGCCTTCCCGCTCTACGCGCTCACTGACGCGGTCACCTTGCGCAACCACATTCTCGGGCGATTCGAGGCTGCGGACGCCGACCCGTCACTGATCGACGACGGCGCGCTCACGTTCGTCGTCGTGGGTGGAGGGCCGACCGGCGTCGAGGTGGCCGGCGCGCTGTCCGAGCTCTTCCACAAGGTCCTGAGCAAGGACTTCCGCATGCTCGACGTCGCCAAGGCCCGCGTCGTCCTCATCGAGATGGCCGACGTGGTACTGCCGCCGTTCTCGCCCGCATCGCAACGTCACGCGCGCGAGCGTCTGCGCACGATGGGCGTCGACGTCCGCACGGGCGAGGCCGTCACGAGCGTCGCACCCACCCGCGTCACCCTGCGATCGGGAGAGGAGCTCCCCGCCCACACCCTGGTGTGGGCCGCGGGTGTGCAGGCGAGTCCGCTGGCGTCCGCGCTCGACGTGCCCGTCACGAAGGGCGGACGCATCGCGGTCGGCCGCGACCTGTGCATCGAGGGTCACCGTCACGCCTACGCCATCGGCGACGTGGCCGCCATCCCCGATGGCAAGGGCGGTGTGCTCCCCATGCTGGCGCCGGTGGCGTCCCAGTCCGGCCGCCACGCGGCCGACGAGATCATCCGCTCGATGCACGGCCAGCGGTCACGGCGCTTCCACTATCTCGACAAGGGAACGATGGCCACCATCGGCCGCCGAGCGGCCGTCGCCGAACTGCCGCTGCACATCCGGCTCTCCGGCACGCCCGCGTGGGTGTCGTGGCTCGGGCTGCACCTCCTCACCTTGATCGGGTTCCGCAACCGGGCCTCGGTATTCGTCAACTGGGCGTGGAACTACCTCACCTGGGATCGCGGCCCTCGCATCATCCTCGGCCCGGACCGCGGGCCGGGAGCAATGCCCTGACCGCGTCGATGGTGTCGGCGTCGATCGCCGACTTGTCCGGCCGGTAACGGCGCACCCGCGCGAACCGCAGCGCCACGCCACCCGGGTAGCGCGTCGACACCTGCACACCGTCGAGCGCGATCTCGACCACCACCTCAGGGCGCATCCGCACGACATGACCGTCGTCCGACTCCTGCAACGAACCGAACAGGTCCGTCTGCCGGCGGAGCATCTCGTCCGTCATCCCCTTGAACGTCTTGCCCACCATCACGTACCCGCCGGACGGGTCGCGGGCGCCGAGATGGATGTTCGACAGCCATCCCGATCGCCGGCCGTGCCCCCACTCCGCGGCAAGCACGACGAGATCGAGGGTGCGGACCGGCTTCACCTTGCGCCACGACGATCCGCGCCGGCCCGCTTCATAGATCGACCCGAGGTTCTTCACCATGACGCCCTCGTGCCCGGCGGCGAGCGCTTCGTCGAGGAACGCCTCCGCCGCCATGCCGTCGTCGGTGACGATGCCCGGGATGCGCCACGGCCCGGTCGCCTGATCGAGTGCACCGAGCCGTTCGTGCAAAGGACGGTCGATGAGGTCGGCGCCATCGAGATGCAGGCAGTCGAAGAACCGAATGGCGAGCGTGCTGCCCGCCTCGATGTCGAACCGGCTCATCGTGTCCTGGAACAGCTCGGGGCGTTCGTCGTCGCCGAGACCGACCGCCTCGCCGTCGAGCACGACGGCCGACACCGGCAACGAACGGGCCAGTTCGACGAGCCCTGGCAGCCGACCGGTCACATCGTTCAGGTTGCGAGTGAAGATGCGGACCTCGCGCCCGGCGCGATGAACCTGCAATCGCACCCCGTCGAGCTTCCACTCGACTGACGACATCCCGCACGCGTCGATGGCCTCCTGCACTGATGCGGACGTTGCCGCCAGCATGGGCAACACCGGGATGAGCGGTTCGAGCCCGATCCGCGCGAGCCCGTCGACACCCTCCGCCAGCGCGACGACCGCGGCGCGCGTGAGATCGCCACTCAACATCGCCGCCCGCCGCACCGCGGCCGGCGGAACCGACGCGGCCTTCGCCACCGCCTCGGCCATCACGCCCGCGAGCGCGCCCTGTCGCAACTCGCCGGTGAACAGGCGCAGGAGGAACGCCGCTTCGTCCGCCGTCGCCCGCTCCAGCACCGTCACGATCGCCGATCCGCGCGCGGCGGCCGAACCCGCGCCCGTCGTCGCTGCGAGTCGATCGAACAACGAGTCGACGTCGAGGATGGTCAGTGACGGCGAGGCCGCAGGTGCGACGTCGCCGGCCACGCTCACCACCGTGCGCCACCCGACACCGATGCGGCCTTGGCGCGGTGTGCCCGTGAGCATCGCCACCGCGACGGGGACCTCTTCGCGGTGGAGCCGCGACAGCAGGTCGGCCAGCGCCGCGATCTTCGCCGAGCGTGCGCTCGTCGCCGTCACCGTGGACGACGTCGCGACCAGATCGGCGAACAACATGACCTCGAGTTTGCCCGTGTGGCGGCGCGCTCCGAAGACTGCGCCCGATGGACTTCGCCACGATGATGACGCTCGAACCGCACGGCGCCGACACGTTCGTCGCCGTCGGCCCGCAGTATCCGTGGGGTGGCCTGTACGGCGGCCAGATCGTGGCGCAAGCGTTGCGGGCCGCGGCCGCCACCGTTGATCCGTCGTACCGGGTGCATTCGTTGCACGCATATTTCATCCGGCGCGGCGACGCCGAAGAGCCGATCCGGTTCGAAGTCGATCGCATACGCAACGGCCGCTCGTTCACGACGCGGCTCGTCGTCGCGCGGCAGGCCGTGGGCGCCATCCTGAACATGTCCGCCAGCTTCCAGGTCGACGAGCCCGGGCCCGACGCGCAAACCGCGCTCATGCCGCCGGTGCCCCAATCGGAGGAGCTCGCCGGCGTGAGCTGGCTGCGAATGTTCGAACGGCGCATGGTGCCCACGCCGTCCGAACGCGGCCGGGCGCTGGCGTGGCTGCGGCTCAACGATCCGATCGACGACGATCCCGCGTTGCACGCCTGCGCGCTCGCGTACATGTCCGACGACCTGCCGACCGACGCGGTCGTCGCCCTCGAGCATCCCGACCATCTCGGCCAGTGGGGCGAGTTCGAGGAGCGCTACTGGAGCGCTTCACTTGATCACGCCATCTGGTTCCATCGTCCCGTGCGCGCCGACGAGTGGCACTTGCAGGAGTTCACGTGCCACGGACTGATGAGCTCTCGTGGCCTGTCGGTCGGTCACGTCTTCGATCGCAACGGCACGCACCTCGCGACCATCAGCCAGGAGGTGTTGCTGCGCTCCTCGCGCGGCTGACGCGCTCGGCGTCCCGCCTCTCCTTGCGCCACACCACCCGCAACCCGGACCACACGTCGTCGATGGCGCACACCTTGTTGTCCACGAGTCCCAACGGCAGAAACACCTCGCGCACCGTGTCCTCAGTGATGTCGGTCGGTACCTTGCTCGTCTTCTTCGGCCACGCGATCCACAAGCCGCCGTCGACATCGAGCGCGTCGAGCAACTTCGCCACCCGCCCTTCGAGATCGGCGCGCGACGCGTGGAACGACACGATCACGTTGGCGGTGGCTGCAGCGCGGCTGCGCACCGTGACGCCGTCCGGCAAACCGTCGAGCTCGCGGACGAAGCCCTTGGGCGCGCCCAGTAGCGCAATCGTGTGCCCGGACTTGATGCCGAGCTTCTTCGCCAGCGGTGTCCCCGAGTAGCCGGCCGGCACGTGTCCCGTCTCCGCCTCTGCGCTACTCGGTGGCAATCGCCCGCAACACGTCGAGTCGCGCCGCCCGCCGTGCCGGGCGGATGCCTGCGACCACGCCGGCGAGCGCACCGAGCACGAGCAGCACGATGAGGCTGAAGAGGGGCAGCGCGAAGCGGGCGAAACCCGACTCGCTGGCGGTCTCGACCAACGCCCATCCGCACAACGTGCCGAGGGCCACACCGCCGAGCGTGCCGAACAGGGCCACGATCACCGACTCCCAACGGACCATCGAGCGCAACTGGCTGCGGGTCTCGCCGACCGCGCGTAGTAGCCCGAGCTCACGGGTGCGTTCGAAGATCGACAGCGAGAGCGTGTTGGCGATGCCCATCAGCGCGATCAGGATGGCGAACGCGAGCAGCACGTACACGAGCGACAGGATCTGATTCACCATCCCGAAGACCTGGTCGGTGTACGTCTGCCGGTCCTGCACCTTCGCGTTCGGGTATGGCTTCGCAACGGTTTCCACTGCCGCCCGTCCGTCGGCGATCGACACGCCGGAGTTCAGCTTGACGATGATCAGCGAGTCCAGGTTGTCGTTGGAGTGCGGCTCCCACTCGCTGAGCGGAAGCATGAAGTCACTGCCGAGCACATCGCGGTTCTTGTACGTCGCCACGATCTTCAACGTGCTCGACGCGCCGTCGAGGTAGTTGGCCTTCACCTCGTCGCCGATCTTCAGATGAGTGGCGTCCGCGTACCTGGTGGCGACCGCCGTCGTGCCCGCGTTGAGGTCCTGCAGCGAGCCCTGTTCGATGCCGAGGTCGAGCACCCGCTGGATCGTCGACGGATCGACCACGACGAGTTGGCGATCCGAACCATTGACGTTGGCCTGCCCGGTGCGGATGCCGCTGGCGGCCGCCACCTGCGGAAGCCGAGACACGTCGCCGGTCAGTTGCGGGTTGAACCCGCCGAAGCCGCGGGTCTGCGAGTCGATCACGAGGTCACCCGCGAACGACGTCTTGATCTGGTTGTCGATGGACGCCTTGATGGACGACGCGAACACCGTGAACAAGGCGACGACGGCGACGCCGATCATCAACGCGGACGCGGCACCACTGGTACGGCGCGGATTGCGAGTCGCGTTCTCGCGCGCCAGCTTGCCCGCAACCCCTCGGAAGCGAGGCAGGGGTGAGCCGATGGTGCGGCTGATCGGTCCGGCCAGCGCGGGGCCGAGCACGACGAGCGCCACGATCATCAGCAGCGCGCCGATGCCGACTCGCCCCAAACCCGTGGATCCCTTCACGGCGACGCCGGCGATGATCGCCAGCAGGCCGAGCGCGGCGGCCACGCCGCCGGAGATCACGCGGGCGAGGCTGGGGTGGGTGCGCTCGACGGCGACGTCGCGCATGGCGGCGAGCGGCGGCACCCGCGACGCCTTGAGCGCCGGGATGATCGACGTGAGCACGGAGACGCCGACGCCGACGGCGAACGCCCACTCGACCGTCGCCGCCTTCAACACGAGACCGCCGGCGGGGATGTCCAGACCGAACGCCGCGAGGATCGCCTTCAGCAGTCCCGCGACGAGGAACCCGCCGAACAGGCCGACGACGGCCGCGACGAGTCCGATGATGAACGCCTCGAACACCACCGAGCTCATCACTTGGCGGCGAGCAGCGCCGAGCGCACGCAGCAACGCCATCTCGCGGGTTCGCTGCGCAACGATGATCGAGAACGTGTTGTAGATGCTGAAGACCGAGACGAGGATCGCGATCACGGCGAACGGCTTCAGCAGGATGTTGAAGAACATCGACAAGCCCTTTTGGACGTTGTCCTGGTTCTCCTTGGTCAACTGCGCGCCGGTGATCGCCTCGGTGTCCTGCGGCAGCACCTTCTGGATGTTCTGCACAACCTGTTCTTGCGAGACGCCGGATTGCGCAACGACGTCGATGCTGTCGACCTCGCCGGGCTTCGACACGAACTTCTCGGCGGCCGGGAGCGTCATGAGCGCGAACGACGCGCCAGCGGGGCTGTCCTGGTCACCGAACTTCGCGATGCCGGTGATGGTGAAGTCGTTCGGGCCGGCGGCGGTGATGACGGCGGTGCGATCACCGACCGCGAGATGCCCGTCGTCGGCCGACTTCTTGTCGATGACGATGTCGGTGCCACCAGTCGGAGGCTTGCTGCCGGGCTGCAGCCGGAACGGGTTGAGCTCGGGCACCGTCGACCAGTTGCCTGCGAAAGTCGGCGCGCCGCGGCCCGGGTTGCCGAGCGTCTTGCCGTCCTTGCCGACGATCTGGCCGTAGCCGATCACTTGCGGCTCAGCCGTCTTCACTCCGTCGGCCGCCTGCACGGTGGGCAGCAGTGACGTCGGGATGCGGCCCCGTTGGTCGTTGCCAAAGTTGTCGGTGACCTTGTTCGAGCTGCGCACGACGGCGTCGGTGCCCTGGTTCACGTTGGCAAACAAGTCGTCGAACGTCTTGGTGATCGTGTCGGTCAACACGAGGTTGCCCGAAAGGAACGCAACGCCGATGACGACGGCGAGGAACGTCGACGCCAGGCGGCGCTTGTGCGCCATCAGGTTCTTGAGCGTCAGCTTGATCACGCTCGTGGCCTCAGTCGCCTAGTGCCTTCAGCCGGTCGAGGACCTTCTGTGCGCTCGGCTCGGTCATCGTGTCGACGATGCGGCCGTCCACGAGGAACACCGCGGTGTCCGCGTAGCTCGCGGCGACAGGATCGTGCGTCACCATCACGATCGTCTGGCCGAGATCGTCGACGGCCTTGCGCATGAACGTGAGGATCTCCGCGCCCGCCCGCGAGTCGAGATTGCCCGTGGGCTCGTCGGCGAAGATGATCTGCGGCTTGCTGGCGAGTGCGCGCGCGACGGCGACGCGCTGCTGCTGCCCTCCCGAGAGCTCGGACGGACGATGCTTGAGGCGGTTGGCCAGACCGACGGTCGTGATGACGGTGTCGAGCCATTGCTGGTCGGGCTTCTTGCCGGCGAGATCGAGCGGCAACGTCACGTTCTCGAGCGCCGTCAACGTCGGGATCAGGTTGAACGACTGGAAGACGAATCCGACCCGCTCGCGCCGGAGCAACGTGAGCTCCTTGTCCGACAATGTCGACAGCGAGATGTCGCCGATGAACACCTCGCCTTCGGTGAGGTCGTCGAGGCCGGCCACGCAATGCATGAGCGTCGACTTGCCCGAGCCCGACGGGCCCATGATCGCGGTGAAATGTCCCGCCGGGAACGCGACGGTCACGTCGTCGAGCGCGCGCACCATCGTGTCGCCCGAGCCGTACACCTTGACCGCATCGACGCAACGAGCCGCCGGGGTTTCCGTGAGCACGTTGGACGACTGGGTCTCCGCAGTAGCCATGAGCGTCAACCTATGTACGACGACTCTTCTCTTCAACGGGGAATCACCCCGACCGCATCGGGAATCACCCCGATGCCGTCGGGGAAAGCCCGCAGAGTGAAGCGGGTGCCACTTCGATGGCCGCCCGTAGACTCACGCCGTGACGTGCCCGGCGTGTGGGGCCCCTTTGGTGGAAGGCGCCCGCTTCTGCGCGTCCTGCGGCACCCCGCTCCAGCGTCGGTCAGACGAACGTCGCGTCGTCACCGTGATGTTCGCCGATCTCGTCGGCTTCACGTCGCTGTCGGAGGCTCGCGATCCCGAACACGTGAAGAACATCGTCGACGACACGTTCCAACGTCTCGTTGCCGACATCGACGCGTACGGCGGCCAGGTGGACAAGATCGTCGGTGACGCGATCCTCGCGTTGTTCGGCGCTCCGCTCGCCCACGAGGATGACGCCGAGCGCGCTGTACGCGCCGCGATCGCCATGCAGCGCACGCTCGACGAGTGCGATCAGGCCGTCGGCGCCGGTGGTGCCGCGGGCCAACGCATGCGCCTGCGTATCGGCATCAACACCGGTGAGGTGCTCATCGGCGCCCTGCGCGCCGGTGGCGACTACACCGCGATGGGTGACGTCGTGAACTCCGCGCAGCGCTTGCAGACCACTGCCCAACCGGGACAGATCGTGGTGGGCAACACGACGCACACGGCCACGCGCCATGTCGTGCGGTACACCGACCTCGGTCCGGTCAACGCGCGTGGCCGTGACGAGCCGATCCAGGCATGGGCGGCCGAGGAGGCGCTGCTGCCGCCCGGCGCGCGCCCCGGTCGAGGCGCCGCACCCTTGATCGGCCGCGACGAAGAGCTCGGCCTGCTCACTCGTGCGATCAACACCGCGGTCACGCGCCGCCGCGCCCTGTTCCTACTGGTCGTGGCCGAGGCCGGCATGGGCAAGACCCGCTTGGCCGAAGAGGTGGCATCGGCCGCGGAATGCGATCACGGCGTGACCGTGCTCGAGGGTCGCTGCGTGCCATACGGCGAGGCCAACGTGTGGTGGCCCGTGGCCGAGGCGCTGCGTTCGACGTGCGGTGTCGATGTCGCCGATTCGGCTGACGTCGCGCAACGCCAGGTCCTCGCTCGCACCCAACTCGGCCTGCCAGACGAAACACCTGCGGAGGTCGAGCGCGTCACCAGCGGGCTCCTCCATCTCATGGGTTACGAGGGTCCGCTCACCGGCATCGATCCTGCCCGCGCCCGCGAAGAAGTACGTCGCTCACTCGTCACCTTCGTGGAAGGTTGGGCCCGGCAACAGCCCGTCGTCGTGTTGCTGTCCGATCTCCACTGGGCCGACGATCTCGTGCTCGAGCTGGCCGATCAGATGCTCGAGCGGTTGGCGTCGTTGCCGGTCGTGCTCATCGGTACCGCACGCACGGACTTGTTCGATCGCTGGAGGCCCACGGTCGGCCGTCACAACCAGCTCGTGCTGAACCTCGATCCGCTGTCGCGTGAAGCGACTGCCGACCTGCTCGAGGCGATCGCCGAAGGCCCTGTTCCCGACGAGCTGCGCACGGTGCTGCTCGACCGCAGCGGTGGCAACCCGTTCTTCCTCGAAGAGCTGCTGTCCTTGCTGGCGGAGCCGCCGGACCAGGCGGGCGACGAAGTTGCCGTGCCGATGTCGACGTCCGCGCGTGAACTTCCCCACACGCTGAGGGGGCTCGTCGCGGCGCGCCTCGACGCCCTCGACATCGACGAGCGAGGCGTGCTCGAGGACGCGGCCGTGCTCGGCCGGCGCGGCCACCTGCTCGCGCTCCAGATCATGGGCGAGGAGGCGCACGGCACGAGTACGTCGGTTGTCGACACTGCCGTGGCCGGTCTCGTCGCGAAGGATTTGCTCCTCGTCGAGGGGGGCTACTGGTCGTTCCGGTCCGACCTCGTGCGTGAGGTCGCGTACGGGATCATGACCAAGGCCGATCGCGCCCGCCGCCACTACGGCGTCGCGAAGTGGATGGAAAGCCATCGAGTCGAGAGCCCCGCCGACGTGGATCGCGTCGCACACCACTACGCCACCGCGGCGACGCTTGTCGACGACTTGGGCTTCGTGCCGGAGGTGCCCGACGAGGTTCACGCGCGCGCGCTCGAGTGGCTCGATCGGGCGGTCACGCAAGCCGAAGCCGGCGAGCTGTATCCAGTCGTCGTCAAGCTGTGCACAGTCGCGCTCGAGCTGCGGCGCGTCCCGCCGGCGACGTTCGATCGCTTCTTGCTGACCAGGGCACGTGCCCGCATCAACGTGCGCGATCTCGCGCCCGCGGAGCTCGACATCAACGCCGCGATGGAGTCGGCGACGAAGTCCGGTGACGACGTAGCGCGCGCCGCCGCGCTCACGGCGCGCGGCGACCTCGAACAGAAGGCCGGCGATCTGTCGCGTTCGCTGGCGACGTTGCTCGAGGCGGTCGATCTCTACACGGCCGCCGGGGACGAACAAGGCATCGCGGAGTCGACGCGTGCGCTCGGCATGAGCCGCATGTTTGCCGGTGACGGCGACGGCGCGACCGCATCGTTCACCGAGGCCCTCGAGCTGTATCGATCCCTCGGCGACCGGCGCGGCGAAGCCTGGGCGTTGCAGAACCTCGCATGGGTGGCATACACGGCCGGCGACGCCGCCACGGCCGAGCGGTGGCTGCACGAATCGGTGGCGACCTTCACCGAGATCCAAGACGCCGGCGGTCTCGGCTGGGCCACCGGCCTGCTGGCTTTCGTCCGTTACCACCAGGGTCGCTATGCCGAAGCCGAGGCGATGGCCGAGCGGATGTACATCGAGGCCGGCCAGCGCGGCGACCCGTGGGCCGAGGGCATGATGCGCAACCTGCTCGCCATGCTCGGACTGTGGTCCGGGCGCGCCGAGCAGGCGGTGCCCCACGGCGAGGCGGCCTACCGGCTCTTCACCCGCATCCGTGACTGGTACGGCGAAGTCGTCGCCGCGGGTGTGCTCGGGCGAGCGCTGGTGGCCGTCGGGCGCATCGACGACGGTTTCGCCGTGCTCGACGAGAGCATCGAGCGGGCCCACGAGGTGCCTGTCGACCAGTCCCTGATCATCGCCGAGACACAGCTTGTGTGTACGGCCGCGCAGGCCGGCATGCCCGATCGAGCGCCCGCGCCACTCACGATCGCGGTCGACGAAGCCAACGAGATCGGGTGGGTCGACCGCCTCATCGCCGACGCGCTGGTCGCGTTGCAGCGCGGCGACGTCAAGGACGCCCGCGCCCGGCTCGAGCCGCTCGTGAGGGGCGAGGAACCGAACGCCTATGCCGCCAGCACGCTGGCGATCGCGCGTGCGGCCGACGGCGACGCTGCGGGCGCGCGAGCGCTGTCGTTGAAGGTCGCCGGGTTGGAGTCGGCGACCTACTCCGATCGCATCATGGCGATGCTCGGAGGCGGGCTCGGGCAGGCGCGCATCGGTGACCACGACGTGGCCGACGCGTGGCTGCGCACTGCGCGTGAGCTCGCCGACGGCACCGACGATCGATTGCTGTCCGCCGTGGTGCGGGTCGCCGCCGGGCGTGCCGCTCAGGCTCTCGGGCGCGACGACGCCGACGACGAGCTACGACGCGCGCAGCTCGCGATGAGCTCGATGGGCATCACCGAGCAGGGCTGGGACACCGCCTTCCGCCTCGCTGCCGGCCTCGCGTAGACGGCGTCTCGTAGCCGACGGCGAGCGAGCGGGCGCTACTTGGTCGGCTGCGGTGTGACCCGCAGGTACGGCTTCAGGGTCTTCCACCCTTGCGGGAACTTCGCCTTGGCGTCCTCGTCGGACACGGCCGGCACGATGATGACGTCCTCACCCTGCTTCCAGTTCACCGGCGTCGCCACGCTGTGGTTCGCCGTGAGTTGGAGCGAGTCGATCACGCGCAGGATCTCGTCGAAGTTGCGGCCCGTCGACGCGGGGTAGGTGATGGTGAGCTTGACCTTGTTGTCCGGCCCGATCACGAACACCGAGCGCACAGTCGTGGTCTCGCTCGCGTTCGGATGGATCATGTCGTAGAGGTCGGAGACCTTGCGGTCGGAGTCGGCGATGATCGGGAAGTTGGGGCGCTGGCCCTGCGTCTCCTCGATGTCGTCGGCCCAGCCCTCGTGGTTCTCGTTCGAGTCGACCGACAGGCCGATGACCTTCACGTTGCGCTTCTCGAACTCCGGCTTGAGCTTCGCGGTGTAGCCGAGCTCGGTCGTGCACACGGGCGTGAAGTCCTTCGGGTGCGAGAACAAGACGGCCCAGCTGTCGCCCTTCCAGTCGTAGAAGTTGAGCGTGCCCTCCGTCGTCTCGGCCGTGAAGTCGGGGGCCTCATCGCCCAGTCGCAACGCCATCGTGGCTCTCCCTTTGAGTGGACTTCGTCGTCGGCGCGGAGTCTACGGAGCCGAGTCGTAAAACCCGATCCAACTCGTCGGGTTTCGAATCAATGCTTGACAAACTCAGCGTTTGCTTGATTTAGTATGCAGACAACCCAGCCCCCAAGGGTTGCCCCCACCACAGGAGTCATTGCCCCATGACAACCATCACCGACACGCTGACGGCGGCGCAGGACCAGATCCTCGACGCCATCGAGAAGGTGCAAGAGCCGACTGTCGACGCCATCACCTCGGTCGTCGAGGCCGTCGAGGGTGTCCTGCCCGATGACCGCCCGACGGTTCCGTTCGCCGACCAGCTGCCCGATCCGAAGGAGCTCGTCGAGCTCAGCTTCGCATTCGCTCAGAAGGTGCTCGACAACCAGCACGAGTTCGTGAAGGCGATCGTCGCCGCCGTCTCGCCGCTGCTTCCGGCCGCCCCCAAGGTCACGAAGCCGGCTCCGGCCAAGAAGGCCGCGGCCTGACGCAGCCGTTCCGTCAGTCGTCTTTGGAGGAGCCCCGGGCCTTGGTCCGGGGCTTCTTCGCGGGCGAGGTCGAAGTCGGGCCCTCAGCCTCGTTCGCGTCGACGTAGGACTGGTACACCCCGAGCAGCGCGGCACGTTGCTCGGGCTTCAGGTTCGGATCGGACCCGATCGCCGCTTCGGTCGACGATGCGGGAGTGCCGGCCGAGCTCGAGCCAGACGTCGACACTCCGTCTTCGAGCAAGCCGGCCTGCATGAGCAACGACTCGGCCGACACGTTCAACGCGGTGGCGATCGCCTTCAACACCCGAACCGAAGGTTCGTGCAGCCCGCGCTCGATCTGGCTCAGGTACGGGTTCGACACGTTCGTGCGCGCCGCCAGATCGCGCAACGACAACTCGGCCATCTGGCGCTGGTGGCGGATGAAGTCGCCGAGTGCCTGCAGCTGGAGCCGTGCGCTCTCGTCGAGGGTTGCCATCACTTCGTCCGTACGACGTCGGGTTCGATGTAGATCACATGCGCCTCCGGGACTTCAGCCCGCACCGCGGCCTCGACCTCGTCCACCACGTCGGCCAGCTCGCGGATCGAGAGGCCACCGTCGAACTCGAGCTTCGCGGCCACCAGAAGCTCTTCAGGGCCGAGGTGTTCGGTGCGGATATGGATCACGCGACAGACGTTGTCATCGCCCTCCATCGCGTCGACGATGCGGCGTTCGACCGCAGGGTCGGCCGACTCACCGATCAGCAGGCTGCGCATCTCGACCGCCAGGATCAATGCCACGACCACGAGCAGGCAGCCGATGGCGAGGCTGCCGATGGCATCGAAGCGGGAGTCGCCCGTGACCTCGGCGAGGGTGATGGCGATGAGCGCGAACGTCAGACCGATGAGGGCGGCCAGGTCCTCGAGGAGCACGATCGGCAGCTCGGGGGTCTTGGCCGTACGGATGAATCGCCACCATCCGACCGAGCCCTTGACGTGGCGAGTCGAGTGGATCGCGGTGCGGAACGAGAACGACTCCAGCGCGGCGGCGCCCAGCAGGATGGCGATCGCCCAACCGGCCGACTCGAGCTCGTGCGGGTTCAGCAGTTTCTCGATGCCGTCGAAGATCGAGAACGCGCCGCCGAGCGTGAACAGCAGCACCGACACGACGAACGCCCAGAAGTAACGCTCGCGCCCGTAGCCGAACGGGTGGTCGGAATCGGCGGCACGATCCGCCTTCTTGCCACCGAGCAACAGGAGGGCTTCGTTACCGGTGTCGGCCACCGAGTGCACGGCCTCCGCCAGCATCGAACCCGACCCCGTGAACGCGAAACCGACGAACTTCATGATGGCGATGCCGAGGTTGGCGGCGAACGCGGCGAGGACCGCGCTCGCCGAGTGCTCGTCAGCCGCCATTGATCGGCATGGTAGGGATCAACGTCAACAAGCGCGGACGAACGCGTCGAACAATCGCTGTTGCACCGGGTCTTCGCCGGCCGTTGCTTCGGGATGCCACTGCACGGACACGATCCAGCCTTCGCCGAGCTCGAACCCTTCGAGGACACCGTCGTCTGTCCACGCGGTGGGGATCGCCTTCGGCGCCAGCTCGTCGATCGCTTGATGGTGATGCGAGCGGACGCAGCACCGCGTCGTGCCGAGTGCGGTCGCGAGCTTGGTGCCGTCCTCGATGGACACGTCGTGGTCCACGCCACCGTCCGGCGCGCTCGCGGGGTCACCGTGGAGGAGGAGGCCGGGCTGGTCGGTGATGTGCTGATGGAGCGTGCCGCCCAGCGCGACGTTCAGCACTTGATGCCCGCGGCAGATGGCGAGAACGGGCAGGTCACGCGCCAGCGCGACATCGATGAGCGCGAGCTCGAAGCGGTCGGACGTGTCGTCGATCCCGTAGACGGACGGGTGCGCGGGCTGGTCGTAGTACTTCGGATCGATGTCGGGGCCGCCGGTGAGCAGCAGGCCGGCGAACGGTGCGAGCACGTCACGAGCCTCGCTGCCGTTGGGGGCGAGATCCGTGGGCGGCAGCAACGCGCCGATCGCGCCGGCGCGATCGAGCGCGTCCGTGTACCCGCGGGGAAGGCCCACCGCGCCCGAGGACCATGAGCTGACGCGACCAGGCTTCAGATGGCGACCGGTGACAGCGATGAGAGGACGAGCGCGGGTCACGCCGTCCAGTTCACCACGCGGTACTCGGCATCGGTGACGGGTGTGAAGCATTCGACGCCGAACTCGCGTAGCCGGCCACGCAGCCCGGACGAATCGGTCATCGAGACGAGCGCGGCACGGAGGTCTGCGCGCCGTTGCGGCTCGAGGGTACGGCGCGCCACCACCGGTTGTGTCGGGTACGGGCCCCACGTCTCGATCACTCGCAAACCGTCGGGCAACCCACCGCGGCCCGCCAACGTGTTCGAGTCGATGGCGGCGGCGTCGATCGCACCGTGGCCGAGCATCTCGAGCGAAGCGAGATGGCCACCGGTGTGCACGAGCTCGACAGGCACGGCATCGCTCTCCAAGTGCTCGACCAGCGCGCCATAACCGCTGAGTGAACCGGCGTCGTTGTAGCCGACGCGTCGGCCCGCGAGATCGTGCAGCGCCGAGGCGGTGACGCCGGAACGCACGACGAGCTCGCTGAAGTAGACGGGCCGGTGCCCGGCTCGCGAGTCCGTGAACACCGGCGCCACGAGCAACTCGACGGAGGTGAGGTCGCGGTACGACGGCGCGCACATGAACCCGACATCGACCTCGTCGCGCGCGAACGGGTCGTCATCCGCGGGAGGACCCGATCGGTCGGTGCGCGATGTCAACGCGACGTCGACATCCAAAGTCGTGCCCAGCTCGCCGACGACGAGCTCGAACAATCCAAGCGGTAGCCCGGGCGCCAACCACGTCACGCACCGCAGCACCGCGTATTCGTACTACGTGTCGATCCGTCCTTCGCCCTTCTGGTTCGCGCCGCGCTCGATCATCTCCTCGTCTCGAACTGGTCCTTGCAGTGTCGAACTGGACGGAAAAAGCGCGGAACCGGCCCGAAGGCCGGTCCCGCAACGAGGCGCCCGGGCGGGAGGCGCCTCGAGTATGACGCCGCCCTGACTAGTGGCGCGACAGCTTGTCCTTCACGCTGTCGACGGCGTCTTCGACCTTTTCCTTGGCGTCCTCGGCAACTTGCTTGACCTTTGAGCCCGCCTGATCGGCCTTGCCCTCGCGCTTGAGATCGTCGTCGTCCGTCAGGTCGCCCGCTGCTTCCTTCACGCGACCCTTTGCATCATCGATGTTGTTCCCCACGGGGGCTTCCTCTCGGTTGGCATTGCTTGGGTTCGAGCCTGCCCGCGCAGGGAACCCGCCAAACATGCGAGCTACTAACGTCACGTCGTCCCCGCCAGAAGAATGATTCCCGTCAGGAAGGACTCCGTCGTGGACGAGCCACACAGCGAAGGACGCATCGAGCTCGTTCTTCCTGCCGATACGCGTCTCGTTCGTGTTGCCCGACTCGTTGCGAGCGGAGTGGCGACGACGGCCGGCTTCGACGTCGAAGAGGTCGAAGACCTACGCATCGCCGTCGACGAGTTGTGCACGGCACTGGTCGAGGGCGGCGACGGTGGGGACCTGCTGCTCGGCTTCGATCTGGGCAACGGCGAAGTCACGATTCTCGGCACCACCTCGGCCGCAGGCGTTGCCGCCTTCGAGCCGGAGAGACTGGCGTTGAGTCGACAGATTCTCGCGGTCGTCGTCGACGAGCACGAGCTCGTCACCGATCACGGCCAGATCAGTGTGCGGTTGCACAAGCGGCGGGCCGATCTGAATGGCGATGACTGAGCCTGCGCCGGACCAGCCACCACGAACCGCGGTGACGGGGCCACAGAACGATGAGGAAACCATCGACCAACGTTTTCGGCGCTGGCGCGAGGGGGGCGATCGCTCGCTGCGCAACGAGCTCATCGAGGAACATCGCTGGGTTGCCATTCACTGCGCGCGTCGCTTCGCGAACCGCGGTGAACCACTCGACGACCTCATCCAGGTGGGCCAACTCGGATTGTTGAAGGCAGTCGAGCGCTTCGATCCCGATTTCGGTGTGTCGTTCGCGAGCTATGCGATCCCCACGGTGATGGGGGAGCTGCGCCGCCACTTCCGCGACGCGACGTGGGCCGTGAAGGTGCCGCGACGCGTCAAGGACCTGCACGTCGACCTCGGTAACGCGGTGGACTTCCTCTCGGGCGAACGGGGCCGGCCGCCCACGCCCCAGGATCTGGCGGAGCATCTCGGCATCCGGGTGGAGGACGTGCTCGAAGGACTCGAAGCGGGCGGCGCCTATCGCGCTGGACCGTTGACGGCCCCGTCGGACGAGGACGACTCGCGACGCGAGGGCCTTGCCCTGCGCGAGGACGACGTGGTGCTGGCCGGTGCGGACGACCGGATGTTGGTGAACCAGTTGTTGGCGACGCTGCCCGAACGGGAGCGAACCATCGTGGAGTTGCGCTTCTACGCGGGTCTCAGTCAGATCGAGATCGCCGAGCGCGTCGGCGTGAGCCAGGTGCACGTGTCGCGGCTGTTGCGCAGCAGCCTCGCCGCATTGCAACGGGCCGCGGGCGGCCACGCCGCGTCCTGAGCTGACGCGCGGCTCGCGCCGGCCGGGCCGTCAGCCTCGAGTCACGGGTTGGGCGTCACGGGTTGGGCGAATCGCTCGACGACGACGTGTATGCCTGCACGGTCTTGCCGCCTTCCACGAACACGGTGTGATTGCCGGCGGATGGCGCGCTGAAGTGGGTCACCGCGCCGACGTTGGCGCTGAATACCTCCCCGCCCGTGTCTCGATCGAGCGCGTGCAACGTGCCCGACCCGACCTCGAGGACCCACACCAGACCGTTGGCGACGATCGGCGGTCCCGGCTTGGCGAGGTTCACCGTCCACTGCTCGGTGAATGCGGTGTCGGAGATCGTGAGCGAGCGCAGCTGGCTCGAGCACGGCACGAAGACCGTCGACGCGTCGTGGGCGAGACCGCCGAACACACGGTCGCACACCCGATCCTGGTGCAGCTCGCCGCCGACACCGCCGAGCTTCGTCGCATCCATCACGTAACCGACGCCCGACTTGCCGACTTGGAAGATGCGGTTGTTGTCGAGCAGCGCGGGCATGGTCGTGCCGAGATCGGTGTCGCTCGAGTTGAGCTGCGCCCAGTTGGATGGCGCGAACTCGTCGGTCGGCTGCAAGTCGGCGTTGAGGTGGATGACGGCGTTGCCGTCGTCGAAATCCTGTCGTGAGTCGCTGTTGCCGCTCGTGACGAACAACGAGCCGTCCGGCGCGACCGGAGGCCCGCCAGGAGCCCAGAAGCCGCCTTGACTGTCAGCACGGATCGCGTAGGTCTGAAGGTCACCTGACCCGTCCGCCGCCACCGATACGACTCGTCCCTTGTAGTTGCCGCAGTCGCCGAAGCGCCCGCCGTACGGCACGTAAACGCGGTTGTTCGCGAACGCGAGCGCGCTCCGCTGGTTGTGCACGAGCGGGTCGGCGCCGGGCGCGTCGACCGTCTTTTGGAACAGCACCGCGCCCGTGCGCAGGTCGAGGGCGATGAGCTCGTCGTGCGCCGGTTGCATCAGGCCGACGACATACACCCGGTTGTTCGCAGGATCGGCGACCGGTGTGCTCTCGATGCCGATCGGGTCGACGTTGCCGCACGGCGCCGCCGAACCGGCGACCGGCTCACCGAGCTTCAACGCCTGCCATTTGGTCGTGCCGGTGGCCGCGTCGAACGCGTACACCGAGTTGCCGGTCGTCGCGACGATGACCGTGTCGCCGACCACCAGCGGTTCGCCGTACACGTCACCGTCGAGCCCGGCGGATGTCCACGCGAGATGAAGGCCGTTGCGGTCAGGACCGTCGGCCGTCACGCCCGAGCGGTCCGGGGTACCTCCCCAGGTGAGCCACGCCCCGCCCGTGGTCGGCGCGGCGGACGACGACGGCGGCGCGCTGCTCGCGCTCGACGGTGAGGTGCTCGACGAGGACGACGACACTGGCGCGGAGTTGGCGGACGGTTTCGAGTCCTTGCTGCACGCGCCGACGACCGCCGCGAGGCACAGCACGGCCGCGATCCGCGTGATCAGTCGCGAAGGGGAGCGCATGCCCTCAGCCTTCCCCATGCCACGTTCCGGCGATGCGCGGCCGCTATCCGTCATAGAGGAGCGGCGGCTACCCGTCGTAGAAGAACGGCCTGTGCAGACCGATCAGCGATCGCTCGCGAGACGTCGTGGCCCGCTCCCTCGCCTCGTCCGAGAGTTGGTTGGCGACACTCGTCGGGCGCAGGCGTTGCGCGAGATCCCGCCGCCCGTAGTGGCACTGGAGGAAGAAGCGGCCCGGCTCGCCGGGCCCGGACGGCAGCCGGCGATGCCACACGTCCGACGCGAACAGCGCGACGTCGCCCGCGTTCGCCACCAGCGGCACGGCCCGCTCGCCGTTCCACTCGAGGTCGTCGTCGTTCATGCGATCGAGCGGCGGCGCCTGGCCCGACGTGTGACTGCCGCGGAGCACGCCGGTCGCGCCGGCTTCGAGCGGACAGTCCCAGAGATAGAGGTGTGTCGCGATCGCGAATACGGGATAGGGGATGCGCTCGTCCCACGGCACTCCCGGTGGACGGGGGATGTGCGGGCCGGCGTCGATGTGCCACGAGCGCCCGCCGTGGTCGTTGTTCTGGGGCGGCTGGCGCCACGCGGTGTTGGCGATGACGTGGCAGTCCTCGCCGAGCAACGGCTCGATCACGTCGAGGATCGTGCGCGACGCGATCGCTCGTTGCACGACCGCGCTGCGGTTGAGCATCTCGTAGCGAAACGGCTCCCAGTGATCGTGTTCGTAGCGGTCGACGCGCTCGTCGGGTGGGTACTCGGCGTAGACGCGCTCGATGTCCTCGACGAGCTCGCGGACCTCGTCCTCGTCGAACACGCCGCGCCGCACCGTGAAGCCGTCTCGTTGCAACTCCTCGGTCGCCGCGGGCACCGGCGCATCCGACAGCGAGAGGTAACCGGTCCGTCGCGTGATCACCACCCGAGTCTTCCCCGCGCTCGCGCCTCGAGCGAGCCGGCGGCCCGGACTCCCCGTCGCGGCCGCGATCTGCAACGCTTGGGCGTTCTGTCACCCTGTCGATGACAGGACCCCCATGCGTACCCAGGAGGACGAGTGAAGTTCGGCATCTTCTACGAGCACCAGATCCCTCGACCATGGGACGACGAGAGCGAGTACCGGCTCCTGCACCACAGTCTCGAGCAGATCGAGCTCGCCGATCGCCTCGGCTACGACTACGCGTGGGAGGTCGAGCACCACTTTCTCGAGGAGTACTCGCACAGCTCCGCGCCCGAGGTGTTCCTCGGCGCCGCGAGCCAGCGCACGAAGGACATCCGCCTCGGCCACGGCATCATCCAGCTCACGACCAACCATCCGGCGCGGGTGGCGGAGCGGGTGTCGACGCTCGACCTGCTCTCGCACGGGCGCGTCGAGATGGGCATCGGCGAGTCGGCGACCACCACCGAGCTGCATCCGTTCGACCGTCGCTTCCGTGACAAGCGGGCGGTGTGGGAGGACGCGGTACGCGCCTGCCTGCCGATGTTCTGGAACGACGCGTGGGAGTACCACGGCGAGTTCTTCGACTTCCCGTTGCGCAACGTGATCCCGAAGCCGCGGCAGCGTCCGCATCCGCCGCTGTGGGTGGCGTGCTCGCAGCTCGAGACCATCCGCATGGCGGGCACCCGCGGCATGGGCGCGCTCGGCTTCCAGTTCGTGTCGGCCGAGGCCGCGCACGCGTGGGTGCACGCGTACTACATCGCTTACACGCAACAGCTCGAGAAGCTCTGCGAGTACGAGACGAACCCGAACATCGCGGTCGTATCGCAGTTCATGTGCGCACCGACCGACGAGGAGGCGAAGGCCAAGGCCGACGGCTCGTCGTTCTTCCAGTTCGCGTTGGGCTACTACAACTCGCATCCGCCGGTGGCGCCGGGCGAGATCAGCTTGTGGAACGAGTACCTCGAGTTCCGGGACACGCCCGCCGGGCAGAAGGCTCGTCTGGGCGGGCTCATCGGTTCGCCCGACACGATCCGCGAGCGGCTGCACAGGTTCGAGGAGTCGAACGTCGACCAGGTGATCCTGCTCAACCAGGCCGGCAAGAACTCGCACGAGGACATCACGGCGTCGCTCGAGCTCTTCGGTCGCGAGGTGATGCCTGAGTTCCAGGGGCGCGACGCCGAGCACCAGGAGTGGAAGCAGGCGGTCCTCGCCGGCGAGATCGACTTGGAGGAGATCGACACCACGCCGTACGCCATGCCGCGGCATCGCCGCTAGCCGGCCGTCGATGGCTCAGGGTCGCGGTGGCGCGCTCCGGTCGGTCCTGCGGTTCCGGCGCGTCTCGCTCGATGCGGACGAGCGGCGACTCGCGCACGTCGCGTCGGTCGACGACCTACGCCGCATCGCCCGTCGGCGGCTGCCGCACGGCGTGTTCGACTACGTCGACGGCGGCGCGGAGGACGAGTTGACCCTCGCCCGCAACGTCTCCGCGTTTCGATCGATCGCGTTCCGGCCGCGAGTTTTGCGCGACGTCGGCAAGGTCGACCCGTCGACGGCATTGTTCGATCGGCCGTTGCCGTTGCCGCTGATCCTGGCGCCGACGGGCTTCACCCGGATCGTCTGCCCGGAAGGCGAGCTCGCCGTGGCCCGGGCGGCCGCGTCGGCCGGACTGCCGTACACGCTCTCGACGATGAGCACGCGCTCGATCGAGGAAGTGGCCGAGGTGTCGAGCGGACCGAAGTGGTTCCAGGTCTACGTGTGGCGCGATCGCGCGTTGGTGAAGGACATGCTCGAGCGGGCGTCGGCGTGCGGTTACGAGACGATCGTGATCACGGTGGACACGGCGATGCTCGGCCGCCGCGAGCGCGACGTACGGCGCGGTTTCATGATGCCGCCGCGGCTCGGGCTCGGGACGTTGGTGGACGGCGCGCTGCATCCCGCGTGGACGTGGGCGTTCGCTCGATCCGACCCGATCACCTTCGCCAATGTCGCATCACATCGCGGCGACGCGGTGTCGTTGTCGGATCATGTGAACCACCAGTTCGATCCGTCGCTGTCGTGGGCGGACATCGAATGGTTCCGTGCCAACTGGGACGGTCACATCGTCATCAAGGGCATCCAGACCATCGACGACGCGGTGCTCTCGGTCGACCACGGCATCGACGGCATCGCGCTGTCGAACCACGGCGGCCGCCAGCTCGACGGCGCGCCCGCCCCCATCTCGCTGGTCGCCCCGGTCCGTGATCGGGTCGGCGATGCGATCACGGTCATCTGCGACGGCGGCGTGCGGCGGGGCAGCGACATCGTGAAGGCGATCGCGCTGGGAGCGGACGCCTGCATGATCGGCCGCGCCTACCTCTACGCGCTCGGCGCCGCGGGCGAGACCGGTGTGCGCTGGTTGCTGGACAACCTGCAGTCGGGTGTCGAGCGCACACTCACGCTCGTCGGCGCGACCTCGTTGTCCGACCTGACGCCCGACATCGTCGTCATGCTGCAACGCCCGGGCGTCTGACCACACCAGATGTGGTGGAACGCCCGGGCGTCGTGCGCCGACGTCGTGGCGCGGCGCTACTGGTTGAAGATGCCGAGCGCGAGCCCGTCCGGCCCGTAGGCCTTTTCGGGGTTGGCGCGCACTGCCTCGTCGAGCTTGTGCGCGTCGTCGCCGACGAGGATGCGCCACTTCCCGGCGCGGACACCGTCGAGGATGATCGTCGCCGCCCCCGCCGCGGACAGCGGCGCGTTGTCGCGGAACATGTCACCCATCATCTTGACCATCCCGCGCAGCGCGTCGTCGTCGAAGCTGTCCGACGGGATGCCCCGCTGCGCCATGGTCGCCCGCGTCGTCTCGAGATCTTCGTGCGTCATGTCCTCCGGCAACGGGCCGCCGAGAATGCGGCGACTGTTGTTCACGATCTCGGTGCCGATGTGGCCCGGCATGACGACCGCCACCTTCACGTGTGGCGCGTTGACGCGGAAGTCCTCCATCAGCGCTTCGGAGAATCCCTTCACCGCGAACTTGGCCGAGCTGTAGGCGGTGTGGGGGATGCCAGGACCGAGCGACGCCCAGAACCCGTTCACGCTGCTGGTGTTGACGAGATAGCCGTCGTCGCCGGCGATGAGCAGGGGGACGAAGGCGCGGCAGCAGTGGTAGACGCCACCCCAGTCGACGGCGAATGTCTGATCCCACTCGGCGCGGGCACCGGCGATGAAGCTGCCGCCGCCGCCGATGCCGGCGTTGTTGAACAGCAGGTTGATGTGGTCGGTCTCGTGTTGCGCGACGACCTCGTCACGGAAGCGGTTGACCGCGGACTCGTCGGACACGTCGCACGAGTGGGTCGTGACGCGCGTGCCCGCAGGCGCTTCCTTCTCCGCGAGGCGGGCGGTCTCGGCGACCGTGTCGGCGTTGAGGTCGCACGTGGCAACCGAGCAACCCTCGGTGGCGAGCTGCACGACCAACTCCCGCCCCATCCCCGTGCCGCCACCGGTGACGACGGCGAGGCGCCCTTCGAACGTGTCCATCACGGATCCCCCTGTTCGGCTGCGCTGTTCCTAGCGCACGCGCCGGCCGGGACGCATGTCCGCCCCCGCTACTGCATCTATTGCATGGCGATGTTGGCTCGCTCCTCGGCCGGAGGGTCGCGGTACTCCTTGCCCTCGGGCTCGACGACGACGCGGGTCAACACGCCGTCGGGAAGCGCGAACGGTGACTTGTACGACGGCGACACCGCCGTCCCCCGCTGGTAGCCGACGGTGAAGCCGCCGATGATCCCGTACGTGACGGGTGTCGTCTGCGCGAGATGACCCTTGGCGAGAGGGACGCCGTCGCGGGCGATCACGATGTCGCCCTGGAATCGCCCGGTCGGCGTGAACGTCAACTCGATCGAGCACGGCCCAGGCCCGATCGGTTCCTCGCTCGAGATGGTCGTGATCTGGAAGCCGAGGAAGTTGTAGGTCCAGTGGATGCGACCGCCTTGCAGGTACAGCGAGTAGCCGCCCGTCTGGCTGCCGTTCGTCACGATCACACCCTCGGCGCCTGACGCGGGCACGTCGAGCTCGACCGTCATGCGGTAGCCGCGGTTGCGCAGGTTCGGAGCGAGCGTCGGCGGGAGCACGCTCATTCCGGCCCGGTACTCGTAACGCTCGCGGCGGAAGCGACGATCACCGTGGCGTCCGGGCTGGTTCGTCACCGGTAACACCTGGTTGCGCTCGGCCTCGGACCACCACAGGTCGACCATCTCGCGCAGCCGCTCGGGCTCTTCGTCGGCGAGGTCGACGGTCTCGGAGAAGTCGACGGCGACGTGGTACAGCTCCCACTTGTCCTCGTCGAACTGTTTGCGCGGATCGCTGCCCTCGTACGCGAAGCCGACCATCGGACGGAACGTCACTGCCTTCCATCCGTCGTGGTAGATGGCACGGCAGCCGAGCATCTCGTAGTACTGCGTCTGGCGCGGTGCGGACGCGCTGCCGTCGGTCAACGTCGACTTGAAGCTGGCACCGTCGACTGCCCGTTGCGGCACGCCCGCGATCTCGTCGGGCATGTGGATGCCGATCACGTCGAGCAACGTCGGCAGCACGTCGATCGCATGCACGTACTGTTGGCGCACTTCACCCGGACGTCCGATGCCGTCCGGCCACGACACGATCAGCGGATCGGTGACGCCACCTTCATGCGTCTCACGCTTCCACCGCTTCAATGGCGTGTTGCCGGCCCACGCCCAACCCCAGGCGTAGTGGTTGTGCGACTCGGGGCCGCCGAGCTCGTCGATGCGCCGCAGGTTCTCCTCGAGACTCTCGGGGACCCGGTTGAAGAAGAAGTTCTCGTTGAACGAGCCCCGTGGGCCGCCCTCCGCGCTGGCGCCGTTGTCGCTCATGATGAGCACGATCGTGTTGTCGAGCTCGCCGAGGCTCTCGATGAAGTCGACGACGCGACCGACTTGCTCGTCGGTGTGCTCGAGGAAGCCGGCGTACACCTCCATCATGCGGCCGTAGAGTCGGCGCTCGTCGTCGCTGCAGTTGTCCCACGCTTGGATCCAGTGCGGACGTTCGCTCAACTGCGTGCCGGGCGGCAGCAGTCCGGACTGTTGCTGGCGTTCGAAGATCTGCTCGCGCCAACGATCCCAGCCGAGATCGAACTTGCCCTTGTACCGCTCGCGGTAGGGCTCGGGGACCTGATGCGGCGAGTGGCATGCGCCGGGCGTGAAGTAGAGGAAGAACGGACGCTCGGGTGACGCCGCGCGCAGATCGGTGAGGTAGCTGATCGCTTGATCCGCAAGGTCTTCGCTGAGGTGGTAGCCCTCCTCGGGGGTTCGCGGCGGATCGATCTGGTGGTTGTCGTGCACGAGATCGGGGTGGTACTGGTCGGTCTCGCCGCCGAGGAATCCGTAGAAGCGATCGAAGCCGCGCCCGAGCGGCCACCGTTGATGGCTCGCGCCCGCGGCCATCTCACTCGCAGGCGCAAGGTGCCACTTGCCGACGGCGAAGCACGCGTAGCCGACAGGGCCGAGGATCTCGGACAGGAACCCGTTCGCCTTCGGCATCGTCGCGTCGTAACCGGGAAATCCCGAGGCGAACTCGACGATGCGGCCCATACCGCTGGCGTGATGGTTGCGTCCGGTCAGGAGGCAGGCGCGCGTCGGGGAGCACAACGCGGTCGTGTGGAAGTTGCTGTAACGCAGTCCGCCGGCAGCAAGACGGTCGAACGTCGGCGTCGCGATGTCGGATCCGTAGCAACCGAACTGCGCGTACCCCACGTCGTCGAGGAGGACCATGACGATGTTGGGCGCGCCGTCAGGTGCGGAGGGTACGGGCGGCCACCACGGGCTCGAGTCTTCGAGTGTCCTGCCGGCGACGCCTTCGAACGCATCTGGTTCCACTCGCAGACCCCCTCGTTGCGACTGAGGTCAATGTAGTGACGGGCGTGAACGCGTCGATGATCGCCGGTGCTTCGACACCGACACGACAGGCGCTCCGGCAGCGCTCCGATCAGTAGATCGACCGCCGACCGGCGTCGGACACTGCCCATCTCGGCGCGCCAGCTCTGCTGGATCTCATAACCTTGAACAAGGCACAGTGCTGTTCACGGTTCACAAACCCCGTATGAGGCGGCACGCGGCAGACACGACAGTGCCGAGGGATCCGGCAACGCGACGCCGAGCCCAGCGAGTAGCTCATGTGAACGAGCCCGTGTCTCGTTGCTGGCTCGCCCCAGCCCGTCATACGCGGTGGCGAGGACGTCGAGCGCGAGAGCAAGGTCGTACGCAGCGCCAATCTTTTCCGCGCGGGTGACGGCATCCTCGGCCTCGCCGAGTGCGGTGGCGGCATCACCGGCCCGGATCAGCGTGACTGCGTCGAGCCGGCGGAGCCATGTGCGTAGCTCCTCGGGAACGTCGGGTGCCTCGAGCAGGAACGCGCACGACGCGCACAGCTTGATCGCGCCGTCGATGTCGTCTGTGACCAACCGTGCTTCGATGAGTCGAAGGTCTGTCTCGTACACGAAGGGCGTCGCGCCGATGGACTCGAACCCGGCCCTCGCCTCGACGAGCCGCGCCAACGCCTCGTTGCCCCGACCGCGGCGGGCCGCCAGCCTCCCGAGATTGCTGGTCGCGAGCGCGATGCCCACGAGATACCGAGCCGCGCGCCACGACCGCAGTGCATCGCGGAAGCACGAGTCCGCCTCGTCGAACCGGCCTTGATCCGAGAGGATCTCGCCGATGTTGTTGGTCTGCATGGCGCCCCCGGCCACGTCCCCGGCCCGGAGACGCGCCACCTCGGCGCGCCGGTAGAGATCGAAGGCCGAGTCCCAGTCCCCGCGGTAGTACGCGGCCACGCCGAGGTTGTTGAGCACGTTCGCCTGCCCGACGAGATCGTCCATCTCTTGCAGCAACTCGAGCGCGTGCAACGCCTCTGCAGTGGTGTCCTCGCCGAGCTCGGCCCGGGCCAGCGCGCCGAGATAGAGGGCGTAACCCTCGAGCCGGCGGTCACCGATGTGACGGGCCAGCGCGCCGGCCTCCCCGGCGATGGCTGCCGCGTTGCGGAACCGTCCCTGTCGGTAGCGCACACCCGCGTACGCGCGCTGGAGCTGGCCGCGCTGTTCGAGGGCGGCGCGGTCGTCGTCGTCGCCGACCTCGAGCAGGCGCAACGCGCGCCCGTACCACCGCAAAGCCTGCGTGTACTCACCGCTGCGTTCGTGAAGGAGGCCCTGCTTGCGCAGCAACCGCGGTGCAGCTTCGGAAGGAGCGTGGCGGCGCGCGGTGCGCAGCGCGTCCCGCGCCACCTCGTAGTGCGCCGCGAGCTCTGCGGCGTCGGCGAGTGCTTCGGCGGTGGTGGCAACATCCACGGCCGGCACCTCGGGCAGGTACCGAGCGGCCTCGAGCGCGCGGCCGTAGAGCTCGACCGCCTCATCGTTCGCGTACGCGGCGCGTGCGCGGTCACCGGCCGTGCGCGAGAACGTCCACGACCGGTCACGGATCTCGCCCCGATGGCAGTGCAGCGAGAGCTGGCTCGCAACCTCGTTCACCGCGGCACCGGCCAGGGTCT
The DNA here is from genome assembly GCA_036493595.1 of Acidimicrobiales bacterium. GTDB lineage: Bacteria > Actinomycetota > Acidimicrobiia > Acidimicrobiales > JACDCH01 > DATAES01. The sequence continues at coordinate 9,111 of DASXPN010000065.1, read as the reverse complement.
CGATCGCGCTCGCCACTCGCTGGTGTTGCGCTCGCCGGCGACGGTACGACAGGCCCTCGTACGCGACCTGCCGCACGAGGTTGTGGCGGAATCGAAGCTCGGGACCGACCACCGTCACGAACTCCTCCAGCGGTAGCCATCGTTGCGGGTCGCCGGCGTCCTCGGTGATCGCGAGTGCCACGACGTCGCGCCGTGCGGTGACACCCACGACGGCGAGGTCACGCAGCAGGACACGGTCGATCGGGTCGAGCGTGTCGATGCGAGCGGTCAGTGCGGTGTCGACGGTGTCCGGTAGATCGTCGAGCGATTGGCCGGCGCGCACGGCGCGAGTGAGCTCGAGGACGAACAACGGATGGCCGCCCGCCCGGTCCGCGATCTTGGCCGCGACCGCGGCCGCCACGTCGTCGCCGACCGCATGGGCGGCGAGCGCGACGGCGTCCTGTCGTTCGAGGGCGTCGAGCTCGAGTGTGCAGGTCGTTGCCGCGGGGGGCTGGACCACGACGGCGTCCGCCCAGCGCGTGAGCAACACCACCCATGGGAGCTCGTCGATGTTCGTCATCACGGCGTCGAGGAGAGCCGAGGACGCCTCGTCCATCCACTGGCCGTCCTCGATCCGCACGATCGCGCGGGTGTCGAGCGCGGCCTCGAGCACATGGGACACGGCGAGATGCATCCGGTCACGCCGGTAGGCCTCCTCGACCGCGTCGGCCTCGACGGTCGGCGGCACGGCGGCGCCGAACGGTATGGCGACGAGCGGCAGCCATGGCAACTGCGCCGGCGCGGCCGCCGCGAGCCAGTCGCGGAGCATGCGCCCGGCATCCTCGGCGCCGGCCTCGGCTGGGATGCCGGCCGCCGCCCGCAACAGCACCCGGGCTGCGGCATACGGGGTCGAGACGTCGTACTGCTGGCACCAGGTCTCGAGCACGGAACGTTCGTCGAGGCGGTCGATGAGCGCCTGCACGAGTCGGGTCTTGCCGATCCCCGGTTCGCCCACCACCTCGACAAGAGATCCGCGGCCCGCTCGCCGGCGGATGTGATCAATGGCAGCGTCGAGCTCTGCGCCGCGGCCGACGAACGGTGTCATCTCCGCGGTGCGGTGCTGCGCGGTTGGCTCGCGGCCGAGCGCACCGACCCGTGCCGCGTGGATCGCGACGCTCTTGCCCTTGACGAAGAACGGCTCGAGGTCCTCGAGGGCGAACGGCGCGGTGCTGTTGTCGAGCACGGCCCGGCTGGCGATCAGCTCCCCTGGTTCTGCCTTCTGCATCAGCCTCGCCGCGAGGTTCACGGTGTCGCCCATGACGGTGAACGTCCGCCGGCCGGGGGCTCCCAGGTACCCGGCGAACAATGGGCCCTGGTTGATCCCGCTGCGCAGGGTGAGCGGCACGCCGGCGTCGAGGATGGCCCGAACGGCGCGGAGCATCCGCTCGTCGTTGTCGCCCAACGACTGGGGCACGCCCGCGGTCAGGATGATCTTGCCGCCGTCGTGGTACACGTCGCTGCCGAGCCAGTGCACACCGAAGGTCACGGCGGCGTCGGCGACGGCAACCGCCAGCGCCTGCAGTCGAGCGCCTACTTCGTCCGGACCGAGTGTCCGGCACAGCTCGTCGGTTCCGGAGAACTCGACGAAGGCAACGGTGGCCCGCCGGTGCTCGCCGTCGACGCCCGCGTCGATCTGCGCTCGCTGCGCGACCGGAACGAAGTCGCGGAGATCGATCGCGACGCGGTTCGACGAAGGCCAGCGCGTCACTTCGAGGGATGGAGTACGGCGCAGGATCCGGCCGTGCTCGACGGGCTCGCCCAACCACCGCTCCTCGACCTGTTCGGCGGCACCCGGGCTGAGGAGGATCTGCCCGGCCTCGGCGGCCGACTCGCAGTCCACCGTCGTCGTTGCACCAGGCCCGGTGACCAGCAGCTCGCGATGGCCCGCCTCCACGAGGAACAGCTCGAACTCGCCGCTGTGGATCCCGACGGACATGGAGAGGTTCACCCGCCGGCCGTCGCGCGTCGAGCGCGGCGCACGGATGACGCGCCGCATCGCCCAACTCGCGGACGCCGCCCTCGACGTGTGCGCGGCCCCACGGAACAGGACGAGCAGGGCGTCACCGCCGAACTTCAAGACGTCGCCGCCGGCCCCGTCGCAACAGTCGATCATCTCCGTGAAGCAGGCGTTGAGGAGGTCGGTGAGCTCCTCGGCACCTTGGCGGCCGAGGGCCGCGAGCTCCTCACTGAGCTTCGTGAACCCCGAGATGTCGGCGGACACGAGGGACGCGTCGGTCCGCAGGACGCGCGCTCCTGGATCACGGTCCCACCACTCGACCAGCAGCCGAGGAACGTACGGAGCGAGCGAGGTGTCGGTGCTCGTGGTCAGCGAGTGATCCAGAAGCCCACATCCTTCAGCACGGGATCAGTCCCGACCTTGATCTGCAGCGTGTGGCGCCCGATCGCGAGCGCGGTGGTGTCCAAGCCGTACTGCTCCCAGTTGATGCCGAGGATCGACAGGAACTTGAACGCGGCAGATGGGTTGATCGGTCGCGTCCGGTCGATTGACACCGCGGTGACCGGTAGCGAGCTCTTCGTCACGTTGTGGCCCTGCTTGTCGCACACGTAGACGATGAACAGCGCGGTCTGGCCTGTTCGCGTGACCGTCGGCGCGATGCGGCAGATGCTGTATTGCGCGTTGGAGGGCTGCACCGTGTACGTCGACGTCGTCACGGTCTGATTGCCGGCCACGTCGGTGGCGGTCACGGTGAACGTCTTCGTGCCCGCGCTCGACGTGTCGATGTTCGACCCGTTCGCCTTCGTCCCGACGCACTTGTTGGCCGCGATGCCGGATCCGACGTCCGCGCACAAGTACGCCGCAGCCACGCTCTGGTTGAGGAAGTAGACGTCACCGTCGAGCGGTGTCGCGATGATGGCCGTCGGCGGCGCCTTGTCGACCTTCGCCGTCCACGGTCCCACCGTGCGGCACTGGTTGAGCGCGTCGCACACCGTGGCCGCGGGGATCGGTGCGCTCGCGTTCGCGGTGCCGTCGGGGACGCTCGTCGAGCGCGTGAACGACGCTTGAGCCGGGTTGGCGAGACCAACACCTGCGTCCGACGCGGTGCACGACGCCGTGACATCGGTCTTCGACCAGTTCGCGGTCGGGCTGGTGCAGGTGACGGTCGGTGGCGTCTTGTCGACCTTCGCGGTGAACGGTCCAACGGTCGTGCACCGGTTGACCTTGTCGCACACGGTCGCCGATGGCGTGCTCGCCGTCGGATTGGTCGTGCCCGCCGGTACGGACGTCTTCAGGTCGAAGGCCGCCTGCGAGGGGTTGGCCAGGCCCGAGTCGGTGTCGGACGCGGTGCAATGGATGGTCACGTCCGAGCTCGACCATCCCGATGGCGGCGACGCGCAGGGCACGATCGGCGCGGCCAGGTCGACCTTCACGGTCGCGGAGGTGTTCGCGCCGACGTTGCCGGCGACGTCGGTCGCGTGCGCGGTGACGGTGGTGCTTCCTCCCTGCGCGACCGTGACGCCGGCCGTGTTGCCCGCGGTTGTCGTCGTCGTTGCGAACCCGTCCTTGGTCGACGAGATCGACTGCACCCCGGATCCGGCGTCGAACGCGTGGAGCTGGACGGTCACCGGGTCGTGATACCAGCCCGACGCGAGCGGCGGCGGCACGCTCGCCGTGGTCGTCGGACCGGTGCCGTCGATGACCGCGACGGCGTCACCGGTGCGCTGGTCGGGAGCGACGACGTGCACGGTGTGCACCCCGTCGCCGGTGACCGGGACCGGCCCCGTGTACGCGTTCGGGCCTTGGCCGTCGAGGAAGTACACGAACCCGGTGGTGGGTCCACCCGCCGTCGCGGTGACCGGCTGATCGCCGAGGAAGATACCCGGAGCCGCGGACGGATGACCGGCGAGCGTGACCGGGATGGCGCCGGAAGCAGACGAGGACTGACCGCGGAAGCCGTCACCCTTGTTGCTGGTCACGCCGACATTCCCGGAGTCGTCGACCGCCTGGATGATGTACTCCACCCCGTTCGGCGCATTGGCGGGCGCGCCGCCCGTCCACCGGTTGCTGTTCGGGTCCTTGACGAGGTCGAGGGCAGTCCACACGCGCGGCGCGCCGGCGTCGGCGGGCGCAGGGATGGGCGCGAAGAGCACGAGCACTCGCCGTACTTGGCCCTGCGCGTCGTGTACGTCGGCGGTGAACGCGATGTTCGCGCCGTTGGCCGTCGCACCCGACGTGTCGAACACCGGCGGGTCGAAGTCGTGGGCCGCGCCCTGCTCGCTCGGGTCGGCGTAGTACACGAGCGCGTTCGCCTGAGTGAAGAGCCGCTGCGTTCCGGCGCCGGGATGGGCCGGGTCGGGCGTGAACTGACCGGAGATGAACACGAACCGTTGGCGCTGGCCGTCAGGGCTCGTCTCGTCGTTCACGGTCTGCAGCACGGTGGGGAACACGGAGCCGGTGGTGTTGTCGCTCGAGTGCTCGTCGCCGTCATTGAGGACCGGTTGGAAGCTCAGCGGTGTGATCGCCTCGTCGGTCGAGGTCAGGCCGGTCAGCAGCGCGCCGTGGGCGATCTTGCCGAGGGTGAGGTTCGGCCCGGAGGGACCGCTCGCCGGCTGAGTCACGTCCACCGTCGTGAGGGGCTCGATCGGTCGTTGCTGGGTCTTCTGCGTGCGACCGTCGATGTCGTAGTAGTCGCCGTGGGTGCCGTGCTCGAGCTTCTGCTGGCCCGGCTGGTTGCCCTTCGGCAGGTTCAGCGTGACGGTCGCGGTGGTGCGCAGCGTCAGCGGATCCGTTGCCGTCGGGAGCGGGGTGGGCGGGGCCGGACGGTTGGTGTGGGTCGCCAAGCGGTACATCGGCAGGCCGTAGAAGGTGGCCGCCATGAGGACCTTGCGGTCGTACGGTCCGACCACCCCGAGCGCGCCGGCGTAGGACTGCTTCGCGTACGCGAACGCGCCGCCGATGTTCAGGCTGCCGTCGAGGTTGTGGGCGAAGTCGGTCATCAGCAACTCGGACAGCGCGACCGTGTCCGTGTCGCCGTAGCCGTAGGTCGAGTTGCCGACCCAGAGCGCCCCTTGGTCGGCGAACGTCTTGGTCCACGTGTCGACCGGTGCAGACGGCTGCGCGTCCACATCGGGGATGTCGAGCCCGGCGTGGCAGCCCATGCTGAACAGCAGGTGGCCTTGCAGGGTGTTGGCGCCGCTGTTCCTCACGTCAGCGGTGGTGAACAGATCGTTCTGGGTGTGCGCGGCGTTCTGGTCGGCGGGGAGGGCCCGAGCAGGGTCGAAGTGCGCGTTCACCGAGTCGAGCAGTGGCGACCCCGCAGTGAGGAGCTGTTGAATTAGCTGCTGGCGGGTCCACGTGTCGTTGATGAGGCTGGTGTTCACCGTGCGCCCGGGTGCGGCCAACTGCGCCGCGACCGCCTGTGCGCCATCGCTCAAGAAGTCGTACCCGGTGGACATGCCGGTGCTGTCCTGGATGACGCCGTGCGTCGTCCGGAAGCGCGTCAGCGCGCTCGCGATCTGCGTCGGTGTCTCGACCAGCCGGCCGACGGCGACGTCGGGAACGAACAGCGGGTCCTGACCCACGCCGAGCGGGACCTGATCGGCATAGGCGTCGTCGGTGAGCATGTACCCGGTGCGCAACGCGCCCTTGATGGCGCCGTTGGCGGGCAGCTCCTGCGCGAAGCCGCGCTCGTTCGACACGGTGGTGCTGTCCACGACGCGAGCCATCGGGATCTGGTCGTCCGCCCCGATGATCACGATGTTGGTGACCGACGGGCGGGCGGTCTTGATGGAGTCGATCACGTGACCGATCGCGCTCACGACCGCGTTGGCCGCGGCCGGCGAGCAGCGACTGTTCTGCTGATCCCAGGTGGCGTACGCGGCGCGCACCGAAGCGTCACCGTCGACGGGCACCACCACGCCCACGACGCCGTCGGCGCTGTCACCGGCGAGCGCGGTCAGCGAGGGACTGATCGCCGACATCCCGCCGGGATAGGCCGCGGCGAAGCGCTGCTGGTTGACCAGGAAGATCGTGTTGAGGTTCGCCGGCAGCGACGACGTGTTCGGGAGCGTCCCGGGCGATCCGAGCGTGAGTGTGCGGGCGGTGCACGCCTCCGCCGGCGGTCCCCCTGTCAGGTGCGCCCGCAGCGCGTACGGCTGGTTGCTGAACGCGCCGTTGTAGCCCGAGACCTGCACGTAGTACGCACCGCCCGGCAACGGCGAAGTGTCGATCGTCTCGTCGGTCGTGCCCCGATGCGCCGAGGTGGCGTAGATCGGCAACCCGATGTCGGGCACGTCCTGTGCCGTCTGCGGCGTCGCGTCCGACTCGCCGAGGGCAAGCGACGAAGGAGCGTCGGGCACGTTCGGGACGGTCTTGGTCGGCGCGTTGCGGATCGGCGCCGCCGGCGGGCTGTAGAGCCGGAGGTCCGCGTCGATCGGCAGGTTCGACAACGAGAGCGACAGGAACGCGCCGTCGGGAACCTGTAGCGAGTAGACGTCGGTGTCGCCCGCATGACCGACGTAGCCGATGCGGATCGTGTCGGGCGTGAGCGGTGCGGAGGTGGCGACCGTGCCGCCCGGGTCGGTCAGGTCCGCCACAACGATGCCGTGATCGGCGCCGGCGGGCGATCCGCCGATGGGGGTTGCTGTTGCCGTGGCGTCCGCCGCGCCGAGCGTCAGGGCCGCGTGGGCGCGGAGGGTCACCGTGTGGTTGCCGCCGGTCAACCCGTGCAGCAGGAACGACAGGGTCGTACTCGAGGGGCCGCCCCCGCCGGCCGCGGGATCGTCGAACGCGGAACCGTCGAGCTGCGCGGAGCCGGGCGCGTAGACGAACTGGGGCGGAAGGTGGATGTCGAGGTGGACGTCGGTGAGTGGCAGCCCGGGCGAGGGAGTGACGTCGAGCGTGGCGGTGTAGGTCACCACGCCACCCGTCACGCTGTGACCCTGGATCGACGACGCCCCCAGGTCGATGGTCTGCCAGGGGTAGTCAGCGCGGGCCAGCAGCCCGGCGAGGACGTCACCCAGGGTCGTGTCGCCGAAGGCGTTCGGGTCGGTGGCCGCGAGCAGGTCGTCGAACGTGGCGCCGCCGTATTGGCCGCCCAGGTCGGCGAGGATCGCGCCCGGCAGCACGACACCGTCGGCGAACGCGTCGCCGAGGGTCTTGGTGGCGCAGGCGTAGTGCGCGCAGTCGACGATGTTGCCGATCGACGTGAGCGGGATCGAGCTCAACGGGATCGCCTTCAACGGCGTGCTGTCGATCGTGATCGATGTCAACGGGATCGCCCGCAACGGTGTCGCGTCGATGTCGATGCTCGAGAGCGGGATCGCCCGCAGCGGGATCGAGGAGAGTGGGATCGACCGCAGCGGGATCGCCTTCAGCGGGATCGCGCTCAACGGGATGGCCTTCAGCGGCAGCCCGGCGAGCGCGGCCGACACGAGGTTCGCTTCGCCGCTTGCGGGTGGCGGTGACACCAGCCCGAGGGCGGTGCAGTCGAGCCCGACGGACTGCGCGACTGCGCACCACGCGGTCACGTTGGCCGGACTGTCCGCGGTGTTGCCGTCGATCGGGATCGACCGCAGCGGGAGTGCCCCGAGCGCGATCGAGCTGAGCGGGATCGCCTTCAACGGTGTCGCGCTGAGGTCGATGCTGCTGAGCGGGAGGCTCTGGATCTGCGGGAGGTCGAGCGCTTCGTCGAGGTTCACGGCCTGCACGGGGAATGTCGCGTACGTCGCGTCGCACGGCGTCGGGATCTGGGGGGCACACGAGAGCAGGGCGCCCCACCCGCCCGGTACCGGGTTGCCGCCCGCGTCCTGTGGCGTCACCCCGATCGACGTCAACGGGATCGCCTTCAGCGGGATCGACGTCAGCGGGATCGCTTTGAGCGGGATGGCTTTGAGCGGGATCGCCTTGAGCGGCGCGGACTGCACGCCGGGGGGCGCGGCCGTGAGGTCGATCGCCTTCAACGGGGTGGCGGCGACGCCGGTGTCGGTCGGGCCCTGCTGCGCGGTCACGGTGGTCGGGTCGATGGCGTCGACGGGGATCTCGCCCCCGCCGCCGTTGACCGGGTCGGCGTCGGCGGTGAGCGCGACGGTCACTTGCGCGGGTGTGGTGAAGGTCGTGACGATGCGCGCCGCGGACGCGGCAGACCCGCAGCCGCCGGAGACCGTGAGCAGGCCTGGGTCGACGAGCAACCCGGTGAAGCCGGCGTCATGTGTCGCGACCGGGCATGCGACCCGGAAGACACCGTTGGGGGCGAAGGTCGGATCGAGGTCGCCGGTCGGCGTGAAGCGGGCGACGGCATTGCGCTGCTCGCCGTCGGCCAGCGAGCTGCCGCCCCGTCCCGCGACCACGACCCCGGCATGGTCGTCGAAGGCGATGTCGCCGGTCAGCTCGTCCCCAGGAAGGTTGGCGAACGCGAAGTGCCGGATGCCGGTCGGCGACCACGTCGTGTCGATCGCTCCGTTCGCGGTGAGCGCGACGACGGCGTTGGTGGGCGTCCCGTTGGTGTGGGTGGCCACCGCGACGCGCCCGTTTGAATCGACGGCGACGCCGGTGACCCGGGTGAAGCCGGCGGAGGGGTCCGGCGCGACGTACACGGTGCCCCCGCCGAAGGTGGCGTCGAGCGAACCGTTGGACAACAAGCGGGTCACAATCACGTCGGTGGCCGTGAGCGAGGCCACGACGACTGTGCCGTTCGGACCAAGCGCGGCGTCGGTGTTCGGATCAATGCCCGTGTCTGCCGTCGGGGGTAGCTCGACGTAGTTCGCGTCACCGCCACCGATGGAGTTGTCGGGCTGAAGGTTCTCGTCGAACCGCGCGATGGCGGGTCGGTAGTCGTTCGTGCCGTCAGCGAATCGGGTTCGTCCCGAGATGTAGAAACGCTCCGGCGTCTCCGACGGGATCAGCGTGAGGCGGGAGTGCGCGCTCGACCCGTTCGATGCGAAGTCTTCCCACTGGTTCTTCGTCACGACGCCGTCGGTGTCGATCCTGAGCAGCGCGATCTGCTGCCCGGTGGCCGCCGGGGGGCTTGGCGGGTCGCCGGTGAAACCGGTGTCGGCGCTCACGATGATGTCGCTGCCGTTGAGCGCGATGACGTCCGTGCCGACCTGCCGGTC
>DASXPN010000064.1:0-3996 GCA_036493595.1 Acidimicrobiales bacterium | reverse complement strand
AGCCGTCGGCGGTCCGAGCGGGCCTGCCAAGGGAGGTGATGATCGACTACACGCGTCATCACCTGCTGAACGGCTGGGACTGGGCAATCATCGCCTTCTACCCACTGATGCCCATCGGAGCTCTGCTGCTTGCTTGTGCTCATCGGACCGCTGCTTGCGCCGTCCGCAGTGCCGATAGGTGTCGCATTGGAGATCGGCTTCATCCTCGTGCTGCGATCTCGCCTCGCGCCTGCCGCCTAGTGCGGCCTCGTCGCTCGCCGGCCACCCGCGCTGGAAGCGTCGTTCCCGCGACCGAAAAACGCAGTGAGCTCGTGTAGCTCGTTGAGCAGACTCGTCGCGTGGCAACCGCCTTGCTGATTCGGCCGGAGCGCCGTGAGGATCATGAGGCGGTGCGCCAGGTCGTCGCCGCCGCGTTCGGGTCCGAACGCGAGGCAGACCTTGTCGAGGCCATCAGGGCCTCGCCGGAGTACATCCCGGGCCTCGCGCTCGTCGCCGAAATGGATGGCGTCGTGGTCGGCCACGTGATGGTGAGCTTCACCTCGCTCGACGACGGCTCCGTCCGCCGCACGATCCACCACCTGTCGCCGCTGGCGGTCGCGCCCGACCATCAACGGGCCGGCATCGGCTCCGCCCTGGTCGAGGCGGTGGTTCAGCGAACACGTGAACGGGGAGGCGACTTCATCGTCCTCGAAGGCGACCCGCGCTACTACGGCCGCCTCGGGTTCGAGCCGTCAGCGGCGTACAACATCTTCATCGACCTACCTGCGTGGGCACCCCCCGAGGCGTCGCAGATCCGGCTGCTGGCCGGGAAGCCGACGGTCTCGGGCCGAGTCGTCTACCCACCCGCATTCAACGACGTCATCGAATCGTGACCCGAACGTAAGTGCTCCCATGACGGTTCAGGTCGCTCGTGGAAGCGGTGGTTACGGTGACGGGACAGTGACGGCGGTCGACTACGACGATCGGTTGCATGCTCACTACGTGCAGGGGTCGAGGTTGCCGCCCGGGGTGATGTCAGCTTGGCTTGCCGCGTTCGGTCAATGGTTCCCGAACCCGCGCCCGTTGCAGTTAGCCGATGTCGGATCCGGGACGGGACGGTTCACCTCGTTGCTTGCTGACGCGTTCGGCGGTCCGGTGCTCGGTATCGAGCCATCGAGAAGGATGCGCGCTCCTGCGCTGAGCAAGCCGGCCCATCCGAACGTCTGCTTTGTCGGCGGCACGTGCGAAGCGATCCCTTTGGCTGATCACGTCGTCGACGGTGCATTGCTGTTCGGGGTATGGCACCACGTCCGGGATCGGGCCGCAGGCGCGGTCGAGCTGGCGCGAGTGGTGCGTCCGGGTGGCACGCTTCTCGTGCGAACGTCTGCGTCGGATCGCGTGGCCCGGCCGTGGTGGGACGACTGGTTCCCCGAGGTCTACGAAACCGACCGGACCTTGTTGCCCTCCCTCGCGGAGACCATGGACACGATCACGACGGCCGGGTGGGAGCTCGTTGCGGTCGACGAGGTTGTGCTCCCGGCAGTTCTCACTCGACGAGAGGACTTCGCGCGTCTGCGGTACCGCTCGCTCTCGACGCTGGAGTACCTCGACGACCGCGTCGTCACCGAAGGCATCGAACGGATCGCATCGGCACTCGCACTCCACCCCGAAGCGGATCGCCCCGCACCGGTCGCGCCACAGGATCTCCTCGTATTCAGCTGCCCATGAAGGCGCGCGACGAAGCGCGCTCATCCGGTGCGTTCGGCGACCGTCGCCCGACTTGCATGCTCGAGATGAGTGGCTGGGCATGATGAGGTCGTGCCGACGCCGAAGGTCTCGATGAGCACGTCGTTGGCGCGTGCTCTGTGGCAGTACGGCGAGCCGGTGCACGCGATCACCTACTACGCGCCGGAGCGCCGGGCGGCGACGGATGCCCTTGGCGTGAAGGGTGGATGGATGAGTTACTTCGGCTGTCGCGCCGCGCCGCTTGGAGCAGCGACAACACCGGTGGTGACGGCACTGTTCTATGTGTTTCATCCGCACATGGTCGGGCGAGCGATCCCCGACGTGTGGGGCTGCGCGACACCAGAGGCGCTGCTCGATGCCCGGCTCGTGTCGATCGACCAAGCGATGCGGCGCGTGCTCGGCGACGAGGCCGTCGCGTCGTCATCGGTTGAACGCGCCGCCGATCTCGCCGCCAGGGCCATCGCCGGGTGCGACATGGCCGGACGCCCCCTGGGCGCGGCCAACCAAGCGGTCCCGGAACCTGAGGAGCCGCACCTGCGGTTGTGGCAAGCACTGACCGCATTACGCGAGCACCGCGGTGACGGCCACGTCGACCGGCTGGTCGACGCCGAGGTCACACCTTGTGAGGCCCTCGTGTTGCAGGCGGCCACCGGACGGTCACCCGAAGACGGACTCCGCTCGAACCGCGGGTGGTCGACCGACGAGTGGTCAGCGGCAGCCGCGTCGTTGATGTCGCGCGGGCTGATGGACCGCGACCTGCGAATCACATCGGCGGGCAACGAAGTCCGCCAAACCATCGAGGACGGCACCGATCGGCTGGCAGCACCCATCATCTCCGCCATCGGCGATGCAGGTGCCGACGAGCTCGTCACGCTGCTTCGTCCCCTCGCCGAAGCCGTGATGACCAACCGTGCGGTACCCGCCCACAACAACATGGGTGTCCCGTGGCCCCCGCCCCGCCGTGAGCGGCCGTAACGCGCACGCGCCCAACTCGGGTCAGCTCGTCACGGCTTCGGCTCCCAGCTGCGGTCCACTCTTCCCGGCGACGGGTTCGGATCGATATTGGTCAGATCGGGGTCGCGCCGAGGCTCGTGTAGAAGCGCAGCAGGTACCCGTCGGGATCGGACACGACGAACTGACGGTTACCCACCTTCGTCGGGCCGGTTGAGGCCCATCGGCCCGACGGCCTCACGACATCGACGTCGTACCACCGGTCTTCGAGCTGGACTACGGGCTCGATGCCGGCAGTGACGACGGCCGCGTATGTCACATCGACGTCCGCCACCAGAATCTGGAGGTTGATGCCGCGGCCGAATGGACGCTCCAAGGGTGCTGTGCGGAATCGGCGACCGGGGCCGGCGGCTTCTTGCAGCATGAGCTCGGCGCTGCTGATCGCGAGGTAAGTGAACCGCTCGGCCGGCCGTTCGAACACGACCGTGAATCCGACCACGTTGACGTAGAAGTCCAACGACTGCGCGAGATCGGTGACGTCCAACTCCGGAACAAGCGGCGCACTCTGTCGCTGCGGGTCCACGCGTCGAGAGTACGAGTTCCGGAAAGCTCCGCTACGGGACTGGTGCGCTGCGTACCTTCGGTGCGGTGTCGATCCACGTCGTGTTTGAAACTCACTCCACGAGCGAGGACAACGAGCTCGGTCGGGCGAGCGGTTGGGCGCACAGTCGGTTGTCAGAGGCCGGCCGCAGCCAGGCCGAGCGTCTTGGCGTGCGACGACGAAACGACAACTTGGCGGCAGTGTTCAGCTCGGATCTGTTGCGAGCGGTGGAGACCGCGCTGATCGCCGTCGGCACCAGCGGTATACCGATCCTGTTGGACTGGCGGCTTCGCGAGTGCGACTACGGCGACGAGACACAGGCACCTGTCGCCCGGCACCACGCGACCCGCTGCGACCATCTGCGCACGCCGTACCCGAACGGCGAGAGCTGGGAGCAGGCCATCCAGCGCGTGGCACGGTTCCTCGACGACTTGTCACTGCGGTGGAGCGACACTCGGGTGTTGGTCATCGGCCACGTCGCTACCCGCTGGGCACTCGATCATCTCGTTCACGGGACGCCGCTCGCCGATCTCTGCGCCCGCGACTTCGCCTGGCAGGAGGGATGGGAGTACGAGCTCGATCGCTACTCGTCGTGAAGCGGCCGAGGCGGCCGACCTGCGTCGTGGACGGGCCGAGGTCCTGCCCGGGCCTGCGCGCCACCGATGCTTGACAGCGCGATCAGGCCCGCGAAGGCTTGGTGCGTGCAGCCCGACATCAGC
>DASXPN010000063.1:0-69775 GCA_036493595.1 Acidimicrobiales bacterium | reverse complement strand
CGGCACGTGCCACGGCGGCATCCGCCAGCTCAACCTGTCCGGGGGCGGCACCGACGACACGGTCGGCGCGACCCAGTACACGATCTCGCCGATCACGGTCACCGAGAACGGCGAGCCCTCGCCCATCGCGCAGCAGGGCCCTGGTTTCGTGAAGTGGGGTGAAGCCGACGTGCTCGTGTCGGGCGTGCACCAGTACGACCTCTCTTACCACGTCGACAACGCCGTCGACGTCGCCCCCGATGTGGGCGTCTTGTACTGGCAGTTCGTCGGCACCGGCTTCCCGTTCCAGGATCACGACACGGCGAAGATCCACACGCCGGGAGACGGCACCGGCCTTCGCATCTTCGTGCACGGCACGCTCACCGGTGGCTCGAAGATCGACGGTTCGGACGTGGACATCGCCGTGCGGGACAACCCCGCGGGGACGAAGGTCGAGGCGAGGATGCTCGAGCCGGCGACCGACTTCACGGTGACACCCTCCGGGCCTGCCCTCGAGCAGGACATCCTGGGCCGTGAGGCGGTGCTCGCCAACCAGGCCAACCAGCGGCGCCAGGCACTGAAGGACCAGATCGCGCGAGACAAGAAGCGCGACAAGCAACTCAAGACCGCCGGCAACATCGGCGGACCGATCGTGGCCCTCGCCGGCATCGGCGTCTTCCTCGTCATCTTCTTCAAGTGGGGCAAGGAGCCCCATCGCCCCGACGACATCGGCGACTACTGGCGCGACATACCCGAGGACAGCCCCGCCGTGTGCCAGACACTTGTCGGGTTCGGCATCGTGCCCAACGGCGCGTTCGCAGCAACGCTCGTCGACCTCGCGCAACGCGGGTGGCTCACGATCACGGAGCAACACACTCCCGGCGCGTTCGGCCGCGACCAGGCCGACTACACCTTCACCCGCACACCGAAATCCGACGGTCCACTCACCGAGTACGAGAGCAAGCTGTTGTGGCGGCTCTTCCCGAACGGCGGCACGATCACGCAGGACCAAGTCGTGGCGCAGGCCCACGCCGATCGGCAGGCATCGGCGCAGTGGATGCAGGAGTTCAAGCAAGAGGTCCACGCCGACTACGGCGCGAAGGGTTACGTCGACACGGGCCACATGGCGAAGTGGTTCATCCATTTCGGGACGATCGTCGTGCTGGCCGGCGCGGCTGCCCTGTTCGCCGGTGCGTTCAAGGCTCCGCTCGGTGTGCTGCCCGGCATCGTCGCGGTCGTGCTCGCCGGGTTGTCGCTCCTGCTGCGCAAGCGCACCGTGCAGGGCACGCGCGCCATGGCGGAGGTCCAGGGTCTGCGTAACTTCCTGAAGGATTTCTCGCGGCTGGCCGACGAGTCGCACGCCGGCGACCTCGTCCTGTACGAGCGTTACCTCGTGTACGCGGTTGCGCTCGGCGTCGCGCACGAGCTCGTCGAGGGCTTGCGCGTTCGCTTCCCGACCTTGTCCGATCCGAACACCGGATTCGCGGTGTGGTACGTCGCCGCCAGCATGAACGGGTTCGGAGGCGCCAACGGGTTCGCCAGCATCGGCAACCTCGGCAGCTTCGCCAACGAATTCACCTCCGCCACAGCGGCCGCGTTCTCCCCGCCGTCGAGCTCGACCGGCGCCGGCGGCGGCTTCTCGGGTGGAGGCGGGGGCGGAGGCGGCGGTGGAGGCGGCGGAGGCTGGTAGACCGCCTCCGGTGGACGCCGAGACCCGCGCCATCTACGAGGCGAACGCAGCGCGGTGGGCCGCGGCCCGCAAACCGAACCAGACCGAGCTGTCGATGGCGTTGGCGGCGCGGTCACACGGACCAACGGGCGACCTCGGCTGCGGCCCGGGTTGGCACGCGTCGCTCCTCGCGCCACCGGTCGTCGCCGTCGACGCGGCGCGCGCCATGCTCGACTTGGTGCGCGTCAACGCGCCGGACGCGCTGCCGGTACAAGCTGACCTCGAGGCGCTGCCGTTCCGGCGCGGCGCGCTCAACGCCGCATGGGCGCGCAACAGCTACGTGCATCTACCTCGCGCCAGGGTGCCGGCCGCACTCGCGGATCTCCAGCAATCACTCGACGTGGGCGCAGTCGCGACGCTGCTGCTCTTCCTCGGCGACGTCGAGGGCCGCGCCGTGTTCGAGCGCGACGACTTCCCGGGGCGGTTCTTCTCGCAGTGGGACGTCGGTCACATCATGGACGTGGTGATCGGCGCGGGATTCGACATGGACTCGTACGACGACGACAGCAGGCGAGCCGAGGTGCGCCTGCAAGTGACGCGGGCGCGATCGCTGCCCGACGTCGTCGGTCAGGACATGCAGCTGCTGGTGTGCGGGCTGAATCCGAGCCTGCGCGCCGCGGACGCCGGCATCGGGTTCGTCACGCCAGGCAACCGGTTCTGGCCCGCGGCGCTCGCGGCCGGCATCGCGTCGCGCGACCGAGATCCGTGGCACGCGTTGCGCGTCCACGGCACAGGGTTCACGGACCTCGTGAAGCGAGCATCCGTCGGCGCCAAGGAGATCAAGGCGGCGGAGTATCGAGCGGGGTACGAGCGGGTCGAGCGTCTCGTCGAATGGCTGCGACCCGCCGCGGTCGTGTTCGTGGGGCTTGCCGGTTGGCGGGTCGCGGTTGACCGCGATGCAACCGCGGGCTTACAGCCGCGCGCCATCGGCGGCCGCCCTGCGTACGTGATGCCGTCGACGAGTGGGCTCAATGCCCGCGTACCGCTTGGCGAGCTCGCCGATCATCTGCGCGCGGCGGCACGGCTCGGCTGATCTCGGAAACCGGCCGCTCGCCGATCACACCGTCTGCGATCACACCATCGCGCCGGCGTTGCGCAGCCGGCCGGTCATCATCGTGCCGCGGGTGCCGCACCAGCACACCCACCGGACCTCGATGCCGTCGATGGTGTTGCGCAGCGACTCGATGTGACGCTCCGGCAACAACACCTCACGCCCGTGATGGGGACAATGCACGGTGAACATGGCTCCATCCTCCGTTTCGAATTGGTTGCCACGCTAGTGGCAGATATGTGGATGCTCGAATGATTTCTGCCATACTGGCCAGCGTGTCTTCCTTGAGAACGACCGGGCGATCACAAACGTGAGATCGGTTTCGAAACCGCATCGCGTTGCGGTCATCCTCACCGAGGGAGTGAACCCGTTCGAGTTCGCAGTCGTCTGCGAAGTGTTCGGACTCAAGCGCCCCGAGATCATCGACCCGTGGCCGTACGAGCTCGTCGTGTGCTCGCCGACTGGGCCGACCATCCACACTGATCTCGGGTTCTCGTACCACGGCATGCGCCCGCTCTCGGCGGCTGATCGAGCCGACACGATCGTTGTGCCGGCCGGCAGCACCGACGCGATCGAGCCGCCGAGTCGCGAGCTCATCTCGACGCTCCAGCGCGCGCACCGGCGCGGCACGCGTCTGCTCAGCGTGTGCTCGGGCGCGTTCACGCTTGCGCACGCGGGCGTGTTGGATGGGCTGCGGGCAACGACACATTGGCTCTATACGGATCGACTGGCCAAACAGTTTCCGGCGATTCACGTCGACCCGAATGTCCTGTATGTCGACGAGGGTCAGATCCTCACGTCGGCTGGTACCGCGGCCGGCATCGACCTGTGCCTGCACGTCGTGCGAGCGGACTACGGCGCAGACGTTGCCAACGCGGTGGCGCGGCGCATGGTGGTGCCACCTCATCGCGACGGTGGTCAAGCGCAGTTCGTGCAACCTTCGATCGACGTCGAGGGCGAATGCGACTCGCTCGCAGCCACGCTCGACTGGGCCATTGCTCATCTCGAGCAACCGCTCTCCGTCGAGTTGCTCGCGCGTCGGGCGCTGATGAGCCCGCGCACGTTCGCCCGCCGGTTCCGGGACTCCATCGGCACCACGCCGTTGCAGTGGGTGCTGCGCCAGCGCATCCTCCACGCGCAGCGACTGCTCGAGACCACCAACCTTCCGGTCGAGGTGATCGCGGAGCGATCCGGGTTCGGCTCCGCCACCGTCCTCCGCACCCATTTCAAGCGCATCCTCGACACCTCCCCCGTCGGCTACCGCCGGACGTTCAACGAACGCGCCTCATGAAGTTCTCCGAGCTCACCCATGTGACGCGCACGGCGACCGACACGTTCGAGCTGCACGTGGAGCCTTCGTCGTTCATCGTGCGCGGCCCGAACGGCGGCTATCTCGCCGCAGTGCTGCTTCGCGCGATGACGGCGCGTGTCGCCGACGTACGGTCGGACGTCGATCGTCCGGTCAGGTCGTTGACGATCCACTACGCGCGTGCACCTGTCGAAGGTCCGGCGACGATCACGACCGAGCTCGTGCGAGTCGGCCGGTCACTGGTGACGTGCAGCGCCCGCATGGAGCAGTTCGGCAAGCCGGCGCTGGTCGCGCTCGGCGCGTTCTCGCCGGCATGGAACGGACCCGACTGGCAACACGATGCGGCGCCGCACGTCCCCGGTCCCGATGCGCCGGGCTTCCCCGAACGTGATCGGCCACCGATGCCGTTCACGCAGTACTGGGACCATCGCT
The DNA here is from genome assembly GCA_036493595.1 of Acidimicrobiales bacterium. Classification (GTDB taxonomy): domain Bacteria; phylum Actinomycetota; class Acidimicrobiia; order Acidimicrobiales; family JACDCH01; genus DATAES01. Next base: position 65,275 of record DASXPN010000063.1, on the reverse strand, counting down.
TCGCGTTGGGGACGCCGCCCGGTCTACGTGGCGATCGCGCCGAGACGGGCGGTTGGCTACGACTCGCCGAACCCGAGCGGGTGGACGCGATGGTCGTGGCGGCGATGACCGATGCATGGCCGCCCGCCGCATTCGCGCTGGTCGACACGCCGGTGCCGACCATCGACCTCACGGTCCATTTCCGGGTCGCGCTGCCGTACGCGCCGCTCGGCCCCGAGGACTTCGCCCTGTTGCGATTCCGCAGCCGCACGGCCGCGGACGGGTTCGTCGAGGAGGACGGTCAGCTGTGGGCGCCCGACGGCACACTCATCGCGCTGAGTCGCCAACTGGCGATCCTGCTGCCGGGCTGAACCGCGGCGCACGTATCCGAATGGTCGCGCCGGCGATCGAGGCGACCGCGAGCGCGCCTATCCCCCACCGCAGGCTCGTCGTCTGCGCGATCCATCCGACGACCGGTGGTCCGGCGAGGAAGCCGACGTAGCCGCACGCGCTGAGGCCACCGACAACGAGCCCGGGCCGCGTGTTGCCGCGGCTGGCGTATGCGAGCAACAGCGGCCAGTACACGGAGACACCCACCGCGGCCACGCCGAGCCCGATGGCCGCGGGGACGCTGCCGCGCGATGTCGCCTCGACGAACAGCCCGATGCCGGCGATCGCCAAGCCCCATTGCGCGCCGCGCCGATCACCGAGATGGCCGGTCGTCCATCCGAGCGTGCAGCGGGCGACAACGGCCAGCGTCTGTCCCACGACGTAGGCGGCCGCGCCGGCGACGACGGCGAGACCGAGGTTGGAACGAAGGAACAACACGCCCCACGTCCCCGTTCCGCCTTCGACGAGCGCGCCCAATGCGAAAACGAGCGCGAGCGTCCCGAGTCCCGCGACGCGCAGTGCGGCAACTCCTTCTCGGACCGTGTAGGGCTCGCCGCGATCACCGGCCGGGATGTCTGTCACCCGGCACCACAGCGCAAGCAGGATCGCGAGGACCGCGATGGCGGCCCAGACGGCGCGGAAGCTGATGCCGCGATCGACCAGGATCCCCGCCGTCGCCGCGCCGGCGAGCGCGCCGCCGTTGAACAGCGCGTGCACCCGCAGGAGTCGTCCGGACTCAGATCCGAGCGCGGCTGTTGCCGCGACGTTCATCACGACGTCGACGAGTCCGCCGCCGGCGACCGTCATGAGGAACAGCAAGCAGAAGAGCCACTCGTTCGTCGTCGACGCGGTCCCCGCGAGCAACGCGCCCCAAAGGACCAGCGCGCCGCTCAGCGCCACTCGGGTGCCATGGCGCTCGGCGATCACACCGCCCCCGGCATTGGCGACGACACCACCGAAGACCGTGGCGGCCAGCAACAGGCCGAGCTGTACGTCGCTGAAGCCGAGGAAGCGCTGTACGTCGAGCGCGACGACAGCCCACGTCCCCCAGAAGGCGCCGAACACGAAGAAGGTCAGTCGGACCGGGCGCACTTCGCATCACTCTCGCGCAGGAGCGCGAGAGCTCACTCGTAGGCGTGCCGGAAGGTGACCGAGATGCGCGGCGGCGCCACCGCCATCTTCGGCACGCAGTGCTGCCACGTCCGCTGGCAGGACCCGCCCATCACGACGAGATCGCCGGAGCCGGGCTCGAAGCGCACCGAACGGCCACCGCCCTTGGGTCGCAACAAGAACCGTCGTCGCCCGCCAAGTGAGAGCACACCGACCAACGCCTCGGGCAGATCTCGGGCGATGCGGTCGCCGTGCCAGGCGACACTGTCGCGACCGTCTCGGTACAGGTTGGCTCGGACGGAGGTGAACGGAACGCCGTAACGCGCGCCGAGCGCCACTCGCATCTCTTCGACGATGGGAGGCCGAACGCCGAGCTCGAGGCTGCCGTGCAACCGGGGCTCGTCGAGGACCTTGTCGTACATGCGGATCCGCCGGCCGTGCCACTCGAGCCGCTGCAGCAGATCCTCGAAGAGCGCATCCGCGCCCGCCACCAAGCCGCGAACGTGTTCGACCCACGCATCGCCGTCGAGCTGCACGCGGTCGGTGCCAGAGAACGTCGCGTCGATCGAGGGCTCGAGACTGCCGAGGAGAGTGCCCTGAAGGGCGTACTGCATTCCGCCCAGTGTAAGGGAACAGGTGTTCGTTCGCTATCGCCTTGCCGGCCGGCGAGCTGGCCGGCGGCTTCCCGCGAGATCTCTTACCGCGGTGCGAGATCGCGGATGGCCTGGCGGGTTTCGACGCCGAACGGCATGAGCGCCAGCGCCGGGGTGTCGACACCGTTGTCGATGTAGCGCTGAAGGTGCTCACGGCACGCCTCGGGGGGGCCGTGCACGATCAACTCGTCGACCAGCGAGTCCGGTATCACCTCGACCGCACCCTTGCGATCGCCGTCCTTCCACCTCTGCCACATCGGCGCCAGCACGTCGCCGCGCCCGAGCCAGTCGTGGAACGCCGCGTACACGGGCACGTTCAAGTACGCCGCGATCGCGAACTTGCCCATCGCTCGCACCGTGTCGGCGTCGGCCGTCGGCGCCACGAAGATGCGAGCGACGACCTCGCGCTTCGATCCGTCCGGCGACGCGGCCTGCACGATCGGCGCGACCGTGCGAACGTCGTCGGCCGACAGCCAGTTGATGATGGCGCCGTCGCCCTCTCTGCCGGCGAGCTTCAGCATCCCCTCGCGCAACGCGGCGACGAGTATCGGCACCGGTTCGGGGGGCAGCGCCCGCAGCTTGAAGCCACGCACCTTGAAAGTGTCGAACTCTTGCGACACCTTCTCTCCCGACAGCGCGGCGCGCAGGAAGCGCACCATGTCGCGAGTGTGCTCGTACGGACGCTCGAACGCGATGCCGTTCCATCCTTCGACGATCACATTCGACGACGTTCCGATGCCGAGCACGAACCGACCGGGCGCGGCCTGCGCGAGCGAGCCGACCGATTGCGCGAGGCACGCAGGACCCCTCGTGAATGCGGGAATGATCGCGGTGCCGAGGCGCAGTGACGGCGCCCACACGGACGCGAGCGTCAGCGGTGTGAAGCCGTCGGCACCGTCGGCCTCGGCCGACCACACATCGGTGTAGCCGAGATCCTCGAGCTCGACGATCAAGTCGCGCTGATCGGCAAGCGTGAAGCCGTCGAGCGGGATGGTCATGCCGTAGCGCTGTGTCATCGAGTCACCGTTCTCCGTCCTCTGCCACTTGATCGAGCTCGCCACCCATCTCGGCCCGAATGGCAGCTTCGACCTCCGGCGACCAGAACTTCACGATGCACGACTGGCTGGCGATGGCGAGGAGCGTGCCGTCCTCCGCCCACAGATGCACGAGCCCGTGACCGAATCCTTGCTGCACGGTGTGGACCTGGATGTCGAGCAACACCCATTCAGTGGGCACAAGACGGGCGACGCGCAACGTGTTGTCGAGGCTCGTGCCCCCGGCCATCTGACCGAGTGCCTGACCGACTCCGAAGGGCACGTAATCGCCAAGGACGGCGAGTGTGGCCGCCGACATCTCGAGCACCTCGGGCAGGCGCGCCCACAGCGCGGACCGTCCGGTGCCCTGCGTGCCGTCGAAGTCGTGGAAGTCGCGCCCGGCCGCGAGACGCATGTCGAGCCGCTGCATGATCGAGTCGTCACGCGGGTTGCGATAGCCGCGTGGCGCGCAGTCGTCGGGCGGCGCGACTCGAGGCATCTCCTCCCACTGGCCCGTGACCTCGATCGGGCGGCTGCCGAGCGCGCCGTTGACGGTGAGGATCTCGCGGTCGACCACGTGCGCCACCGCGCGTGCCTGCGTGACCTGATGACCGCCTGCCGCGATCGTGACGTCGACATCCATCGTGTCGGGCGGACGGGCGAACGAAAGGTATTGCGACGTGGCCCACACCACGGGACGTCCGGTCGTTCCTTCGAGCGCGGAGATGGCGGCCGCAAGGCCACAGCCGCCGAACAGGAACCCGCCACCCGTGCACACCGCAGGCGTGACCGGGAGCACCCAGCGGTGCGGATTGTGGGTCGGCTCGAGGCCGAGAAACTGCCGGGCGTCCATCGGGGTCACCCTACGGCAGCAGGAAGTCCGCCTTCGGACTGCGAAACGTGTCTTGATGCCTACTCCTTGGTTGGACGATGCGTGCGCGCTCGTCGATGCATTCCGTTCGGGTGAGCTGACACCAGTCGACGCGTTGGAGTCGTGCCTCGAGGCGATCGACGCCAGCGCGCTGAATGCCTTCACGTATGTCGATGCCGACGCGGCGCGCGAGCGCGCCCGCAGCGCGGACGTCAACCAGCCCTTTGGTGGTGTGCCGATCGCGGTGAAGGAGCTCGACCCCGTGAAGGGCTGGCCCTACACGGAGGCCTCGCTCGTGTTCGCCGATCGCGTCGCTGACCACGACTCGACGATGGTGTCCCGCTTGCGGGACGCGGGCGCGAACTTGTTCGGGCAGACGACCGCGTCGGAGTTCGGCGGGCTCAACGTCGGCATTACCAAGTTGCATGGCGTCACCGGCAACCCGTGGGATCCCACGCGCACCACCGGTGGTTCGTCGGCTGGTTCCGCAGCTGCGGTGGCGGGCGGACTCGTGCCCATCGCGACCGGCGGCGACGGCGGCGGCTCGATCCGCATCCCGGCCGGCTTCAACGGTTTGTTCGGGATGAAGGGCACCGCGGGACGCATCCCCCGTGGACCCGAGGTGCTCGTCGGACCGTTGACGGTGGTCGTCGGCTGTCTCGCCCGTTCGGTACGCGACGCCACCCGGTGGTTCGACGTGTGCAACGGCTACGACTCCCGCGATCCGTACTCGCTGCCGCGGGTCGAAGGCTGGGAGCGCAACCTCGAGACCTACGACCTGCATGGCAAGCGGGTCGTGATCGCGCCGACGCTCGGGTCGGCGATCATCCGTCCCGAGGTCGAGGCGATCGTGCGGGAGACGGGCGAGGCGCTGGCCAAGCACGCGGGCCTGCAACTGGTCGACGTGCCGGTGTCGCTGCCCGGGCTCGGCGTCGAGTGGGCGATTGCAAATCTCGCAACGCTGATGGTCGATCTCGAAGGTCGGTGGCCGGCGTGCAAGGACGACCTGACCATGGAGATCGCGTTCGGCATCGAGATCGCGACGCAGCTCATGAACCTCGGCGCGGCCGCCTCCAGTGAGCGCAACCGCCGGGTGGCGAACGAGGCGATGGCCGATGTGTTCGATCAGGTGGACTTCATCATCTGCGCCACCAATCCGGATGTGGCGTTCCCGGCCGACTGCGGCCTGAACACGCGGGTCGGCGACCTCCAGGTCGGACCGGAGAACAACGGCGCGCTCACGATCCCCGCCAACATCACGGGCAACCCAGCGTGCTCCGTCCCCGCCGGCACGCTCGACGGCCTGCCGGTCGGCCTGCAGATCATCGGCCGCCACCACGAGGACGCGCTGTTGTTCGACCTCGCCCGCACCCTCGAGCTCGAACGGCCGTGGCCGCTGGTGGCGCCGTCGGTCGGGTGACTGTCACACCCCCTGGGGATGATGTGGGCATGGAACGACAGCTCCACCTCCTCGAGCCACCGGCGCCCGACTGGCACCTCGACGACGCCACGAAGGACATCGGGCGCCGTGGTGTGGCCGAAGCACGCCAAGCGCTGCGCGAGGCACGCAAGGTGATGGCCAACCAACAGCGAGCCGCGGCCTGACGGCCACCGCTATCGTCGCCGCGTGGGCGTCATCGGCTGGATCGTCGTCGGGCTGCTGGCGGGCAGCCTCGCACGACGAGCCACGAGCTCCGAGCGGTACGGATGTCTCGGCACCATGGTCGTGGGCATCCTCGGCGGCATCCTCGGTGGGGCGCTGTTCAACGCCATCGGCGGCAACGGCATCACCGATTTCGGGCTGTGGTCGATCCTCGTCGCCTTCGTCGGCGCGTGCGTCCTGTTGTTCCTCATGCAGGCGCTCGGGCTCAACGAGCGACATCGCCGTCGCTGAGGGCGCTGCCGTAGGCTGCCCGAATGGCTGAGCTCAGTGGAAATGAAGTCGTCATCGTCGAGGCTGTGCGGTCGCCGATCGGACGTCGCGGCGGTGGCTTGTCGACATTCCACTCGGCCGATCTGCTGGCCCTCGTCCAAAAGGAGCTGATCGACCGGTCCGGCATCGACCCCACCGAAATCGGTCAGGTCGTCGGCGGTTGCGTGAGCCAGGTCGGCATGCAGGCGTTCAACATCACTCGCACCGCGTGGCTGGCCGCCGGTCTACCGGTCTCGACGGCGGCGACCACCGTTGACAGTCAGTGCGGTTCCTCCCAGCAGGCCACCAACATGGCCACCAGCCTCGTCGCGTCAGGCGTCGTCGATGTCGCCGTGGCGTGTGGGGTCGAGCTGATGAGCCGGGTACCGATGGGCTCGAGCTTGAGCGAGGGCGTCGGCAAGGCCGTGCCCAAGTCGTACTTCTCGCGTTACGAGTGGACGACGCAGTTCGAGGGCGCCGAGCGCATCGCCGACAAGTGGGGCATCTCGCGGGCCGAGACGGATCAGCTCGGGGTGGAGTCACAGGCGCGAGCCGCTCGCGCGTGGGACGAGGGGCGCTTCGACACGCAGGTCGTCGCCGTCGATGCGCCGGATCTGGGCGAGGACGGCAAGCCCACGGGCACAACCCACCGTGTGGCCCGTGACGAAGGACTGCGGGAGACGACGCTCGAGAAGATCGCCGAGCTCAAGGCGGTGGCGCGGCCCGACGGTGTGCACACCGCGGCATCGTCCTCGCAGATCTCCGATGCCGCCGCCGCCGTGCTCGTGATGACACGCGCGAAAGCGGATGCGCTCGGCCTGAAGCCCCGTGCGCGCGTCGTCGACACCTGCCTCGTCGGCAGCGATCCGGTGCTGATGCTCACGGGCCCCATCGATGCCACGCATCGCCTCTTCGAGCGCACCGGCATGACGATGACCGACATGGATCTCACCGAGATCAACGAGGCGTTCGCGTCGGTGGTGCTGGCATGGGAGCGCGAGCTCAGCCCCGATCACGCCACGGTCAACCCCAACGGTGGTGCCATCGCGATCGGTCACGCGCTCGGTTCCACCGGTGCCGTGCTGGTGACCAAGGCACTGCACGAGCTCGAGCGGATCGACGGCACGAACGCGCTGGTCACGATGTGCTGCGGCGGTGGCCTCGGCACCGGGACGATCCTCCAGCGCATCTGAGGGCACTGTCACACCAGCGCCGAGACCTACGCCGCGAGTGGCGGCGGTCGTTGACGGAGGGGGACACGATCGGCGTCGGTGACGATCCACCGGTTCCCAACCGGATCGCGCTGCAGCGTGATCGCGAGCGCGTGCACCTGCTTGTGGTGCCGCTTGCACAACAAGACGAGGTTGTCGAGATCGGTCGGACCCTTCGGCCACGGGACCACATGGTGGGCTTCGCACCAGCGGGCTTTGCGTTTGCAGCCGGGCACGATGCAGCCGCGATCACGGGCCACGAGCGCTCGCCGCTGGCCCGCTGACACCGTGTAGGTGAGGCGTCCCAGATCGACTGGCACCGAACTACCCGCCATCACGACCCGACCGATGCTCGAATCGCACAGCCAACGCTGCAACACGTGCTGGGGCAACAGGTTGCCGTCGTCGAGCACCGACAACCCGGCCACCTCGCCGGCGATGGCGTCGAGGTCGACCACCACCACCAGCTGAGGCTTGCGCGGAAGAGGCGCCATCGAACCCGGCCGACCATCAGGCGCCGGGTCATCGGCGTCGGCGTCGTTGTCGCCCGCGGCGCTCGACCGCCTCGCCATTTCCACCAACGCCGCCGCCATCCGTTCACCGCGGGTGCGGTGACACAACGCGTCGCCGTCGCCGGCCGCTCGGTCCTGGCGCCACAGCTCGTCGTAGCGAGCCTCGAGCTCGGCGAGGAACTCTGCGCTGTCCTCGACATCGAGCTCCCCGTCGACACGCGTGCGGCCGCCCAGCATCGGCGACACGTGCAACTCGCTCAGCCGTTCGCGGCCGGGACCGACACCGTCGGGATCGTTCAGGAACAGCCACCGGGTCACGACCAGATCGAAATCATCGGCCTCGAGTGCCATCGCAGTGTCAACCAGCAGCCGCTCGTCCCGGCAGAACGCCGCAGTCGTCCGCGGTGTCAGGCAACGGGCCAGCGATCGCGCGTGCGAGTGGGTCACCGTCTCCTCCGCCAACGCCGCCGCCATCAGCGGCATCCGCCGCAAGCGCCTGGCCAGCAGGACCCGGCTGCCCGCAACCGCGCGCGACACGCCCGTGTGGTGCGCCAGCCACGCTCTCGCGTTGACCATCCCGTCGGCGAGATAGCCAACCTGCTCGTCGAACAGTGCGATCGCCATCGCCTCGGCCGCATCCACACGGGCACGAGCGCGACCCAACTCGACCAGATGTGCTCTCAACCCTGCAGCATCGAGCGCGGCCGGATCGACATCCACCAGCGCATCGATCGAAGCAGGCATCCGCGTCCCCTCACGTCACACGATCAACCGACAAGGAAGGAAGCCGCAGCTCCGAAGCTCAACCGAGCAGACCCAGACCGTACACCAGTTCGATCAGCCGGCGCAACCGCAGATGCGTCCGCTCGCGCTGTCGCATATCGCCCACTGCCTGATGGGCCCGCCCAAACGTCAGGCATCCATCCACGTTCTCTCGCGCGGTGCCGGACCTGGAAACCCAAACCAGTGGGCCGAGATCATGCGCCAGCCATTGGCGCGATTGTGTGCGCCTTCGCTTCGTCTCGTGAGGACAGAGCGCCGATTCGGTCGCGGGCACGAGCTGCGCCCAGGCTCAATCCTCTGACCGCTCGAACCGACACCGGCGACGTCCGCCTTGGCTCTCGACGTCGAACCCGATGGCGCGAAAGAACTCGACGCCGTCCCCATCGGTCTCGGCCTCGAGGGCTCGCAACCCCAACTGTTGGCACGCTCCGTAGATCAGCGAGGTGGCGATGCCCTGTCGACGCCAGCCCGGAAGTACGGCCAAGGCACTGATCTTCGCCTCGCGTTCGTGATGGGGTTCGAGACCGACGCATGCGATCGGCGTCCCGACGGGCACGCCCGTCTCACCGAACGACCCCTGGGTCACGACACCCAGCAGCCAAGTACCCGGCCGCCGGTACTGCTCACCGGCGTGGTCGCCTTCGCCTTCCACCCCGTGCCCGGCGGCCGCCTCCAGCAAGGTGCGCACCCCGGGCGAATCGAGCTGGGGTCGTAGGTCGACCGGCCGCCTTGCCATCGCCCATATCCAGCCCGATCGGTGATGAGCCTCGAGCGACGGATGGGCTCCGGGAAGCAGCGTGCGCACCACCTCGGCGTACACGTCGGCACCGCGGTCGCCATTGGTGAACACGACAATGCCCTGTCCCGCGGCCGGGCGGCCGATGACGAAGTTCTTGTATCCGGGGTCGTTGCCCCACTGCCAGACAGCCCCCACGCCGATCTCGACGCCCCACCCGAGGCCCCAGGCCAGCTCCTCGTCGATGCGGGCCTGCTGTTCGAACATCCGCTGCTCGTGAACAAGGCAGTGATCGAGGAACCGGAGGTAGTCGGGTGCCGTGGTGAACAGGCCACCTGCCGCAGCCTTCGCCGGGCTCGGACGGAACGGAGATCTCGCCTCACCATCGCGGTTGTGACCGATCGCGAGACGCGGTTCATCGGGCTCGGGCCACACAAAGGTCGAGTCGGCCATGCCGAGCGGGCGAAGGACCGCGTCGCTCAAGTAGTGGGCGACCGGCGCGCCAGTCAGTCGCTCGACGACCTGCTGGAGGTAGGAGAATCCCTCGCCGGAGTACCCCCACCGGGTCCCTGGCGGCCATCGCAGGTAGAGCGGACCCTCCCTCCAGTTGGGGAAGCCGGTCGTGTGGCTGAGCGCCATCCGCGCCGTGATCGACGCCGCCCGCTCGTCATCGGCCAGGTAGGGCTCGGGCAGGTACATGCTGAGCGGACGGTCCAGTTCGAGCGTCCCGCCGTCGACCAGGGCCATCACGCCTGCGGCGAACACCGGCTTGGTCAGGGACGCAGCCGCGAACAGCGTGTCGTCCTCAACTGGGCCGCGGCCATCGCCGCGACTGCCCGCGGTCACGATCCTCTTTCCATCCGCGCCGCCGACCATCCCGACAGCAGTGCCCGAGGTTCCGTGCTCATCGAGCAGTTCGGCGACCATCGCCACCAGATCCACGGCCCCATCTTTGACCAGCGGCCATCCGGGGATTCGGGCGGAGCCCTCAGAGCGGGTCGCGGTGCGGACGTCTGATTGGCCAGAGTTGACCTGAGTGCCGTCACACACGTCCCCACGACGCCTCGAACGCCGGTTGGGTGTCACACCCTCGTCGTAGAGTTCGGCGAACGCTCGACGACAGGCGGTGAACGGTCGTCCTCCCCCCAGTTTGAAGACGAGGACGCCCATGGTTCGTTGGATCTCAGTCGTATGCATCGCACTGATTGCGAGTGGCTGCTCGCATCACGCGGCAGCGGCCGCTGACGGCAAGGCCACCGTTACGCGCGTGATCGATGGCGACACCATCGTCGTGCAACTGGGTGGCACCGAGGAGCACGTCAGGCTCATCGGCATCGATACGCCGGAGACACACAAGCCGGGCACGCCGGTCGAGTGCTACGGCCCTGAAGCGGCCGCGCACCTCACCGAGCTGCTGCCCGTCGGTACGAACGTACGACTCGAACGAGATCGCGAAGCGCGCGACAAGTACGGCCGCTTGCTCGCATACGTGTACCGCGAGCCGGACGGGGTGTTCCTCGAGCTCGAGATGGTGCAGGCCGGCTTCGCCGGACCTCTGGCCATCGCACCGAATACGACGCACCGGGCCGAGATCGACGCCGCGGTTGCGACCGCGCGGGCGGCCGGGCGCGGGTTGTGGGGCGCGTGCGGCGGTTTCCACGTCCCGGGAGGCGGATAGCGTGCTTCGCCGTGACGACCCTCGCCGAACAACTGGGCTACGGCCCGGACGAGCGGCTGTTGATCATCAACTGCGACGATCTCGGCTCGAGCTATGCCGCCAACATCGGGTGCTACGAAGCATTGCGCGACGGGTTGGCGACGAGCTCGACGCTGATGGTGCCGTGCCCATGGGCGCGCGAAGCGGCATCGCGCTATCTCGGCGAGGACGTCGGGGTCCACCTCACGTTGAACGCGGAGTACGACCTGTACCGGTGGGGTCCGATCACCCACGCCCCTTCGTTGCTCGATGGCGACGGGGGGTTCCCGCGCACGATCGACGACGTGTGGGATCACGCCGATCTCGACGAGGTGCGCCGCGAGCTGCGGGCCCAGATCGAGCGGGCGATCCTGTGGGGGTTCGACGTCAGCCATCTCGACTCGCACATGGGTGCGTTGCAGCTCCGACCCGAATTCTTCGACGTCTACTTGGATCTCGCCGTCGAGTTCGGGCTCCCGCTGCGGTTGTCGGGCAAGTCGTCCGAGCGACTGATCGGCTTCCCGTTCCGCCGGCTCGCGGCCGAAGCGGGTGTCATCTTCCCGGATCACTTCGTGCCGATCGCCGGGGTCGGCAGCCGCAAGATGATCGAGCGAGTGGTGCGCGATCTGCATCCCGGGGTGACCGAGCTCTACGTCCACCCCGCGGTCGACACCGCCGAGTTGCGGGCGCTGGCGCCGGACTGGGCGGTGCGGGTGGACGACCACGACCTCGTCGTGCACGACGGCGGCTTGCGCACGTTGGTCGAGCGCAGCGGGGCCCGCCTCATCGGCTACCGGAAGCTGCGCGCCCTGCAACGCTCCGCGGCAGCGTGAGCGACCGGAACACGCGCGACACCGAAGCGTTCGCCGCCTTCGCGTAGAACCGAACGGGGCCGACCCACGCGATCTCGGCCCGGTCGAGATCTCGGTCTTGCATGTCCTCGCACAACGCGCCGAGCAGTGCCGAACCGACACCGCCGTGCTGGCGACGCGTGTCGGTGGCCATGGGCCCGACCCAGCCGCGACGGTTGACCGAGTGCGATGCGTAGCCGAGCGCGATCTCGGGATCGTCCTCGTCGATCGCCGCGAAGCAGGTACCGAGCTCGATGCCGCGGGCTGTCTCGGTCTCCCAGTTGGGCCACTCGCGGCGCACGAGCGCGAGTACGGAATCGACGTCGTCGGGATCGGCGACCCGCACGACGCGCGCGCCTGGTGGTGGCTCGGCGCGGTGTCGAGTGCTGCAACTCATGTTGAGCTCGGCACCGACCGTCCAATAGCCGAACGACTCGAACAGGCACAGCGCGCCGAGGTGTGCGAAGTCGCATCCCGGCCACAGGTAGAACGGCGCCGACGCACCAACGCGGATCTCTTCGGCGCCACGGTCGAAGGCCCATTCGTGCGCCGCGGTGAGGAGGGAGCGGCCCTGTCCTCCGCGCTGCGCCGCGGGCTCGACCACGATCAACCGCACGTAACCGATGCGGCGGTCGCCTTCCTTCGTGACTGCGACCGCGACCGCGCCGTCGCCGGCGGGCAGCGCCAGCACCGCGCTGTCGTCGGTCCAGCAACAGAAGGCAAGCTCGCCCTTGGTCAGGCCCTCGTCCGGCAGCGCCCGCTCGACCAGAGTGGCCAGTTGGGAAGCGCGTTCGCGCGGCCATGCGTCCACTACCGTCGCCTCGGTATGGGTCGGGCTCGTCGGGTGGTGCTGATCGCGCTCGCGATGCTCCTCGCGTGCATCGGCACCGCGTGCGACCACGGCGTGGCGAAGCCCGGGCCCGCGGACGGAGCCTCGCTCGACTTCACGAGCAAGGCGACGCTCACCGTCGATGACAACGGGTTCACGCCGAACCCGTTGCGCGTGCAGGTCGGCCACGCCATCACGGTGGTCAACAAGGGCACCTCCAACCACGGCTTCACGAGTGACACTGTCGAGGGTGGCACGCTAGAGCCGGGTGAATCGATGGTCATCTACCTGACGTCGGCGGGCAAGATCCACGGTTACGACCGGGCGGCCATCGCTCACAAGGTTGACATCGAGGTCGACGCCGCGACCTCCTGACCCGCCCGCGCATGCGTCGTCGACTACGCGTACTGCGTGGCGGCATCGAGCTTGTCGACGGCCGCCTTGTACTCCTGGCTCTGCGTCAGCGGCATCAACGACAGCAAGGTGGCCGTGCTGCCGGTGACCTTGATGCGACCCTGCATGAACGCGGCGTTGACATCGATCTCGCCCTTGCTGACCTCGACGAACACGGCGTACGGGACGGACATCGAGAACTCGGCGTCCACGTCTTCGCCCGGTGTGCTGTCGATGATCCTGCCGTTCTCGATCACGGTGTAGAACGCGACGTCACCACCGGAGGTGCCGACGATCTTGTACTGGATGCGAGCCGTCGCTCCGGGACGCTCGGGCAAGTCGTGCGACAGCTCCTGTTGCAGATCGAGCCACTCCTGGCTCAGGAACTTCGCCATACGGCGCCCTCGCGTACACCGGCGAACAGATCGTCCTCCGGCGTTGCGCTGTCGACGAGGCTGCGGGCGAGCATGTAGTCGTCGTAGGGGTGCACCTCGCTGGCGACATCGTCGGGCAGCGCGAACCAAAACGGTGATGTCGGATCGATCTGCGTCGCATGCGCGAGCAACGCGTTCTTGCGGACGCCGTAGTGCGCACCGATCTCGATCGTGGTGGTGATGCGATCCTCTTGTGACGGACGGTTGCGCCAGCGCTCGTCGTCGAAGGGCGATTCGAGACCGAGCTCGAGCAGCTTCTCGTGCATGGCCCTGATCCGCTTCGCCGACCACATCGTGTAGTACAGCTTCAAGGGCTGCCACGGCTCACCGGCGTCGGGGAAGCGGTCGGGATCCCCCGCCGCGTCGAACGCGACGATCGAGATGTCGTGCACGCGAAGGTGATCGGGGTGGGGGTAGCCCTCCTGCCGGTCGGGATACGTGACGATCACTTGAGGACGCTCACGGCGGATGATGGTCACCAACCGCTCGACCGCCTCGTCGAGGTCGGCCCGAGCGAAGGAGCGCGGGTCCTCGTTCTCCGGCGTGTCCGGCATGCCGGAGTCGCGGTAACCGAGCCACACGAGCTCGTCGTAGCCGATGATGGCGGCGGCCTTCTCGAGCTCGCGCCGGCGCACGTTGGGAAGGTCGGCGCGCACCTCGGGCGTGTCCATCGCGGGGTTCAAGATGGAGCCCGCCTCCCCGCCCGTGCAGCACACGAGCACGCACCGCACCCCTTCGCCGTGATAGCGGGCCACGCTGCCCGCTCCCTTCGAGGACTCGTCGTCCGGGTGGGCATGGACGGTCAGCAGGCACAGATGTTCATCAGTGGTCATGACCCGCATGACGCTATCGCTGTCGGTGTCCGCCTCCGCGACCGGCGCGACTGCCAGGATCTCGCCGTGGCGAGAGAAGGACTGACCGCGTTCCAAGCGGTGAACCGGTACTTCGAGGAGGCGGCGCGGCTCATCGATCTCGACGAGGAGATGCACTCGATCCTGACGTCGACGTACCGGGAGATCGCCGTGCAGGTCCCGGTCCGCCTCGACAACGGCGACCTCATCGTCGTGCAGGGGTATCGCGTGCAGCACAACGGGGCGCGCGGCCCGTACAAGGGAGGCGTCCGCTACCACCCCGCGGCGGATCTCGAAGAGGTGCGGGCGCTCGCGTCGCTCATGACGTGGAAGACCGCGTTGCTCGACGTCCCGTTCGGCGGCGCGAAGGGCGGCATCACCGTCGACCCGACGGGCATGAGTCAGGACGAGCTGCAGCGAATGACGCGCCGCTTCACCAACGGCATCAGCCACGTGATCGGCGTCTACCGCGACATTCCCGCGCCTGACGTCAACACCAACGCGCAAACGATGGCGTGGATGATGGACGCGTTCTCCGCGTCGCACGGCTACAGCCCCGCGATCGTGACGGGCAAGCCGCTTTCGATCGGCGGCCAGCCGGGTCGTGAGGCGGCGACTGGTCGTGGCGTGGTCTTCGTGCTCGAGGCCTACCTGCAACAGCACGGCATCGCCTTGCACGACCTACGCATCGCCATCCAAGGGTTTGGCAACGTCGGGTCGTGGGCGGCGATCGAGGCTGCCGCCCGCGGCTGTCGCATCATCGCGGTGACCGACCGCTTCGGCGGCATCCACAGTGAGGCCGGGCTCAACGTCGACGACATCGTCGCCCACGTTCGTTCCGGCGGAAAGGTGAGCGACTCGAACGCCACGGGTTACGACTCGATCACGAACCAAGAGTTGCTCACGTCCGATTGCGACGTGCTGATTCCCGCCGCGCTCGACGAGCAGCTGCACCAGGACAATGCCGGCCTCGTTCGAGCGCGTGTCGTCGTCGAAGCCGCGAACTACCCGACGACACCCGGCGCCGACAAGATCCTGCAGGACCGTGGCATCGACGTGATCCCCGACATCCTCGCCAACGCCGGAGGCGTCACCGGCTCGTACTTCGAGTGGACCCGCAACATCCAGCAGATGCCGTGGACGGAAGCGCACTTCAACGAGGCGCTCCACGACTACCTGGCCCGCGCGTACACGGCGACCGCCACCTTCGCCACTGAGCGCGGCTGCACCATGCGCCAAGCGGCGTTCGCCATCGGCATCCAGCGGGTTGCGCAGGCGAGCCGCTTACGGGGGTACGTCTGAGGTAAGCACTCACGTATGCGCATCGACGAGTTGATCGACGGCTACCTCGAGTGGATGTTCGACGAGTCACCCACGGTGGCCAGCTTCCATGGCGCCGACGGGCGCGACGACCGGCTACCCGACCTGTCAGCCGACGGATGGGCCCGGCGTGACGACGCACAGGACGATTGGGCCGCGAAGTTCGGCGCGCTCAGGGACGACGAGTTGACGCCGGATCAACAGATCGACCGCGACCTCGTGCAGAGCGAGCTGCGCGGCGCGGCGATCACGCGGGATTGGGTGCGTTGGCGACGCGATCCCGACTCGTACGTAGCCGCGGGGCTGATGGGCGTGTTCTCGCTGTTCACCCGCCGGCTGCATCCGGAGCCGGAGTTGGTGAGCGCGGCCGTCGCCCGGCTCGACGGGGTCGAGCGTCTCCTCGACGAAGGACGAGCCAATCTCGACCCGTCGCTCGCCAGTCCGCTGCTCGTACGCCGAGCCCTCGGTCAGTGCCGCGCCGCGATCGTGTATTGCCGCGACCTGCTTCCGCCGGAGGTGGAGGACGACCGAGGCCGCGCGCTGGTGGCCGAAGCCGGGCGCGCCGCGGCCGCCGCGTACGAGTCGTTCGCCTCGTTCCTCGAGGATCTCGCAGAGAAGGCAACCGGTGATTGGGCCCTCGGCGAGGACCGCTACTCGGCGTTGCTACGCGACAAGGAGTTGCTACCCGACGACGCTGCGTCGCTTTGCGAGCGCGGCCGCGAGCAGCATGCTGCGCTCGAGGAGGAGATGCGTGCGTTGTGTCGCGACGCGTGGGGCGACGACGACTGGCGCACCCGGCTCGACACCGTCAACGGTGATCGACCCATGACGCCGGACGAGATGCGCGACGGCTACGAACACTGGACCGAGGCGGCCCGCGCGTTCCTGCACGAGCACGAGTTGGTCTCGTTCCCCGAAGGCGAGAGCTGCACGGTGGAACCGTCTCCGCCGTTCCAGCGTCCGGTGCTGGCGGTCGCGTCGTACTTCCAGCCACCGGCGATGCGATCCGGGCTCGAGGGGCGGTTCAACGTGCCCTATCCCCCGGACGGCACATCCGCAGAGGATCTCGCCGAGCGACTGGCCGACAACAGCTTCGCCAACATGGCGACGACGAGCGTCCACGAGGCGTATCCCGGCCATCACTGGCATTTCGCGTGGTTGCAAGCGGCGGCACCTCCTCTGCGTCGGTTGATCACGACGTCGTACTTCGTCGAAGGTTGGGCGCTGTACGCCGAGCGCATGATGCGCGAGCAAGGCTTCTTCTCCGATCCCGCGCAGGATCTGTGCCATCTCGCCGCCCGCATCTTCCGCGCGGCGCGCATCGTGGCCGACACGAGCCTGCACTGCGGCGACATGACGTTCGACGAGGCAGTCGACTACATGCACGCGAACTCGCCGCTGACCATGGCCGTCGCTCGAGTCGAGGTCACTCGTTATTGCGCGTGGCCGACACAGGCCGCCTCGTACCTCACCGGTTCGTTGGAGATCGAGCGCCTGCGGGAGCGATGGCTGGCCGAGGGTGGGGATCTGCGCGGCTTCCACGACCGGCTGGCCGGATCCGGTGCCATGCCCATCCAGCTCGCAGGACGGTCGTTGTTCGGATGAACCGAAGAGTGGGCGCGTACTTCGTGGGCTTCGTGTGCGCGTGCGCGTTGCTGGCCGCTTGCGCGAGCGACGGGAGAACGTTGCGGGCGCCGGCGCCGGGCGCAAGCGCGCCACCGCCACCGACCGCGGCCACCACCGGCGCGGACCAGGTCGCCGGCCCGGCGGGATCTGGGACGGGTTCGGCCACCGCGTTCACGTTGACCAGCCCCGCCTTCGCGTCGGGCGCGGCCATCCCCGTCGTGCACACGTGTGACGGCCAAGGCGTGTCGCCTCCGCTGGCGTGGGGTTCGGTGCCGGTCGGGACGGTCGAGCTGGCCATCACCGTGATCGACCCCGATGCCAACGGCTTCGTGCACTGGGTCATCGGGGGCATCGACCCGAGCGTCCAGGCCATCGCGGCGGGATCGGTACCCGACGGTGCGGTGCAGGCGATGAACGGCGCGAGCACCATCGGCTGGACCGGGCCGTGTCCACCCAAGGGCCCACCACACCACTACGTGTTCACGCTCTATGCCTTCACGACGGCGACCGGACTGACCAACGGTGAGGCCGACCCCGCCGCGCTGACGACGATCCAGCAGACGCAGGCAGTCGTCGCGACCTTGACCGGCACCTACCAGCGCGCCGGTTGATCACCGCACCCTGAAACCGCGGCCGCCCGTGGGCGGCTCGTCGTGCACCTCGAGTCGAGTGACGACGGCGCGGGGCGGACCGACGCGCGCCCACGCCACGAACCGCCCTACCGCGTCCGCGGGACCTTCGACGACCAACTCCACGCGACCGTCCGGAAGGTTCGTGGCCGATCCGCTCAGGCCCAGGATCGCCGCCTCCCGATCCGCGCTGGCGCGGAACCAGACTCCCTGTACGCGACCGTCGACGACGATGCGGCTGCGCACGTCCTGTTCCACGAGGTGCGAACCTACCGGCGTGTCGGCGTTCGACGTCCTGACGATCGCGGTGCTTGCGTTCATCGGAGTCCGCATCGCGGGCGGCACACGCATCGCGCTCAGCGGCAACGGCCGGCGGCATGTGGTGGGGATCATGCGCGGGCTGCGACCGCGCCACTTCGTGTTGGCGGTGCCCGTGCTCACGGCCGTGGTCGTCGCGGTCGTGTTGCTCGTTCAGATTCCCGGGCTCGACTTCGGCTGGTGGACGGCGCTCGGCGGCATCGGCAATCCGGTGACCGGCACGACCGACCGCACGGCGGGTACCGCGCTCGAATGGCTGATCCCGCTCGTGTTCCTGGTGATGCTGATTCCTGCGCTGCCACTGTTCGCCGAGACCGAGGAGCAGATCTTCCGCTTCGGATCGGAGAAACGAACCGGGTTGCAGCGGATGGGTAAGGGTGTGCAGTTCGGGCTCGCGCACGCAATCATCGGCATCCCCATCGGTGCCGCGCTCGGGCTCAGCATCGGCGGCTGGTACTTCACGTGGTGGTACATGCGTGCGTACAAGCGCACGCACGATCCGGGCGCCGCGATGCTCGAGAGCACGCGTGCCCATCTCGCCTACAACATGACCGTCGTCGTGATCGTGCTCGCCGCGGTGCTACTGGCCGGCGGCAGCTAGGCCGGGGTCAACCGCCGGGGCCGTGACCGTGTTTGTCCTTCCCGCCCGGAGTCGGCACTCGCACAGGACCGACACCGGGCAGGGTGATCGGCGCAGTGGAGGTCGTGGCCACGGACGTACCGCTGTTCGTGGCCGGCGACGTCGCGGCGGACGTCGACGGCGTCGGCGCATCGCCACTCGACGGGGTTTGGCTCGTTCCACTGACGGCGAAGAGCACCAGGGCCAGCACGATCGCGGCTGCCGCGAGCGCGGCCAGGAGCGCGCCTCGGCCCCGTCGACCGGGATACCGCGCCGGCGGCCGTGACATCGGCGGCCGTGACATCGGCGGCGGTGACATCGAGGGCGGCGCCGGCGACAGTGTGGCCGCCATCGCGGGCGCCACGATCGGCAGCACGGCCGTGTGGTCCGCGACGATGGTCGGCTCGTCCGCGACCGGCTGACGCCGTTCACACGCGTCGGCGACCGTCGCCGCGGTCGGGCGACGGCGCGCGTCGGTCGCCGTCATCGACGCGAGCAGCGACGACAACCACGGCGCGGCCGGCGGGATGGCGGGCGAGCTCTCGAGGCGGGCCAGGGCCGCTTCGGTGGGCGTTCCTTCGAAGGCCCGTTGCCCGTTGAGCCCTTCGATCATCACGAGCCCGAGCGAGTACACGTCTGCTTCCGGTCCTGCACCTTCGCCCCGCACCTGCTCGGGCGACAGGTAGGCAGCCGTCCCGATCACCAAGCCGGTGTCGGTGATCGACGTGATGGCGGCTGTGTCGACCAGACGGGCGATGCCGAAGTCGGACAGCAGGAAGCTTCCCTCGCGGCTCACGAGCACGTTGCCGGGTTTGACGTCACGGTGGACGATGCCGAGCTCGTGGGCCTGCGCCAGCGCGCCGGCCATCGACGCGCCCAACCGCGCGACGTACTCCTCTTCGAGGCGTCCTTGGTCCAGCAGCCGCGACAGCGGCTCGCCGTCGACGAGGTCGAGAACGAGGAACGGCGTCCCTTCGTGTTCGCCTTCGTCCCTCAGCCGGACGACGGCGGGATGGTCGACGCGCTCGAGTGCCCTGGCCTCGCGCTCGAACCGCCGCACGTCGGTGGCCTCCGCGTCCCGCAAGACCTTGACCGCGACTTGTTCGTGGCTACCGAGATCCTCGGCCCGATAGACGTCCGCAACCCCGCCCCGCCCGAGCATCGGCCCCAGCAAGTACCGGCCACCGATCAATGTGTCCGTCGCCAGCACCTTGGCGGTCTACCCGCCGACGCCGCCGCGCAACCCGAAGGCCGCCACTTCGCGACAGCGTGCCGCCGCTGCCAGCGGGCGGTGGATGCGGTCGCTACTTGCGCCGGCCTCGCCGGGTCAGCGGTGGTCGGTGGTACCGCAGCGACCGGTCGCTGACCCATGGCGCGTAGGGCGCCATCGTCAATCCGGCCAATCCGAGGAGCACGGTGTCGTAGTTGACCCGCCAACCTTGGAAGTCCCGCCAGCACGCTTCGCGGTTCGGGCGGACCGGCACACCGAACGACGCGAGCTCTTCGTACGCCACGAGGAACTCGCTCCGGTCGATGCTGATGGGGTCGTCGGGCGCGGGATCGTGGTCGTACTCGATCGAGAAGTAGTCGGCGATGCGGCGCAACGCGAGGTAGCCCGATCGGATGCAGAGCTGCGCTTGCGGGTTTGCGGGCAGGTTCAGCGTCGAGGAGCGGAACGCGGCGGAGTCCAGCACCACCCCGGCGGCGGTCACCCACGAACGGTTGTGGCTGATCGAACGGAAGAACACCAGCGACGGTTGCGACGTGTGGGTCTCCTCCACGTCCGCAAACCACGTCTCCCACTCGTCCCACAGGTCGTCCATCGCGTCGAGCCGCGCCAGCGCGTGATGGCGGTTGATCATCTCGATGGCCCGGGGCGGCTCACCGGCGCGTGTCGCGAGGCGGGCGACGAGCAGCTCGCGCCGCTGGAACGCGCTGTAGATCGAGGGCAGGTAGCTGATGAGCAGGGCGATGAGACCCAGACCGAGCGTCGCTTCCACGAAGGTTGCGACATGAGTGGCGAATGACGGTGGTGTGTCGAGCCCGAGCGTCAACACCGACGAGCCCGAGAGGTAGAAGGCCTCGCGCAACGGATCGACACCGAGGCCCCATTGGATGGCCGTGAAGCCGACGATCACGAGCGCGATCCACGCGCCCGGCAAGAGGATGAGTGCGATCGGCGAGAACATCGCCATCGTGCGATCACGTTGCTCGTAGGTGCTGGCCCGGCGAGCCCACGCGTTGAACACGCTGCGCAGCGACACGAAGACCCATCTCGTGAGTAACACGGGCTCGCCCCGCGGCAGTACGACGGTGCGTACGGCGGACAGCAACACCGCGATGACGACCGTGCCGCCGCCGATGAATGCCAGCGCCCGCCCGACCGTCGTCACGGGCGAGGAGCCTATGGACTCCCGGTTACTGTGCGGCGATGGCCGACCTCACGACCGCGATCGCCGGCACGATCCACCGCTACGTGGAGGCGTTCAGCAACGACGATCGAGCCACTTGGCTCGGCTGTTTCACCGCGGATGCGACCATGGAGGATCCCGTCGGCAGTCCGCCGAAGCGGGGTCACGACGAGATCGGCACGTTCTACGACCAGAGTCGCAGCAGCGCGGACGCCATACAGGCCAGCATCTCCGGTGCGCCGATCGTGTGCGGCGCCGAGGCGTCGTTCACGTTCGACATCGTCGTGACGGTCGGTGGTTCGAAGATGGGCATGAGCGTGATCGATGTCATGACCTTCGACGACGATGCCCGCATCACGTCACAACGAGCGTTCGTCGACTTCTCTCAGCTCGCGCCACTCGACTCGTAGTCGAGGCGGCGCAAACGGGCTCAGCCCGTCTCGGCGAGGTCCTTCACTGCCACCACCGTGTCTTCCATGTGGGCCTTCGAGATGCAACGGTCGATGCCGAGCATGCTGGCTTGGGCGAGGACCTGGCGGTCGAGATGGGCGGAGCACAGCACGACACGGGGTTCGTCGCCGCGCTCGTGCAGGGCGCGCACCACCTCGAGCCCGCTCATGCCCGGCATCATCTCGTCGAGGACGATGACGGCCGGATGCAGATCGCGATAGCGGTCGAGTGCTTCCTGGCCGTTGGCGGCCTCGCCAACGACCTCGATGGAGTCCGATGCTTCGAGCACCAGGCGCAGCAAGAGGCGAACGTCGTCGTGGTCGTCGACGATGAGGGTCGCGATTGTCATGGTGCGGCAAGGATGGCAGGGAACCGGCAAGCCGCCCATGACTGTTTTCTTCGGCCAAATGGGCCATTGACGTTTTGGTCACGGCGCGGCGACGCACCGTCACAGAGCGTCGCCTATGTCAGCGGAAGTCGCGACTCTTGGTAGTCGCGCGCACAGGCAATGGGTCGATGCGCTCGGCATTGACGTTGATCACCCCCTCCTGTTTCTCCAACCGACCGCGTATGAGCAGCGCGGGACACGAACCGACCACTCGCCGGTACCGCGTCCAACAGCCTCGCGAGCACACGACGTTGATGAGTCCGGTCTCGTCCTCGAGGTTCACGAAGGTGATGCCGGCCGCGGTAGCCGGACGCTGGCGATGGGTCACGATCCCGGCGACGAGCACCTTCTCGCCGTCGTCGACGGCGGCGAGACCCGACGCCGGGGTGACACCGAGTGCATCGAGGCGCGGCCGCTCGAACCGGGTCGGATGGCCGTCGGGTGAGATACCGGTCGACCACAGGTCGGCGTTGGACGCCTCCCGCTCCGACATCCCCGGCAAGGCCGGCGCCTGCACGCCGGTCACGATGCCGGCGAGACGGTCGGGCCGCGTCTGCGCGACGGCGCCGACCGACCACAACGCCTCGCGGCGCGCCAGGTCGAAGCAGCCGAACGCACCGGCGGTGGCCATCGCCTCGAGTTGGGGCAATGAGAGCGACGGCACCCGGCGCGCCAAGTCCTCCATCGAGTCGTACGGGCGGCCGGACGCGATCTCGGCGGCCAGCTCTTCGCCGATGCCGCGCACCGAACCGATGCCGAGCCGGACGATCGGCCCGGCCTTACCCCACACCGCGGGTGGCGCGTCGTGCGATGCCGGCGCAAGATCCATGCCCGGTTCGATCTCGAGCGTCGCCTTCGCCCCCGACTCGTTGAGGTCGGGCGTGCGCACCTCGACTCCGTGGCGGCGCGCGTCCTGCACCAACGAGTGCGGCGAGTAGAAGCCCATCGGCTGCGCGTTGAGCAAACCCGCGCAGAACGACGCGGGATAGAACCGCTTGAGCCACGAGCTCGCGTACACGAGGTAGGCGAAGCTCACCGAGTGGCTCTCGGGGAAGCCGTAGTTGGCGAACGCCGAGAGCTTGTCCCACATCTGGTCCGCGATGTCACCGACCACACCGCGCTCGGCCATGCCGTCGTAGAGGCGCTGGCGGATGCGCTCCATGCGTTCACGGCTCCGCTTCGACGCCATCGCCTGGCGGAGCTGATCGGCCTCCCCCGGCGTGAAGCCGGCGATCTCGATGGCGATCTGCATGAGCTGCTCTTGAAACAGAGGCACCCCGAGCGTCTTCTTCAGCACCGGCTCGAGCAATGGGTGCAGATACGTCACCGGCTCCGTGCCGTTGCGGCGCCGGATGTACGGGTGCACCGAGCCGCCTTGGATCGGACCGGGGCGGATGAGCGCGACCTCGACCACGAGGTCGTAGAAGCAACGAGGCTTGAGCCGCGGCAACGTGGCCATCTGCGCGCGCGACTCGACTTGGAACACACCGACCGAGTCGGCGCGGCACAACATGTCGTAGACGGCATCGTCTTGGGGGACGGTGGCGAGCCCGATCGGATCGTCACCGTTCGTGCGACGGTGCTCGTGCACGAAATCGAGCGTGTAGTGCAGCGCGCTCAACATCCCGAGCCCGAGCAGGTCGAATTTCACGAGCCCGGCCGCCGCGCAGTCGTCCTTGTCCCACTGCAGCACCGAACGGATCGGCTCCTCCCCGGTGCCGTTGCGCCCGGTGAAGCGTCCCCATTCGATGGGACACACCTCGACGATCGGGCGGTCGCAGATCACCATGCCGCCCGAGTGGATGCCGAGATGGCGGGGGAAGTGCTCGACCTGCCGCGCCAGCTCCAACACGGGGGTCGGGATCTGATGTTCGTGCTGTTGCTGTTTGATGGTTGTGTCGAGCGGACCCCACGGGTCGGCCTGCTTCGACCACGCATCCTGCTGGCCGGTCGAGTAGCCGAGCGCCTTCGCCATGTCACGGATCGATGACTTGGCGCGGTACGTGATGACGTTGGCGACCTGCGCGGCGTGCTCACGGTCGTATCGCTCGTACACGTACTGGATCGCTTCTTCGCGGCGCGTGCTCTCGATGTCGATGTCGATGTCCGGTGGACCGTCGCGTTCGGGTGAGAGGAAGCGCTCGAACAGCAAACCGAGCGCGACCGCGTCCGCGTTGGTGATGCCGAGCGCGTAGCAGACCGCGCTGTTCGCCGCAGACCCACGGCCTTGGCAGTAGATGTTCGCTCGGCGGCAGAACTCGACGATGTCCCACACGATGAGGAAGTAGCCGGGGAAGCCGAGCGAGTCGATGAGCGCGAGCTCGTGGTCGATCTGCGCGTACGCCTTGGCGGTCGACGGATCGCCGCGCCCGCCATAGCGCCGAGCCGCGCCCTGTTCGGTCAGGCGGCGCAGGTACTGCATCTCGTCGAGACCGTCGGGACACGGGTACGGCGGCAGATTCGGGGCGACGAGATGGAGGTCGAACGCACACTCGAGCCCGAGCGCGGCGGCGCGCTCGACCACACCCGGGTAGCGACGGAACACGTGCTGTTGCTCGAAGCCGGCGCGCAAGTGCGCGATCGACGCGGCCGGCAACCAGCCGTCGAGCTCGTCGAGGCTGCGACGGGCGCGGACGGCGGCAAGCGCGGTGGCGAGTGGACGTTGCGACTGTTGCGCGTAGTGCACGTTGTTGGTGGCGACACACTCGACCCCCGCCCTCGCCGCGATCTGGATGAGCGCGTCGTTGCGAGCGGAGTCGAGCGGATCGCCGTGATCCCACAGCTCGACCGCCACGTTGTCCTTCCCGAACACCGCGACGAGGTCGGCCAGCGCGCGGGCGGCTGCCGCGGGACCGTCACGCACCAGCGCGCCCGGCACCATGCCTTTGCGACAACCAGTGAGCACGAGCCAGTGCCCGCCGTGCAGCTGCGCGAGCTCGGACATCGAATAGAGGGGCTTGCCCTTCTCGCGCCCGCGCAGCTGCGCGCCGCTGATGGTGCGAGCCAGGCGGGCGTAGCCCTGCGGATCGCGCGCCACCACGACGAGGTGATGCCCCTCAGGATCAGCTTCACCGTTCTGGGGCTTGCGCAGCTCGAAGCTGAGCTCGGCACCGAACACCGTCGGCATCCCGACTTCGCGCGCCGCTTCCGCGAAGCGCACGACGCCGTAGAACCCATCGTGGTCGATGAGCGCGAGCGCTTCGAGACCGAGACGGGCTGCCTCCTCCACCAACTCCTCGGGATGCGACGCGCCGTCGAGAAAGCTGAAGTTGGAGTGACAGTGCAACTCCGCGTACGGCACCGAGCCGTGCCGCCGCTGCACTCGCGGCTCGAACGGCTGGCGCTTACGGGACCAAGCAGGACTATCGCCCCCGTTTGCCGAAGCGGGTACGTTGCTCGGACGACCGGCAATACGATCGCTCGAAGGCCGATCGTCAGACCGTTTGTCGGAGCGATTGTCGGACCGTTTGTCGGAGAGGCGACGCTCGAGCTCGGACCACGGCATCGCTGGGTTGTTGAAGCCCACGAAGTCGAGTCTATCGAACAAGTGTTCGCCTGACGAGAGGAAGTTTGCATGCCGTACGTCGAGGGTCGGATCGTCCATGACGCCGACGCGCACATCATGGAGACACCCACCTGGCTGCGTGACTACGCCGACCCGGAGATCCGTGACCGGATCCAGCCGCTGCGGCTCGAGAGCGGCAACGAGCTGCGACAGACCGGCGACCCGGCCGAGCAGCTGCGCGATCTCGAGGCGGCGTTCCAGAAGCTCGAGCGCAAACACGCGTCCGACGAGTACCGCGCCGTCGAGGCCGACGAGATCATGCTGCGCAAGAACTTCGCCGCGACGGGTTCGTTCATCGCCGACGATCGGCCGCGCGCGCTGGACCTGATCGGCGTCGCCAGCCAACTCGTGTTCAACACGTTCCACAACCGCCGGCTACGCGACTGGGAGCACGGCGACGACCTCGACTTCGCGTACGGCGCGGCGCGCGCCCACAACCGCGGGATGCTCGACTTCTGCTCGGTCGACGCGCGGCTGCTCGCGACCTGCTACGTCCCGCTGGCCGACTTCGAGCGCGCCGCGGCGATGACCGATGAGGTGCTCGAGGCCGGAACGGGCGCGGTCCTCGTTGCGTCCGGCTGTCCGCGCACCCACTCGCCGAGCCACATCGGCCTCGACCCGGTGTGGGCCCGCGCCGAGGAGGCGCGCGTCCCGGTCGTGTTCCACGTCGGCGGCACGGGCGACCTCATCGAGCACGCCTACTTCGACAACGGCCTGCCGATCCCGCCGGACTTCCATGGTGGCGAGGAGAACTTCCGCTCGGTCGACTACATGGGCATCCCCCGCCCTCCGATGCAGACGCTCGCCACGATGATCTTCGACGGCGTGCTCGAACGCTTCCCCGACCTTCGCATCGGCGTCATCGAGCAAGGTGCGATCTGGATGCCGTCATGGATGCGCCAGATGGAGTCGGCGTTCGACGCCTTCGCCCGCCACGAGGAGCGATTGCAAGCGCTGTCGATGAGGCCGAGCGAGTACGTGCAACGACAGGTGCGGGCCACGCCGTACCCGACCGAGGACGTCGGATGGATCATCGAGCAGGCCGGTCCGGGCGTGTGCATGTTCTCGTCCGACTACCCGCACGTCGAAGGCGGCCGCCGGCCGGTCGAGCGATTCGAGGCCTCCCTCGGCGACGCGTCCGACCAGGTGCGTGACGCGTTCTACCGCGACAACTTCGAGGACCTCATGGGCCCGGTCATCGACCGCGTCCCCGTGCCCGCCTGATTCGTAGCCCGGCGGCCGCTCACGCTCGGCCGGTGCGGGAGGTCGCCCGAACGCGCTAGGAAAGACGGGTTCGGAGACGACAGTTACGGAAGGCGAAACGGAATGCCCAACCCTCAGCACGCGATCCTCACCAACCTGGCCAAGTACCAGTGGTACACGCACTTGAGCCGCACCGAGGGAGCTGACCTCGACGTGATCAAGGAGGCGATGCGCGAGGTGCGGGCACTCGGCTCACAGGTCGGCGTGACCACCCCGGTCAACGTGTGCCTCCTCTTCGGCCCCACGTTGCTGGCCGACATGACCGGCGACATCCCCGAGGACTTCCAGCCGTACCCGGGCTACGAGTCGTCCGACGGCAAGGTGGCGAAGGGTACGCAAGAAGAGCTGTTGCTCTGGATCCACGCCGACGAGAAGGACCTCTGCTGGGAGGCGCAGTTCAACTTCCGCACGAAAGTCGCAGGCCACATGACCGTTGCGCGCGAGACGCCCACGTTCATCTACCGCAACAGCCTGGACCTCAGCGGCTTCATCGACGGCACCGGCAACCCCGAGCCCGATTACCAACACGACCGCGCCATCGTGCCCGACGGCAAGCCCGGCGCCGGCGGAGCGTTCTGCATCGCGCAGCGTTGGGTGCACGATCTCAACTACTTCCACGGGCTTCCACTTGCCGATCAGGAGAACGTGTTCGGTCGCAAGAAGGCCGACTCCGAGCGACTGAAGACACAGATCCCGACCTCGCACCTGAGCCACGTCGAGCTGCGCGAGGGCGACACGGCGGACGACTCGAAGCCGAAGCGGGGCGAGATGGTCCGTCGCTCCACGCCGTACGCGTTCCACGACGGCACGGTCGGCCTGTACTTCATGGGCTTCTGCAACGAGCAGGCGCCGATGCGTGAGCGCATGGAGGCGATCTACGGCAACAACGGCTATGCGCGCGATTCGATCACCGACTACTCGACACCGGCGTCGGGCTCGTTCTACTTCGCCCCGTCCGTCGAGACCCTGGACGCGATGCTCGCCTGAGCTTGCTCTTGGTGCTGTTCTCTTTGTTGCTGTTCTCTTTGTTGCTGTTCGCTTTGTTGCTGTTCTCCGGGCCGTGGCCTTCTAGGGCCACGGCCCGACGTCAGTCATAGACGGCGGCGAGCCACCAACGTCCGCCTTCGACGGTGACGAGCCGGGCCACGCCGTCGTCCGTCACCAACTGGAAGCGGGCGAGACGGCGGCGGCTCGAACCGTCCCACCAACGTTCTTCGACCGGCCACGGGCCGGCCCACGCGACGATCGGGTACGACCGGTGCGCACCGATCGTCAATCGAGTCGGCGGTGACGACAACATGCCGCGGCCGTTCACTTGCACCGGTACGTCGTTGTCGTCGACGACATCGACTGCGACAGGTTCGGACGCGACGGTCGCCGGTGACGGCGCCCCCAACTGTCCCGGCCACGGTTCGGTGAGCCAACCGGGATGCGCGCTCGGACGTTCGACGGTGATGTCGACGGCCGCCGCGGGAATCAGCTGCACTTGCTCGCCCGGGCTGCGACCGCCTCGCCACTCGGGCACCGTCACCGCATCAGGGCCGAGGATGCCTTCGAGGCGGGCGAGGGCGCGCACCACTCGCTCGTCCGCGCCCGCCGCACCTCCCCAGAACCCGAGCTGGCGTCCGGCCGCGGGTGCGAGCTCGTCGGGCACCAGTCGCAGGAGGCTGATGCCCGCGGTCGGGCGGCGCGCCGCGGTGCCGTTGAGCCAACCGTCGAGCTGCCAGCGCACGCGATCGGCGATCACACCGGCAGATGCACCAGCCATCGCCTGATCGAGACGCCACAACCGTTCGAGCCGTTCGCCGTGTTCGGTCTCGGCCACGATCAACACGCGCGCGCAGGCGTGGCCGCGCGTCGCGAGACGTTCGTGGAGCTCAGCCGCCAGCGAACGCCCGACGAACGCGGCGGTGTCGACTCGCTCCGCGGGTGGATCGATCTCCGCTTCGACCGTGAGCTCGGGTGACAGCGGTCGCGTGTCGGGCGCACGCTCGTCGAGCCCCGACGCGAGTCGATGCGCGAGCGCGCCCTCGTTGCCGAAGCGGGCGAGCACGTCGGTGGCCGGCAGCGCGGCGAGGTCGCCGAGCGTGCGCAAGCCGAGCCGGTGCAACACGTCGACGAGGTCGGGACGTTCGAGCGTGCCGAGCGGGAGCGGCGACAAGAACGGCGCGCTTGCGCCACGCGGGACGACACACGGTGGGTCCGCGACCGCGGCGAGCGCGGCCGCGAACGGACCGTCGGCGATACCGACGTGGACCGGGACGCGACCTTCCACTGCTTCGACAGCGAGTGAACGGGCGCGCTGCGCCAACGCGTCGTCGCCACCGAAGTACCGAGCCGGACCGCGAGTGGGGAACGCGCACTGTCCCGGCACCGATACTTCGATGCGCGGCGTCAACTCGTCGAGCGCGGCGACAACGGGCTCGAAGGCGCGCGCGTCACGTCCCGGGTCGTGATCGAGAACGGCGAGCTCGGGGCACCTGCGCTGCGACTCGCGGCGGCGCAAACCGACGTCGACTCCTGCATCACGAGCAGCCGGCGACGACGCCACCACCCGGTTGGCGAAGAACACCGCCGCCGGCTCGTCGAGCGCCGCTCCGGCGGCGACGACCGGCCAGTCCGGGCACCGCACCGCCAACGTCCGAACGGCATGCGAGACGGTGCGGCTCATGCGGTGCGCTCGGCGCGGAGCGGACGGACTTCAGCCAGCTCGCCGCCGGCCGCGACACCTCCGTCCGCTGCGGGCAACCACAACGAGACGTGTCGTGTCCGTGCCGCTGCTCGACGTCCGGTTGCTTCGACGTGGACGCGACGAGCGCTCAGGTGCCCGTGACCGTTACCGATGCCGTGCCACTCAGAGCTCGTGATCGACAGCGCGACATCCGGCGCGTCGGGCCACGCGGTGTTGCCGTGCGATCCACCGTCGAGCACGACGAGCACCGAGCCGCGCTCGCGCGCACGCGCCGTCAACCGGCGCGCGTCGGCGGCACCGATTCGGCGGCGAGGACGGACGAGCACGATGTCGAACGCGTCGACCAGCGTGGCCACGACCGTCGACCACGAAGGTGCCGGTGGATCGGCAACCACCACGAGATGCTCGAGATCGACACCGAGCTCTGCCGCCGCGGCGAGACCGAGCGACGACATCCCGACAACCGCGAGCCACGAACTCTCGCCACTCGGGCCCGCCACCAGCGCCAGCGCGAGTGACGTCGACCGCTCGATGCCGACCGTGCTCCCCCGCCGCAGACCTTCGGGGAACAACGGCTGCATCGGCTCGAGCACGGGAAGTGTCTGCTCACGTGCGAGGGCCACTGGTCTCGCCCTGGCCGCGACCTCGTGGAGGCGGGCCAGGGACTCGGCAGATGCAGTCGCCCCGCTCCGCATCCGACCAGTATCGAACACCTGTTCGTACAGGTCAAGCGCCCGTTTTCTCCACGATGGTCGGCAGCAAGTGGGTCAGGGGAACAGGCCGCGGGCTTCGATCGCCGCGGCGAGGCGCTCCAGTCCGATGGCGAACGCGGCGCGACGCAACGACACGTCGAGCGACTCGGCCTTGGTCCACACCGCGGTGAAGGCGTTGTCCATGCGGCGGCGGAGCCGGTCGGCCACCGTCTCCTCGTCCCACGCGTAGCCCTGGCGGCCCTGCGCCCACTCGAAGTACGACGCCGTCACGCCTCCGGCGTTGGCGAGAATGTCGGGTACGACGACGACGCCACGCTGGTCGAGGATCGGCTCCGCGTCCCGCGTCGTCGGACCGTTGGCCGCCTCCACCACGACCCGCGCCGCGAGCTTCTCCGCCACCTCGGCGGTGATCACGCCGCCCAGAGCGGCCGGGACGAACAGCTCGCACGGCAGCGAGTAGATCGCGTCCGATGCGAGGTCGTCGCCCCCGGCGAACCCCGCGACGGTCTTCGCGGAGGACACGTGCTCGGCCAGTGCCGCGACGTCGAGGCCGCCTTCGTTCACCACCGCACCACCGATGTCGCTCACCGCGACGATGCGCATGCCGGCGGAGGCCAGCAGGAAGGCGAGAGGTCCACCGACCTTGCCGAAGCCCTCGATCACTGCGCGCTTGCCCGCGAGCGCGATGTCGAGTCCTTCGAAGGCACGGCGCACGCAGCCGACCACACCCGATGCCGTCGCGCCCGAGTGCATGCGTGTGCCGCCGATCGCCATCGGCTTGCCGGTGACCGCGCCCGGCATGAAGTTGCCGGACGTCATCGAGAGCGTGTCCATCAGCCACGCCATGACGCGGCCGTCGGTGTTCACGTCCGGCGCGGGGATGTCACGGTCGGGGCCCAACAGGGGCGAGATCTCGTACGTGTACCGACGTGTGATCCGCTCGAGCTCACCGAGGCTGAGGCTTGCCGGATTGCAGCGGACGCCACCTTTCGCGCCACCGAACGGCAGGTCCGCGATGGCGGTCTTGAACGTCATCGACATCGCGAGCGCCTTCACCTCGTCGACGTCGAGGTTCGGATGGAATCGGAGCCCACCCTTACCGGGTCCGCGCGACGTGTCGTGCTGCACCCGCCAACCGAGGAAGACCTCGACCATGCCGTCGTCCATGCGGACCGGCACCGCCACCTCGAGCACCCGTGACGGCACCCGCAGCTTGTGATGAATGGCCGGATCGACGCCGATCAGCTCGGCGGCGTCGTCCAGCCGGTCGAGGATCGTGGCCCAGGAGGACCGCACGGCGTCAATGGTGCCGTCTCCGCACCGCGATGTCACCTACCGCGCGATCCGTCGCGGCGCGCACGGCGGGGTTGTAACAGACGCCCTTCATCCCGAGCATCTGCGCGGGCACGCACAGATTCGAGTTCTGGCAGCGGGCGATGGCTCCGTCTTCGCCGCTGTCCGCGTCGTCACCTGCGTCCAGCAGCACCGACGCCAGTGACGCCTCGGCGTAGAAGGGGCGGCCGATGCCCACCATGTCGGCTTCGCCGTCGTCGAGGATCTGGCGCACCTCGCCGGCACTGCGGATTCCGCCGACTGCGAGTACCGGAATGTCGACCAAGCGTTTGACTGCGACGAAGCGGCTGCGGTTCCACACGGGAACGAAGGGGGCGGTGACACCACCGAACACGTATCCGGCCCGCAGCACCGCACGCTCGAAGCGCTTCGGCGCGGCCCGCTCGAAGCGCGTCACCATCGCCTTGTTCTTCCAGAGCGAGTTCGGGATGCCGCCCCGGCTGAGCGTCGTATCGGGCAAGACGGAGACATGGACGGGTGTGACGGAGTCGTATCCGAAGTCTTCACACCGTCGGGCCAGGCGCAAACCCTCTTCCCAGTTCGTGCGGGGAGTGAAGGGCGGCGCCTTCTCCGCCACCGGGACCTTGACCGTGCAGGTGAAGTCCGCGCCCGCTCGTTGCGCGACGTGGGCGCGGATGACCTCGAGGACGTGCGCGCGCCGATCGAACGAACCACCGAACTCGTCGGTACGCCGGTTGTAGAAGGGCGACAGGAACTGGTCGAGCAGCTTGGCGTTGCTCGACGCGAGTTGCATCCCGTCATAGCCCGCTTCGCGCGCCCACATCGCGACGTCGCCGTACCGCTCGCACATCGCGTGCACCTCGGCTGTTGTCATCGCGTGCACGGGCGCGCGCCGGAACACCGGCTTCAAGTACCAGCGCGGCACACTCGGCGCGAGAAGCGGACCCTTGCGCGCCGACGCGTACGGCTCGTGCCACGCCTCCATCGAGAACAACCCACCGTGACCGGCTTGCAACCAGATGGCGGCGCCCTCGCGATGCACCGCGTCGACCATCGGCGCGAGCCGCAACACGCGGTCGCGCGTGTCGACCAACGTCATGCCGGGTGACGTACGGCCTTCCTCGTAGATGCACGCGCTGCCCTGGATGACGAGGCCGACCCCGTGCCGTGCGTTGTCGACGAAGGCTTTCGTGTAGACGTCGACGCAGCCGTCGTCGTCGCCGGCACCTTCGAGGACAGGCGCGCGGTACAGCCGGTTGCGCACCGCCGTCGTTCCGCCGATGCGCAGGGGCGTGTGGAGCACGCCTCGGCCGCCGATCAGGCGGACATCTCGTGGTAGTAGAGGAAGAGGTCCCGGATGAGGTCGGCCAGCCCTGCCGACGTCGCGCCCTTCGACAGGTCGACGGTGACGACGCTGCCGTTGATGTGGACCGCGTCGACACCACCGCGGGCGAACAGCCGCCGCGCCAACTCGTCGACGGGACGGTCACCTTCGACGGTCGTGTCCTTCACGTAGCGCTCGTGACCCATGCCGCTGAGCGGGCGGTTGATCTCGAAACGCACGAGACCGGGGCGGGACGACTGCTTCTCGACGACGGTGATCGGCTGACCCATGCGCGTACGAAGTTAGTCGCCACCATCCGCCGTCCCCGCGAGACGGCGGCCTACCGTCCGAAGTCGTGGCCGAACCGTCCGCTCCCGCTCGCGAGCGGGTGCCATGGCGCACGATCTGGGCCGCCATCGGCTCGGTCGCCCTCGTCTACCTCGGCTACCAGGCCTTCATCGCGACCGGACGCATCATCACGTACCTCGTGGTGGCCGTGTTCTTCGCCATCGTGCTCACGCCGCCGGTCGACTTCCTCCAGCACAAGCTGCGCATCCGGCGAGGGCTCTCGACGATGATCGTGATCGTCATCGGCCTCGCGCTGCTTGGCGGGCTCGTCTACGTCCTCGTCAAGCCGCTCGTCGACCAGGCATCGACGTTCTCACGCGACCTGCCCCAATACGTCCAGGACGCCCGCGACGGCAAGGGACCGATCGGTGATCTCGTCAAGCGCTACGACCTCGAGCAGAAGGTGAAGGACAACCAGTCCAAGATCCAGCAGGCCGTCGCCGACTTCGGCACCAACGGCCTCGACATCGTCCGGCGGATCTTCTCGACGATCATCGCCGCGCTGACG
This sequence comes from Acidimicrobiales bacterium, assembly GCA_036493595.1. Classification (GTDB taxonomy): domain Bacteria; phylum Actinomycetota; class Acidimicrobiia; order Acidimicrobiales; family JACDCH01; genus DATAES01. The sequence continues at coordinate 31,542 of DASXPN010000063.1, read as the reverse complement.
GTGATGGTGCTGACGATCCTCATCCTCATGGAAGGTCCGCAGCTGTCGCAGGCCGCGCTCGACCTCATACCGCAGGAGCGACAACGAACGCGCGTCCAGCGCGTCGCGGTGGACGCGTGCCGCGCCGTGAGCGGCTACGTGTTCGGCAACCTGCTCATCAGCCTCATCGCCGGGTTGGCCGCGTGGTTGGTGCTGTTCATCCTCGGCGTGCCGTATGCCGAGGTGCTCGGTCTGTTCGTCGGCTTCGCCGACCTCATCCCGCTCGTCGGCGCGACGTTGGGCGCGGTCCCGACCATCGGCTTCGCGTTCTTGCACTCGGTGCCCGCCGGCATCATCACGACGATCTTCTTCATCGTGTACCAGCAGTTCGAGAACCATGTGCTGCAGGTCACGATCATGTCGCGCACGGTCAAGCTCAACCCGCTCGCCGTGTTGGTGAGCGTGCTCATCGGCGTCGAACTGTTCGGCTTCCTCGGCGCGTTGCTCGCCATCCCGGCGGCGGGCGTGATCCAAGTGGTTGCACGCGACATCTATGACCACAGCCGTGGCAGGCTCAGGCCCGAGCCCACCATCGGCGCAGACGAGGTGCCGATGGCGGCCACACCCGACCGCGAGTAGCCACCCTGAGCCAGCGGAGGCACGATGCCGACCGAGACCATCGAGCTCGAAGGACACATCGTCGACTCGTTGCTGCTGGCGAAGGTGCTCGACCTCATCCTCGAGGCCGACGCCGACTACCGCATCACGAGCTTCGACCTCGGTCGCACCAATGTCGACCCGAGCCGGGCGGCCATCGAGATCTCGATGGACGACGACGCCGCGCTCGACGCACTGCTCGAACAGTTGCAAGTGCACGGCGCCAACCGCGCCGGCGAGAGCGACGCGCTGCTCGAGGTTGCCGGCGCCGACGGCGTGCTGCCGGCCGGCTTCTACTCGACGACCAATCTCGCCACCGACGTGCGCGTCGAAGGTCGGTGGCTGCCGGTCCAGAATCCGGAGATGGACTGCGGCATCGTCGTGACCGACGAGTCCGTGCGCACCGTGCCGATGCATCGCATACGCGTCGGTGATCACGTCGTGGTCGCGTTCGACGGCGTGCGCGTGCACGCGCCCCAGCGAGCGCGCGACGTGCGCAACTTCGAGTTCATGAACTCCGCGATCTCATCGGAGAAGCCCAAGGCGTTGCTGATCGAGCAGGTCGCGGAGCGGGTGCGGGCGGCGAAGGCGAACGGCGGGAAGTTGCTCGCCGTCTGCGGTCCCGCGGTCGTGCACACCGGCGGCGCTCCTGACGTGGCTCGGCTCGTGCGCGACGGATGGATCGACGTGCTCTTCGCCGGCAACGGGTTCGCCACTCACGACATGGAGTCGAACGTGTTGGGCACCTCGTTGGGGGTGTCCGTCGCCGAAGGCACCCCGGTCGAGCACGGACACTCCAACCACTTGCGCGTCATCAACGAGGTACGGCGTCACGGCTCGATCAAGGCCGCGGTCGACGCCGGCTTCGTCACTGGTGGCGTGATGTACGAGTGCATTCGCGCCGGCGTGCCGTTCGTGCTCGGCGGATCGGTGCGCGACGACGGGCCGCTGCCCGACACGTTCGCCGACGTCGTCGCCGCCGCGGACGCGATGCGCGAGCTCGTCCCTGGCATCGCCGTCGCGCTGATGCTGGCGTCGACGCTGCACGCCATCGCCACCGGCAACCTCCTGCCGGGCGGTGTCGAGACGTTCTGCGTCGACATCAACCAGGCGGTCGTCACCAAGCTCGCCGACCGCGGCAGCCATCAGGCGCTCGGCATCGTCACCGACGTCGGCCCCTTCCTGCACCAACTCGCCAACGTCCTGTGCTGAACAGCCTCCGAATGTTGGTTCCATTGTGGGGCCCTGGCCCCACAATGGACCCGGAGTTGGCGGGTGCGCCGGAGTTGGCGGGCCTTGCGTGACGATGCTCGAGTGGGGCCGGCGGTACCTGATGTGCCCCCCAGAGCACTTCGAAGTGCTCTACGAGATCAATCCGTGGATGCGCCGCGAGGTGAAGGTCGACCACGAGCGGGCGCGGGAGCAGTGGGACACGCTCGTCGACGACCTGCGCGCCGCCGGTGCGGAGGTCGTGACGATCGAACAGCTTGCGTCCGTCCCCGATCTCGTCTTCACCGCCAACGCCGGACTGGTCTCCGGCGACGTCTTCGTCCCCAGTCACTTCCGCCACGCCGAACGCCAGCCGGAGACCGAGGTGTTCGCCGCCTGGTTCGACGCGCACGGCTGGACGGTGGACCGACTCCCGCAGGATCTCGGACATGAAGGCGCGGGTGACGCGCTCCCGTTCCGCGGCGCGTTGCTGTGCGGGTACCGCACGCGTTCAGATGCAGCCGCCGGTTCGGTGCTGTCACGCATGCTCGGCGCGCCCGTTCGGACCGTCGAGCTGGTCGACGAGCGGCTGTACCACGTCGACCTCACGTTCTGTCCGCTCGACGATCGTCACGCGCTGTGCGCCCCCGTGGGTTGGGACAGCTACGGCCGAAAGGTCGTCGACGCGCTGGTGCCCGAACCGCTGTGGCTCGAGGACGACGAGGCACTGTCGTTCTGCGCCAACTCGGTGGTGGTCGGCACGACGATCGTGATGCCGGTCGTACCTGTCCGTGTCGGCCGCCAACTCGAGGCGTGGGGCTTCACGGTCGTCGAGTCAGCGGTCGGCGAGTTCCTGAAGGCCGGTGGCGGATGCCGTTGCCTGACGTTGGCGCTGGACGTCACGCTCGGCCCAGATCGCCAACCCGATTGACACGACGGCGAGCACGGCGTGCACGGCCTTGAAGCCGGCGGGATGGTCGTGCACGAGAATCATCGGGGTGCGCACAGCCCACACGCCGATCGTCCACACCACGAGCGCAGTGATCGTGTAAGGCCGCCACGTGGGCTTCCACAACGAGGCGAAGACCAGCACGGCGAGCACGAGGAAGGAGCCTGCGAGCAGGACCGAGCCACCGTTGCGGATACGTCCGGCCCAGACGAACACGGTCCAAGCAACGAGGATCACAGCAGCGCGCACAGATCCGCAGGTTAGGCAACGCACGGGTCGATTCACTAACTTGACCGAGCAGTCAAGTTCTAGGGGGATCCATGGCAGACGTGTCACTCGACGACTTCTCCGACGAAGTCACCGCCTTTCTCGACGCCAACGCCAAGCGCAAGGAAGCCGACGACAAGCCCTTCGTGTGGGGCGAAGGCGAGGACGACATCGGTCTCTTCGAAGAGATCGACCGCGACGCCGAGAAGCGTGAGCTCGCCGAGGCGCAGGAGTGGAGGGCGAAGCGCTACGACGCCGGCCTCGGGTGGATCACTGGCCCGAAGGAGTACGGGGGTCGCGAGCTGACGAGCGGTCACGATCGTGTGTACGTGGGGCTCGAGGCGAAGTACGACATCCCGGGCATGGGCTTCTTCGGCATCGGCCTCGGCATGGTGGCACCGACGATCCTCGCCCACGGGCAACCCGACGTCCGTGATCGCTACCTCGCGAAGATGTACCGAGGCGACATCGTCGGCTGCCAGTTGTTCAGCGAGCCGGGCGCCGGCTCGGATCTCGCCAGCCTGCAGATGCGGGCCGAGCGCGACGGCGAGGAGTGGATCCTCAACGGACAGAAGGTGTGGACGTCCGGCGCGCAATACAGCGACATCGGCGAGATCATCTGCCGCAGCGATCCCGACAAGCCGAAGCACAAAGGTCTCACCGGTTTCGTCGTCGACATGCACGCGCCTGGCGTCGAGGTTCGTCCGCTGCGCCAGATGACCGGCGGCGCTTCGTTCAACGAAGTGTTCTTCACGGACGTGCGCGTGCCCGACGATCACCGCCTCGGCGATGTCAACGAAGGTTGGACCGTCGCGCTCACCACCCTCATGAACGAGCGGGCGTCCATCGGCGCAGGTGGCGCGGGCGGCGGCATGGGCCTCGCCAACAGCACACGCCTCATCGAGATGCTCCGGCACTTCGGCCTCGACAAGGATCCCGTCTATCGCCAGGACCTGATGAAGCTGCACGTCGGGTATTCGGTGGCGAAGTACAACAACCAACGGGCGATGGACAAGATCAAGTCCGGCCAGTTGCCCGGCCCCGAGATGTCGATCGCGAAGTTGTCGCTCACGCAGAACATGTGGAGGACGGCCGAGTTCGTGTCACGTGTGCTCGGTCCCCGCATCACGGCGAACAGCGGCGAGTGGGGCACGTTCTCGTGGAACAACTTCTTGCTCGGCATCCCGGGCATGCGCATCGCCGGCGGATCGGACGAAGTGATGCGCAACATCGTCGCCGAGCGCGTCCTCGGGCTGCCGAAGGACCCTGGCATCGACTCGAAGACGGCGTTCAAGGACCTGAAGGTCGGCACCCAACAGTCCTCGCCGTCGTCCGCCTGACGCGACCTACTGGAAGAGGACCTCTTGGAGGCCGGCGGGGAAGACGCGGGGGATGCCGGTCCACGGGAGGTTGTCCATGAAGACCCAACTGCGGCGATGGATCGCGCAGGGGCCGTACCCGCGTAGCGCCGCCTTGTGGCGCGGGCACGGGTAGCCCTTGTTCAGCTCGAAGTCGTAGCCGGGGTAGTTGACGGCTTCGGCCCGCATGATGCGGTCGCGTGTGACCTTGGCGAGGATCGACGCCGCCGCGATCGACAAGCAACGCGCGTCGCCCTTGACGAGCTTGATGGTGGTGCCGCGCCGCACGAAGTCCCACTTGCCGTCGAGCACGAACCGGTCAGGCTCGCGATGAAAGCCGAGGCCTTCGATGGCGCGGTCGGCCGCGAGTCGCTGCGCGGCGGACATGCCGAGCGTGTCGCACTCCACCTGCGAGGCGTGACCCACCGCCCACGCGACGCACCACGACGCGATGCGGTCGAACATCGCCTCGCGCTCCGCGGGCGTGAGCATCTTCGAATCACGGATCTTGTAGACGCGCTTGTCCCGCGGTAGCACGGCGGCGCCGACGCTCAGCGGGCCGGCCCACGCGCCTCGGCCGACCTCGTCCATGCCGACAACGATCTCGTCGCCGGCCTCCCACAGCTCTCGCTCGACCAGCAGCGACGGCGACTTGGACTTGAGCGCCTTGCGCAACGTCGGAACGGTGGTCGCGGCCGGCACGGCGGCGACCTTACCGAAGCACGATGGCGGCGGGGCCGACCTCCACGGTGCCGACACGATCGAACCCGCTTCCGACCAGCTCACCGAGGACGGACGGGTCGACCGCCGCCAGCAGGCCACCCGAGGTCTGCGGGTCGTAGGCGAGTGCCTCGAGCGCGGGCGCGGCACTCGACGTGACGCGGCCCTCCAGATGGGCGCGGTTGCGGACATCGCCGCCGGTCCGCACGCCGGCCTCAGCCGCTTGCAGCGCGCCCTGGTAGAGCGGCACCGCGGCGCTGTCGACCACGAACGTCACGCCCGAGCGGTCGGCCATTTCCCACGAGTGACCGAGAAGGCCGAACCCCGTCACGTCGGTGACGCCGTGGACGTGGTCGCGCAACTCCTGCAATCGCAGCGACGCGGCGCGGTTGAGCGTCCTCATCTGCGCGATCGCCGCCGCCTTCTCTTCGTCGCTCCCGCCCGCCAGCACGATGCCGGACCCGATCGGCTTCGACAGCACGAGCGCGTCATCGGGCTGCGCGCCGCCTTTGGTGAACACGTGATCCGGATGCACGAAACCCTGCACCGCCAGCCCGAAGATCGGTTCCTCTGACCGGATCGTGTGGCCGCCCCCGATGACACCACCCGCCTCGGCCACGACGTCTGCAGCCGCTTCGAGGATCGCCGCGATTGCTTGCACGGGCATGCGCTCGGGGAACGCGGAGATGTTGAGCGCGAGCACAACTCGTCCGCCCATGGCGTACACGTCACTACACGCGTTGGCGGCGGCGATGGCGCCGAAGTCCGACGGATCGTCGACGAGGGGTGGAAAGAAGTCCGTCGTGGACACGATGGCGACGTCGTCGGTGACGCGGTAGACGGCCGCGTCGTCGAACGGCGCGAGCCCCACGAGCAACGACGAGTCGGCGCCGGTGGCCGCATCGTCGGCCAGCGAGCGCACCAGCTCCGCCAGTGGCGACGCGCCCCACTTGGCCGCACAACCTCCGCAGGACGTCCATTCGGTGAGGCGTATATCCGTGGCTGCGTCGGTCATCGTCCGGCAGGCTATGCCGGTGCCGCCCGTTGTCACCGTGTTCCGTTCCCGCCTGCGCGACGAACACGATGGCTACGAGGAGACGGCCGTCGAGATGGAGTCCGCCGCACGCGCGGTGCCGGGATTCGTCGACTTCAAGACATTCGCGGCGGCCGACGGTGAGCGGGTGTCGATCGTGGTCTTCGACTCGTGGGAGAGCCACGGCGCGTGGCGAGACGACCCCCGCCACCGCGCTGCGCAGCGTCGCGGTCGTGCGGACTGGTATCGCGAGTACCTCATCCAAGTATGCGATCTCGCTGACGAGCACCGGTTCTCAGGGTGCGATTGAATGCCATCGATCGCGCCGATCAACGCGCAGGGAGATCCGATCTTGGCCGACCCGCTGAACGCAGGCGACAAGGTGGAGGTGCGTCGCCGCTTCGACTCCCAATGGGCCAGGGGCTTCGAGGTGTTCGAGCTGACCGACAAAGGTGTGCGCGTACGCCGCCTGTCCGACGGCGAGGTCCTCCCGGTCGATTTCATCGACGACGATGTCCGCAAGGAGCGCCGCCGCAACGACTTCTGGTGGATGTGAGCGCGACCGACCGGCGACTGAGGGCGGCCGAGCGCGGCTGAGCGCGGCTGACCGTCGCTGAGAGCGACAAGATGGCGCCCATGGGCAGATCGCTGAAGTCGGCGCGGCGATTGGTGCTGTTCGCGGGTGGCGTCGGCACCGGTGTCGTCGTGTACCGGCGCTTCGTCGTCCCACGCAACGGATCGAGGGAGCGCACCGCGCTCGCGTCGTCACGCCAGGCACGCGGCGTGCAAGTGGCTCGGCTGGCGACACGCGTGGGCGGCGCGTACGCGAGTCATCGCGCGCAACGCCTCTTCGCGTCCGAGGATCGCAAGCGCGAGCTCGACGAACGCCTCGAGCTGCGCACCGCGACGGAGGTGACCCAGACCCTCGGCGAGATGAAGGGCGTGCTCATGAAGGTCGGACAGCTGGCGAGCTTCCTCGACGACGGGCTGCCCGAGAACCTGCGGGCATCACTGGCCGAGCTGCAACACGAGGCGCCGCCCATGAGCGCGGACCTCGCCGCCGGCGTCATCGAAGCCGAGCTCGGCCAACCCCCCGACCGGCTCTTCGCCGAATGGGACCCGGTACCGATCGCGTCGGCTTCGATCGGACAGGTCCACCGCGCCACGACGCACGACGGACAGCGCGTGGCGATCAAGGTGCAGTACCCCGGCGTCGACGCCGCGATCCGTGCCGACCTCGACAACGTCGGCCCGCTCGTGCAGCTCATGGGGATGCTGTTCCCCGCGCTCGAGCCCGAGCCGATCGTCCAGGAGCTCCGGTCGCGGTTGCTCGAGGAGCTCGACTACCGCAACGAGGCGCGCAACCAGCAGTTCTTCGCGGACGCGTACCGCGACCATCCCTTCATCCATGTGCCTGCGGTCGTCGACGAGCTCAGCGCGGATCGTGTGCTCACCTCCGAGCTCGCAGAAGGCGCGCGGTTCGCCGAGATGGAGACGTGGGAGCAGTCCGAGTGCGATCTCGCGGCCGAGACCCTGTTCCGCTTCGTGTTCCGCAGCCTGTTCCGCCTGCACGCGTTCAACGGCGATCCGCATCCCGGCAACTATCTGTTCCAGCCCGGCGGCCACGTGACGTTCCTCGACTACGGGTTGGTCCGTCGCTTCGACCCGTCTGAGGTGCGATTGCTCGAGGACATGATCACCGGGATGGTCATCAACCGCGACCTCGCCGAGTTCCGCGCGGTGATCGAGCGCGCCGGCGTCCTCAGCCCGGGCGCGCCGATCCCCGACGAGCGCATCGCCGACTACGTCGGGCTGTATTACGACTTCGTGCGGGACGACAAGGTCGCGACGCTCACCGCCGAATACGCGAGCGCGACCGCTCGACGCTTCGTGACAATGCAGGGCCCCTTCCGCGATGTGATGCGATGGACCAACCTGCCACCCGCGTTCGTCATCCTCCAGCGCATCAACCTCGGGCTCTACGCCATCCTCGGCCGGCTGCGGGCCACCGCCAACTGGCGGCTCATCGCCGAGGAGCTGTGGCCGATGACGAACGGCGCGCCGTCGACCGAGCTCGGCCGCATGGAGCACGAGTGGCTCGCCCGTCGACCCTGACGAGCGACGAGGATCATCGAGTCGCAGGTCTCGTCGCGGCCGGCACCGCGGTCGTCGTGTGGGGCTCGAGCTCCGTACTCGTCAAGAACATCGACGGCATGAGCGGCCTCGCCATCGCCTTCCATCGTCTGTGGATCGGCGCCGTGCTCACGGTCGCCGCCTACCTGCTGAGCGGCAGACGGTTCACCTTGCATCTGCTGTGGGTGTCGCTTCCCGGCGGCATCGCGTTCTCGCTCGACATCGTGCTGTTCTTCAGTGCGCTCAAACACACGTCGGTCGCCAACGCGACGATCATCGGCGCACTGCAACCGGTCCTCATCCTTGCCATCGCCCACCGGCTGTTCGGCGAGCGTCCGCACCTCAGGGATGCGTTCTGGGCCAGCGTCGCCATCGCCGGCGCCGTCATCGTGGTGGCAGGTGCACCGTCGGACGGTGACGCCACCCGCGCCGGTGACCTGCTCGCCGTCGGGGCTCTCTTCGCGTGGACGTGGTACTTCATCGCGTCGAAACGCGTGCGGGTCGAGCTCGGCAGCTTCGACTACCTGGCCGGTCTGTCGGTCATCGCGGTTGGCGTCGTCACGCCGATCGTGTTCGTCTCGCGCGAACCGATCGCCGTCCCCAACCTGTCGAGCTGGCTCACGATCGTTCTGATCGCCGTGCTGAACGGCGCGGTCGGTCACTTCCTCATGAACTGGGCCCACGGCCACGTGCCGATCGTCGTCGTGTCACTGATGACGCTCGCCATCCCGGTATTCGCGACCGTGACCGCGGCGATCTTCATCGACGAGCCGGTGTCGGTCGCTCAGGTCGTGGGGATGGCGATCGTGATCGCCGCGCTCTCGTTCGTCGTCGTGCGGACATCGAGCGTCGCCCCGGAAACAGCGCAGGCCGCGGAGGTGGCCGAACCGCCGGGTGCGTGAGGCCGGCCGAAAGCAGGCGGCCGAGACGACGTCGGTCAGTCGGCCGCGGATTCGAGCGACGAGATGAAGTCGCCGATGTCGATGGCGGGCATGGTCAGCGTCTTCAGCGTGCCTCTGGCGGCGAGCGTCGTGGCGACGCGCGCCATCGTGATCTCGTCGGGCGCCTCGATGATGTTGAGGAAGTCCCAACCGCCCAGCAACGCGTACTGCTGGAGCACACGCACACCCATGGCCTCGACCTCGCCCCGCACTTCGCGCAATCGGCCAGGATTGTCACGCAACCGTGCAGAACCGTCAGGACCGAGCGTCGACAACATCACGAACGTCGGCATCCGCCAACCCTAAACGAGCTTCCGGACCTCGTCGCGCTCCGACGGATCGGTCTCGGTGGTCAGGAACGCATCAAGCATCTCCTTGGCCACCTCGGCCGACGTCAGTCGCAGCCCGAGCGCGAGCACGTTGGCGTCGTTCCACCGCCTCGCTCCTCGCGCCGTCTCGGCGTCGGTGCACAGCGCCGCCCGCACGCCTGCCACCTTGTTCGCCGCCATCGACACGCCCGTTCCGGTCCAGCAGCACACGACACCGCGATCGGCGTTGCCGCCGGCCACCGCTTCACCGACACCACGTCCCACGTCCGGCCACGGATCACCCTCGCCGATGACCTCGACGGCGTGTCCGAGCTCGACCAGCGTCGCTTTGATCGCGTCGGTCACTGCAGTGACCTCGTCGGTGCCGAACGCGACGCGCACGTCACCAGCTCCTCGTGTACTCGTGCTCGCACGGCGACCCCTGCACGGTCCACACTCGCGGCCGACCACCGACGGGCAACTCGGCGATCATCGAGGCGGTCGTCGCTTCGATGCCGGGAACGTGCATGCACACCGTGTAGCCCTCGTCGCCGCCGACGTGCGATCGCAAGTGCGCCTCGAGCGATTCGACCGTGACCGCCGGATCGCGGCTGAGGACGTCGTCGCTGGCGGCGAGGCGCGGGTCGACCAGCTTGTCGACTGGTTGGCGAGGATGACGGTGCACCGCGTCGAACGACGTGATCGTGGTGCGGTTGGACGTCGCCCGCACGCGCTCGACCCGCTCGACTGCGTACGAGCTTCCACTCGTCTCGATCACCCGTGCGGTCGTGGGGTCGGCCACGAGGAACGACGACCAGTACGGACGGTCGACACCTTCGTGCCCGGACCCGCCCTGCCCGTACCGCTCGATCATGCTCGTGATCACCGTGACCGCGGTCGTAGCACTCGTGGCGCGTTCGAGCGCGAGGCGGACGAGATCCATGCCGGTGAGTCCGACCGGTCCGCGGCGCGGGTCGAGTGTCGTGTAGATCGTCGCATTGCCAACCGCGACGCCCGCCGCGTTCACGCCGTGCTCGACCCCCCACATCCACGCCGGCCGCGAGCCGAGGAACCGGATGGTGTCGTCGCGATGGCCGTCGATCTCGAGGTAGGTGGTGACGGTGCGCCGCTCTCGTCGCGCCTCGAACCACTCGAGCAATTGCACTTCGTTCGGCGGACGGTCCGAGTTCTTGGCGAACAAGGTGTGGCCGCCCTTGGTAGCAGGGCCGAGCGCAACCAGGCAGTCGCACATTGTCGAGGAGGCTACGCGCCCGCCCGCGCCGAGGACTGGCTGAGGTCCGGCTGAGGACTGAGGCAAGCTGAGGGGATGCGGCTGCTGAGCAACGGGGCGGGTCACACGTGACACGCCAGGTGAACATCGTCCCGCACACTCACTGGGACCGCGAGTGGTACTCGTCGTTCCAGACGTTCCGCTTGCGGCTGGTCGACCTGCTCGACGAGTTGCTGCCGTCACTCGACGCCGACCCGTCGTTCGTGCACTTCCTGCTCGACGGGCAGATGGCGGTGATCGACGACTACCTCGCCGTGCGTCCCGACGCCGAGGCGCGGTTGCGGCGGTTGGCCGCGTCCGGTCGGCTCGCGACCGGACCGTGGTACATCCTGATGGACGAGTTCCTCGTGTCGGGCGAGACGATCGTGCGCAACATGCAGATGGGACTCGATCGCGCCGCGGCATTCGGTGGCGCAATGGAAGTGGGCTACCTGCCGGACATGTTCGGCCACGTCGCGCAGATGCCGCAGCTGTTGCAACAGTTCGGGCTCGAGCACGCGGTCGTGTGGCGCGGCGTTCCGTCGTCGGTCGACAAGAGCGGGTTCTGGTGGTCAGCGCCAGACGGCTCGACCGTGCGGGCGGAGTATCTCGTGCAGGGCTACGGCAACGGCGCGTATCTGCCCGATGATGCGAAGGCTCTGGTCAACGCCATCGACGACTTCGCGAGCGACTGGGCCGACGTGCTGTCCGGGCCGATCCTGTGGATGAACGGCACCGACCATCTCGTGCCGCAGCTGCGCCTCGGCAGCCTGGTCGCCGAGGCCAATGCGATCCAGGACGACTACGAGCTGCGGGTGGTTTCGTTGGCCGACCACCTGACGAGCGCGAGTGTCGAAGCCCTGCCGTCGTGGACGGGTGAGCTGCGATCGGGCGCGCGCGCCAACCTCTTGATGGGTGTCACCTCGAATCGTGTCGATGTACGCCGAGCGGCGGCTCGGGCCGAACGTGCGCTGGAGCGGGCGGAGGCACTCGCCGCTTTGTACCAACCCGTCGACCGATGGCCGGCCGCGCTACTGCACGAGGGGTGGCTGCACGTGGTGCGCAATGCCGCCCACGATTCGATCTGCGCGTGCTCGGTCGACGAGGTGTGCGACGCAGTGCTGCACCGATACTCGGAGGCGGCGGACATAGGTGAAGGGCTGGCGCATCGGGCGCTCGACGCCCTCGGTGGATCGGTTGAAGGTGACGCACCGGTGATCGTCAACCCGACGGCGCGCCGCCGATCCGGTCTGGTCGAGATCATCGTGCCGGGCAGCGGCGAGCGGGAGGGCGCGCAAGTGCTCAACGAGCGTCCGGCGGACCGGGTGCTGTCCGAGCTCGACCTCGGATCGATGGCCGCCGTCATCGTGCGGGAGTTGAAGCACAATCGCCGGATCGAAGCGATCTCGCTCGAGTCGGTCGCCACCGGCGAGGAACTGTGGCGGGCCGAGCGCGAGCACGACGGTTCGATGCTCTCTACGGGCGCCCGGGCCGAGCTCGACACCATCGCCGCGTCGGGGGCCGGCATGGTCCGCGTCCGCGTCCGCATGCAGCCGACACAGAAGCTCCTGGTACACGCCGCGGACGTTGCCGGCTACGGCTGGAAGGCGTGGGAACCCGCACCGCTCGATGTGGGCGCGGTGTCGATCGGCACCGATGGGCGCTCGATCGGCAACGGCGTCGTGGCGGTGGCGGTGGCGGACGACGGCACGTGGTTGCTCGACGGCCTGCGCGGCCTCGGCCGCGTCGTGCGCAGTGGCGACGTTGGCGACACGTACAACTGGTGTCCCCCGGCGGACGACGTCGAGGTCGACAGGGCCGAGCGCGTCGAGGTGACAATCGGCGAGCGCGGCCCACTGCGGGCGAACCTGCGTGTCATGGCTCGCTACCAGTGGCCGGCGCACGACGGCGGTCCGCTCGTCGCGGTCGATGTCACGACCACGCTCGAACTCCATGCCGGCGAACGATTCGTGCGTGTCACGACCGAGTGGGACAACCGTTGCCGCGACCAGCGCGTCCGGGCGTGGTTCCCGCTGCCTGAGGCGGCTGATCGTTCACGGGCCGAGTGCGCGTTCGCGATCGTCGAACGCGGTCTGACCGCGGAGGGCGGTCCTACCGAAATCGGGCTGCCGACGTTCCCGTCCAAACGGTTCGTGCAAGCAGGCGGGCTCACCATCGCGCATGACGGCGTGATGGAGTACGAGCTCGTCGACATTCGCGACGGCAGCGCGCATGCAATCGCGTTGACACTGGCGCGCTGCACCGCGTTGCTCTCACAGGGACCGATGACCACACGCCCGCTGCCGGCCGGACCGATCATCCCCGCCGACGGCGCGCAGCTCCAAGGCCCCGTGCGCGCGCAGTACCTCGTGCACGCCGGTGATGCCGACCCGTATGCGCTCGTCGACGACCTGCTCCACCCACTCGCGGTGACGCGTGCCCGCGGCGGGCGGCGATCGACCGAGGGGCAAGCACTCGACGTCGACGGCGCCGTCGTCTCGTCGCTGCGACAAGTGGCGGGCCGGCTCGAGGTGCGCGTGTTCAATCCGAGCAGCGACATCACCGTGGTCTCGATCGACGGCCGGTCCGGCTGGCTGGTCGACCTGCGAGGTCGCGCTCTCGAACCGTTCGCCGGGTCGTTCGAGCTCGGTCCGTGGCGCATCGCGACGGCAGTCCTGAGCGTATAAAGCCGAACTCCGGGTCCATTGCGGGGCTATAGCCCCGCAATGGAACCAACATTCCGCCGTGCCGCCGTGCAGTGGCCTTTCAAGCCGTGCAGTGGCGGTTACACCTAGGCCAGCGCTTTGGTGAGGACCTCGCCGGCGAAGGCGACGGCGTCGGTGTCGCAGCCGTCGGCCGGGAGGTTGAACGTGACGCCGTCGATGCCGAGCGCGAGCAGTGACTGCACCCGCTCGCCCACCGTGTCGGGATCGCCCGTCACGAAACGGGTGCCGATCATGTGCTTGAGGCCGTCGTCGAGTTGATCCCAGGGCGGCAGGCCGCGCTCTTGCAGCATCGTCGAACGCTTCGTCTCCGCCGCTTCCATCGTCGACCCGAGAAGGAGCGACCCGAGCGACGTCTTGTTGATCGTGTCGATGTCTCGACCCACCTCCGAACAATGCTTCGCGAGCACCTCGAGCTTGTGCGGTAGCTCGTCGAAGCCGGCGGTGAAGTTCGCCATGTCCGCGTACTGCGCCATGAAGCGCAACGTCTTCTTCTCCCCCGACCCGCCGATCATGATGGGCGGACCACCCGGCTGTACCGGTGCCGGCGAGTTGATGGCGTCCTTCACGCGGTAGTGCTTGCCCTCGAACGTGGGCCGCTCGCCGCGGAACATCGCCCGACAGATCTGCAGCGCCTCCTCGAGTCGCTCGAAGCGTTCCTTCACTGGCGGGAAGTCCACGCCGAGCGCTTCGTGCTCCTCCTCGAACCATGCCGCGCCGATGCCGAGGAACGCTCGGCCGGCAGAGATCACATCGAGCGCGGTAACGGTCTTGGCGAGGATCGCCGGGTTCCGATAGGTGACACCGGTGACGAGCGTGCCGAGTCGGACCCGTTGGGTTCGCGCGGCCAGCGCCGCGAGCAACGTGTAGGACTCGAACATCTCGTGCTCGGGCGGGCCGAGCAGCGGGAGTTGGTAGAAGTGGTCCATCACCATCACGGTGTCGAACCCCGCGTCCTCCGCCGCCACCGCGACCGCGGCGACCTTCTCGAAGAGCTGCTCGGGCGCCACGCCCGGGTAGGTGAAGTTGGGGATCTGCAAGCCGGCACGAATCATGCCGACGTGTCTACTCCGCTGGATCGCCGTTCCCACCCGGAGCGGCCGATCGCCGGTCCATCACCTCCGCCACCTTGTCGCGGATGGCGCCCCGGCGCCGGCGAGCCCGTTCGAGCGGGCCTTCGCGCTCGAACGCGTCCGACTCCCGCCTCACCGTCCACAGCTGCACGCGCCCGATGTCCTTCAGGTAGCGCGTGCGCAATGACTTCCATCGCAAGCCTGGATCGTCAGCCAGCTCATCGTGCACATCACCCGCCACCACCACTGATCCCGCGTACGCGATGGACACGATGCGGCTGGCGAGGTTGACGGTGGGACCGAACAGATCGCCTTCCCGTTCGAGCACGTTCCCGCACGCCAGGCCGACCCGCACATCCGAGAGCGACTCGTCGTCGTGATACGCCTCGGCCAGCGAGAGCGCGATCTCGACGCCGACACCCGCGCGGTCGATGGCGAACATCACCTCGTCGCCGATCATCTTCACGACCCGCCCACCGAGCGAACCGACGGTGTCGTACGCCAGCGTCTCGAACCGGTCGACAATGGCGGCGAGCTCGTGGTCGTCGACCTGTTGTGACAGCGCGGTGAAACCGACGAGGTCCGCGAAACCGACCGTCACGGTCGAGCTGCCGGCGGACGCGCCTGCTTCGCGCACGAGCCGCCGCCGCGCCGCGACCTGCATGTGTCGCCGCCAGGCGTACTCGAGGATGCGCGGCATCATCGGCAGGAGGAGCTGGGCTCGCATCACCGCGGGCTCGCTGTCGGTACCGGACGGGGGTTCGTCGATGCGGGACTCGATGGCATCGATCTGCGCTGACGCGACGCGCGAGGTCGACTGACCGATGACACGAGCCATCTGCAGCGCGACGTCTTTGTCGACGAGTCGTAGCCGCAGCATCTGGTCGACGCGCTCGAGCATCTCGACGTCGATGTCGCTGAACACCCGCTCGTCCGGGCCGGGATCGGTGAAACCCAGGGCCCGCCAGAAGCGGGACTGGTCGGACCCGAGCGACGTGAGCGCCTCGACCTCGGCGCGGGTGTACTTCGGGGTCTCGCCGGCGAGGATCAGCCGGTCGATGGCGAGGAGGCCGAGGGTGCCGTCCGCTTCAGCGGTGTCGATCTCATCGGCCGCCACTCCGGCTGCTTCGAGCAGCTCGCGTAGCGTTGTCGGGCCGGGCGTCGTCGGCCCGGGCGTCGTCGGGCCGGGCGTCATCGGGACATCATCCTGACATCGCGCCACGCTCGGGCGCGGCGAGCAAGGTCTCGCCGGTCAGCTCGGTGGTCGACCAGGCCGGGTCGAGCCCCGGCGCGGTCAGCCGCACGGCATCGACATCCGCGTGCGGCGCCAGCTCCCACAACAGCGCGGGCCGGGCGCCGTGCCAGCGCACGGCGTACGACATCGTCCCGAAGTGGGTCGGCGCGTCGTGCACCTCGAAACCCTGACCGAGCCAATCGTCGGGCAGCATCGAGCACAGCGCGAGCTCGCTGCCGCGGCCGTGCACGTCGCGTCCGTGCACCTCGCGCACGAGCAGGTTGCGCACGAAGGACAAGAAGTCGGCGGCGGCCCAACCGTGATGACCGTCGCCCATGCAGCCACCTTCCAGCTGCGGGTGGATCGCCTCGGGCCACGTCCACGTCGGTGTCGCCGCGCTCATGAGCCAGCTCAGGCGGTCGAGCGCGCGACGGTCGCCACCGGCGAGCTCGACCGCGGCGACCTGCATTGTCAGGTAAGTGCCGAGGCCGGTGTGGCTGATGGCTTGGAAGAACGCGTCGCCGAGGCTGAACCGGTCGCGCACCGCGTCGAGGGTGGCGACGATCCGGTGGTCGGTGGGCGGGAGGAGTCCGAGGGGTTCGCAGGCGACGAGCGAGCCGATCACACCGGCGTCGACGCGTCGGGTCGGGCCGGCAGGGATCACGTCGGTGCCGAGGCGGCGGGCGACGAGGCCGAGTGACGCGGCGATGTCCGACCACAGCGAGTCGGCGTGACGGCGCATCGCGGCTGCGGCCTCGGGCTGGCCGGCAGCGGCGACCAGTTCCGCGGCGGAGCGCATGCCCGCGGTGCACCAGAAGTCGTCCCAGTAGAAGTAGTCGAACGGACCCAAGTGCTCGGCCGACACGCCGGCCGGCAACAGACCGTGCAACTCCGGACCGCGACGTCGCTTCGTGCGCCGCTTGCGCTCGACCCATTGCACGCCCTTCGCCAGTGACGGCAGCATCGACTCGACGAGCTCCATGTCGCGCGTGAGTCGCCAGTGCTCGGCGATCGACCACATCGCGCAACCGTTCGAGTCCCACTCGTGAGGCTGGCTGAGGAAGAACCCGTCAACCCGTTGGCGCTCGGGGTAGGACCGCAAGACCTCGGCCACCTGGGACGAGAAGCCATACCGATCCAGCGCGGCCAAGAGAAATGCTGCATCGCGGAACCAGAACCGGTGATAGGTGCTCGGCCCTGGCGTGATGTCGGGCCCGTCGTGCAGCGCCAGCAGGAAGCGGCGGTTGGCGTCGACCGCTTCTTGCAACTTCGGGTCGGGCAGCACCAGTTGCATCCCTTGGCGAGTCTGCGCGGCCCACCCTCTCGCCACTTGCTCTGCCGACGGGATGACCGGCGGAAACGACGGCGCCTGCTCGACGCGCCGGCGGGTCAAGGAGCTGCGGCGGGTCCGGCGCGGCGGCACCATGGGTAGCGCGACACGCAACGTCGCCGTGTGCGGAAGTGGATAGACGAACGCGGCCTGCGCCATACCCGCTTCGTCGCGCAGATCGCTCGGGATGTTGCCCGGCTTGGCACCGTCGGCCAGCACGGTCAGCGCGCTGTCCCCCGCGTGGAACGTCGACGCCGCCACTTGCGCGGGCCGCTTCGGCAGCAACATCGCGACCCGTCCGTCGACCGTCACGGTCGTGCCTTCGTGGAGCCCGATGCGCTCGATGACGGCGAGCCCCTCGGGGTTGTACGGACGGACCGCGAGCGCGACGGCGAACGGAACCGGGCTCCGGTTCTCGACCTCGACGACGACGATCTCGGATTCGTCGCGGCCGGCCGGCCCCGCGAGGCACGCGTACGCACGATGGACGGCGAAGCCACCCGGCACCCGCACGGACGTCTCGACGACCGGCGACGCACCGATGAGTCGTTGGCGCACGCGCGACCGCGGTTCGCGCGAGGGGACGTGCCAACCGTCCTCGGCGCCGATCCACCAGTCGAGCGACCATCCGTCGAACCAGGTCGTCACGAGCCCGCGGGGATCGACGATCGCCTCCCACGGTGAGGCGACGTTGCCGACAAGGGTCCAGTTGCGAGCGGTCACGTTGGTGAGGAACGGCAAGTGGCCGCGCGGCGTGAACGCGGGCGAGGTCGGATCGAGCTGGCGCTCGAGCCAGTACGGCCAGACCCAGTCCGGACCGATCTGCGCGGCGGCCCGTGTGCGAAGGGCGCGGAACACCGTGCGCGCACCGATGGGCAGCAGCTCACCCGGTGACTCGACCTCGAACGTCTCGCCGAGACGTTGGAACGTCGTGAGGTGGCGGACGATGTCGTCGTCGATGCGCAACCGACCCATGGCGCGCCGCAACGCCCACGTCCGCAGACGGCTCACGCGTCAGCCCGGGTTGTGTTCGTGGCGAGCGGGGGTGCGGCTGATGAGCCCGCGGTACGCGTCGTTGGCGGTGCGGCCACCGTGCACGACGCCGACGACCTCGGTCACGATCGGCATCTCGACGCCGACGCTCTCGGCCAGCTCGAGCACGGTACGGCAGCTCTTCACGCCCTCGGCCACCTGGTTCATCTCGGTGATGATGTCGTCGATCTTGCGACCCTTCCCCAACTGCTCACCGACGTAACGATTTCTCGACTGGGGACTGATGCACGTGGCGAGCAGATCGCCCATCCCGGCCAGTCCGGCGAACGTCATCGGGTCGCCGCCCATCGCCACGCCGAGACGGGTCATCTCCGCCAGCCCGCGGGTCATCACCGCGGCGCGCGTGTTGTCGCCGGCACCCACACCGTCCGCCATACCGGACGCGATCGCGATGACGTTCTTCATGACACCACCGAGCTCGGACCCGACCACGTCGCGATTGGCGTAAACGCGGAACAGATTGCTCGAGAAGATGCCTTGCATCGCGGCGCCGATGAAGTCGTCCGCCATGGCGACGACCGCGGCCGCGGCCTGGCCGGCGAGGATCTCCTTGGCCAGGTTCGGTCCGGTGAGGACGGCGACCGGATGGCCGGGCATCACGTCGTGCACGACCTCGCTCATGCGCAGGCGAGTGCCCTGCTCGAGCCCCTTGGTGAGGCTGACGACCGGGACCCATGGCCGCAGGCAGGTCGCCACTTGCTCGATCGCTTCGCGGAACCCGTGCGACGGGACCCCCATCACGAGCACGTCCGCCTCGTGCACTGCCTCCTCGAGTGAGCTCGTGGCTCGCAGGTTGGCGTCGAGGCGATAGCCGGACAGGTAGTCGCCGTTCTCGTGCTCGTCGTTGATCTGGTCGGCGAGCTCCTTGCGGCGCGCCCACAGCATCGTCGGCTCGTTGTGCGCAGCGAGGTGAGCGACGGTCGTGCCCCACGACCCTGCCCCGATCACCGACACACGGATGGTCATGCGGCGAGGCTACGCGTTGCCCGCGCCTGGCGAATGTTGGGTCGGGGTGGGCCGCGGGCGTCCGCTCGTAGACTCGCCGGCGATGCCCGGGACCCATGTCCTCGTGCCGATCAAGTCGTTCCGCAACGCCAAGGTGCGGCTGGCGGGCGCGCTGCCGCCCTCAGAGCGCGCCGCGCTGGCGCGGCGCATGGCGGACCGCGTGCTCGCCGCGGCCGGACCGCTGCCGGTGTCGGTGGTGTGCGACGACATCGACGTCGCCTCGTTCGCCGAGGCGCGCGGTGCCGAGGTCATCTGGCGTCCGGGCCTCGGCCTGAACGCGGCGGTCAGCGACGGGGTGACGCAGTTGACCGACGAATCGCGTGCGGTCGAAGTGATCGTGGCCCACGCCGACCTGCCGCTCGCCGACGACTTGGCCCGGCTGGCCGGGTTCGCCGGCGTCACCTTCGTGCCGGACCGCCGCGACGACGGCACCAACGTGGTGTGCGTCCCCACTCGGCTCGGCTTCACGTTCTCGTACGGACCCGGATCGTTCGAGCGCCACCGCGCCGAGGCCGATCGCCTGAGGCTGCCGTATCGAGTGCTGCGAGATCCGCGGCTCGGCTGGGACGTCGACGTACCCGCAGATCTCGAGTTCCCCCAGTCGATCGAGCCGTGCAGCTGAACCTCCCGGTGCCGGCACGCGCGCTGGCGATCGCGGCCCATCCCGACGATGTCGAGTTCGGCTGCGGCGCCACGTTGGCGAAGTGGTCGGCCGCGGGATGTGTCGTCAACCATCTGGTTTGCACCGATGGTTCGAAGGGATCGTGGGATGCATCCGATGACGTGGCCGCGCTCGTCGTCACTCGGCAGGAAGAACAGCGCGCCGCCGCCAAGGCGTTGGGCGCGACCGGCGACGTCGCGTTCCTCGGTGCGGTCGACGGTGAGCTGTCGTCGGATCTCGCATTGCGGCGAGAGGTGGCGACGTGGATCCGCCGCTTCCAACCCGAAGTCGTGCTCGGCCACGATCCCTGGCGGCGGTACCGGCTACATCCCGATCATCGCCATGCCGGGTTCCTCACCATCGACGGTGTCGTCGCCGCGCGCGACCCGCACTTCTACCCCGACCTCGGCATCGCCCACTGGCGTCCGTCGACCTTGCTGCTGTTCGAGGCCGGCGACGTCGATCACTTCGAGGACGTCACGCCCTACGTCGACGCCAAGCTGACCGCGTTGTACGAGCACGAGTCGCAACTCCGCTCGACCCTGCACATCGAAGTCGGTTCGGTCGACGAGACGCAGCAACGGGACCGCTTCCGCCGCCACGAGCTCGACCGCATGGCCGAGTTCGGACGCCAGGTCGGCGTCGCCTACGCCGAAGCCTTCAAACGCATCGACGACCTCTAACCCCCGGCGCCACCGTCTAACCCCCGGCGCCACCGTCCCGCCCCTCCGGCCGGCGCCGCCCGCCACCCCCGGCCCTGCGCGCTGCCCGATCCCGCACATTGTCGACTTAGCCACATGTGGCCGTCGGCGAGTCGACACAGAAGGACGCACGGCCGGATCTGGGTCGACGCAGCCACGTGGTCCGTGGCTCGGTCGACCCAGAACACAGAACGCGGCGTCCAGCACACAGACACCGAACACGGATACACCAGCACGAGCCTGCGCCACTCACATGACAGGCGCGCTCGGTTCGACGATGATCGGTGGGAGCCTTCAGCCGAATGTGCGGGGATCGGGCGCGCCCGACGGTGTGTCCCCACCCGCCCCAAAGGGAAGAGTCAGGGGCAATGAGCGAACATCTCCGTCTGCTCGCGGGCGAGCCCGTCGAGACCCTCGAAGGTTGGATCGCCCGTGGTGGCGGCAAGGGATTGTCCGCCGCCCGCGACATGGGTCCCGAGGCACTCGTCGTACAGGTCGAGGCGTCAGGCCTGCGCGGCCGCGGCGGCGCCGGGTTCCCGACGGGGATGAAGTGGCGCACGGTGCTCGAGCACCGGTCGCCCGAGCTGCCGACGCCGGTCGTGGTCAACGCGGCCGAGGGTGAGCCGGGCACCTTCAAGGACCGCACGCTGCTGCGACACAACCCGTATCAAGCGGTCGAGGGTGCGTTGATCGCGGCGTCGGCCGTCGGGTCCGACTGGATCATCTTCGGCCTGAAGGCTTCGTTCGAGCGCGAGCTGACTCGATTGCGCAAGGCGATCGACGAGATCGTGAACGCGGGCTGGAGCGACGGCATCAGCATCGACGTGGAACTCGGTCCCGACGCGTACTTGTACGGCGAGGAGACCGCGCTGCTCGAGGTGATCGACGGGCGCCAGCCGTTCCCGCGGGTCGCGCCGCCGTGGCGCCACGGCATCGACGAGATCGGTGACGGCGCGTCGACCGCGAGCGACCTCGAGCTGTCGCCGGCCGAAGGCGAGGGCGAGCTGCCGCCGACCCTGGTGAACAACCTCGAGACCGTGTCGAACCTCCCGGGCATCGTCGCGCACGGGGCGGACTGGTTCCGGTTCGTCGGTACCGAGCGCTCCCCCGGCACGATCGTCGTGACCGTGAGCGGGGCGCTGCAGCGTGACGGCGTGAAGGAGGTCGCGATGGGCACTCCGCTGCGCGAGGCGATCGAGCTCATCGGCGGTGGTGCGCGGGGCGGTCGCGAGATCACCGCGGCACTGTCCGGTGTATCGAACGCCTTGCTCACCGGCGCGCAGCTCGACACTCCCCTGACCTATGAGGACATGGCGTCCGCCGGCGCCGGGCTCGGATCGGCCGGCTTCCTCGTGTTCGACGATCGCACCGACTGGGTCGCAGCCGCGCACGGGGTGTCGAGGTTCCTTTCGGTCGAGTCGTGTGGTCAGTGCCAGCCGTGTAAGGACGACGGCAAGGCCATCGCCGCCGCCCTCGACCGGCTGCGGCGGTCCGAGGGCGGCGAGCACGATCTCGATGTGGCGAAGCACAAGCTCAACACGGTGATCCGCGGCGCGCGTTGCTTCCTCGCGCAGCAACACCAAACCGTCGTGGGCAGCATCCTCGAGCGATTCCCGGACAGCTTCCACGCGCATGCGCGCGGCATCGCCGATCCCGCGGACGTCCTGCCGATCGCCGAGATCATCGACCTGCCCGGCGAGCGCGTGCAGATCGACCAACGCCAACTGCGCAAGCAGCCCGACTGGACCTACAACGACACCGACTCCGGCGAGTCACCAGCCGACCGCATCGACGAACGGCTCGAGGAAGCGGAGCACAACGCGGCTGCGGCGGCCGCGGCGAAGCGCGCATCATCGCGTTAGGTTCCGCGCATGGCTGAGACCGTCGAATTTCCGAGCAACGGCAACACCGCATCGGGCTACTTGGCCACGCCGAGCAGAGGCTCCGGTCCCGGCGTGATCGTGGTGCAGGAATGGTGGGGCCTCGACTCCGGCATCAAGCAGATGGCCGACCGGCTGGCGGAAGCCGGCTTTGTCGCGCTGGCACCCGACCTGTACCACGGCGAGCTCGCGGGCCACGACGAGATGGACAAGGCCGCGTCGCTGATGCAGAGCATGCCGCCCGATCGCGCCGGGCGCGACATGAGTGGCGCGGTCGACTACCTCGCCGGCCACGATGCGGTCACCGGTGACGGCATCGGCGTCGTCGGGTTCTGCATGGGCGGGATGCTCACGTTCATCCTGGCCGCCAACCGTCCCGACAAGGTGAAGGCCGCCGTCCCCTTCTACGGGTTCCCGCAAGGCGACATGGAGCCCGACTGGTCGAAGCTCGAGGCATCGGTTCAGGGGCACATGGCCGAACACGACGACTTCTTCGGACCCGACGCGGCCAAGGCGCTCGAAGCCAAGCTCCAGGGCATGGGCAAGGACGTGACGCTCACCGTCTACCCCGGCAGCGGCCACGCGTTCATGGCGCCACACAACGCGCTCGGCAACACGGACGAGAAGCTCATCGCCGACGTCTGGCCGAAGGTGACGTCCTTCCTCCACGACAAGCTCGGCTGACCGGCCCGCCGGCGCGTCACGCCGGCTTGCGGAGGCACACCGCCAGCTCCGGCTCCAGGAACCCGGAAGGCACCTCGGGCGAGATCTCGCGCAGCAGAGCTTGATATCTGCCCTGGGTCGTCCCCGACCACCACGTGGCAAAGTCGGGGTCGCGTTGCCTGCGGAAGTCCCACTCGCCCGACACGTACAACTGCAACACATCCTCCCCGATCGCGATCATGAGATCGTGATAGCTGATGCCACGGCCCCATCTGGTCAGTCGCAGAGCAGCGTCCGACGCCTCGAAGTCGCCGCCGAAGTCCCGTCTCGGAGCGATCCGCACATAACTCAGAGCGACGTCGTCCGGCAACCAGTGGAAGTAGTTGTCGAAGCTCGTGTGATCATCGAAGTACCACAGCCGGTTGGGCGTGTCAGCGATGACCAAGATGCCTCCGGGCCCGAGCATCGTCCACGCCTGCTGCAGCGATGTCGTCCGCTCGGCGAACGTCATGTGTTCGAGTGCAGCGAGATAGGCGATCACGTCGTGGCTCTTCGCCGGGAACAGCTCGGCGACATCGGCCGCGTCGCCGACCTGGAACTGGATCTGGTGGCGAACGCCACACAGTTCCGCTCGCGGCACCGCCATCATCAATCCGTCCGCGTCGACATCGAGGGCATCGATGACCGCACCCGCCTCGGCAAGCGCCACCGTGGACGAGCCGTTGCCCGAGCCGATCTCGAGCACACGCGCGCCCCGAAGCGACACGACGCTGTCCAGCCAGGGCACGTACCGCTCACGGAACCAGAACTGGCGTTCATGGATCTCGGCGTGTGCGACCTTCTGTCCCGCTTCCGTGTCGACGGGATACCTGGTCGTATAGCGCTGTTCGAATGCCTCCAGCATGCGCGCCGAACCAGCGTCGTCGAACACTCGGATCCTCGAATCTCCCGCGCCGGTCATGCGACGCAGGCTAGGCGTGCACTTTGACATGCGAGGTGGCACGATCCTCGAGTGATGACCTCGCTGAGCACGCTGGAGATCGGTCAGTCCGCCACCGGGCGCAGCACGACGACGGGGATGTCGCGCTCGGTGCGGCGCTGGTACGAGTCGTAGAAGCGCCAGCTCGACGTGGCGATGCGCCACACGCGATCGCGCTCGGGGCCGGTCGCGATCTCGGCGACGGCCGGCACGCGACGATCGCCCAGCTCGACCTCGACCTTCGGGTTCGCTTCGAGGTTGAGGTACCAGTCGGGATGCTTCTTCGCACCGCCGTTCGACGCGATGACCACGAAGTCGACACCGTCGGTGCAGTAGTTCAACGGCGTGACGCGTTGCTTGCCTGACTTACGGCCCGTCGTGTGCAGCAACAGGAACTTGGCGTTGCGGAACCGTCCGACGAACTTGCCGTTGGCCAAGCGGAAGGTTGCAGTGTGCAACCACGTGAGGAATTTCTGCAGCGCGCGAGGCATGCAACAGCCTCGCGCGCCGCAGTCGGAGTAGGAGCGGAGTCAGCGACTCAGCGAGTCACGCGGACTCATGCCGCCTTGCGCAGACCGGTGTGCATGCCGAGCGTCTCGTCGCCGGCCGCACGGTCGTGGGTCAGATAGGCGAACAGCGCGCGCCACGCGACAGTTGCGCCGCACACGATGAAGCCCGTCATCCACACGCCCGACGCATGGCTGCGTACGGCGATGCCGTACTGGTCGAACAACGAGTAGTCCAAGGCCCACACCGCCCCGAGGCCGCCCAGGAACGTGAGGACCGAGCGCATTCGCTCGAGCTGTCCGACGGAGTCACACAGGAAGTCGACGACCTTGACCACTGCGAGAGCGAGCAAGGCAACGACAGCGAAGTCATACATGGGAACCTCCATGGGGTTCGTTGGTCTGCTGTCGATTGCATTCGACCTGCGAACCCCACGGAAGTCACATCACGAGTCGTTGCAGTCGCGACACGCTTGCATGACAAGTTGCCGGAACGTGTAACGATCCGCGCTGCGCCGAGTCAGTGCCGGATCAGCGCTTCTTGCCTGCCGCCTTCTTGGCCTTCGTGTTCAGCTCCGTCTTCAGCGTCGACGAAGCCGAGAACTTCATGGCCGTCGACGCGGCGATGTCGATCGTCGCGCCCGTCTGCGGATTGCGGCCGGTGCGAGCGGCGCGCTGGCTGACACCGAACTTGCCGAAGCCAGGCCACGCCACTTCCTCACCCGCCTTCGCCGAGCTCACGACCGTCCCGAAGAACGAGTCGAGCACGCGCTCGGCATCGGCCTTCGTGACGCCTGCCTCGCCCGCGACGCGATCGAGGAGATCCGCCTTCGTAATTGCTGCCACCGCCACCTCCTGGTGGGTTGGTCGTGTATTGGGGGACCGTGTATCTGAGCGCGCCCGTCCGGCGAAAGCAAGGATGGTCGCCGTGGACGGCTCCGAACCGAACGTGCTCGACGACGGCCGCTACGACGCGATGGTGGTCGACGCCACCTCGCACGGCGACGGACTCGCGCTCGATCTGACCATCCTCACCGGCGCGCACAAGGGTGAAGTCGTGTCGATTCGCACGACCGCCGGCGGCCTCGACGGCCAGGACGAGCTCGACGTCTTGGGCATGCCCGGGACGCTCGTCGTGGAAAAGGGCGTGCCCGCGTTCACCATCGAGCGGTAACAACACGCATGCGCACTCCGCACTGGCCGCTCTTCGACCTCGCCGTGCGTACGCCGCGGCTCGAGCTGCGTTACCCGGACGACGACCTCGCGCTCGCGCTGGCCGAGCTCGCGCTGGCACCGATCCACGATCCGAGCACCATGCCCTTCACCGAGCCGTGGACTGACGCGGAGCCGGCGTTCCGTCCGCGCGGTTCGCTGCAGCACTTCTGGCGCCTGCGCGGGAGCTTGGATCCGGCGAGTTGGAGCTGCCCGATGGCGACTGTCGTCGACGGCGAGGTCGTCGGCATGCAGGACGTGATGGCGAAGGACTTCCCGGCGGCGCGCACGGTGAAGACGGGTTCGTGGCTGACGATGTCGCGCCAGGGCCAGGGCATCGGCAAGGAGATGCGCGCCGCCATCCTGCACCTCGCGTTCGCGGGTCTCGGCGCCGAGTACGCGATGACGTCGGCATGGCACGACAACGCCAGCTCGCAAGGCGTCACGCGCGCGCTCGGCTACGAACCGAACGGTTGGGCGACCGAGCTGCGCCGCGGGCAACCCGACCGCATGCAGTACTTCGTGCTCAGCCGGGAGCGATGGGCAACGCACCGGCGCGACGACATCACGATCGACGGCCTCGACCCGTGCCTGCCGCTCTTCGGCGCCGAGTAGCCGGGGTCGACGGCTGCCGCGCCGGCTGGGTCGTCGCGCTCGTACCGGAGGAGGGCGGCGGTCCGAGCGAGTTGCATGTGGTCGCGTCGTTCGCGGATGTGCTCGCGCTGCGCCCGAGCGTGATTGCGGTCGACATGCCGATCGGGCTGTCCGACTCGGGACCGCGCGCCTGTGACACCGCGGCGCGCCGTCTGCTCGGACCGCGACGCGCATCGGTCTTCCCCGCTCCGCTACGCGCGATGCTCGCCGCCTCGAGTCATGCCGAGGCGAACGCGATGGGTCGCCGCATCGACGGGCGCGGTGTGAGTCATCAGGCATTCAACTTGATCCCGAAGATCCGCGAGCTCGACGCGCACGTGACCACGCGGAGTCGTCGCCGCATCGTCGAGGCCAGCCCGGAGCTCTGCTTCGCCTTGCTGCTCGGCGCACCGTGTGCAGAGCCCAAGCGCGCGCCGGCGGGACGGGCGGCGCGGTTGGCAGCCATCGCCGCGATCCATCCGGACGTCGTCGATCGGCTCGCTGAGCCTCGCCCCGGCGCCGCCGTGGACGACGTGCTCGACGCGTTCGCGCTCACCGTCACCGCTCGCCGCGTGGCCTCTGCGACCGCGGAGCGTCTCGGTGACGGCTCGCGAGACGCACGAGGACTGCGGCTCGAAATCAATTTGTGAGCCGCAATGGCGCGGCCCGGCGAAGGGGGTAGAGACTCCGACCATGCAGCGACTCAGCGGACTCGATGCCACGTTCCTGTACATGGAGACCCCAAGCGCGTACATGCACGTTGCCGGCTTGATGGTCCTCGATCCGTCGACGATTCCCGACGGCTTCTCGATGGACGATGTGCGAGCGTTCTACGAATCCCGCCTTCACCTCGCCGCGCCGTTCCGGCGGCGGCTGGCCGAGATCCCGCTCGGCATCCACCATCCGCTCTGGATCGAGGACCCGGACTTCGATCTCGACAACCACTTGCATCACATCGCCGTCCCGCCTCCGGGTGGCCAGCGCGAGCTCGCCGCGCTCGCCGCCGATCTCGTGCAAATGCAGCTCGACCGCACCCGTCCCCTCTGGGAGTGCTGGATCATCGAAGGTCTCGAAGGCGGCAACGTCGCGGTGCTCACGAAGGTGCACCATGCCGCCATCGACGGCGTGTCCGGCAACGAGATCACCGTCGCGATGCTCCAGCTCAGCCCTGAGGACGAGCCGACACCGCCCGAGGTCGAATGGAAGCCGGACCGCGTGCCGACCGACATCGAGCTCCTCGGCTACGCGGGATCGTCCATCGCGCGGTCGCCGGTTCGATTGGTGAAGACGGCACGGCGCACGGTCGAGTCGACGTTGCGCGTGCGCCAGCGCAACCGCCAACCCGACGTGGAGCCGCCGCCCGGGCTCTTCAACGCACCGCGTACGTCGTTCAACTCGTCACTCACGTCACACCGCGACTTCGCGTTCACCTCGGTCTCACTTCCCGACGTGAAGATGGTCAAGAACGCACTCGGCGTCTCGGTCAACGATGTCGTGCTCGGGCTGTGCGCCGGCGCCCTGCGCAATTACCTCGACCGTCAGGGTGAGCATCCGGAGGAGCCGCTCGTCGCGATGGTACCGGTGTCGGTTCGCACCGAGGACCAGAAGGGCACCAACGGCAATCAGGTGTCGTCGATGCTGTGTTCGCTGGCGACCGACGTCGACGATCCGGTCGAGCGGGTTTTGAAGATCAACGCCGGCACGAAGCAGGCCAAGGAGCAGGTCAACGTCATCGGCGCCGAGGCACTCACGGACTGGGTCGAGTTCGCCGCACCCGCGCTGATGGGCCGCGCCGCGCGGATGTATTCACGCACCCGCATGGCGGACCGGCACCGCCCGCTGTTCAACGTCACGATCTCGAACATTCCCGGCCCGCCGTTCCCGCTGTACTCGACCGGCGCCCGGATGGTCGCGCACTACCCGATGGGACCGATCTTCGACGGCGGCGGCCTCAACATCACGCTGATGAGCTACATGGACAGCCTCGACTTCGGCTTGGTCGCATGCTCGGACCTGATCGACGACGTGTGGTCGATCGCGGATGGCTTGGGCGAGGCGCTCGAGGAGCTGAAGAAGGCCGTCGACGCACGAACGACGGTTGACGTACGTGCAACGGCTGACACACGAGCCGCTGACACACGAGCCGTTGACGAACGAACCGCTGTTGACGATCGAACTGTGTGAGGACTGCCGCTTCGACGGCAGCGCGTACAGTCGCATCGACGCCCGCAAGTCGTTGCGCACGATGGCGACGCGTTGGCGCTGGGCGGCCGACGGTGTCGACGAGGCCGTGCTGGCGTGCCGGCCGGCGCCGACGGTGTGGTCGCCCACGGAGTACGCGGTGCACGCAGGCGACGTCATCGGGACGGTCGGCCACTTCCTGCACCTGATGACCACCCGGGACCTCGACCCGATCGAGGTGCCGCATCCGACCGACGCCGCACCCGACGACCCCCCGCCGGCGACGACATTCGCCCAAGCGGTCGGGCGGCTCGAGGCCAATGCCCTTCGGATGGACGACACGGTCGCGCATCTCACGCCCGGCCAATGGGCGCGCACGTCCGTGTTGGGTGGTGACACCATCGACTCCGAATGGGTCGTACGCCACGCGGTGCACGATGCCAGCCATCACTTGAGTGACCTCGGCCGTGGCCTGCACGCGCTCGGAGTCGGCGCACCGCGGTCACAGGGAACGGTGTACGGGTTGTTCGTCTCGCCGGGAGGTGTGCCCAAGCACCCGATCGACGAAGCGGTGGTCCGTTACCGCGGTGTCGATGGTGACCGCCAGGCGACGCGGCGACATCACGGCCGCGTGTGGCAGGCACTGTGCCTGTGGTCGAGCGACGTGATCGACCGCTTGCGGGCCGAAGGACATCCGATCGCGGCCGGTTACGCGGGCGAGAACGTCACAGTGTCGGGCATCGATTGGTCGGTGGTGCGACCGGGAGTACGCGTCGCACTCGGTGACGTGTTGGCCGAGGTGTCGGCGTACGCCGAGCCGTGCTCGCAGAACGCGGGGTGGTTTCGCGACGGTGACTTCGGGCGCATGAGCCACGACCGTGAGCCGGGCGTGAGTCGCGTCTATGCGGGTGTCGTGCGCGACGGCGTCATCCGCCCCGGCGACGCCGTCATCGTCGAACCTGACTGAGCGCGTCGCGCAGGCGCTGCGCCATCGCCGCCGCTTCATCGTCGGAGGCGTACTTCGTGCGCGGCCAGAAGAAGCCACGGAGTCCGTCCTTGCGGTTGCGCGGCACCACGTGCACATGAAGGTGGGCGACGCTCTGGCTGACACGGTTGTTGATGGCGACGAACGAGCCCGCGGCGCCGAGGCCGCGCTCCATCACGTCCGCCAAGCGCTGGGCGGCGCCGAACAATGGCGCCAGTAGATCGGTGGGAAGGTCAGCCAGCGTCTCGTAGTGCGCCTTGGGCACGAGCAACGTGTGACCCGGGAACAGGGGCCGGATGTCGAGGAAGGCGAACACGTCACCGTCGTCGAGCACGACGTGCGCAGGCCGCTCACCGGCCACGATCTCGCAGAAGAGGCAGGGCAAGCGACCACTATCCCCCAGGTCGAAGGAGGTGTCTCGCATATCCGTCGCACCATCCACCACCGGTGCGGGCGCGGGCGGTTTGATGTGCCGCAGTGACTCGTCGCTGCACTGGAACCACCGGCGCTCTGACCGCGGTGCGTGCAGCCTGACCCTGGTGGGGTGGCCGTGACCGAACCGTCCGCCGCGCGCGCCCAGTCCCGGCGCACGTACGTCCTCGACACCTCCGTGCTTCTCGCCGATCCGCGCTCCCTCGTGCGTTTCGCCGAGCACGAAGTCGTGCTGCCGATCGTCGTGATCGGTGAGCTCGAGGCGAAACGAGATCATCCCGAGCTGGGTTGGGCGGCGCGCCAGGCGCTGCGCACGCTCGAACGGTTCCGGCGCGCCGGCGCGCTCACCGAAGTGCAAGCGGCCAACGAGTCGGGCGGCACGCTACGAGTCGAGCTCAATCATCAGGACACGTCCGCGTTGCCGGCCGCGCTCACCTCCGACAACAACGACCATCGCATTCTCGCCGTCGCGAAGAACCTGGCCGACGAGGGCCACGACGTCACCGTCGTCACGAAGGATCTGCCGTTGCGGTTGAAGGCGAGCATCGTCGGTCTGCATGCGGACGAGTACCGCAACGAGCTCGCGACCGATCCGAGTTGGAGCGGCTTCGTCGAGCTCGACGTCGATCGCGACACCATCGACGAGTTGTTCGCCGAGCGCGCCGTGGATCTGCTCGAAGCGCGTGACCTGCCCTGCAACACCGGCGTCGCGTTGGTCGCCGGCTCGGCTGGGTCGCAGTCGGCGCTCGGTCGGGTGCGCGACGACAAGCGCGTGCATCTCGTGCGCGGTGATCGCACGTTGTTCGATCTGCACGGGCGTTCTGCGGAGCAGCGCATCGCCATCGACCTGCTGGCGGACCAGAGTGTCGGCATCGTGTCGGTGGGCGGCTCAGCGGGCACGGGGAAGAGCGTGATCGCACTAGCGGCGGGGCTGGACGCGGTGCTCGAGCAGCGCACGCACAAGCGCGTGTTGGTGTTCCGGCCGATCTACGCCGTGGGCGGCCAGGACCTCGGCTTCCTGCCCGGAACCGAAGCCGAGAAGATGGCGCCGTGGGCGGCCGCGGTCACGGACGCGCTCGAGTCCATCGTCGGTCGCGAGGTGATCGAAGAGGTCTTCTCCCGCACGATGCTCGAAGTGCTCCCGTTGACTCACATCCGAGGGCGCAGCCTCACCGACACCTTCGTGATCATCGACGAAGCACAGAACCTCGAACGCGGTGTGCTGCTCACCGCGCTGTCGAGGCTGGGTGACGGCAGCCGGGTCGTACTCACCCACGACATCGCGCAGCGCGACAACCTGCGGGTCGGCCGTCATGACGGCATCGTGTCGGTGATCGACGCGCTGCGCGGCCATCCGTTGTTCGGACACGTGACGCTCACGCGTTCGGAGCGCAGCCCGATCGCGGCGCTCGTGACGGACCTGCTCGACGGCATCTGACGCGCGACAGGCAACGTCTGCCCTGTCCT
>DASXPN010000062.1:0-62740 GCA_036493595.1 Acidimicrobiales bacterium | reverse complement strand
GCCCTGCCTTCACGAGCCCCCACCGGAGGAAGACGTGCCATCTGCACCTGCAATCACCGTCGACAACAAGGGCCACCAGTGGGTGTTCGTGCGGGGCACCGACGGCGCGCTGTGGGCCAAGCGCGACTCCGAGAACTGGTTCTCCCTCGGGGGCGGGCTCACGTCAGGGCCGGACGCGATGGTGGCGGCGGACGGACGCATCCTCGTGGTCGCCCGCGGTCTCGACGGCGCGACGTGGGAGATCTACCAAGACACGAACGGCGCGTGGTCGAACTGGTTCAGCCTCGGCGGGCTGTCGTAACGCGCTGATGGTTGCGCTCGTGTCGATCCTCGCGGTTGCAGTTGCGCTGCTGACCTTGCTGGTCGCCGGTTTGCTGCGCAGCCACGCGGAGATCCTGCGCGAGCTCCAGTCGCTCGGCGTCAGCCTCGATCCCGATGCCACGCAGCCGAATTCTGGCGCCGGAGCAGTGCCGGGCGCAGTGGCGGGATCAGTGCCGAGCCCTACCGGACTCACCGCGGTCGAGCGGGGCCAGGGCGCGCCCGCGCTCGAGATCACCGGCGTGGACGCCGCCGGCGCGCCCGTCACGCTCGCAGTGGCGGGGGTATCGCATCGCACGTTGCTCGCGTTCCTGTCCAGCACATGCCTCACCTGCCGCGGGTTCTGGGATGCATTCGGCGATCGTCGCTTGTCGTTGCCCGGCGGCGCGCGGCTGATCGTGATCACGAAGGGCGCCGAAGCCGAGAGCCCGTCGACGGTCCGCAAGCTGGCGCCGGGCACCGTCCACACCGTGCTGTCGAGCGACGCGTGGCGGGAGTACCACATCCCCGGCGCGCCGTACTTCGTGCTGGTCGACGGCCCGACGGGCGAGGTCACCGGCGAAGGGGCCGCCGCGACGTGGGATCAAGTCCGTGACCTGATGGACCAAGCACTGGCGGACGGCACCGGCCGAGCGCAGGACCGTCCGTCACGGGTCGACGCCGAACTGAAGTCCGCCGGCATCGAACCTGGTCACCCGAGCCTCTACCCGGACCGTGACGAGTGACGCCGCTCGTCGTGTGGGCGGGCGTGGCGTCGGCCGTCATCGGCGCCACTCGTTCGACATGGTCACCGTGAGGAGCGTCGATGCTCTCGAGCATCACCCCGTTCGGTGAACGGGGACGGCACAACCGATTCGCCGTCACTGCGAGCGCGTTCGTCATCGGCGCGATCGCCGGTGGCACCGCGCTCGGCGCGCTGTGTGGCGCGCTCGGATCCTTGATCCCGTCGCGCACCGCAGTGGTCGAC
Organism: Acidimicrobiales bacterium; assembly: GCA_036493595.1. GTDB lineage: Bacteria > Actinomycetota > Acidimicrobiia > Acidimicrobiales > JACDCH01 > DATAES01. The sequence goes on along the minus strand of DASXPN010000062.1, from coordinate 61,455 downwards.
GCGGTGATCGTTGCCGCACTTGCTCTCATCGGCGCGCTGCTCGATGCGACGCGGGTGCCGACCACTCGTCGGCAGGTGAACGAGGACTGGCTCGGCCGCTACCGCGGTTGGGTCTACGGGCTCGGATTCGGCGTGCAGCTCGGGTTCGGGATCGTGACCGTCGTGACGAGCGCGGCGACCTACCTCGCGTTCGCGTGTGCACTGTTGACCGGATCGGTTCTGGCGGGTGCAGTCATCGGATTCGTGTTCGGGGCGATCCGCGGGCTCTCGTTGCTCTTGGCGCGACACATCGACACGCCCGACGAGCTGCGACGGTTCCATCGACGGCTCGACGGGCGGGCCGCCACCGGCGCGCGGCTCGCGGTCGCGTCACAAGGCCTGATCGGATTCGTCGCCGTCGTCGCCCTCATCGGAGTGGCGGCATGAGCACCTTGTCCGGGTCCGGTATCGACGTCGATGTCCCCACGGGGTGGGAAGGTCGCATCTTCACGCGCCAACCCGACACGAACACGTACCGTCCGTCAGCGACGGCGGCGCCGGCGCATCCCGAGACCACGGCCGCGGTCATGCACGTGGCCAGCTTTGCGCTGCCGCCGAACACCGGCGACTACGGCGGCGGCGCCGTCGAGCTGATGGCGAGCACGGACCTGCTGGTCGTCCTGTTCGAACACGGGCGGCCGAGCGCCAACACGGCGCTGTTCGCGGCGACGTCGATCCCCCGCATCAGCGCGGCCGACGTGAGCACGATGCAGTTGCAACGGCTGCTCGAAGGTCAAGGCGGCGCGCAACGGTTCTTCACCGTCGCCGGCCGCGCGTTCTGTCTCTACGTCGTGTTCGGGTCCTATGCCCGCCGGGTGAGAACCGTCCCCGTCGTGAACGGCATCCTCGACACATTGACGATCACCTGACCCCGGTCGCCGGGGCCGTCGTGGTCGTCAGACGCCGGGCTTGAAGACCATCAGGATGATGATCACGAGCAGCAGCACCTGGTTGATGGAGCTGGCCATGGCGAGACGCTTGCCGCACGCCTCCATCTCGGCCGCTTGCGGCGGCGGACCTGCGGGGGGCGGGCCGCCGACGAGCTCCTTCTGCAGGACGATGAGCCGCTTCACCGACGGCAGGATCATCGAGTGCGTGAAGCCGAGCGCGGCCACGTACAGCAGGATCGCCAGCCACACCCAGGTCTGCGAGAAAGTCCACGCGCCGTCGCTGGCACCGACGAGCGCGAACCCGACGAGGGGCACGAGATAGATGCAGATCTCGGCGATCTTCGTCGAGACGAAGAAGTTCACCTCGGTGATGGCGAGCCCTTCGGCGCCACCGCGCTTCTTCGCTTGCGCGCCGTAGACGCCGTTCAGGAGGACGCCACCGAAGCCCACGATGACGAGCACGATGTGCAGGACAAGTAATGCCTTGTAGAAATCGTCGTTGATCGCGGCGAGAACCATGAACGCGGAAGCTAGTTCGCGTCAGATCCCGACAGGGGTGACCGCAAGCGCGATCGCCTCGCCACTCACCTCCTCGAGCTCGCGCCCGTGGGTGTCGGGGAAGGCGACGGCGATCAGGACGATGGCGATGAGCGGGCCGATGCCGAGCACGGTGGCCGTCACCGATTGACTCGTGATCGCGAGCAGCGGCGCCGCGAGGGCGAGGCTGCCCGAGCGCCCGAGCACTCCCGCAGTGTTGGCCCACGAGCTGGCCGAGCTGCGCAAGCCGGTCGGGAACAGCTCGGAGGTATACGTCTGCAACACCGGCCACGCGCCGAGCTGTCCCACGATGGTGAGCGACATGCACGGCAGCAGGATCGGGATGCCGCCGGGTAACCAGAAGAACCCGAGCGCGCCGATGACGCTCGCCAGCGCGAAGCCGCAGCCGATCACCCGCCGTCCGTAACGGTCGGACAGCGCGCCCGCGAAAACCATGATCGGGATGCCAGGTAGCCCAGCGAACACGAGCATGAAGTTGGCTGCGGTCGCGGACATCCCCCGATCGGTTTCGAGGAAGTCGATCGTGAACGTGCTCGCCTGCTGCACGAGCTGGGTGAGGAAGGTCGTGACGAGAATGAGGATGAGCCACTTCCGCACGGTCGGACCGAAAATGGCCTGCCACCGCTTGGACAGCGTGCCCTGCTCCTTCGCGGCGACGAACCGGCGACTCTCCGGGAGCCGGCGACGAAGAAAGCCGACGAGCATGAGCGGCGGCACGCTGATGACGAACAGCCATCGCCACGAGACGCCGTTCGGTTCGAGGAACCCGCCGTAGAGGATGGCGGCGAAGCCGGTGCCGAGCGCACTGTTCATGGCGAGCACGCCGAAGCCGAAGCCGCGGGAGTCGGCCGGCAACTCCTCGGCCGCCATCGTCCACACGATGGCGCCTTCGGCGACGAGGAACAGTTGCTGCAGGAATTGGAAGGTGGTGAACGCTTGGACGTTGGGCGAGATCGCGGTCAGCGCGCTGAAGCCCATGTAACCGAACACCGACCAGATCAGCAGGCGGCGCCGTCCGATGCGGTCGGCCCACCGTGTGATGACCATCGCCGGCAGGGCGCCGAGGTAGATGATGGCGAACAACGCCGACGCGACTGCCTTGCTCAGGTGGAACGTGTCGCGGATCTGGGTGAGCGCGAGCGCTTTGATGCTGCCGTCGTAGCCGTCGAAGAACGAGGTGGCGCCGAGCACCGCGAGCAAGAAGATGTGCTCGCGGCTGAGGCCTCGCCGCCGAGCCGCCGGTGCCCACGGGGCCAGGATGTTCACGCGCCGCCCGCTCCAGCGCTCACAGAAGCGCTTCGAGGACCAGGGCTTTGGCAATGTCACCGGCGAGTCGCACCCGACCTTCGATGGCGGCAGCCGGCGCGGTGACGCGGCCGGCGACGATGTCGGTCCACGTCTTCGAATCCATCTCGATGGCGACGTCGGACGTCGCGTCCGCGTTCGGGTTCGCCGGTTCGTACGCGAACTCACCCGCACCGAGCGTCAGGAGCCAGTCCCCGTTGTCGACGTCCGACACGGTCAAGCGGATGCGGGCCCGCTCGATGTCGGCGAGCGACTTCTTGTCCACCGTCCCGGCGAGCACCATCAGCACCGGTTCGGGTGCGACGTGTTCGACACCGACGAGCTGCGATCGGAACACGAGGATCGGATCGTCGCCCGCGTTCGCCGCCGCTTCCTCGGGATCGAGCTCGCCCGCCTCTGTTGCAGAGTCGATGTAGCGCTCGTACTTGAGGATGCCGAGTTGCTCGAACCCTGCACGGACCTTCGGCGTGAGCAAGCCGAGCTTGCGAAGGTTGGGGACGACCTTGGAGAACAGCAAGGCACGGAACGCGATCATGTCGGGCCCGGATGCGAACTGATCTGCGGCTTTGCCGGTGTCGATGCCGAAGTGCTCCCACACCTGCACCGGCATGAACCGATCGCGCATCAGCGCGCATGCTTCGAGAACGAAGTCCTCGCGCTCGGCGAGATCGGTGGCGTCCATGTCCTCGTAGACGCCGGAAAGCGAGAGCACGCCGAACGCGACGTGACGCGCCTCGTCCTGTCGCACGAGCTCGGTGATCTGCGCGATGAGCGGGTTGGCGAGCATCGCGTCACCGAGGCTGAAGGCCGCCAGCGCCACACCTTCGACGAGGATCTGCATGCCGAGGAACGTCATGTCGACGTGGCGATGGCCCATCACTTGCTCGAGCAGCGTGTGCAGCGGCTTGCTCACGGGATACGTGATGCCGACCTTGTCGAGGTAGCGCTGGTAGGCCTCGACGTGACGAGCCTCGTCCGCCACTTGGGCGGCGGCGTAGTACTTGTCGTCGATGGACTCCGCCGCCGCGCAGATCTTCGCGGTGGCGACGAGCGCGCCTTGCTCGCCGTGCATGAACTGCGAGATGAGCCATCCGTGGTTCTGCGCGATGACCTCGTGGCGACGCGCAGGATCCCGGCCGAGCGCGCTGGAGATGGGACCACCGTCGCCCCAGTCCACCTGGCTGAACTGGTCGGCGCCAGCATCGGACCCGGGATCGATCTCGACCGACCAGTCGATGTCGGTCGACGCATTCCACTGGCTGACCTTCGACTTCTCGTAGAGGCGACCGAGACGCGGCCGGCGGGCGTCGTAGTCCCACACGAAGGTGGCCGGCAGGCCCATGTCGACGCGCTCGATGTCCGTGACACTCATCTGGCAGCAGACCCCCCAGCTCGGCCCGCCGAGCGACCCCGGCCCGGCCTGTTGGGCCTCTGTTCGGCCCGGGGACTGGAGGTTCCTGCCGGTCGCTTGCAGGCGCGCCGCGGTCAGGCGTCACATCTCGTCCGTCGCTGCGAGCTCCAGGTCGCCGTGGCCCCTCCAGGGCTGCGGCGAACCAACCTTCAGGGCTTGTCAGGCGTTGAGGAGGTGGAGGTCGTCGGCGTGGCCGTCGAGCAGGTCGGAGCTGGGTCCTCCGAGCCAGTCGAGGGCGGCGGCGTACATCGACCGGGTGTCGACCGCGGCGGGGAGATCGCCGTCCGCCAGATGGCCGACGTCGACCGAACCGTGCAGGCCACCGTGCACCGACGGTCCGGCGAGGAAATGGACACCTCCGTGACCGTGATCGGTGCCGCCGCTGCCATTCTCCGACGCCCGCCGGCCGAACTCGCTGGTCGTCAGGAGCAGTACGCGCTCGGCGTGACCCTTCTGCTGCAAGGTCGTGAAGAAGCTCGACATGCCCGTCGCGAGATCGGCGAGCAACCGTTGTTGCGTGTCGGCTTGGTTGGCGTGCGTATCGAAACCGGATGCGCTGACGAGCAGCACGCGCGTGCCGAGATCGAGCTCGATGAGGTCGGCCGCGGCCGCGAGTCCTGCGGCGATCGGACCGGCGGTGGCGTCGTCGGAGTTGTCGCCCTCGACCGGGGTGTCGGAGCCGGCGTTCGCCTTCGAGAGCACGTCGACGGCGTGCAGCGCGGCACCGACCGACGACTGCGCTTGAGCCGACAGGTCGTCGGTGTTCGCCGGCGAGGCGGTCGCTGCGAACGCCTGCGCCAGCCGGGCACCGTCCGATCCTGGCGGTGCCATCAACCGGAACCCCGCCAGATCATTGACCGCGGTCGACTGCGAATGATCCGACGTGAGCGCGGGAACTGCTCCCCCGCCGAGCGAGATCGCGGCGAGCGGGTTGTCCTTCGCGATGCCGGTGGCGTCGAGCCAGCGTCCGATCCAGCCGGTGCTCACGCGATGCTCCGGGCTCGCCGTCCACCACGCGGCCAGCGACTCGAAGTGCGAGCGGCTGTCGGCGGCGAAGCCGACATCGGGCAGGATGGCCAGTTGTCCTGCGGCCCACAGGGGAAGCAGCGGTTGCAGTGACGGATGCAGCCCAACGGTCGGTTCGCCGTTCAGCGCGACGAGCTTGCCGTCCGGGATCCCAAGTTGCGGCCGCAGGTCGTGGTAATGGCCGTCGTGGGGGATGACGGTGTTGAGCGCGTCGTTGCCGCCGCTCATCTGGACGACCACCAACACGTTGCCGTCCGCACCCGCGGCACTGGTACCGGCGCCACCCGAGGCCGAGGTCGATCCCGTCGACGTGCCATGCGACGATGCGTGGTCGCGTAGCAGTCCCGCCCATGCGGCGGCACCCGTGACGGCCGCGCCACCCGACAGACCAATGAACTGCCGGCGAGTCAGCATCGAATCCCCTTCATGCGAGCGCGAGATCCGGGGACGAGAGTGCGAGCGCGAGGACAGCGCGACCGTCCCCCTTCACTTGCGCGAGTGCGGTGCGAGTGGCGGGCGCGAAACCTTCGGGCCGTCCCAGCGTGTCCGCGAGCGCGTCGACGTCGAAGTTGCGCGCCGCGACGAATGCAGGGTTGTCGCCGGCGACACTGCCGACCATCGCGGCGGCCATGTCGTAGCGCGCGACGGTCGTCGACGCGCCGAACCACGTCGTGCCCGTAGGCCAGCCTGCGACATTCGGCGGGTACAACGGCAGCTGACCGGCGTCGCGCAGACTGCTCAACCGCTTGCGGGCGGGAAACGTCGCGCCGGTCGCGCGCTGCGCGGACACCAACCACGGGACGGGTTGGTTGACCGAGCCGACGCCCCCGCCGGCGGCTCCCGCCTCGAGGATCGCCCGCACGAGCACCTTTGTGTCGAGACCGCTGGCGGTGAACTGTTGCGTGAGCTGACCCACGAGATCGGGGGCGACCGTCGGACCGAGGATGGCCTTCGCCAACTTCGTGGTGATGAAGGTCGCGCACGCGGGATGGCCGGTGACGGCAGCGACGACCGAGTCCACGTCGTGCACTCCGTTGGTCCCGAGATACGTCTGCGGCGCGTCGTCGTGACGCTTGGCCACGAATCGCGCGGTACCGGCCTGGCGTTGCACGGCCCAACCCGTCAGGGCGCGGGCACCGGCCTGCACGTCGTCCTCGCTGTAGTTGCCGATGCCGAGCGAGAAGAGCTCGAGCAACTCCCGCCCGTAGTTCTCGTTGGGCTGCGCGCCCGTGCTCGTGTCGCCGTCGAGGTACACGAGCATCGCCGGGTCGACCGTCGCGGCCTTGACCAACTGCGGGAACGGCGCCAGCGCCAGCGAGCGGAACGTGCGCAGCTGCTGCACGAGCAAGTACGGCAACTTCACCTTGTCGAGACCCGACACGAAGTGCCCATGCCAGAACCAGGTCATCCAGTCCACGAGAGGACGCGGTGTCGTGGCGAGCTGATCGAGCCACGCCTCGATGGCGAGCAGTCCCTGCTGACGGAGCTGCTGGCGCGCCGCCTGGCGCTGATCGACCGACGCGTTCGGACCGAGCGTGCCGGGGTCCGGCAAGGTGAGGTCGACGCCCTGCCACGGATCGGGCGCCGGGTCGACGCCGTGCGCGTCGGGATCGACGAGCCGGTCGATCGTGGCCGAGACGCCGTCGTTCGTGCGGGCGTCGAGCTCGCCGGGCGCGAGACCCCAGCCCGCGCGTCGGTGCAGGAAGGCGATCACCTGGCGGTCCGGCGGAGCCACGAGGTCAGCCTGGTGGACGGTTGTGAGAGGTAGATGAAGACCTCGTGAGAAACGAAGGCGCACTCGAGCTTCTAAGGTCCGGCCGGTGCGACGCGTCGTAGCGGTCATCGGCGGAACCGAGATCGAGGCCGAGGTCGACGCCGCGGCGGAGCGCGTGGGGGCGTTGCTCGCGAAGGAGGACGCGATCGTCGTGACGGGCGGTCGCGGTGGCGTGGCGGAAGCCGCGAGCCGGGGTGCCTCACTCAACGGAGGGACGACGGTCGGCATCCTTCCCGGCCGCGAGCGGTCCGAGGCGAACCCCTGGGTCGAGATCGCCATCCCGACCGGGATGGGCGAGACCCGCAACGCGCTGGTGGTCATGGACGCCGACGCGGTCATCGCGTTCCCCGGCGCCTACGGCACGCTCATCGAGCTCGGTTTCGCGCTGCACAACGGGCTGCGGGTTGTCATCGTCGGGGACTGGCCACTCGCGGTGGGCGCGACGGTGCAACATGCCACGTCGCCCGAAGAAGCCGTGGAGTTCGCGCTCGCCTCTACGAGCACACGGTGAGAGTGCCTGGCTGACCGGCCGGCGCATCGATGGTTGCGCCGGTGTCGGGCGCCCACTCGCTCAATGCGTTGGCGAGCTGCGCGGTGTCCGCCGGCGTATCGCCGACGAAGGTGTCACGCAGGCACGTCTTGCCGTCCGCACCGATCCATGTCACGTACTCGTCGCCACCCCATCCGTCGATGGCCTGGTCGATGCCGTGCGTCTGCGACGACCCGACCAACAGCTCTTCGAACATGAATGCGCCCAGCACTCCCTTGTTCGAGACGGTCCCGTCCGCGGCCGGGAACGGCAACGGCACCGCGCCTTCACCGGCAAGGAACTTGTCGGGATTGATGACTTGCTCGCTCGTCGTCGGCGGTTGCTGGAACGCGGCGTCGAGTCGTGGCTGCTGCCCGGCGTCGAGGATGTCGCTCACGAGCGCGGGACCATCGGTATAGGGCTCCTGCGCGATGTCGACGAGCGCCTGCGGCAACGAGAAGACCTCGGGATGGGCGAACAGCAACTGCTGTTCCTCGGACGACGCCTGCGCCCGGTCGTGGGGAGAGAGCGAGTCCAGGTACGCCTCCTCGATCCGAGTCGCATCGCCTTCCGTGAGTGCCGAGAACGCGAACCCGGTCTCGTCGTCCGCCGTGTCGAGCTGTGGCCGGTCGAGGTTGAACCATTGGTCGTCGAGCGCGTGCGTCAACTCGTGGGCGATCACTTCGCGAACGAACGGCGTGATGTCGGTGCCGCGCACCACGAGCTTCTTCGTCTCGGGGTCGTAGAAGCCGAGGACACTGCCGTTGTCGAGCGTCTTTTCTGCTTGGACGACGTCGAAGGTCGGCGGCACGAGCCCGAGGGCGCGCAGCACCTCTTGCTCCTCGGTGATCGACGCCTGCTCCTTGCTCAACTCGTCATCGAGCATCTGCTGGAGCTGATCGTCGGTGGCGAGCTGCACGTCGACGTTCTGCTTGAACGCGAGCCCGCGCTCGCGCGCGACGAAGGCCTGGATGTCGAGCACGACCTGTTGGAGATCCTCCTGGCTGCTCGAGCTGCTGTCACTGCTCGAGTTGCCTTGGCCCGAGCTGTCGGTGCTGCCCGAGCTGCCGGAGCTGTCCGAGCCGGACGTGCTGTCCGAGTTGCCGTCCGTCGCGACGGGTTGGGTGGTACTCGGCGCCCCGGCGATGAACCGACCGTTGCCGTTGTCGCTCGACTGTTGCCACGCGAGAAGCCCGACGAGGACGATGGCGACCGCGCCGAGCGCGGCGATGACGAGCGCGCTGCGGCGCGGGTCGGACGGCTCGCGCGGACCCCCTCCTCCGGGCGGGCTCGCACTGGCGACAGGCACGGGTAGCAGCGGCGGGGTCGACGGCCAGTTCTCCGGCGGCGAGGCCGGGAACGTCGGCGCGGGCGGCGCGGCCGGCATGGCGTATGGCAACCCGAGCGGTGGCATGGCCGGCGAGTTGTACGGCCCGGGCGCCGCTGAGGGCGGGGGCGAGGCTTGCGGGGCGGGCGGCTGCTCAGGCGCGTCACCGGCTCCGGGCGTGCTGGTCGCGCCGGGCGGAATGTTGAACCCCTCGGTCGGCTCGTCCATGCGGACACCATCGAACCACGTCCCGGTGCCCGTCCGGCTTCGGGATCGAGCCAGACTTGGGCGATGGACGCGGTGCCGGTGATCGACATCTCGGGCCTGCGGCTCGGGACGGATCGGGCGTCGGTGGCGAGCGCCATCGACGCCGCGTGCCGCCAGACCGGGTTCTTCTACATGACCGGGCACGGCGTCGACCCGACGCTGCTCCAACGTCTCGACCGCCTGGCGCGGGAATTCTTCTCGCTCGGTGAGGACGAGAAGGCGGCGATCGAGATGTCCCGCGGTGGGCGGGCATGGCGAGGCTGGTTCCCGGTCGGGGGCGAGCTGACCTCAGGACGTCCTGACATGAAGGAAGGCATCTACTTCGGCCAGGAGTTGGCGCCCGACGACGCCCGGGTGCAGGCGGGGCGACCGTTGCACGGACCGAATCAGTTCCCGGCGCGACCCGCAGCGCTGCGCGAAGCCGTGCTCGACTACATCGAAGCCGTGACCCGCGCCGGCCACACGGTCCTGCGCGGGATGGCCCTCGGCCTCGGCCTCGACGAGCAGTGGTTCGACGACCATCTCACGGCCGACCCGCTCGTGCTCTTTCGCATCTTCCACTACCCGCCGCTGCCCGACGGCGACGACCGGTGGAGCGTGGGCGAGCACACCGACTACGGGCTCGTCACGATCCTGGCCCAAGATGCGTCGGGCGGGTTGGAGGTGCGGGGCCCGCACGGTTGGGTGGCGGTGCCGCCGGTCGACAACGCCTTCGTGGTGAACCTGGGGGACATGCTCGAGCGGATGACGGGCGGCGTCTATCGCTCGACGCCACATCGCGTGCACAACGCCAGCGGGCTCGACCGCTTGTCGTTCCCCTTGTTCCTCGATCCGGCATGGGACGCAGAGGTGCGACCGGTACCCGTGCCCGACGCCCGGGCCGATACCGGTGTCGATGGCGGCGCGGGTGCACCACCGGCGGATCACAGGTGGGACGGCGAGGACGTCCACGCGTGGTCCGGTACCTACGGCGATTACGTCGTGACGAAGGTGAGCCGCGTCTTCCCGTCCCTCCGCGACGAAGTGCTGGACACCGGCGGCCGGGAGGAGCGGTAGGACCGGCAGGCCGTAGGGTCCGCGTCATGCGATTCAGCGTGTGGCCCAATCCCAGCCGACCGTGGGCGGAGGTGCTCGACATCGTCCAGGCGTGTGACGCGGCCGGATGGTATGGCGCCTACTTCGCCGATCACTTCATGCCGAACGACGTCGGCAGCGAGCCGCTCGACGGGCCGGTGCTCGAATGCTGGGGCGTGATGGCCGGACTGGCGGCGGCCACCGAGCATCTGCGGATCGGCAGCTTGGTGTGCGGCAACCTGTACCGCCATCCGGCGATCGTCGCGAACGCGGCAGCGACGCTGGACCACATCAGCGGCGGACGGTTCGTGCTCGGCGTCGGCGCCGGCTGGCAGGTCAACGAGCACCAGGCCTACGGCATCGATCTGCTCAGCACGAAGGCTCGGCTCGATCGCTTCGAGGACGCGTGCGAGATCATCAGCTCCTTGCTGCGCGAGCAGCGGACGACCTTCGCGGGCGACTCGTATCGCATCACCGACGCGCCCTGCGATCCCAAGCCCGTGCAGTCACCATTGCCGTTGCTCGTGGGCGGCAAGGGTGAACGGCGCACGATGCGGATCGCGGCGCGCCACGCGAACGAGTGGAACGCATGGACGACCGCGGACGAGTTCCGCCAGAAGATCGACGTGCTCGAGCGCCATTGCGACGACATCGGGCGCGATCCCGCGTCGATCGCTCGGTCGACGCAGGGGCTCGTCTACCTGAGCACTGACGAGAGCTGGCTTGCTCGCCATCGCGGAGGTGACGCCGGGCGGCCCGTCATCGTGGGCACCCCCGCCGAGGTCGTCGACCAAGTGGCGGCGTATCGAGATGCCGGCGTCGGCGAGCTCATCATCCCGGACTGGACCATGGGCAAGGCCTCACGAGCCAAGGACACCCTCGATCTGTTCTGGACCGAGGTGGCCTCGCACTTCGCGGGCTGACGAACGCGCACCCGCGCACAAGCCTTCAGCCGGGCGCGGTGCGATCGCCCGGCGATGGATTGTTCGCCGAGGAATTACCGGTCGTCACGTGCTCGTGCACCTCGACCGTCAACCTCTCGATGCGCAGGTTGAGCTCGGTCAGCGTCTGCAGCATCTCGCGCGAGTCGATGTCGGCGTCGTAGTCGTGACGGGCGAGCTCGGCCGAGATGGCGTCGGCTCGCTTCGCGGCGATCAGCAGGATGGCGCCTTGCAGCGCGGCGAGGCAGGACAGCACGAGGTTGAGCAGGATGAAGGGATAGGCGTCGAAGCCGGTGTTGCGGTTGTAGGCCATCCACAGCCCGAGAAAGACCAGAGCTCCGAACACGAATGCCCACGAGCCCATGCTGTTGCGCATCACGTCAGCGGCCCGCTCGCCGACCGTCAGGTCCTCACCGGATCGGACGGTGGGGATGTCCTCCCACCGTTCGGGTCGCCACCACCGTCGTGGCCGAGGAGCCTTCCCAGTGGAGGTCCGTTGCTCACCTCTCGGCGTGAGAGTCGGGGTGGGCTGGCTGTTCATCGACACGAATCCTTTCGGGGTCTGTGAGTCATTGCGGGATGTCACTGGTCGACCGCGCATCGAGCGGGACGGTTGCTGTGACGCACGCGGGTGCAGCGTTCGACAGACTGGCACCCGATGGTCGCGATGCGCGTCGATGGGCTCCGCAAGTCGTACGGCTCCTTCGAAGCGGTTCGTGGTGTGAGCTTCGAGGTCAACGAAGGCGAGGTGTTCGCGCTTCTGGGACCCAACGGCGCGGGCAAGACCACCACGGTCGAGATCTTGGAGGGTTTCCGGAGCCGCGACGCAGGCACGGTGGAGGTACTCGGGTTCGATCCCGCGGCGCGCGAGTCCGGAAGGGCGCGACGCGAACGAGTCGGAGTCGTCTTGCAAGAGTGCACGGTCGAACCATTCTTGACAGTGCGCGAGGTGCTACTGCGGCACGCCAGGTTGTATCCGTCGCCTCTGCCGATCGACGAAGTCATCGATCTCGTCGGCTTGACCGAGAAGGCGAGTGCGCGCGTCAAGACGCTGTCAGGCGGGCAGCAGCGCCGTCTCGATGTCGGCCTCGGCATCATCGGCCGACCCGACCTGGTGTTCTTGGACGAGCCGACCACGGGCTTCGACCCGGGCGCACGCCGCGGCGCGTGGGAACTGGTTCGGTCGCTACGGGACCAAGGCGCAACCGTGCTCCTGACCACGCATTACATGGACGAGGCTGACGCGCTCGCTGACCGCTTGGCCGTGATCGCGCGCGGCGAGATCGTCGCCGAGGGGACGACCGATTCGCTCGGCGCCCGTGAGACCGGTGCGGTTCACATTCGCTTCGGATTGCCCGCGCACGTTCCGGTCACCGACCTGCCGGTGCCAGCCCGGGTGCACAACGGACGCGTCGACATCGAGACCACCGACGAGCTCAACGTCCTTCACGAGCTCACGAGTTGGGCGCTGCGCGAACACCATCAACTGACGGGCCTGGTCGTCGAACGACTTTCCCTCGAGGACGTCTATCTGCGCCTCACGCAAGCAGATGAAACGACCTTCGCGGGGTGACACCACCGTGTCGGAGCGCCGGCACGGTGACCTGTCGCTCGTGTGGTCCGAGATCGGTTTCGAGCAGCGCTCCTTCTGGCGCAACCCCTTTGCGGCCGTGTTCTCGGTCGGCTTCTCGGTGGTGTTCCTGTTGCTGCTGGGCATCAGCGGCAACAGCGACCACATCGCGTTCCTCGGCAACGTGCGAACCGTGCAGTACTACGTGCCCGGCTTCGTCGCCTACGGCGTCATGGCGACATGTTTCAACGTGCTGGCCATCACGCTCGTCAGCCGGCGCGAGACGGGACTGCTGAAGCGACTTCGACTCAGTCCCCTTCCGACCTCGATCTACGTGGCGGCGTTGTTCGCCAACGCGCTCATCGTGTGCACGCTTCAGATCGTCGTGCTGCTCGTGATCGGGCGCGTCGCCTACGACGTCGCCATCCCGTCAGACCTCGTCCCGCTCGCGCTGGCGGTGATCGTCGGCGTGATCACCTTCTCCGCGCTCGGTGTCGCCGCCTCCACTCTCATCCCCAACCAGGAAGCGGCGGGGCCGGTGCTGAGCATCGTCTTCTTCGTGTTGCTCTACCTGTCAGGGCTGTGGTTTCCACTCCAGCCCGGCTCGACGCTGGCGCGCATCTCCGCGTGGTTTCCCGTGCGCCATTTCATGATCGCGGCCTTCGCTCCCTACGACCCTCGACCCGGTGTTGATCCGTTCGCGTGGCACGACCTGTTCGTCCTGTGCATCTGGGCGGTCGTCGCGGTCGCGGTCGCGCTCCGTCGCTTCCGGTGGGAGCCGCACCGGACGTAGCGGCTGGCCGTACCCGCGGTGGTGGGTGCCCCCGGTGGGCCTCGAACCCACACTGTGCGGCTTTTAAGGCCGCTTCCTCTACCGATTGGGATACGGGGGCCGCGGCAAGGCTACGCGGCGACTGTGTCACCATCGCCGACCGACGACCACAACCGTGACCGTGCCTGATCCGCGTCCGCGCCGTGCAGATGGTTGGCGACGACGATGCCCTCGACCATGTCGGCAAGTACGGCGGGCCACGGGCGCCCACGTACGACGACGGCGATCGTCGAGTTGCCGTCGGCGCGACGACGTACGGATCGGGCGACGCCTTCGAGGCGCGGCGGGCTACGGAACGCGGGCATGCGTAGCCCCCACCGCCTCGCCTCGACCCCGAGTGCCCTGACCGCGGCGGCGAACTGCAATGAGGGCGACTCCACGCCCTCCATCATCCCCGAAGGGTGTGACAGCGACGGGAGGCCGGAGTGTCCAACACGCGCCGGCCCGGCAAGCGCCGGCCCGGGAAGCGCCAGCGTCGGGCCGGCCGTCATGCGGAGGCAGGAGCGAAGCGACGCCCGCCGCATCCAACACGCGCCCGCCCGGCACGCGCCGGCCCGGGAAGCGCCAGCGTCGGGCCGGCCGACATGCGGAGGCAGGAGCGAAGCGACGCCCGCAGCATGCAAGAGAATTGTCGTAGGGGTTGCGTACGTTGGGGGCGTGGCGTTGCAGGCGATCGAGCTCAATCCAGCGCAGGAGCAAGTGCTGCGCGCGCTTCGGGCCGCGCCGGGTGAGCGGCCGGAGTTCGATCGGGGCCTGCGCGACGAGTTGCGAGCCGAGCTCGAAGATCGCCTGTCGCCGCTCGTTCCGATGCTCGACACGCTCGGCATCGACCAGCTCTGGGTGTCGAAGCACCGGTTGTCGTCCGTCAGCGGTTGTGAGGTCCGCTTCCTTGCGGAGGAGGAGGCCGGCTTCGAAGGGTGGACGGTCCCGATGGCGCGCGGCACGGTGGCCCATCGCGCCATCGAGCTGTCGATGCACATGCGCGGCGAACCCGTGCCGGGCGCGCTCGTCGACGAAGCCATCGCCCGTACCACCGAGGCCGACTCGAGCCTCGGCGACTGGATGCAGACGATCACCGAAGGCGACCGTGCCGACCTGCGTGGCGAGGCCGTCGATCGCGTCTCGTCATTCATCGAGCTCTGGCCGCCGCTCAAGCCGCAATGGCGGCCGCGGACCGAGAGCAAAGTCGGCGCCGACCTGCTCGGCGACCGGGTCCACCTCGCGGGCAAGGTCGATCTCACCGTCGGCATGCCGGAGGGAATGGTCGCCGGCAAGGTGCTGATCGACCTGAAGACCGGCGGGTTCAGTCCGAGCCACCTCGAGGATCTTCGCTTCTACGCGCTCATCGAGACGATCAAGCTCGGGGTCCCACCGCGCCGTGTCGCAACGCAGTACCTCGACACCGGCAAGCTCCTCGCCGAAGACGTATCCCGTGCCACGCTCGACGCCGCCGTGCGTCGTGTGGGCGAGTGCGTTCGTCGGTGGCTCGAGTTACGCGGCCCCGATGCCGGCCCCGTCACGAAGACCGGTCCGGCGTGCCGCTGGTGTCCCGTGCTGTCCTCCTGCGCGGCCGGCACCGCCCATCTCGCCGCGGAGGCCTGAGCGGCAAGAACGGGAGGAATCGCCGAGAACGGCTGCGGGTAGGCTCGCCATTCGTGCCCCCGCCCGATCGAAAGTCCGCTGTGAAGACCGCGACGCGGGCACTGGTGCCGGTGCCCAAGCCTGCGGACGACGCGCCGCTCGCCGATCCCCGAACGGGAGACGTCGACGAGTGGGGCCGCTCCGAGCACATGCGTGAGCTGGCCCGGCGCCTCTACGACCCGATGTACCGCCACTGGTTCCGGGTCGAGTGGGAGGGCCTCGAGAAGATCCCGACCGACGGTGGCGCGCTGCTGGTGGCCAACCACGCGGGCGCGATCCCGTCCGATGCGCCGGCGATCATGCACGGCATCGAGGTCGAGCTGAATCGACCCGTCTATGGCCTCGCCGAATACATCTTCCGCGAGCTGCCGGTCATCGGCACGATGTGGTCACGGGTCGGCGGGGTCACTGCGCAGCCCGACAACGCGTACCGCTTGCTGCGCGAGCAACAGCAACTCGTGCTCGTGTTTCCCGAGGGCACGAAGGGAACGTCGAAGAGCTACAGCGAGCGCTACCAACTCCGACGCTTCGGGCGCGGCGGCTTCGTCGAGATCGCGATGCGGGCCGGTGTCCCCATCGTCCCGATCGCCGTCGTCGGCGCCGAGGAGTCGATGCCGATCATGTTCAAGATCCCGCAACTGGCGAAGGTGCTCGGCGTGCCGTACGTCCCGATCACCGCCAACATGCTGGCGCTCGGCCCGCTCGGGCTCGTCGGTTACTTCCCGTCGAAGTTCAACCTGCGGGTTCTCGATCCGGTGCACTTCAACGCGCCGCCTGATCAGCCGCGTTACTCGCGCAGCAAGGTCATGGACGAGTCCGAGTTGATCCGCGAACGGATCCAAGACGCGCTCTACGACATGCTCCGTAAGCGCCGTTCGGTGTGGTTCGGCTGATGGGCCGGCGCGTCCTCATCACCGGGCTCGGCACGTTCTGGGGTGGTCGTGTCGCGCAAGCGCTCGAGCAACGTGACGACGTCGAGGTCATTGTCGGTCTCGACCGCGAAGAGCCGTCGGTCGAGCTGCAACGCACCGAATACGTCCGCAGCGACGAGAACTACTCGATCCTCTCCCGCATCGTGAAGGCCACGAAGGTCGACACCATCGTCCACACGTTCCTCGTCGTCGACTCGACGACGATGCGGCCGCGCACGATGCACGAGATCAACGTCATTGGCACGATGAACCTGTTCGCGGCGGCGTCGACGCCCGGCAGCACAGTACGCAACGTCGTGGTGAAATCGTCGACGTTGGTATATGGCAGCCACGCGCAGGATCCGACGTGGTTCAAAGAGGAGACGCCGCGGTCCGGGTCGGCGAGCACGCCGGTCGAGCACAGCCTCCTGTCGGTCGAGAGCTATGTGCGCGACTTCGCGGAAGACAACCCGCACGTGAACGTCACGCTGCTGCGATTCTCGAACGTGCTCGGGCCGGACATCGTGACCCCCGCGTCGAAGGCGCTCGAGGCACCGTTCGTGCCCGCGCTGTTCGGTTACGACCCGCGCCTGCAGTTCGTGCACGAGGACGACGTCGTGCGGTCGATGCTGTTCGTGCTCGGTGGCGAGGTGCCCGGGATCTACAACGTGGCCGGAGACGGCTTGCTCCCCTGGTCGGAGGTCGCCGCCATCTGTGGCAAGCGGACGATGCCGTTGCCGCCGTACGGAATGAGTCTCGCCACCGCACCGTTGAGCAGACTCGGCATCGAACTGCCGCCCGAGCTGCTGTCGCTGCTGAAGTACGGCCGCGGCGTCGACAACCGGCGATTCAAGCGGGCGGGCTTCCGTTACCACCACACGTCCGCGGGCACAGTGCAGGCCTTCGTCGAGGCGCTCAGGCTGCGCAAGACGGTCGGCGAGCACACGCCCGCCTATCGCTACGAGCGCGATGTCGAGCAGTTCTTCCGGCACTCTCCCGCCGTCATCCGTGAACACGAGGAGCACGCGTGAGCTTGATCGATGTGGAGGTCAGTGACGGCGTCGCCGTCGTCACGCTCAACGATCCCGAGCGGCGCAACGCCCTCAACTTGCCGATGGTCGACGAGATCGTGGCCGCCTTCGACGAGCTCGAATCGTCAGGTGACGCCGGCGCGGTGATCGTGACGGGCGCGCCACCGGCGTTCTGCGCGGGCGCGGACCTGTCGCACCTCGGCGGCTCACAACGAGAAGGGCTGCGCAGCGTCTACGAAGGCTTCATGCGCGTGGCGCGCTCGACGTTGCCGACCATCGCCGCCGTCAACGGCGCCGCCGTCGGCGCGGGCATGAACCTCGCACTCGCCACCGATGTGCGGCTCGCGGCGCGGCGAGCGCGGTTCGACACGCGTTTCCTGCAACTCGGTCTGCATCCCGGCGGCGGGCATACGTGGATGTTCCGTCGCATCACCGGACCCCAAGCCGTGAACGCCACGGTGTTGTTCGGTGAGGTGCTCGACGGGGCGGAGGCCGAGCGAATCGGTCTCGTGTGGCGGTGTGTGGACGACGACGCGCTCATCGCGTCCGCCCGCGAGCTCGCAGGACGCGCGGCCGCCGCACCGCGCGAGCTCGTCCGCCGCACGAAGGAGACGATCGTGGCGATGGCGACCATCGACAGTCACGAGGAAGCGCTCGACCGCGAGCTCGAGCCGCAACTGTGGTCGGCGCAGCAGCCCGAGTTCCGCGAGCGGCTCGCGGCGATGCAGGCCAAGATCACGAAGAAGTAGGACGAGCTCAGCCGATCCAGTCGCGGGTCAGTTGCTCCCGCCGCTGCTCCCACTCCTCGGACGTGATCGCATAGCGAATGTGGTCCTCCCACACGCCGTTGATCTCGAGATAGCGCTCGGCCACTCCCTCGTTGCGGATGTCGAGCTTTTCGACGACGCGCCGGCTGGCGGTGTTGCGGGGGATGATCGAGATCTGGATGCGGTGCAGGTGCAGGTCGTCGAACGCGAGCTGCGCGAGCACGACGACCGCCTCGGGCATGTAGCCGTTGCCCGCGTGCTTCTCGTCGATCCAATAGCCGACGTACGCACTCTGGAACGGGCCTCGCTGCACCGCGGTCAGATTGATCTCACCTGCGAGATCACCGTCGACGAAGATGCCGAAGCCGAAACCGGTCCCGAGTTGGCGCTCGCGTTGGCGCGCGCTGCACCGCACCGCGAACGCGTCGCGATCCTCGATGACGTCGGGCTGGCCATGGACCCGCTGCGCTTCCCACTTGGTGAGCCAGTCGACATTGCGCCTGCGGACCTCGCGCCACGACGGGAAGTCGGCGGCCACGATGGGCCGCAGCAGGATGCGGCGACCGAAGATCGTGCTCACTGGCGCGCCGACTCCGCCAGCGCGCCCAGCAGCAACGTGACGTTGCGCGGTCTCGCGGTGTGGCCCATGCATCCGATACGCCACACCTTGCCCGCGTACTCGCCGAGTCCCGCGCCGATCTCGATGTCGTACCGGTTGAGCAGCGTCCGTCGCACCGCCGCTTCGTCGGCGACGTCGTCGGGCACCCAGGCGGTTGTGAGCTCGGGCAGCCGGTGTCCCTCTTCGGCGAACAACCGGAACCCCAGTTTCTCGAGCCCTTCGTGCAACAAGCGCCCGCACTCGGCATGACGGCTCCAACTGGCTTCGAGGCCTTCGTCGAGCAGCGCGCCGAGCCCCGCGTGCAGCGCCGCGATCATCGCCGTCGGCGCGGTGTGGTGATAGGTGCGACCGGAGCCCCCGTCGAGCGCGTACTTGGCGATCATCCGCAGGTCGAGATACCAGCTCTGGCTGCGCTCGACGAACCGCTCGATGGCCCGGGCGTTCACCGTGAGCGGTGCCAATCCGGGCGGCACACCGAGGCACTTCTGCGTGCCGCTGTAGGCGATGTCGACGCCCCAGTCGTCGATCTCGACCGGGATGCCACCGAGCGACGTCACGCAGTCGAGCAACAGCAGCGCGTCGCCCTTGTGTTCGCCGAGCGGCTCGACATCGTTGCGCACTCCTGTCGACGTCTCGGCGTGGACAAGGGCGATGACCTTCGGCGCCGGATGGGCGTCGATCAATCGCTGCGGATCGATCGCCCGACCCCAGGCCGCTTCGACCCGCACGACCTCCGCGCCGCATCGCTCGGCGACGTCGCACATGCGGGCACCGAACACGCCGTTGACCCCGACGACGACAACATCGCCGGGCGCGACGACGTTCACGAACGCGGCCTCCATGCCGGCGGACCCGGTCCCGCTGACGGGAATCGTGAGCGGATTGGCGGTGCGGAAGACCTGGCGCAGCCGCTCGCAGGTCTCGTCGAGGATCGTGAGGAACACCGGATCGAGATGGCCGAGCAACGGCCTGGCGAACGCTTCGGCGACTTCGGGATACGGATTGCTGGGGCCTGGTCCCATCAGGACGCGCTCGGGGTGGGGCACCGGCCGAGCCTATGTTGGACCGATGCCGCGCCGCGCCCTGCCGACCGTCGCGCTCGCGCTCGGACTCACCGTCGTCGTGGTATCGGGATGCTCCTCGGAGACATCGCCGTCGGTGGCCGCGGCGTCGGCCGCGACGACGGCGTCGGCCACGACCACGACCACGACAGCACCGACCACGACCTCGGATCCGATCGTCCCTGCCGCCAGCCCGACCGACGCGGCCACTGCATTCGTCAACGCGTGGCGCAACGGGGATCAGGGCGCGGCGTCGATGATCGCGGCGCCGACCGCGGTGCAAACGGTGTTCGGCGCGGGCGCACCCGGTCATGTCGAGGACCGCGGGTGCAATTCACCGCCGCCAGGTAGCCCGGTGCTGTGCGTCTACCGAACGGACCCGGGCGAGTTGCAGGTCCGGCTGCAACCCCGGGCCGACGGCTGGTTCGTCGACCAAGTTGTCCTCAGCCCCGGCTGACGCCCTCCCGCATGACGCCCGCGCCGGCAACTCCGGGTCTATTGCGGGGCCATAGCCCCGCAATAGCACCAACATTCGTGCCTGCCGACGACGACGACCGCAGCGGAGGCGGTTACAGCAGCGAGTAGAGGAGACCGTCGAGGATGTCGGCCTCGGAGACGAGGCACTCGTCGAAGCCGAAGCCCCGGAAGATGGCGACGAGGATGCAACAGCCGCCGACGATCACGTCCGCCCGCGCCTCTTCGAGTCCGGGGTTGGCGATGCGGGCGTCGTGGGACTCGGTGGCCAGCGTGCGGAAGACGTCCTCCGCCGCGGCGTGCGTGAGATGGAAGTGATGGATGCGGTCGCGGTCGTACTCCGCCAGGCCGATCTCCACGGCTGCCACCGTCGTGATCGTGCCCGCGACCCCGATGAACGTGCGCGCCTCCGCGGCCGCGGGTATCTCACGACGTACGTCGTCGAGGTACGCGTCCACCATCGACAGCGCGATGCTCAGCTCCTCGGGCTGGGGCGGATCGTGGTGCAGCTCCTTCTCGGTCAGCCGCACGCAGCCGATGTCGAGCGAGAGGACGCCTTCGGCCTCGTCGGTGCCGACGATGAACTCGGTCGATCCGCCGCCGATGTCGACGACGAGGAACGGCCCGAGATTGCGATCGATGTCGGCGGTCGCGCCGAGGAACGACAAACGTCCCTCTTCCTGCCCCGACAGCAGCTCCGGTCGAGCGCCGACGATCGCTTCGGCCGCGTCGAAGAACTCGTCGCGGTTGTCCGCGTCACGCGCCGCGGAGGTGGCCGTGATACGAACGCGCTCGACGCCGAGCTCGTCCATCACACCGCGGTACTCGCGCAGGACGTCCGTCGTCCGCTCGATCGCCTCGGGCGCGAGCTTCCCCGCCGCGTCGACGCCTTGCCCGAGCCGGGTGATGCGCATGCGACGATCGAGCGTCGTGAACTGCCCGTCGCCGGCGGGCTCGCCGACGAGGAGCCGGATCGAGTTCGTACCGCAGTCGACGGAGGCGAGTCGCCCGCTCATCGCTCGCCGGCCACCAGTTGTTGATCGACCCAACGGCCGACTGGATCGTCGCCGCCCGCCAGGTACCACGCGTAGTGCGCGTGCAGGCACTTCACGCCCGTCCGCGTCCCACCGACGCCACCGAACGGGCGCGGTCCCTCGTGATCGACGGCGATCACCGCGTCACGTTCGCGCGCGTAGCGGTCGTGCGCGTCCGAGAGCAGCGCGGGGTCGACCGCGGCTTCGGCAGCGCGCACGCCCCCCGCGGACTCGAGGGCCGACACGCGCGTCCGCTCGGGCTCACCGACGAGCCAGTAGCGCGTCGGCATCGGCGTGCCATCGTCGAGGATCGGCGGATTGCGGATCACGGCCGGCGAACCATCCGCGTGCCGCACGACGACCTCGACGTCACTGCGCGGCGCGCGACCCAACAACGCCGCCACCGATGCATGGTCAGCGCTCAACGGCCGGCGATGAGCTCGATGCGGTTGCCCGCGGGATCGCGCGTGAAGCCGCGACCGCCGGTGCCGAAGATGTCGTCGGCCGGTTGGAACTCTGCACCCGCCTGCGCCAACCGCACCCGTACGGCGCCGAGATCGTCGACCACCAGCGCGAAGTGCGGCTGCGTGACCGGCGGCTCGTCGCGCTCGGAGAGATGCAGTTGCGTACCGTCGCCCATGTCGAGCCAGAGGCCTTCGCGCCCGGTATCGGGCCGCTTGATGCGTGAGAAGCCCAGGACCTCGCAGTAGAACGCGGCGATCGGCTCGCTGCGACCGCGGGGGATGTTCACGTTGACGTGATGGAGCACCGCCATGCTCACCGCCTGCGCCGGCGAACGAGTATGCGGATCAGCCAGGCCACGGCCAGCACCGCCAGCACCGGCGCCACGCGCTTCACCACCGGCGCGCCCGCGGCGTCGAGCAGGTCGACGGGCTCGGCCTCGGGCGAATCGATCGTGCGCACCGGGCGAGCCGTCATGTCTTGCGCGGGCGCGTTCTCCTCGACGCTGCCCTCGGGCACGCCGATCGCTTGACGTTCTTCCTGGGGGGCCGGCTGGTCCACCGTGGTGTCGAGGTTCGGCGGCGCGAGCACGGTCGACTCGAGGCACTCCACGAATTGCGTGAGCAACTTGCCGCTCACGTCCGCCATGACGCCGCGACCGAACTGCGCGACCTTGCCCGTGACGGTGAGGTCGGTCGCGACCGTCACGTGCGTGCCCTCACCGTCAGGCACGAGCGTCGCCGTGATCGTGGCACTGGCGTTGCCCTGCCCGCGCGTGTCGCGCCCTTCGGCCCGCAACACCGCCCGGTGGTTCTGCTCGTCGCGCTCCACGAACGTGGCCTTGCCCTTGTACTGCGCGGTGATCGGTCCGACCTTGACCTTGACGACACCGCGGTACTCGTCACCCTCGATCTCCTGCAGCTGCGCGCCCGGCATGCACGGGGCGATGCGCTCGACGTCGGTGAGCACCGCCCACGCAGTGGAAGGCGCGACGGCCACACGGAAGTCGTTGCTCAACTCCATCGGTCGAGATCCTCTTTCGTGTCGATGTCCATCGGTTGCCCGACGCACGGTACTTCGGCGACGAGCTCCGGTCGCTCCCGCATCAGGGCGCGGGCACCCTCGTCGCCGTCGGCGGGCAGCAACGGCCACACGCTGGCGGCCAGCCGTACCGGGGGTCGGCGTTGACCGTCGAAGACCGCGGTGGCGATCGGCCGATCCGTGGACGCGGCAACTGCTTGCCATGCCTCGGAAGGGACCAACGGCTGGTCGCCGAGCCCGACGACCACCGCTTCGTGTCCGGCCGCACGGGCCGCGGCGATGCCCGCCTGCAGCGAGGTCGCCTGCCCGTCGGCCCAGCGCGGGTTGCGGACCACGACGACGTCGTCGGGCACGTCGAGCTCCACCGCGCCGACCACGACGTAGGTCGCATCCAACGCCGCGCCCGCAGCCGACGCGAGCGCCCATTGCGCGACGGGACGGCCGCGGAACAGTGCCAGCAGCTTGTGAGTCGGGCCCTGGAACCGCGATCCCTCTCCCGCGGCCAGTACGACCGCAGCCACCGTCAATGGATCGGACCGGCCGCTTCACGCAACGGCGCCACCGCGCCGGTGCGACCGGTGCGCAACGCGATGATCTCCGCGCAGATCGAGACGGCCGCCTCCTCCGGTGTGCGGGCGCCGATGTCGAGCCCGATCGGCGCCATCAGGCGCGCCAGCGCGGCGTCGTCCACACCCTCGGCCCGTAGTCGAGCAACCCGATCATCGTGCGTGCGTCTCGATCCCATCGCACCGATGTAACCGACCTCGGTGCCGAGCGCGGACACGATGGCGGGGACGTCGAACTTGGCGTCATGGGTCAACACGCACACCACGTCGCGCGGTCCGAGAGTCGGGCCGACTTTCGCGAGGTGACGGTCGGGCCAGTCGACGACGACTTCGTCCGCCATCGGGAACCGCTTGCGCGTCGCGAACACCTCGCGTGCGTCGCACACGGTGACGCGGTAGCCGAGCACCTTCGCGATGCGCGCCAGCGCGGCCGTGAAATCGACCGCGCCGAAGATGATCATCTGCGGTGGCGGCGCGAACGACTCGACGAACGCGGACACTGCCTCCTCGCGGGCTTGGCCCTTCTCGCCGTAGTGGCGCACGCTCGTGATGCCGGCCGCCAGCTCGCCCACCGCGTCACGCAGGACGACCCGGTCGAGATCGGGATCGCCGAGCGAGCCCATCGACTCACCGGTCTCCTCGACGAGCAGCTTGGCGCCGCGATGAGGTCCGTCGATGACGGTGACGAGCGCGATCGGCTCGCCGTTGCGCAGCGCCTCTGACAACCGTTCGTAGATCACTCGCGTCCGACCACCTCGGCCAGTTCCTCCAAGGCCGCGAGCGAATGCCCTTCGACGAAGTCGTCCACATACGGCAACGCCGCGCTCATGCCGCGGGCCAGCGGCGCGTAGCCATCAGACGCCTTGAGTGGATTGACCCACACCACTCGCCGCGCCACCCGGTGCAACCGCGCCATCTGTTCGGCGAGCTCACCCGGATCGCCACGATCCCAACCGTCGGAGAGGATGACGACCACGGCACCGCGGGCGAGACCGCGCACACCCCATTGATCGTTGAACGTGCGCAAACCGTCGCCGAGCCGGGTACCACCTGACCAGTCCTCGGCCGCATCGGCGGCGGACGCCATCGCTTCGTCGGCGTCGTGCGAGCTCAACGCGCGCGTCAAGCGAGTCAATCGGGTGCCGAGCGCGAATGCCTCCACCCGCCCTCGTCGTCGCGTCGCCACCGCGGCATGCGCGAACCGGATGAGTGCGCGCGCGTAAGGGTCCATGGAGCCGCTCACATCGAGCAGCAGGACGAGATTGCGGGGGCGCTGACCCGGACCGCGCCGGCTCGGCACCACGGCCTCGCCGCCGGCGCGCACCGATCGGCGCACCGTGGCGCGCACATCGGGACGAGTGCCCTGACCGCGCCGGTGGCGCACGGGACGCAGGCGACGCGAACGCCGCAGCGCGCCCGCGAGCTGCAAGTCGTCCATGAGACGACGGGTCTCGTCGAGCTCGTCGTCGGAGCAGAGTGCGAAGTCCTTGTGGCGCAACACCTCGATCGGGCTGGCGCGCACGACGAGGGTCTGTTGCGTTGCGTCGGCGTCCGGCGACTCGGGCTCGGGCTCGCCTTCGCCGTTGTCGTCGTCCTCGATCGCCAGCTCCATCGTGAACGTGTCGACGATCGTGTGCTCCGGTGACGAGACGCCCTGCCAGAAGCGGGCGAACGCTCGGTCGTACACCGGGACGTCTTCACTGCGGCGCACCAGCGTGGCCCGCCCTGCCCAGTACACCTGCGGCCGCGAGGAGGCGTCGATCTCGGCGAGCGCGTTGACGTACACGAGCGTCGAGCCGAGCGGCACCTCGATCCCGGATGATCGCAGCACGCGGACGAACGCGACCGCGGCGGAATCAGGCGCCACGGCGAGCCTCCGCCACGAGCGCGCCGATGCCTTCTCGGCGGATGCGCTCCTGGTCTTCGCGGTACTTCACAATCGTGCCCAGCGTCGCCGCGAACGAGGCCTCGTCGAGCTCGTCGCGACCGAGGATGGCGAGCGCCTCGGCCCAGTCGATGCTCTCCGCCACGCCCGGAGGCTTGTACAGACCGAGGTCGCGCATCGCCGCGGCCGCGGCGGCGACATTGCGGGCCAACTGCTCGCTCGCATCGGGCGCACGCAGGCGCACGATGGCGACCTCTCGCTCGAAGTCGGGATGCTCGACCCAGTGGTAGAGACAGCGGCGCTTGAGCGCGTCGTGCACGTCACGCGTGCGGTTCGACGTGATGACGACGACGGGCGGCCGTGTCGCCTTGAACGTACCGAGCTCGGGCACGGTCACCGCGTAGTCGGCGAGGATCTCGAGTAGGAACGCCTCGAACTCGTCATCGGCGCGATCGACCTCGTCGATCAGCAGGACGGGCGGCGCGCCGCCGCCGCCCGCGTCGGTGATGGCCCGCAACAGCGGACGGCGCACGAGGAATCGCTCGGAGTACAGCTCGTCCTCGATGTCGTCACCGAGCCGGTGGGTCGCCTCGACCGTGCGGACGTGCAGGAGTTGGCGGGCGTAGTCCCACTCGTAGACCGCCTGCGCGACGTCGATGCCCTCGTAGCACTGCAAGCGCACCAACTCGCCCCCGGTCCACGCCGACAGCACGTTCGCGACCTCGGTCTTGCCCACGCCGGCCTCGCCCTCGAGCAACAACGGCCGGTGGAGGCGAAGCGCCAGGAAGACGGCGGTGGCGAGCCCCTCGTCGGCGAGGTAGTCGTGTTCGGCGAGTCCGGCTCGTACGTCGTCGACGGAGTCGATCGGCATTCGGCCCAGCGTAGGGTGCCGGTCGTGGACCTCGGCATCGAAGGACGTACCGCCGCGGTCGCGGCCGCATCAGCCGGCCTCGGCTACGCGAGCGCGAGTGCTCTCGCGGCGGAAGGCGTGCGCGTCGCCATCTGCGGACGAGATCAGGCGCGCGTCGACGATGCCGCAGCGCGCATCGGTCATGATGCCGTCAGTCTGGTCGTCGACGTCGGCCATCCGGACGGCGCGATGCAGTTCGTGCAGGAGGCAACGTCCGCGCTCGGCCATCTCGACATCCTCGTGACCAACGCCGGCGGCCCGCCGCCGGGAACGTTCGCCTCCACCGACTTCGATGCGTACGCACCCGCGCTCGCGCTCAACCTTCTCTCGGTCGTCGCGATGTGCAAGGCCGCGGTCCCCGCGATGCAACAACGCGGATGGGGACGCGTCGTGGCGATCACGTCGATCGCCGTCCGCCAGCCGATCGATTCGCTGATCCTGTCCAACACGGCGCGCACCGGCGCGACCGGTTTCCTCAAGACCCTCGCGCGCGAAGTGGCGCGTGACGGGGTGACCGTCAACTCGGTGCAACCAGGGTCGCACGCGACCGATCGCATGAAGACGCTCTATGGCGACGATCTGTCGGGGGCGGCCCGGAGTATCCCTGCGGGCGCGCTCGGACAGCCCGAGGACTTCGGGGCGTTCGTCGCCTTCCTGTGTTCCGAACACGCGAAGTTCGTCACCGGTACCGCCGTGAACGTCGACGGCGGCTCCTACGCCGGCCTCCAGTGACGACGAAGCTGGTCGCAGCGAGCGGTTGCTAGCGGACGGCGTGGGCGCGGAACTGGCGGGCGCCGGTGTCGAGCACCCAGTCGTGACCGAACTGCGCAACCGGCCGAGCGAGACGAGCGATCGTCTTCAACATCCCGTTGACGGGCGAGAGGTGCGAGACGAGGCGCGCATCGCATCCTCCGCCGTTGGTTGACGGTTCGATCTCCAGTCTCGCCTCGCCCTCGATCTGCCCGCCGATGGTCGCCACCGCCAGCCTCCCGGGCACGACTTCGTCGAGGGAGATGGTGAACCGCAGCGCGTAGGGCAGCGGCGGTTGGACGACGCACTCCCACTGGTCGCCTTCGAGAAGTCCCTTCGCGTCGAGGCGGCGCAACCACGGCCACCACCGCCGGTAGTCCTCAGTCGACTCCATCGCCGCCCACAAGGTCTCGTTGTCGACCTCGA
The DNA here is from genome assembly GCA_036493595.1 of Acidimicrobiales bacterium. GTDB lineage: Bacteria > Actinomycetota > Acidimicrobiia > Acidimicrobiales > JACDCH01 > DATAES01. Next base: position 34,334 of record DASXPN010000062.1, on the reverse strand, counting down.
ACCGGTAGCGCCGGTCCGACCGCACGTGCACACCCCTAGGTTGGTCGAAGATCACCCGTCCCGCGGTACGAGCGGGCTGAACCCGGCTTCGATGCGGCAGGATCAAGGCATGTTCTGGCTGCTGATGTACAAGCTCGCCGACGACTACCTCGAGCGGCGACCACCGTTGCGCCAGGCGCATCTGGCCCTCGCGCAGGAGGCACTGCTCCGGGGTGAGCTCGTCTTGGCCGGAGCGCTCGCCGACCCTGTCGACGAAGCCGTGCTCGTCTTCAGAGCGGAGGACACGGCCGTGATCGAAGGCTTCGTGCAGCACGATCCCTACGTCCAGCACGGCTTGGTCACCGACTGGAGCATCCGCCGCTGGAACGTCGTGATCGGCGCCGACGCCGACCTCGGCTGATGGGGCGCCGATGGAGGACATTCGCGGCGCGGCCGGCGCGCAGGCGCAGCTCGACGCGGCCATCGCGGGTCTGGACGATGACACCACCGCCCGCGCCTCGCAGCTGCCGGGCTGGACCGTCGGCCACGTCCTGAGTCACGTCGCCCGCAACGCCGACAGCCACACGCGCAGGTCCGAGGCCGCGACGCGCGGCGAGCGCGTCGAGCAGTACGTCGGCGGCTACGAAGGGCGTGCCGCGGAGATCGACGCCGGTGCGGCGCGACCGGCGAACGAGATCGTCGACGACGTCCGCTCTTCCGCCGAGCGATTGATGCACGCGTGGGCATCGCTGCCGGACGACGCGTGGTCCTTCGTCTCGCCCGACGTCGGCGGCCAAGAGCGGCCGTTGCGGGTGTTGCCGTCACGCCGATGGCAGGAGCTCGAAGTGCACGCCGTCGATCTCGGCATCGGCATCACGCATCGCGACTGGTCCGAAGAGTTCGTCGAAGCGTCGTTGCCCCGCCTGCGGCCGACCCTCGACGCTCGGCTGCCGAAGGCCGCGACCGCGCCCGCACCGGGGGTGCTCGATGAGCGCGACGAACTGGCCTGGCTGTACGGACGATTGCAGCGCGACGACCTCCCCACCCTCGCACCCTGGGGCTGAACGCAGCACCACGGCAACCACATGCGGCGAGCGCCGTGGGACACTCGCTGCGTGCAACCGGTCGTGACTGCGGGCGCGGGGTTCCTGCTCGCCGTGTTGTGGTTCGACCTCATGTTCGACATGCAGGTCGCGCGCTACCGCCACACCGACGTACCGGAGCCGGTCGTCGGATCGATTGCTGCGTACTACCGACGAGTCACGACGGATGCACGCCCGATGAACCGTCTCGTCGCGCTGGCAATGCTCGTGACGCTTGCCGGCATCGTCGTTCAGCTCGTGCGCGGCGATGGTGCGATCGTGGCGCGCTGCGTGTCCCTTGTGCTCGCGCTCGTGCCGATCGCGCTTGCCGGCGCGCGCACGCTCCCGAGCGCTGTCCGTCTCGGCTCGCGGCGCGATCCGTTCGACGCGCAAGCCGCACTGGCACGTGCCATCTTCGCCCAGCATGTGATCTGCGCATGCTCGATCGCCGCGCTGCTCGTCGTGCAACTGGTGTGGATGGGATAGTCGTCACGGAGTCAGGGCATGCCGCATGACAGGCTGACCCGCATGCCGCCGCCGTACGACGTCCACAACTTCTTGAACCTGCTCGGCATCACGTTGACCGAGGACGACATGGAGCGGCTCGACGGCCGCTTCACCGTCACGCACGATCTCATCGCCGGCACCGGCTATTTGTGGGCCCCTGTCGTCATCGCACTCGCGGACGCGTTGTGCGCGTTCGGTGTCAGCCGCCACTGGCCGGCGAACGCGCAGAGCTTCACCACAGTCGAGTCGAAGGCCAACTTCGTCTCCAGCGCGCGGGAAGGCGAGGTCGTCTTCGGCACGGCCGAGCCGCTGCATCTCGGCAGCACGACGCAGGTGTGGGACGCGTCGGTGACCAACGAGACGACCGGCCGTCGTATGGCCGCCTATCGCTGCACGCAGCTGATCTTGTACCCACGCTGATCAGGCAGTGATCAGGTGAAACGACGAGGCGCCTCGAGCCCCGAGGTGGCGCCGGCAACCACCAGCGACACGAGGATCCCGAGCGGCAACGTGCCCCAGTAGGACAACTCGAGGCCGCAGTTGCCAAGGAAGAGCATCAGCAGCCACGTCGACGGGAACGTCGACACCAAGAAGATGACGATCAACAACAGCAGACCAGCGAGCATGGGATGGCTCCTCTCACATTCGACCAAACGATTGGCGACTGCACGAGAAGTCTGATCGGCCTGACCCACTTCGTCGCGGATCGTCGCGCTACTGCTGGTAGTGCTCCACCGTGCCGGGGTCGCGCAGTTGCTCGTCGTCGGCGTTGCCACCCACCTGGCGGCGGGCGCGGCGACGGCGCAGCAGGTCCCACAGTTGGTCGATGCGCACCTCGACCACGCCGAGCCGCTCCTGCTCCTCGGGGGTCAGTCCTCGGCCGACTCCGTGTTCGTGCAACTGGCGCTCCTCGTCGACCAGTTCGTCGATCTCGTGGATCAGTTCTTGATCGGTCACCGCGGGCTCCTTCTCGCTGGCCAACTTCGGGTCCATTGCGGGGTCATGGCCCCGCAATGGCACCAACATTCGTCGTTGTCGCTGATTCAATGGCGCGCCATACCCGTTCGGGCGTGCATGGCATGTCGACGTGGCGCACGCCGAGATGTAGTAGCGCGTCGCACACGGCGCTCTGCACCGCCGGTGTCGATCCGATCGTGCCGGACTCGCCGATGCCCTTCGCGCCGAGCGGGTTCGCCGGCGTCGGCGTCTGCATCGTCTCGAGCTCGAAGCTCGGCAACTCGGCCGCGCTGATGATGCCGTAGTCCGCGAAGTTCGACGTGATCGGATTGCCGTCGGCGTCGAAGCAGACCTCCTCGAGCAGCGCCTGCGCGACACCCTGCGCGATGCCGCCGTGGCGCTGACCTTCGACGAGCGTTGGATTGACGATGCGGCCGGCGTCGTCGCACGAGATCATGCGACGCAACTGCACCCGCCCGGTCTCGGTGTCGACGTCGACCACCGCGACGTGCGCGCCGAACGGGAACGTCGTCGACTCCGCCTTGAAGTCGGTCTGGCCGCACAGGCCCGTCCCGGTCTCGTCACGTTCCATCGCGGTGGTGGCGATCTCGGACCACGTGCGAGCGACCGCCGGCGTACCGGTGACGTGGAAGTTGCCGGTATTCACGTCGAGCACGACGTCGTCGACGTTGGCCTCGAGCAGGTCGGCGGCGATCCTCTTCGCCTCAGCGACGACGATCTCGGACGCCTTCAGCACGGCGGAACCTCCGAGCTGCAACGAGCGCGAACCCATCGTGCCCTCGCCGCGCACGACACGATCCGTGTCGCCCCACACGACCTCGACTCGCTCCATCGGGATACCTGTCGCGTCCTGCACGATCATCGCGAACGTCGTGCCGTGGCCTTGCCCGTGTGGCGACGCACCGGTGTAGACGGTCGCAGCACCGTCGGGATGGATCTCGAGGTTGGCGAATTCGGAGCCGGCCGTGGGCCCCGCCGTGACCTCGACGTAGACCGACACACCAATGCCCATCGCCACCGTCTCGCCGGCGTCGCGGCGCCGCCGCTGCTCTGCGCGTAGCTCCTCGTAGCCCGCGGCCGCGAGCGCGCGGTCGAGGGCCTCCTCGTAGTTGCCGGTGTCGTACGTCGTCGAGACCGCCGTCGTCACGGGCTCATTGAAGGCCGGACGAAGGTTGCGGCGGCGCACATCGACCGCGTCCATGCCGATCTCCGCCGCGAACAGGTCCATGGCGCGCTCGATCGCGGCGGCCGCTTCCGGACGTCCGGCACCGCGGTACGCGACCGTCGGCGTCGTGTTCGTCGCCACGGCACTGCTGTTGCACTCGACCTTCGGCATGACGTACACGCCCGGCGCCATCAGCCGCGTCATGAACGGCAGCACCGCACCGATGGCGGGGTAGGCGCCGGCGTCCTGCAACACCGACAGCCGGTACGCCTCGACCGTGCCGTCGCGGCCACCGCCGATCTCGACGATCTGGATCTGGCCCCGCCCGTGGCCCATGGCGAGCATGTTCTCGGTACGCGTCTCGTCCCACCGCATGGGTCGGCCTGTCTTTCGCGCCAGCCACGGCAGCAGCACCTCTTCGGCGTAACCACCGATCTTGGCGCCGAAGCCGCCGCCGACGTCCGGCGCGATCACGTGGACGTCCGCCGCGGCGAGCCCGTAGAGCGCGGCGAGCCCGTTGCGTCCGCCATGCGCGTGTTGCGTCGACACCCAGAAGTGCAGGCGACCGTCGTCGCCCCACGCCGCGGCCGCGCCGCGCGTCTCGAGCGGCGCCGACGACACCCGCTGGTTCATGATGCGCTGACTCACCACCACTTCGCATCCGTCGAACAGGTCGTCGCTGTGGCCGAACGCCAACTCGAGCGCGCAGTTCGTACCCGCGTCGGGGAAGAGCAGCACCTCGTCAGTGGTGGACGCCTCCGGATCGACGACGACCGGCAATGGCTCGTAGTCGACCCACACCTGCTCGGCGGCGTCGACGCCCTGGTCGTGGCGCTCCGACGCCACGACCGCAATCGGCTCGCCCACGAACCGCACGCGGTCGGTGGCGAGGATCGGACGGGTCATCGCCCCGTTGAGCATCGGCATGGCCATCGGCAACGGACCGATGTCGAGGTCGGCGGCCGTGTAGACGGCCACGACACCCGGCGCCGAGCGAGCATCGGTCACGTCGACGGTGATCGTTGCGTGCGCCATCGTCGAGCGCACATAGGTCACGTCCAGCGCGCCGTCGAGCAGCGGGTGTTGCACATCGGCGACATAGGTTCCGCCCACCGTGAGGAAGCGCGGATCCTCCATGCGGGCCACGCGGGTTCCGAGGATGCTCATCGAGGGCGGAGGCTACCGGCGGTCACCGCCTGCGTGACCCACTCGCGTTGTAGCGCGTCAGGGAGCGGGGGTCGACGGGTTGAGCTTCTGGGCAAGGGTGGTGAAGGGCCAGACGGGCGGGAGCGCGATCGGCGCGGGCGGCGCCGGCAGGATGGCGAAGGCCTGCTCCCCCGGCCGCACGAGGTTGTACTGCTCGCGAGCGAGACGCTCGATCTCGCTGTCGGTGTTGAGCTGCGAGGCCTCGTCGGCCAGCTGGCCGTTCTGCGTTTGCAGGACGTCCATCTGGCGCTGGGCACGCTGCAGCGACGCCCGCTGGGCGAAGTACGTGCGAGTCGGGTACACGCCGATGAAGAGCACGCCCACGACGGTCAACGACGTCAACAGGATCCACAGGGCGCGGCGCGGCCGTCGCTTCGCGCCATCGCTCGCCGACTTCGTCGCGCCGCGTGACCTCGTCACGAAGCGCGACGTCATCGTGCTTCGCGACCTCATCGCGACACGTGACGGGGTGCGAGCGCGGCGCCCCCGGGGAACGCGGCTGCCTCACCGAGCAACTCCTCGATGCGCAGCAACTGGTTGAACTTCGCGACGCGATCCGACCGGCACGGCGCGCCTGCTTTGATCTGCCCGCAGTTGGTGGCTACCGCCAGGTCGGCGATGGTCGTGTCCTCGGTCTCGCCCGATCGATGCGACATCACCGCGGTGTACGCAGCCGACGTCGCCAGCTCCATGGTCTCGAGGGTCTCTGTCAGCGTGCCGATCTGGTTGACCTTCACGAGGATCGAGTTGGCGGTGGCCGACTCGATGCCACGAGCGAGACGGGTCACGTTCGTCACGAACAGGTCGTCGCCGACGAGTTGGATGCGACCGCCGAGCGCGTCCGTCAGCACTCGCCAACCGTCCCAATCCTCTTCGGCCATGCCGTCCTCGATCGACACGATCGGATAACGGTCGACGAGGTCGACCCAGTACGACGCCATCTCCGCCCCCGACAGCGTGCGGTCGGCTTCCCCGGCCAGGACGTACGAACCGCTCGACGCGTCAAAGAACTCCGACGACGCGGGATCGAGAGCGATGGCGACGTCGTGACCCGGCGTGAAGCCCGCCGATTCGATGGCCTGCACGAGCACCTGCAGGCCTTCCTCGTTGGATCCGAGGTCGGGTGCGAACCCGCCCTCGTCGCCTACCGCCGTCGACAAGCCGCGGTCGTGCAGCAACTTCTTCAGCGCGTGGTACGTCTCGGCGCCCCAGCGCAGCGCCTCGGAGTACGAGGCCGCGCCGACCGGCATGATCATGAACTCCTGCAGGTCGATGTTGTTGTCCGCGTGCACGCCCCCGTTGATGACGTTCATCATCGGCACGGGCAGCACGTGCGCGTTGGCGCCGCCGACATAGCGGAACAGCGGCAACTCGAGCTCGTCGGCCGCAGCCTTCGCCACCGCGAGGGACACCCCGAGAATGGCGTTGGCGCCGAGCCTTGCCTTGTTGTCGGTGCCGTCGAGATCGATCATCGAAAAGTCGACGGCGCGCTGGTCGAGCGCTTCGATGCCCCTCAGCGCGCCGGCGATCTCCCCTGCCGCGTGGCCGGCGGCGTCGAGGACACCCTTGCCCCCGAAACGGTCACCACCGTCGCGCAGCTCGACCGCTTCGAACTGCCCGGTCGAGGCACCGGACGGGACGATGGCGCGACCGCGCGCTCCGCTCTCGAGGAACACCTCGACCTCGACCGTGGGATTGCCGCGGGAGTCGAGCACCTCCCGGGCCACGATGTGCTCGATACCGCTCATGTCGCGAGTGCGCTCTCTTCGCGTCGGGGGCAGGTGTGCGGGTGTTGCCGACTACTGCCGGCTGGTACGAGTTGTTGGCGTTTGTTGCTGCAGTGGACAGTGTGGGCAACGTTACTCGTGTTGTGATCGAGGAACAGCACACGACCACGTGCCGTACGCTTTGAGGCCAATGGGCGTTCGGGTCGGACGGCAGGCAAGAGAACGGATCGCTGCCGCCGCGGGCACGTTCGCCATCCAAGTGCGACAGGCGTCCGATCTCGGTGCCGCCATCTCGGCACTGCAACTGGCGCGAGTCGACATCCTCGGCCTGGCCACCGGCATCAACCCGACCGGATCGAACGCGAGCTCGTCACCACGACCATCCGTGTCGCCGGTGGTGAATGCGCCGGGCGGACCGATGCTGTTGCTCGAGCACGTCGCCGCAACGCGGGACGCGCTCGCGTCCATACCCGATGTGGTCGTGCGCCGGCTCGAGAAGGCGGCGGTGGCGAACGCAACCATCGAAGTGCCACTGACCGGCGGCAGTCTCGATCGCCTCGACGCCGTGCCGAACGCGGTGATCCTGCGGTTGTTCCCGTCGGCGCGCGGCGGCGTGACCGCGTTGCCACCTGACTGGATCGACATCGCCGCAGAGTGGGTCACCGGCGACATCGGCGACGACGAACCAGTGGCGATGCGCGTGCTCGGTGTCGAGTTCGCGGTCGCCGGTGCAGAGGTCGCCGGCGTGATGCACGAGTGCGCGCTGGCACGGGCGTGGTGCGACAGCGTCAACGGCGACCTGTCCGATCGGGTGCGAACGGCAAGCCTCACCTTCGGCCGGTTGCCGCATCTCGCGCTCGCGGCGGCGGGCCCGCGTGTCGACAACGCCGGACTGCTCGCGCGGTTCCATCTCCTGCAAGAGATCACCCGCGAGCTGGCGGCCGACGTCGCGTATGCGTGCATCGACTTCGAACCGACGCTCGAAGGGGTCGGCACTGGGTTGAGCCCGAGCGGTTGGCAGTCGCAAGGCGGCGCGCCACCGAACACCGTCGCCCGCGAGTTGCTCGACGAGCGCGTGCCCGATGCCTTCCCCTATCAAGTGCTCGGGCCGGGCCACCTCGCTCGCCTCGCGGACCACAGCCTGCCGCTGGAGCACCTCGGCGACGGTCGTGCCGAGGTCAACGTCGAGCATCCACGTTCGTGGTTGATCGCCAACCCCGAGCGCGACGACGCGCAGGCCCAAGGTTGGGATCTGCTCCAGGCCCTGCTCGTCGCCGAAGAGGAGCTGGCGGCGCGGTTGGATGAACATCGCGGCCGCGGTCCGCATCCGTCCGGCGAGAACGCGGAGGAGCTCGATCTCGCCGCGCTGGGTTCGATCCCCGAGCTCGACGCGATCGTGCTCGAGCGTGGGCGTCACCCGCGACGCGGCACGCGCCTCTCACTGCTCGAGCTCGTGAGCTGGCTCAACCACGAAGCGCACAGCGATGCCCCTGATTCCGTGTCGCCTGTCGCCGCCACGTACGCGCGCTGGCTGGCGGACGGCCTCGACCACGAGACGCGGCAACGGCTCAAGGCCGTCGCGCCGCGCTTGATCGGCACCGGTCCCTCCACCATCGGTGAAGAAGCGGCCCGCCGCTGGCTCGCCACCGAGCAACTCGTGCGTGTGCACGCGCCCGCGTGGTTGCGGGCCGCGGGCCTCACCGAACCGGCCGATCGGCTGGCGACACTCGGCCCGTTGACCCAGCACCTCGAGCTCGTGCGGGCGGTCGACGTGCTCGGCACCGCCATCCTCGCCGGCAGCCATCGCATCGAGATCACGACGTCGATCGTCAACGACGACGCCGAGGTCTCTCCCGACGAGCAATCCATGTGGGCGGCGTGGGAGCGGGTGAGCGAGTCGACCGGCTGGGTCGCGGCGTCCGAGGCCGCGACGCACGGCGCGCCAGCGGAGCTGACCTACGCCACCGACTTCCGCGTCATCGAATGCTCACGCGATCCGCGTGCGCGTGACGAGCTCGAAGCGGCCCGCAAGTCCATCGGCGACAGCGCGTGGACGACTGCGTTGCACGCCGTCGCCGACGAAGCATGGGAACAGGCCTGGCGGGCGGCGGACATCGCAGCGCGCGAGCTGTCGGGCTTCACGCTGCGCGCCGAGATGGAACGGGTCGCTCGCTCGCTCGCCGAAGATCGAAGCTGGCAGGGCGACGAGGATGCCGAATCGATACTCGACATGGCGGAGCGCGCCGCGCGCGACTCACTGACCCGCGCCGCGCTCTCCGGCGGATCGATGCAGGGCGACGAGCACGCATGGGACGCGGCACGCAACGCCGCTCGCCTGTCACCGAACGGCAAGGAGTGGGCCATCGTCAGTGACGAGGCTCGACGCGCCATCGGTGAAGACGCGTGGGCGCAGGCAATGGCCGACGCCCGCGCCGTCGTGACCGAACTGCTCGACGGCATCCCCGACACCGTGGCGCGAGTGGTCGTCGCCGCGGTCGCGCGCGAAGCGTCGAGCGCCGCGGCGCGCGGTGTCGCGCTACGAGCGGCGTCCGTCGCCCGCGCCAACGGTGGCGACGACGACGCCGCTGATGCCGCCGCGAATCAGGCGCTCGACGAGGTCGCCGTCGACCTGCAAGCTCGTTCGTTCGAGTTGCTCGACCGCATGATCGATCCAGCCGCGATCGAGGCGGCTGCGACGGAAGCACATTCCGAACTCCGGGTCGAAACGGGTGCCATGGCACCCACATCGAACCAACATTCGACCTAGGACTCGTAGGACGCGCTGTGGGCGCGGAGCTCGAGCGCGGCCGCCCGCAACGCGGCCTCGGGGTCTACGTCGAGCACTTCCGCCGCAACCACGACTGCGAGCAGGGCATCGCCGATCGCATCGGCGTCCTCGATCGCCGCGCCCTCAGGAATCGGCGCACCGATCGATCCCGCTTTGCGGACGATCTTGTGCGCGTACAGCAGTGACGGCAGCGACGACGGAATGCCCTCGAACACGCTGGCGCGGCCCTTCTCGTCTCGCTTGCGTTGCTCCCAGTCGCTCATGACGTCCGCGGCCGTTTCGGCATGGACGTCACCGAACACGTGCGGATGACGCACGACGAGCTTGTCGTGCACCGTGCGGGCGACATCGGCGAGCGTGAACGCACCGTTCTCGCCGGCGAGCGTGGCGTGGAAGCAGATCTGGAAGAGAAGGTCGCCGAGCTCCTCCTCGAGGTGCTCGTACCCGTCACCCGTCTCCGCATCGAGATGCTCGAGCGCGTCGAGCACCTCATAGGTCTCTTCGAGCAAGTGGCGCGTGAGGGTCTGGTGCGTTTGCTCGCGGTCCCACGGGCAACGTTGCCGCAACACGTGGACGAGCGCGTCGAAGCGCGCGATCTCCGACGCGACGGGCGGGGCAACGGACTCGATGTAGAGCGACGTGAGATGGTCGGGTTCGACCTCGCGATCCAGATCCGCACGCGCCACCTCGAAGATGCGCTCGTGGCCATCGGTCGCGCCGAGCCGTTGCAACACGACGACCGGGGGGCCGTCGAGATCGAGTGCGAGCTTCACCTCCGACAGCACGGTGCGGCTGTCGCACTGCGCGACCAGTAGCGGGCCGCGCTCACCCGCGCCGTCCGCCGCGAAGCGGTGCCCGTCGACCACGCGGACACTGGCGGAAACGGGATCGATCCCGAGCCGTGTCCATGCAAGGTCGACGAACGACAGCGCCGGGATCACGTCGAGGGTGATGGCGCCGTCCGCGGCGCGCCCGCGTAGCAACTCGACGGTGCGCTCGGCGACGGCCGGCGACCCGGGCACGGCATACAGCACCTCGCCATGTTCACCCGCGGCCTCGAGCAGCAGATCGACGATCTGCGAGTACACGTCGTCGAGGGTGCCGGCGGACTCGTAGACGTGATCGAACGACGTCGCGTCTTCGACGATGACCGCCGCGGCATGGCGCGTCGTGCGCACGAACCGCACTGGGATGCGAGCGATCGCATCGCGGGTCGCCGCGGTGACGAGGTCTGATCCGGCGGGGCCGAGGCCGACGACGACGACCCGGCCGGGGGTCATGGGCCGGGCGCGGTCTCAGGCGTCGAGCTGTCCGAGGCGGGCGGAGCGCCCGAGTTCGACGACGGAGCGTTGCTGTCGAGCGGTGGCGGATTGATGGTGAAGTTCGACCCGTCGAACGTGCCGTAGCGCGGATCGACGGTGACATGGGAAGCGGCTTGGGCCTTGGTCAGCCACGCGCTGAAATCGACCGCCTGGGCCTGGGCGGCCAGCTCCTCGGCTCGCGACCCGACGTCGGTGAAGTTGGCCGGCTTGCGGTCGTTGATCTTGATCAGCACGTACCCGCCCTGGTTGTTCGAGATCGGGTCGGCGACGGCCCCGACCGCGGTGCCCTGCACGATCGGCGCGATCGTCGACGGGAACTCGTCCGGCGTGTGGCAGCCCGCGTCGCCGCCCGCGGCCGCCGTCTGCGGATCGGTCGAGAACTGCTGCGCGAGCGTTGCGAAGTCCGCACCGGCGCGTGCCTCGGTGACGATCGAGTCGGCGAGGTTCTGGTCGTTGACCGCGATCAGCGAGATGCAGTTCTGCGCGAAGTCGTCCGGATGGGCGTCGAAGTACGCCTTGGCCACGTCCGCGCTGCCACACGGTTGCTGCGCGAGGTCCGCTTGGAGCGCGAACTCGTCCTCGTACCAACCGCGCAGCCGCGCTTGGTAGTCGGCCGGGAAGCTGTCGTACAGCGCCTGGCCCTGCGCCACGTCGCTGGCGCCGAGGGACTGCAACAGATCGTTCTTGGCCGCCTGTTTGCAGATGTCATCGGCGTGCAGGCCTCGGCGAACCACCTCGTCGTGCACCAGCGCGAACTGCATCTGGCGCCGGACCACCGCGGCGACGAAGGCGGCGTCGTACGTACCCGGGGTGGCGCCGACAACGGATTGGCCCTGCTGTTTGAACTCGGTGTCGATCGCCTGGAGGTACTGCTGGTTGGAATTGATGGCGTCGAGCTCTTCGACGACGTCCTTCGTCGAGATGCTGGTGCCGTTGATGGTGGCGGCCGGCGCGGCACTGCCCTGTCCACAACCCACCGCGAGCGCGCAGCAGCAAATGAAGAAGGCAAGAGCGCGTTTCACGACCGGCTGAGGCTAGCGGCGCGCTCGGCTCCATCCGAATCAGGGGGCATGAGCTGGTGCAGGATGGTCATCAGCCCGTCCACCAGGTCGGACGGCTTGCGCACCGGTAGCTGGAGCTGGCGGGATTCGGCCTTGTAGACGGCGTCCTTGACCAGCCGGCTGAGGCGAACTTCCTGGCTCACCTTGAGCTCGACGGGGCTGAGCCGCACGACGTACGCGGGCTTGCCGAAGCCCGGGCCCTTGCCGACGTTCACCTCGCGGATGCCGGTCCGGGCGCACTCCGCCCGAAGCCGGGCCACCTCGAGCAAGGCGTTGGCGGGGCCCGGCACGGGGCCGTAACGGTCGGTCCACTCGTCGCGGATGTCGTCGACCTCGTGCGCAGTCGTGACCGCGGCGAGCCGGCGATAGGCCTCGAGCCGCAGGTCCTCGCGTGGCACATACTCCTTCGGGAGGTGCGCATCGAGGGGAAGGTCGAGCTTGATCTCGGCCGGTTCCTTCACGGGCTCGCCCTTCAACTCGGCGACGACCTCGTTGACCATCTGGCAGTACAGGTCGTACCCGACAGCGGCGATGTGACCGGATTGGCCGGTGCCGAGCAGGTTGCCCGCCCCGCGGATCTCGAGGTCACGCATCGCGATCTTGAAGCCGCTGCCGAGCTCGGTCGCCTCACCGATCGTCTTCAGCCGCTCGTATGCCTCTTCGGTGAGGGGCGCCTCGCGGGGATAGAAGAGATAGGCGTACGCCCGCATGCCGGCGCGACCGACACGACCGCGCAGTTGGTGGAGCTGTCCGAGCCCGAGCCGGTCGGCACGATCGACGACGAGCGTGTTCACCGTCGGCATGTCGATACCCGACTCGATGATCGTCGTGCACACGAGGACGTCGTACTCGTTCTCCCAGAAATCGAGCACGACCCTCTCGAGCGAGCCCTCGTCCATCTGGCCGTGCGCGACCGCGACGCGCGCTTCGGGCACGAGCTCGCGGATGTGGGCGGCCGTCTGTTCGATGTCGTTCACGCGGTTGTGCACGAAGAAGACCTGCCCCTCACGCAACAGCTCGCGGCGGATCGACTCGCCCACGGCGCGCTCGTCGTACTCGCCGACGTAGGTGAGGATCGGCTGACGTTCGGCCGGCGGCGTGTTGAGCAGGGTGAGATCGCGGATACCGGTGAGGCTCATCTCGAGCGTGCGCGGGATGGGCGTGGCGGTCAGCGTGAGGACGTCGACGTCGGTCTTCAGCTCCTTCATCTTCTCCTTGTGGCTCACCCCGAACCGCTGCTCCTCGTCGACGACGAGCAGACCCAGCTGCTTGAACGTGATGTCGTCGGACAACAACCGGTGGGTACCGATGACGACGTCGACGCTCCCGTCGCGCAGGCCGTCCACCACCTTCTTCGCCTGCGCGGGAGTGAGGAATCGGGACAGCACTTCGACGCGCACCGGATAGCCGGCGAACCGTTCGGAGAACGTCTGGCTGTGCTGCTGCGCGAGCAGCGTCGTCGGCACGAGCACGGCCGACTGCTTGCCATCCTGCACCGCCTTGAACACGGCGCGGATGGCGACCTCGGTCTTGCCGAAACCGACGTCGCCGCACACGAGGCGATCCATCGGCAACCCGTCTTGCATGTCCGCCTTCACGTCCTCGATGGCCTTGAGCTGATCCGGCGTCTCCGCGTACGGGAACGCCTCCTCGAGCTCGCGCTGCCACGGCGTGTCGGGCGGGAACGCGTGACCCTGCGTGTGCAGCCGCTTCTGGTACAGCACCACGAGCTCCTGCGCGATCTGCGTGACCTCCGCCCGCACTCGAGCCTTCGTCTTGGCCCAATCGCCACCGTTGAGGCGGCTCAGGCTCGGCTGATCGCCGCCGGTGTAGTGACGCACCGCGTCGATCTGGTCGGACGGGACATAGAGCTTGTCGTCGCCGCGGTATTCGAGCAGCAGGTAGTCCCGCTCGACGCCGGAGATCGATCGCTTGACCATGCCCGCGAAGCGAGCGACGCCGTGTTGATGGTGGACGACGAAGTCACCCGCGTTGAGATCGTCGAAGAAACGCTCTGCATCGGTGCGGCGCCGGGCGCGGACCGGGCGATGGGCGCGGCGCCGACCCGTGAGGTCGGGCTCGGCCAACACCGCGAGCTTGATGGCCGGGAGGATGAAGCCCCGCTCGAGCGGGGCGACCTCGATGTCGAGCTTCAGCCCGTGCTCGTCGAGAAGGCGTCCGATGCGGGCCCGCGATCCTTCGCCATCCGCGGCGACGACGATGCGGTAGCCCTGGCGGCGGAGCTCGACCAGTTGCGAGACCAGACGTTCGCCACCACCGACGACGGAGTCCCATCCCATCGCCTGGATCGTCGTGACGTCTGGGCCTTGGGGCGCGACCGTGACCGTCCACGCGGGCGCGTTGGTATGGACGAGCAGCCGGTCGAAGGACAGATGCAGGGTCGGGAACCCGCTGCGGCCGTCGGCACTCTCCTTGTCGCCGTTGTCGGCGCCCCAGGTCTTCGCCAGCGTGCGAGCGAGGTCGGCCTCCTCCGCGGCGATGTCCGCGGCGCGGTCGCGGAGGCGCTTCGGCTCGACGAGCACGATCTGCGCGTCCGACGGCACGAGATCGAACAACATGTGCTCGCGATCGGCCAACCACGGCAACCACGACTCCATGCCGTCGAAGGTCAGGCCGTCGGACAGGCGCTCCCACTGTTCTCGCCCCCACGGCTGCAACGACACGAGCCGCCCGGCGCGAGCGCGTACCTCGTCCGTCACCAGTAGCTCACGGCACGGGAAGATGAGGGCGGACTCGATGTCGTGCACCGAGCGCTGGTCGTTGACGCCGAACTCGGTGAGACGGTCGACCTCGTCGCCCCACAGGTCGATGCGCACGGGATGGTCGGCGGTCGAGGGGAACACGTCGACGATCGAGCCGCGCACGGCGACCTCGCCGCGATGCTCGACCTGATCCTCCCGGCGGTAGCCGGCCTGCACGAGCGCCGTCACCAAGTCGTCGCGGTCGCGCCGCTCGCCCCGCGCGATCTCGATCGGTTCGACCTTGTCGATGTCCGGACCAAGTCGTTGCACCAGCGCACGAATCGGGGCGACGATCACGTCCGGCGTGCGGGCCGGGTCGAGCAGGCGCCAGACAGTGCGCAACCGGCGGCCCATCGTCTCGGTGCCGGGACTCACTCGCTCGAACGGCAACGTCTCCCACGCCGGGAAGAGGTCGACGGCGTCCTCCCCGAGGAAGGCGACGAGATCGTGGACGAGACGCTCGGCGTCGGTCGTGGTCGGGACGGCGACGACGTAGGGACGGCGACGGGTGGTGGCGACGAGCCCGGCGATCGTGAACGCTCGAGCCGGCTCGGGCACGGCGATGAGCGCGGTCGTCCGACCCCGAACCTCGAGGAGGGCGGGGTCGTCGCGGAGAACAGTGGGCAAATCGCGGACGCTCATCAGCGAACGGTCCACGCTACCGCCCGCCCTGCGAACTCCGGGTCCATTGCGGGGCCATGGCCCCGCAATGGCACCAACATTCCGGCTAGAAAAGCCCGATCGCTCTCTCGCGACGCAACTTCCTGATCGGTTCAGCGGCAACAGTCGCGCTGGCCGCGTGCACGTCGGACTCGAAGAGCCCGAACGCGGCAGCCAGCTCGCAGTTGTCGTCGGCGCCGCCGCCGACGGTCCCCCGGCACACGGGCGACCGGCCCGATCTGTCCAAGCCCGAGGGCACGGACACGATCCCCCAGATCGAGCACGTGATCGTGCTGATGATGGAGAACCACAGCTACGACAACTACCTCGGCATGCTCAGCCGGGCCGACGGCTTCACGAGGGACCCGAGCGGCAAGCCGACCAACGCCAACCCTGACGCCAACGGCCAGCCTCTGCGGGCGTTCCACATGGCGAACACATGCCAGCTCCAGCGCCAGCCGAGCCAGGCGTGGGACGCGTCACACAAGCAACTCGGCCAAGGCGACAACAGCGGTTTCGTCCAGAGCGACAGCGGGCCGGTGGCCATGGGCTACTGGACGGCCGACGACATTCCCTTCTACTACGGGCTGGCGAACACGTTCCCCGTGTGCGACCGGTGGTTCTCCTCGTGCCTCGCGCAGACGTTCCCGAACCGCCGGTTCCTGCTCGCGGCGACGGCGCTCGGCACGATCAACAACGACCTGTCGATCGTCACCAACGGACCGCAGCCTCCCAACGGCACGATCATGGATCTGCTCAACCGCCACACCATCCCGTGGCGCGACTACTACACGTCGCTCCCATCGGCCGCGCTCTACCTGCCGCTGTTCAACGCCAACGCCGACAAGATCGCCCACATCGAGCAGTTCTTCACCGATGCCGCGGCCGGCACGTTGCCCGCGTTCTCGTTGGTCGAGCCCGACTACGACAAGAACAGTGAAGAGAACGCCGACGACATCACGCTCGGTGAGTCGTTCTCGGCCAAGGTCATCAACGCCGCGATGCAAGGCCCGGGTTGGGACAAGACGTTGCTCATCTGGAACTACGACGAGCACGGCGGTTACTACGACCACGTCGTGCCGCCCGCCGCGGTCGCGCCTGACAACGTGCCGCCGATGATCACCGCTGCGAACGTGCAAGCGGGCTACGACCAGTACGGATTCCGCGTCCCGGCAGTGGTGGTGTCGCCGTTCGCCAAGAAGGACTACGTGTCACACGTGGTGCACGACCACACGTCGATCCTCGCCTTCATCGAGACGAAGTACAACCTGCCCGCGCTGACCGAGCGCGACGCGCACGCGGACAACCTGCTCGACTCGCTCGACCTCACCGGCGACCCCGCGTTCCTGACACCACCGACGTTGCCGGCACCGAAGAACATCGACGGCACCACGCCGGTCTGCACCGCGCCCGGGCCCATCCCGAACCCCGCCGGTTAGGCCGGCCGGTTCGTTAGGCCGCCTATGCAGGCGATCCGGACTGATTGAAGCGCTGCATCGCCGAGTCCGTTCCTTCGGACAGGATCAGCTCGACCGCGTCAGCCGCTTCCTCGATCGTGACGTCGAGCTGCGTGCGTTCGCTCTTGCCGGGACGGTGCAGCACGTGGTCGGCGCCGTGCTCACGTCCCGGTGGCTTGCCGACGCCGATGCGCACTCGCGTGAACGCGTCGGTGTGCAGGTGAGCCTTGATCGATTGCAGGCCCTTGTTACCGGCGAGCCCACCGCCGACTTTCACCTTGAGCCGGCCGACCGGCAGGTCCAGCTCGTCGTGCACGATCACGATGAGGTCCGGCGTGTCGAGCAGGTCGTGGCGCTTCGCCAAAGTGAGCACCGAGATGCCCGAGTCGTTGTAATAGGTCTGCGGGAATGCGAGCACGAGCCGGCGACCTCCCGCGGTCGCCGCGCCCGCAAGGGCACGCGCCCGCCGGTCGAGCTTCAGCGACGCGCCGTGACGGCGCGCCAGCAACGCGACCGTGTCGGCGCCGCTGTTGTGGCGTGAGCGCTCGTACTCGGACCCGGGATTGCCGAGTCCGACGACGAGTAGGTCGGCCGGAATCGGTCAGCCTTCGGACGAGCCGTCGCCCGACGACTCGCCACCGTCCTCCGACGCGGCAGCCTCGCCGGCTTCGCCTTCGGCCGCGCCCTCCGCGGCCTCGCCCTCTTCGCCCTCGGCGACCTCGGGCACCTCGGCCAACTGCGGCGGCTGGCCGACGACGACGGGCTCCTCGGGATCGGCGTCGGTCTCGACACCCTCCGGAAGCGACAGGTCGCCGACGCGGATCGAGTCGCCGATGGCGAGCGCGCTGATGTCGATCGCGATCTCGTTCGGAATCGAGCCTGGCTTGGCGCGGATGGTGAGCTGGAAGAGCATGTGATCGACGACGCCGTCCTCGCGCAGCACGGCTTCCGCCTCGCCGTGCAGGACGATGGGCACGTCGACTTCGATGGCGACGTCACGGCTGACCCGCAGGAGATCGATGTGACGGACGCTGCGCTTGATCGGGTCGCGCTGCAGGTCCTTCACGATGGTGAGCTCGCTGGCGTGACCGTCGATCTCGAGGTTGATCAGTGCGTTGATGCCCGCCTCGGTGGTGAGCGCACCGCGCAGCTCGCGCCAGTCGACGCTCACCGAGATGGCCTCGCCACCGAGCCCGTAGACGGTGGCGGGCACCCGGCCCTCGGCGCGCAGGCGCTTGCTCGGACGGGTGCCGGTCGTGCGGCCACTGGCCGCGGGAAGGGTGATCTCAGCCATCGGAAGTCCTACTTCTGGGATCGCGCCGGAGCGCTCGAATTGGGAACGTGGATGTTACGGGGCGCGACCCCGTCCGCTCCACTCACCCTCGCACATGGCGTCAGGCGAGGTTCTCGCCGCCGAACAGCTCGCTGACGGACTTGTCCTCGAAAACTGCGTCGATGGCGTCGGCGATGATTCTCGCCACGGACAGCACCTCGAGCTTGTCGAGCCGCTTGTCGTCGGGGATCGGCACCGTATCCGTCACGACGACCCGGGCGAGGTCGGAGTTCTTCAGCCGATCGATGGCGGGATCGGCGAGGACGGCGTGGGTCGCCATCGCCCACACCTCCGTGGCGCCGTGCTCCTTCAGGATCTCCGATGCGGCGACGATCGTGCCCGCGGTGTCGATGCGGTCGTCGATGATCACGCATCGCCGCCCGGCCACGTCGCCGATCACCCCACGCGCTTCGACCTCGTCGGACACGCCCTTGATGTGGCGCTTGTGGACGAAGGCGAGGTCCGAGCCGAGGTGCTGGCTGTAGCGCTCGGCCACCTTCACGCGGCCGGCGTCGGGAGCAACGACCACGATGTCGCCGCCGCACTCCTCCTCGATGTAGTCGAGCAGCACCGGCATCGCCGTGAGATGGTCGACGGGCTTGTCGAAGAAGCCCTGGATCTGTCCCGAGTGCAGGTCGACGCTCAACATGCGACTCGCGCCGGCCATCGTCAACAGATCAGCCACGAGCTTCGCCGCGATCGGCTCACGCCCTTCGGCCTTGCGATCCTGGCGCGCATACCCGTACAAGGGGCACACCGCGGTGATGCGCTTCGCCGAGGCACGCTTCGCGGCGTCGATCATGATCAGGTGCTCCATGATCGAGTCGTTCACCGAGCCGCAATGCGTCTGGATGATGAAGACGTCGGTGCCGCGGATGTTCTCGCCGAAACGGCAGTGGATCTCGCCGTTGGGGAAGTCACGTACGTTCGCTTCTCCGAGCGGCACCCCGAGTTGCTCCGCAATGTTCTGCGCGAGCTCCGGATGGGAGCGACCCGAGTAGAGCCGCAGCGTTTTCTTGGTGACCAACTCCATGGCGCGAAGCGCCCTCCCTATGGGGTCCCGTCCTCGGCGCTCGCAGTGTAGAACGGGCCGGTACGCGTGCCCGGCGCCACTTGCGAGCCGGGCTCGAGCACGGCGTACGGACCGACGATGGCGGCGGCGCCGATGTCGGCATGCCGGCCGACGGTTTCTTCGACGATGCAGTGCGCGCCGACCACGCTGTCCGCCAGGCGCGTGTTGGGCCCGATCTCGGCGCCCTCGCCGATCACGGTCGCGCCTTGCAGGAGCGTGCCGGGGA
This sequence comes from Acidimicrobiales bacterium, assembly GCA_036493595.1. GTDB lineage: Bacteria > Actinomycetota > Acidimicrobiia > Acidimicrobiales > JACDCH01 > DATAES01. The sequence continues at coordinate 15,009 of DASXPN010000062.1, read as the reverse complement.
ACAGCGTGACGTCCGGCGCGAGTTGCACGGTGGCGTCGATGTACGTGCGGTCGGGGTCGAGCATGGTGACGCCGAGCCCGAGCCAGCGATCGTTGGTGCGGGCCCGCAGCGCGGCCTCGGCGCGAGCGAGCTGACGGCGATCGTTGATGCCCTGGGCCTCGTTGTCGTCGGGAGCGACCACGGCGACGATCGGGTAGCCCGCGTCGTGCAGCACCTCGACGACATCGGTCAGGTAGTACTCGCCTTGGTCGTTCTCAGGAGTGACACGTCGCAGCGCCGGCGCGAGGACGCTCTGACGGAAGCAGTAGATCGACGTGTTCCACTCCGTGATGGCGCGCTCTTCGCTCGTCGCGTCGCGCTGTTCGACGATGCGGACGACGTTGTCGTCTTTGCCGCGGATGATGCGCCCGTATCCCGTCGCGTCGTCGGAGCGCGCCGTGAGGATGGTGCAGGCAGCGCCGGATATCTGATGCTCGCGGACGAGCGTCGCGATCGTCGACGCCCGCAGCAACGGTGTGTCGCCGGGAAGGACGACGATGTCACCGTCGTCATCGTCGTCGAGTGAGCCGGTGAGCCCGACGCTGACGGCGTCACCGGTGCCGCGCTGGACGTGCTGCTCGACGAAGTCCAACACGAGGTCGCCGGCCTGCTCTTGCAGCTTCTTCGTGACGAGCTCGGCACCGTGGCCGACCACGACGACGGCCTTGCTGACGTCGCAATCAGCCAGCGAATCGAGGACGTAGAGCAGCATCGCCCGCCCACACAACAGGTGAAGCGGCTTCGGTCGAGTCGACCGCATCCGAGTGCCCTCGCCCGCGGCCAGGACGATGGCGGTCAATCGGCGCTCGGTCATCAAGTTCGTTCTACCCCCAGGGGCCTCACGGTTCCATCACACGGGTCTGCCCGGACCCTCACGGCAAGATCACCGAGTCCTCATCGGCACCACGGATGGTGACTTCCAGGCAACTTGCCCCCTCAACCAAGGAGACAGCCATGACCTGGAAGCGAGTCCTCGCCACTGCGGCGGTCTGCGGTACTGCAGCCTTTGGCGTGGGATCCGTGCTCCCTGCGGGCGCTTCGCCCTCGCAGGCCTCTTCCCCGGCTCCCGCCACTGCGCCGGCTCCCGCCACTGCGCCGTCGCCCGGCTCGACCCCGAAGTGTGATGACGGCCACTGGCCGGTCGGGGTCGACGGACGGCCGACACAGCTCGCGGCGGGGGCAGCCGCCGGGCTCTACCTCTGGCACGACGGCGACGGATGGCACGCGTTCGTGACCCATCCCGGCCACGACAAGGTGACGTTCACGATCAACGTCACGTCACAGGCGCCCCTCGTCGCCACCGAGTCTCACGACGAGCACGACGACGCCGTGGTCGAGCACGACGACGACCACACGGCCACGCTGCATGCGGACAACTTCGGCTACCTCGACGGCATGAACTTCCGGACCGACTGCTCACCGCGGATCGTGGTGACCGGCTCCGTCGACGGCCGGCAGCTGACTCCGGCGGACGTGTTCGTCGGTCACGGCAACCACCAGCCTGACCACGTCCCGTTCGTGATCGTCCGCAAGGGCTGACGGGCGTCGTCGACGACGAAGGACGCCGGCCCTCGGGACCGGCGTCCTTCTCGCGCTCGGGGGCAGGGGCTCGAACCCCGATTCCAGGGACCAAAGCCCTGTGTCCTGCCAATTGGACGACCCCCGAATGTTGGTTCCATTGCGGGGCTATGGGCCCGGAATGGACCCGGAGTTCGCGTCGAGCGTAGGCGCTACCTTCCGAGGCCATGACGGTCACGACGAGCGATTTACCGAAGTGGGACCTGACACCGTTCTTTCCGTCGCTCGACTCGCGCCAGTTCGCGGCGGCGCACGAGGGGATCGGCGCCGGCATCGCTCGCCTCACGGCGATGTACGACGAGCACGACGTGCGCGGCGGGGAGCCGCGCATCGTCGACGGCGCGACGGTCGCCGCATTCGAAGCGGTGCTCGACGAGACGAACGCGCTGCAGGACCAACTCCGGCTCGTCGGCGCGTACCTCAACGGCTTCGTCACCACCGACGCCCGTGACGACGAGGCGAACGGCCTGCAGTCGAAGCTCCAGATCGACGTCGCGCCCCTCCGCACGCTCTCGACCCGCTTCGCGGCATGGGTGGCGCGGCTCGGCGCGCAGAACCTCATCGACGCCAGCCCGTCCGCCGCTGACCATGCCTGGCCGCTACGCAAGGCCGAGCGGTCCGCGCTTCATCAGATGACCGAAGCCGAGGAGGGTTTGGCAGCCGAGCTCAACCTGACCGGCGGCTCGGCCTGGAGCCGCCTGCACGGCGATGTCAGCTCACGCCTCACCGGGAACGTCAACGGTGAGGCGCTTCCGATCACGGTGGTCCGCAACCTCGCGATGTCGTCCGACGCCGCCACCCGCAAGGACGCGTACGACGCCGAGCTCGCGGCGTGGGAATCGGTGTCGGTCCCGCTCGCCGCGGCGATGAACGGCATCAAGGGCGAAGCCAACGCACTCAACCGGCGGCGGGGATGGCCCGACTCGCTCGAGCCCGCGCTGTTCACCAACGCGGTCGACCGCGCTGCGCTCGAGGCGATGCAGTCAGCGGTGGTCGCCTCGTTCGGCGACTTCCGCGACTACCTGCGAGCGAAAGCGCAGCTCCTCGGTCACGGCGCGGGCGCGCCGCTGCCGTGGTGGGACCTGTTCGCACCGGTCGGTGATCCATCGGCCGCTGCGGTCACGTGGGACGAAGCGTCCGTCACCGTCCTCGACGCGTTCGGTTCGTACTCTCCCGCGCTCGCCGCGCTCGCACGCCGTGCCTTCGACGAGTCGTGGGTGGACGCCGAAGCGCGTGATGGCAAGCGAGGCGGCGCGTTCTGCATGCCGGTGCGCGACGACGAGAGCCGCGTGCTCATGAACTTCGGCGGCACGTTCGACAGCGTGTCGACCCTCGCGCACGAGCTCGGCCACGCGTACCACAACACGAATCTCGCCGAGCGCACGCCGATGCAGCGCCAGACACCGATGGCGCTGGCCGAGACAGCGAGCATCTTCTGCGAGACGATCCTCGTCCAAACGGGATTGCGATCGGCGACCGACGACTCGATGCGCGAGCTGGCGCTGCTCGACACCGACCTCACAGGTGCGGCGCAAGTCGTCGTCGACATCCACTCACGATTCCTGTTCGAACGGGACGTGTTCGAGCGGCGGGCGGCGCGTGCCCTGTCCGTGCACGAGTTGTGCGACGCGATGACCCACGCGCAGCGCGCCACCTACGGAGACGGGCTCGACCCCAACGGGCTGCATCCGTACATGTGGGCGGTCAAGCCCCACTACTACTCGACGGCCTTCTACAACTGGCCGTACACCTTCGGGCTGCTGTTCGGCATCGGGCTGTACGCCCGCTACACCGCCGACCCTGAGCACTTCCGCCTCGGCTACGACGACCTGCTGTCGGCCACCGGGCTCGCCGACGCGGCCGAGCTCGCCGCTCGATTCGACATCGACATCCGCGACGAGGCGTTCTGGACGGACAGTCTCGACGTCATCCGCGGACGCATCGAGCGGTTCCGCACGCTGGTCGACGAGCAACCACCGCGCCCGATCTGACGGGGCGCACCTGCTCGACGTCGCTGCCGCCCATCAAGACCGGGCCGAAGCGCGGTTCGGGTGGGCTACTTCCCTGCGCGCCGCTGCCAACGGGTGCGCTTCAGCATCTTCTTGTGCTTCTTCTTGCGCATGCGCTTACGGCGCTTCTTGATGAGGCTTCCCATGGCGGCCCATGACCGTATCGGACTGCGGCCGCGAACCCAAAGCCACCGATCGTGGTGCCGGGACGGGTCGGCGGCGCGTACCGTTCCGTGATGCGCGAAGAGCGGATCGAACCGGCCGGTGTCCCAGCAAAGCTCTACGACCCCGGCGACGGGCGCGGGCTGCTGCTCCTCGGTCACGGCGGCGGCAGCAGCAAGGACGAGGAGCGCTTTGTGGCGCTCGGCCGCCAGCTCGCCGAGGGGACCGGACTACGCGTCGTGTGCATCGATGCCGTCGGACACGGCGAGCGCAGCGGCGCCGAGGATGTCCGACGGACGATGGGCTCGGAGAAGAACGCCGCACTGATGACAGCCGATTGGCGGGCCGTCGCCGACGAGCTCGGCAACCCGGTCGCGTACGTCGGCTACTCGATGGGCATGCTCTACGGCGCGCCGACCGTCGCCGCCATGCCGGAGATCAAGGCCGCGGTGTTCGGCGTCGGCGGCATCCCCGCCCTCGCAACGCGCGAACAGCTTCCGAACGTGATGCATGACCGCCTGCTCGCCATCGCCGCGCAGCTGACGCACCCGCAGGTGCTCCTGTTGAACATGACCAAGGACGAGACGTTCCCGGTCGCCGGTGTCCACGAGTTCTTCGACGCCATCCCGGGCCGCAAGAAGCGCCTCATGTTCTGGGAGGGCGACCACGTCGGTCTTCCGGCCGAGTCGACTCGCCAAGCAATCGCATTCGTGAACAAGTACACGTAGCGCGGACGACCGCCCGGTAACCGCGATCGCTCAGGTCGATTGGTGCCTGTGGCGCCAGCGTTGGTCAGGGACCTGGAGCTGTTCCATTGGCGACGACGACGCCGAGCTCCACGTCGCATACCGGCGGGCGAGCGGCGCGGCAGTGATGCCATGGACGAGCACGCTGATCGCGACCGTCGCCGTGATCGTGGCCTCCAGCGTGCCGGTGTGCGGGAGTCGGGCGCCCTCTACGACGACAACGCCGAACACGATTGATGCGAGCCCACGCGGTCCGAACCAACCGAGGAAGAGAACGGTTGCCGGGCGGGCACGCGAGCCGATCATCGAGATCGCCACCGGAACCATGCGCACCACAGTGAGGCTCAGGACCGCGTAGACGACTTCTGCGAGCGTGATGTCGGACCACAACGAGCCGAGGACGGCTGCGCCGAACACGATGAGGGTGACGCCGTTCAACACTGCGCCGATCTCCTCGCTGAACGCCGCGTCCCCCGCGGCCTCGCCCGAGAGCCGCCCGTACAGCACTCCGCCGACGAACGCGGCGATGAAGCCGCTGCCGCCGCGTGCGTCGGCCAACCCGAACGCGCCCACCGCGGCGACGACGGGCACGACCTGGGCCCAATGCCCCTCGATCCAGCCACGGGACCGCGCGGCGCGCAGCACCGAAGCGGCGATCACTGCGGAAACCACGCCGCCGGCAAGACCCCAGCCGATCGCTTCGACCACGAGCCGGACGGCGTGCGCACCGCTGGAATCACCGACCTCGGTCTCGGCAATTGCCAGTGCGATCGTCAGCAGAGGTACGCACATGCCGTCGTTGAGGCCGCTCTCGACGTTCAGTCCTTGACGGATGCGCGACGGCAACGACTCGTCAGTGACGACGGCCTGTCCGAGAGCGGCGTCGGTCGGCGCGAGCACGACCGCCAACACGAGCGCCTCGGACCATGCGAGCTCATGAAGCGCGACGAGGGCAGCGAGCACACCGGCGACAATCGTGAGCGGCAGGCCGATGCCGAGCAGGCGGGCCGGCACCGAGTACTCGCGCCTCAAGGCACGTACATCGATGCGCGAAGCGTCGCTGAACAACACGATCACGAGCGTGGCCTCGGCCAACGCGCTCACGGTGTGTTGGTCGGACTCGAGGTTCAGCCAGCCGAGTCCCTCTGCGCCCAGGAGAAACCCGGCACCGACGAACACGATCGGCGCCGTGATCGAGGTGCCCTCCAACCGACGCGACAGCGCCGCGTACACCAGGAAAATTCCCGCAATGACGGCGAACCCCGACCCGTCCACGACCGGAGCATGACATGACCGGTTGCGTTCAGCCCCGGATCGTTCCAAGGAGTCGGCTTCGTTTCAGCCGACCGTCGCGGTTTCTGTCGTTCGCACGACGATCCGATCCGTCCCGGGATACGCACCCTCGACGAACCACGTCGAACCACTGCCCGCGAGGTGGGGCTGCTGGCCCGTCGCGTCCCCGAGCCGACCGCGCCATTCGGCGAGCCGCGGCTCGACGACGAGCGCGGCCGGTTCGAGGTCGTTGTTGCCGGCGCCGGTCGGTCCTCCGAGGTCGTCCCACGCCCGGTAGACCGCAACCGTCTCGCAGCCGAACGGCGGGATGAGCAGGGTGAACGTTCTCGGCTCGAACGCCAGACGCTCGAGCCGTTCGCCGATCCCGGTGACCTTCGCCCGTCCACCCCGCAGGCAGAACGGCACGTCGGCACCGAGCTCCGCGGCGACGGTCGAATCGTCGATGCCGGCCCACCGCAGCACGGCGGCGGCGTCGGCTGAACCGCCGCCGAGTCCTGCGCCCGGCGGGATGCGTTTGTCGAGCGTGACGTGGGCACGGCGCTCGGCAAGATCGAGGGCTCGGCGAACGAGATTGGTGCCGTCCGCGGGCACGCCGGCGGCTGCCGGCCCTCGGATCTCGAGCCCGCCGCCGCCATCGCCGGCGCCGTCGACGTCGACGTCGAACGACAGCGTGTCCTCGAGGTCGACTGTGACCATCTCGGCATCGATGAGGTGGTAACCGTCCGCACGGGCACCGGTCACGCGCAGCGAGATCGTGAGCTTGGCCGGCGCCACCACGACGTCCATGGCTCAGCGTCCGCCGGGCGCGTCAGCGGGCGCGGGTCCGCTCGCGAGTCGTCCCCACTGCGTGACGCTCAGCTCTTCCGCCCTCGACTCCGGCGTCACTTCCGCAGCGGCGAACGCGGACGCGTCGACGAGATCGTGCAGCGACCGGCGCAGCATCTTGCGGCGCTGACCGAACCCGGCGCGAACGAGCGCGAACAGCCGCTCGGGATCGGCGGTCGTCGCCGGCGCGGCACGACGCACGATCCGCACGAGCACCGACTCGACCTTCGGCCTCGGCAAGAAGACAGTCGGACCGACTCGTCCGACGACCTCGGCCTGCGCCCAGTACGCCACCTTCACCGACGGGATGCCGTAGGCGGCGGTGCCCGGGTCGGCGGCCAGGCGCTCGCCGACCTCACGCTGCACCATCACCAGCATCCGGTCGATCGCCGGCACGCCGTCCAGCACGTCGAGCACGAGCGGTGTGGCGACGTTGTAGGGAAGGTTGGCGACGAGATGCCACCGATCCGCGCCCGCGAGCACACGCGGCCAGTCGAGGCTCATCGCGTCGCCGTGCACGATCGTCGGCGCCGGCTCGGCATCCGCGAGCACCTCTTCGAGCACGGGCAGCAAGTGGCGATCGAGCTCGACCGCCGTCACCACGGCACCGGCCTCCGCGAGCGCGAGCGTCAACGAACCGAGTCCGGCACCGACTTCGACGACATGGTCGCCGGGCTCGATCGCCGCCAGCCGCGCGATGCGACGGACCGTGTTGGGATCGACGACGAAGTTCTGTCCGAGGGCGCGGCTCGGACGCAGGTCGTATCGGTCGAGCAGGTCGGTCGCCTGTCGCCGCGTGATGGTCACGCGGGCGATTCTGCTACCAGGTGATGCGGACTTGTATGACGCCGGTGCCTGGGTCGGCGAGTTGGGCGAACGTGCTGCGGTCCATGTCGAGGATGCGGCCGCCGTCGTACGGACCACGGTCCGTGATCGTGCACGTGACCGACGCACCCGTGTCCAGCCGGGTGACGGTCACGACCGTGCCCTTCGGCAGCGTGCGATGGGCGCACTCACCGGGGTTGTAGTCGTACCAACTCGCGCCGCCGGTCTGCTCGTTGGAGGGCGCAGTCGTGGTCGGCGCCGCCGTGGTCGTGGTGGACTCGACGACGCGCACCGTGGCTGCCTTCGGCCGGGTCGGCGCCGTCGTGGCGACAGAGCCATCGGTCGTGCCGGCCGGGGCCGCGCTCGTCGTCGGCGCCTCGGTGGTCGGGGCGCCCGTCGTCGACGGAACAGTGGACGCGACAGTCGAGGACTCCGGGGCGACGTGCCCCATCGCCGAGACCTGTGCTGCCCTTGCCTCTGTCCGTGGAATGTTGTCGATCACGAGGATCGGCAGCGCCACCACCGTCAACCAGACGGCGAACAACAGGCGACGTCGTGGAACGACGTACGGCTGCCGCACCTCACCTTCTTGGGCCTCCAGAGGTCCGTCCTTCTGCTGGGGGTCGTGGGTCGATGGGGAAGCGGGTGCGCCCGGAACCTATGGGCGCTGTAACGCGAATGCAAACTTCGTCATTGATGACTGCCCACCCTGCTAGAGGCCAAACACCGTTTCGGCATTCCGCCACGTGACTTCCGCCACCACGCTCGGTGACACGCCCTTGACGCGTGCCACCGCCTCTCCCACCACCGCGACGAGCGCGGGCCGGTTCGGCTTGCCGCGGTGCGGCATCGGGGCCAGGAACGGTGCGTCGGTCTCGACGAGCAGGCGGTCGAGCGGACACCGGAGGGCGGCGGCGCGGACGTCATCGGCGGTGCCGAACGTGACGATGCCCGAGAACGACAGCCAGGCGCCGGTCTCGAGGGCACGGTCCGCTTCGCCGGCGCCGCCGGTGAAGCAATGGAACACGGTGCCGCGGGGCACGCCCTCGGCGTCGAGGATCTCGAACGTGTCGTCCCACGCTTCGCGCGTGTGGATCACCAGGGGCAGCTCGTGCTCGTGCGCCAGCCTGATCTGGGCGGCGAAGCTCTCACGCTGCGCGTCGCGCGGTGAGTGGTCGTAGTGGTAGTCGAGCCCGCACTCCCCGACGGCGACGACCTCGGGTTCACCGAGCAGGTCGGCGAGCCCGTCGATGCCGTCCTTCGCGTCGTGGGGATGCACGCCTGCCGTCGCCCACACCCCGTCGTGGGCCCGCGCGATGGCGAGCGCGCGACGGGAGTGGTCGACGTCCGTGCCGACCGTGATGAGTCGCTCGACGCCCGCGGTGTTGGCCTCGGCGACCTGCGCGGCGGCCGCCTCGGGGTCGTCGGGCAGATGACAGTGGTCGTCCGTCCACCGCATGCGCGTCGCGCTCAACCGGTGGGGGTGATGCGGGGGAACAGTGGCGCACCCTTCTCGACAGCAAGCCCTCCCGGGTACTGGCCCCAACGGACCGCGTCGGGCAGACGTTGGTCAGTCGGGGATCCGTCGAGCCCGATGCGACGCCAGAGCTCGGCTGTCGTTGCCGGGACAGCCGGCGTCGCCAGCACCGCGACGATGCGCAGCGCCTCGAGCGCGTCACCGAGCACGCCGTCGACGCCCGGACCCGGATCGGCCTTCCACGGTTCGTTGGCCTCGAGATGCGCGTTCGTCTCCCGCACGAGTCGCCATGTCGCCTCGAGCGCGACTGACGGCTGCACGTTGTCCCACGCGGCAGCCGCGTCCTCGTAGGCCGCGCTCGCCACGGCCGCGAGCCGGCTGTCGGGGCGCGGCGCCGGACCGATGCCGCCGCACTTGCTACCGACGACCGTCGCGACCCGGGCGAGCAGGTTGCCCAGGTTGTTGGCGAGGTCGCTGTTGTAGCGCTCGACCATCCGCTCGTAGCTGAAGTCGCCGTCAGGACCGAACGGTGTGTCGCGCAGGAAGTGATAGCGAAACCCGTCGACCCCGAAATCCTCGACGAGATCCGCGGGCGCGATCTGGTTGAGCCGCGTCTTGCTCATCTTTTCGCCACCCACGAGCAGGAAGCCGTGGACGCTGATGTGGTTCGGTGGATCGATGCCCGCCGCCAGCAGCATCGCCGGCCAGTAGACGCAGTGGAACCGGAGGATGTCCTTGCCGATCAGGTGGTGGGAGGAGGGCCACCACTGCTCGAACCGGGCCGGGTCGCTGCCGTAGCCGACCGCGGTCGCATAGTTGATGAGCGCGTCGTACCAGACGTAGGTCACGTGCCCGGAGTCCCACGGGATGGGTACGCCCCACGAGATCGACGTGCGGCTGATCGAGAAGTCCTCGAGACCTTGGCGAATGAAGCCGAGCGCTTCGTTGCGTTTCGACTCGGGACGCACGAAGTCGGGATGCGACTCGTACCAGTCGAGCAGCGGTTGGGTGAACCGGCTCAGCTCGAAGAAGTAGTTGTCCTCCTTGAACAGCTCGACCGGACGATCGTGGATCGGGCAGTTGCCCGGCGCGTCGCTCCCCGGCGACGGCGGCAAAAGCTCGTCCTCCGTGTAGTACGCCTCGCAGGCGACGCAATAGAGGCCTTCGTAGGTGCCGAGACGGATGTAGCCGTTGTCGTAGACCTGTTGCAGCAACTGCTGCACCGCCGTGTAGTGGCGAGGCTCGGTGGTGCGGATGAAGTCGTCGTTGGTGATGTCGAGCAGCGTCCACGCCTCTTTGAACCGCTCGACCACGCGATCGGCCCACTCGCGGGGCGACACGCCGTTCTCCTCGGCGGCACGTTGCACTTTGAGGCCGTGCTCGTCGGTGCCGGTGAGGAAGTACGTGTCGTCGCCGAGCAGACGATGCCATCGCGCCACTGCGTCCGCGGTGACGGTCGTGTACGCGTGCCCGATGTGTGGCGCGTCGTTGACGTAGTAGATAGGTGTCGTCAGGTAGATGCGCCCCACACGCGCCACCTTAGAGGTGGACGCTCGCGGCTCTACGAGTGCTGCGGTGATGGTGTCGGTCACGATGCCTCCTCGAAGTCGGGGGCCCGTGCCGTGTGCCCGAGCCCGCATGAACGGGACCCGGAAGCGCGCCCTCGCGCGTCAGCCGCGGCCCCGGTAGGGCATGCGCATCTGCGGCGACACGATGATGGCGACCTGGTCGGTCATGGCTCGAAGGCTACAAGGCCCGCACCTCCCGCAGCACCGGAGTATCGGCGCGGCCTTCGCCCTCCTCACCGTCGGCGTCGTCGACGCCCGGCAGGCCTCGTCGAGTGCGGATCGCTTCGATCTCGTCGAGCCGCCGCTCGAGCTGGCGCCGCCTCGTCGTGGCCAGCTCGTCGTACGTGCCCTGCACGGTGTTGAGCTGCTTGCCGAGCTTGTCGACATGCTCGGAGAACCGCTGCCACTGCTGCGTGAACCCGCCGAGCGCGTCGAGGATCTCGTCGGACGCCCGCTCGAGCAGCACACAGTCGACGGCCTGACGGATCACGCCGAGCACCGCGAACAACGTGAACGGCGAGCACAACACGACGCCTTGCGCGAGCGCGGCCTCGACCAGTTGATGGTCGTGCTCCTGCACGAACGAGTACACGCTCTCGTTCGGTATGAACAGCAGCAGGTACCCGGGCGTCGTCGCTGGATCGGCGTACCCGCGCGATGCGAGCTCCTTGATGCGGTTGCGCACATCGCGCAGGAACGCCGAACGGGTGGCATCACGCTCGGCGTCATTGACGGCTTCGAGGTGACGCAAGTAGTTGTCGATCGGGAACTTCACGTCCATGTGCAGCTCGACGTCGCGAGGCAACAAGAACGTGAAGTCGGGGATCGTGCCGCCCGCGATGGCGCGTTGCTTCCGATAGTTGACGCCTTCGAGCAAGCCCGCGGCGCGCAACACATCGTCGGCCATGCGCTCGCCCCACTGCCCTCGAGCCTTCGGACTGGCGAGCGCGTCGCGAAGCGCTCTCGTCGTGCCGGCCAACTCGGATGTCGTGCGCAATGTGTCTCGCAGACCCTGTACGAGCTCGCCATGTTGCGTGGCGCGATCTCGTTGCAATGCCCCGACGAGCTCGCCCACGCGCGCCAACTCGTCGCCCATCGTCATGAGCCGTTCGCCGATCGCATCACGATGCAACGAGAGCTCACGCGCACCCGCTTCGGCCCGCACGCCGAGTTGGTCGCCGGCAATGGCGACGACGGAGTCAACGGCCGCGCGCACAGTGGCATCGCGATCCGTCGTGCTCTGCCGCACGAGATCCTCGTGCAACCGTCGAACCATCACGATGACGACGAGCGCCGAGAAGGCGGCGATCAATCCCCCGATGACCAGTGTCCCTGCCATGCCGCACATCTTGCAGAAGGGGTGTGACACTCACCCTCGGCTCGGCCCAACCGCCGACGCCGGTTGGGCGTTACAGGAGCCAGGGCCGCACCACCGCGTGGCTGGCCTTCGGTGCTCCCGGCACGTGGTGGTACGTGACGGGCGCGTTGTCGTCCACGAATCGAGAGAGATCGACTTCTTCGATGATCGGATCGCGGAGGTCGGGTTCGACGACGTCGCGCACGCCGATCATCGCGGTGGTGGCGATCACGCCGGCGCCGAGCCCGCCACGCCAACCACGCACGACGTCCTTGGCGATCGAGCGGCGCTCGGCCCGATCCAACCGCCCGAGCGTCACGTCGTCGTAGAGATCGTCGAAGTCGTCCGATCCGGACGCAGGCGACCCGGACGCAGGCGATCCGGAAGCGGGCGATCCGGACAAGGGCACAGCCACCTCTACGACTCTACGAATCGATAGCGGACTTCCACGTAGGTACCGACTGCGGTCCTCGTCGTCTTCTCGGTGCCATCGGCTTGCCATCCCGCTCGTTCGTAGAAGCGGCCCGCCCGGTCGTTGCCCTTCAACATCCACAGCACGAGCTCGCTGAACCCTTGGCCACGTAGGTAACCGACGCCGCGCGCAAAGGCCGCCCAACCCGCACCGGTCCCCCACGCCGTGGGGTCGGCGTAGATGGCGGCCACCTCACCGGCCGGTCCGCCCGCTCCGTTCTCGCTCGGTCGCACCCACGTGTACGCGTGCACCTCGCTTGGCCCGCCGACCACGAAGAGTCGCACCGCCGGCGACGGCGGCCGTTCGACCATCCCTCGCCAGTTGGCCCACATGATCCCGAGGTCGAGCGAGTCGATGACCGCCTGCGGCATGAGCCCTCTGTACGCCGCCTGCCACGCCCGCCACCGGACGACGCACGCCGCCGCCACGTCATTCACGGTCGCATCTCGGACGACGACGGGCTCGCCCTCCGACAATCGCGGCAACAACACGGCGTACGGGGGCGGCACCGCGAGCCCCGACAGTCCCGCGACCAACGCGATGTCGGCACGATCCTGGTTGTCGGGTTCGTAACCGCCGTGCGTCAGCACCTGCATGTCCGGCGAGATGCACCCCACCGACCGTCGCCCGATGACCCCGCGCGTGTCGTCGAGCATGTAGGTGAACTGCCGACCACCAGGCAGATGTTGCGTCGTACCGGAGGACGACGGACTCACCACGTGAACATCGACCCGCTCGCCGCTGTCGCGCGACAGCACCACGCGCGTCGGGCGCTCGTCCGTCAGCACCGCGAAGCCGAGCGCTCCGAGCGAATGCACGATGCCGTCCAGCCGCTCCGACCGCACGACGAGATCGAGATCGTCGTGCGCGCGCGTCTGCCGTCCGATCAACGCGTCGACCCCCCAACCACCGTCCACGACCGCGTCGGGGACGGCATCGAGCACCGCGAGCACGAGGGTGGCGTCGAACATCAGGCGACTACGTCACCGCGCGGCGTCGGTAGCCAGTGAGTAGGCCCGCCGCTTCGGGACGCCGAGCGACCGCGCCACCTCCGACGCCGCGTCGCGGGCGGACAGTCCTCGAGCCAACGCCTCGCGCACTGCGTTCAACACCTCGTCGTCCGACGCGGCCTCTCGGGCAGGGGCGCCGTCGAGAACAAGAACGTACTCACCGCGTGGCGCGGGCTCGCGGGCCCGAGCGAGCGCGTCGGCGAGCGTTCCTCGCACCACTTCCTCGTGCAGCTTGGTCAACTCCCTCGCCACCGCGACCCTGCGGTCCGGACCGAGGACGTCGATCAGGTCGGCCAGTGTCCGCTCGAGTCGGTGCGGCGCTTCGTACAGCACGATGGTGCGCTCCTCGTCGACGAGCGCGGCGAGACGTTCCGCGCGGCCGCTGCCCTTGCGGGGCAGGAACCCTTCGAAGACGAAGCGCCCCGTCGGTAGCCCGCTGGCGACGAGCGCGGCGATGGCGGCGGACGGACCGGGCACCACCTCCACCACGAACCCCTGCGCCGCCGCGGCCCGCACGAGACGCTCGCCCGGATCCGAGATGCCGGGCGTCCCCGCGTCAGTGACGACGGCGACGCGCTCGCCGCGCGCCAAACGGGCGAGCACTTCGCCGATTCGGTTGGCCTCGGTGTGGTCGTTGACGACCAGCAACGGCGAGCGGCGGGCGACGCCCGCGCGCTCGAGCAGCTTGCCGGTGCGGCGGCTGTCCTCGCAGCAGATGACGTCCGCCGTCCGCAACGCGTCGGCCGCGCGCGGCGAGAGGTCCGCCATGTTGCCGATCGGCGTGGCGACGAGCACGAGCGCGCCCGCGCTCACGATCGGGCTCTACCTGTGCAATCGCGGGAATCTGCAGTCACGGTGGCGCGAGCCGCTCGCGCTGCGCGCGGGTCATTGGCACAAATAGTCACTCTGCGTCATATCAAGGGGTTCGGTCTGATGCGTAGTGTCCCTCGTGCGCCATGGCGGCGCGTGGCGGCGGACTGACCCCTGGCTCACTGGGGCGGCGAGTAAGGGCGAGAGGCGAACCGACGCCAGTCAACCGGGAGGGGAACACGCTGTGATTCGTACCATCATGAAGGCCGCACTCGCGAGTGCGGCCCTGCTCACACTCACAACCGCGGCACTGACGACGTCAGCAGGCGCTGATGTCGCACGGGCCCAAGTCGTGACGTATCACTACGACGCCATCACGTATTTCGTCACGGGGTCGAGCGCTGGGTACCCGCAATCCGCCGACGTCACTGTCAACCCGTGTGACGGCACGTTCAGCGGTCCTGGCGTGCAACCCAGTCTCAATGTGCCGACGTTCACCCAGGGATTCCTGCATGGCCCTCTCGGCAACCTGGCCCACTACACGGTCAGTTACACAGTGGGTGCGCAGACCGATTACACCGTGACCGCCGACGTCACGCTGAACCCTGACAACTCGTTCAGTGGCACCTGGTCGGACAACTACGTCGGTGGAGCACAGAGCGGAACCGTGACCTCGGTTGCGCCATCGTCGAGCCAGAGCACCAACTTCAAGAACCATGGTGACTACGTGAAGTCCGCCGGCGGCGGTGCAGATGCAGCCCACTCATGCATCGGGATGCCGGTAACCAGCAACAAGTAGGACTCCGTCAGCGGGCAGCGCGGATGGATGCGCTGTCGC
>DASXPN010000061.1:0-12365 GCA_036493595.1 Acidimicrobiales bacterium | reverse complement strand
TGCCGCTTCTCTTTGATCTTGGCGGCCTTCCCGACACGATCGCGGAGGTAGTACAGCTTCGCCCGGCGCACGGCGCCGCGGGTGACCGGCTCGATCTTCGCGATGACCGGTGAGTGCACCGGGAACGTGCGCTCGACGCCGACGCCGTAGCTGACCTTGCGGACGGTGAACGACTCACGCACACCGGATCCTTGGCGGCGGATGACGACCCCCTGGAAGACCTGCACGCGCTCCTTGTTGCCTTCGACCACGCGGACGTGAACCTTCAACGTGTCGCCGGGTGCGAAGTCTGGGATGTCGTCTCGCACGCTCGTGGCGTCGACGAGATCAGTGGGATTCATGGCGCGTCAGCTCCCGGAAACGTCCTGAGGGGAACCTGCAGGATAGGTGATGCCCAACTCCTGCTCCAACAGGTGCCGCTCCTCGGGGGACAATCCGCCCCTGGCGGCGATGAGGTCGGGCCGCCGCTCGATCGTGCGGGCGATGGCCTCGGCCCGGCGCCACCGGGCCACCCGGCCATGATCCCCCGACCGCAGCACCTCGGGCACCGACCAGCCCCTGAACTCCGCCGGGCGTGTGTACTGCGGGTACTCGAGCAGCCCGTCGGTGAAGGATTCGTCGTCCGCCGACTCGGCATTGCCCATCACGCCGGGCACGAGCCGGCCGACGGCCTCGAGCACGAGCATCGCCGCCACCTCACCTCCGGCGAGCACGTAGTCGCCCACTGACAGCTCGCCGTCCACGAGGTACTTCCGCACCCGCTCGTCCACGCCCTCATAGCGGCCGCACAACAGCGAGAATCCCTCGAGCGCGGCGAGCTCTTCTGCCACCTTCTGGTCGAGGCGGCGGCCTCCGGGGCCGAGGAGCAACAGCGGGCGGGGCGGGCCGACGGTCTCGACCGCATCGAACAGCGGCTCAGGCATCAACACCATTCCGGCGCCACCGCCGAACGGCGCGTCGTCGACCGATCGGTGCGGTTCGCTCGCGGCGGAGCGGAGGTCATGGACACGTACGTCGATCAAGCGGCGGGCGCGAGCGCGTCCGAGCAGGCTCTCGGACGCGAATCCGTCCACCATTGACGGGAAGATCGTGAAGACGTCGATCCTCACCGTGTCCTCGCAGACCGGGTCATCGCAGATCGCACCGTCACAGATCGAACAGGCCGTCGGGTGGGTCGATCACGACGGTGGCGTCGTCGCGCTGCTCCACGATGAAGGTGGCGGGCACGAGCGCGCCCGAGTCGAGCACGAGCATGTCACTCGCCGGGTTCGCTTCGATGGTGTCGATCACGCCAACCGAGGATCCGTCGACAGTGACGACGGGTGCGCCGATGAGCCGGTGCACCCACAACTCCCCCGCGTCGTTCAGCGGCGGCGCGCTCAATGTGACGCCTTGCAACGCTTCGGCCGACACACGATCGACGACGCCCACGAACGACACGATGTGGTGGCGCTTTTGCGGACGCGACGCGATCACTTCCAACGAGCGGCCACCTGCATCGAGTACCGAACCAGGCGCGAGCCGTTCGAGCCGATCGGTCACGAGCGTGACCACGACTTCGCCGCGCAAACCGTGGGCACGACCGATGCGCCCTACTTCGAGGTGCGATTCACCTTCGAGGTTCAAGCCGTCCTCGAGGCTCAATCCACGAAGTCGACGTCGACCTCGGTGCCGTCGCGCACGGCGGCGGCCCGCACGACGGTGCGGATCGACTGCGCGATGCGCCCACGCTTGCCGATCACGCGGCCCATGTCGCCAGGAGCGACGTGGACCTCGAGCAGCGACTTGCCTCGCCGTTCGACGACGTCGACCTCGACACCATCAGGCTCTTCGACGACCGCCTTCACGAGGTACTCGCACACGTCGCGCGCGGTTGCTGCGGGAATGCGATTGACGTCGACGCCGACGTCGTCGTCGAGATCCTCGACGTCACTCAAGACGCGCTGCCCTTGAACTCGTCCCACGCGCCCGACCACTGCAGGATGCGCTGCACACGGTCGGTCGGTTGCGCACCCTTACGCAGCCAGGCCACCGCCTTGTCGTTGTCGATCACGATGCGCGACGGATCCTGGCGAGGTTCGTAGGTGCCGACGATCTCGATGAACCGGCCGTTGCGAGGCGAGCGGGCGTCGGCCGCCACGACGCGGTAGGTCGGCTGCTTCGTCTTGCCCATCCGCATGAGGCGGAGCTTCACGGCCACGGCAAATCCATTCTTCAGGTCAAGGGACCGGACAGTCTTGTCAAGAACTGCCGCTAATTCAATCCGGGAAAGCCATCATCGCCGATCCCGGGGATGCTGAAGGGCGGTGGCTTGCCGATCGCGGGCTTCGTGCCCTTCGGGGTGACGCGGCCGCCACCCTTCGCTTTGCCCTTCCCCTTCTTCATCTTGCGGCCGAGACCGGGGATGTTCCCCATGCGCTGCATCATCTTCTTGACGTCCTGGAACTGCTTGATGAGGGCGGACACGTCGCCCGGCTGGGTGCCGCTGCCGGCGGCGATGCGCTGACGCCGCGAGCCGTCGATCATCACCGGATTGACCCGCTCCTTCGGCGTCATCGACCGGATGATCGCCTCGATGCGATTGATCTCGCGGTCGTCGATCTCCTGGTTCTTGAGCTCCTTGGGCAGCCCCGGGATCATTCCCACGAGGTTGCCGAGCGGACCCATCTTGCGGACTTGTTGGAGCTGGTCGAGGAAGTCGTCGAAGGAGAAGTCGCCTTCGAAGAGCTTGGCCGCCGCCTTCTCGGCCTCGTCCTTCTCGTAGACCTGCTCCGCCTTCTCGATGAGCGTCAGCACGTCGCCCATGCCGAGGATGCGCCCGGCGAGACGATCGGGATGGAACAGATCGAAGTCGGCGAGCTTCTCGCCGGTCGACGCGAATGCGATCGGGCGTCCGACAACTTCTTTGACCGACAGCGCCGCGCCGCCTCGCGCGTCGCCGTCGAGCTTGGTGAGGATGACACCGTCGAGTGCCAGCGTCTGGTGGAAGGCTTCCGCGGTGGTGACCGCGTCCTGCCCGGTCATCGCGTCGATGACGAGGAAGGTGTAGTTGGGCTGGACGGCGTCGGAGATGCGCCGGACCTGGCCCATCATCTCCTCGTCGATGGCGAGGCGGCCGGCGGTGTCGACGATGACGACATCGCGCCCGATGCGCTTCGCTTCCTCGACGCCCTTGCGCGCCGTCTCGACGGGATCACCGGGCTCGCTGAACACGGGCACGTCGACCTGGCGGCCGAGGGTGCGCAGCTGTTCGACCGCGGCGGGACGCTGAAGGTCCGCGCCAACCAGCAGCGGATTGCGGCCTTGCTGCTTGAACCAGCGCGCGAGCTTGCCGGTGTTGGTCGTCTTACCGGAACCCTGGAGTCCGGCCATCAGTACGACGGTCGGCGGCCTCGATGCATAGGTGATGCGGATGGTCTCGCCGCCGAGGGTCTCGATGAGCTCCTCGTGGACGATCTTGATGACTTGCTGTGCGGGGTTGAGCGCCTCGGTGAGCTCGAGCCCGACCGCGCGCTCACGGATGCGCGCTTGGAGGCTGCGCACCACCTTGAAGTTGACGTCCGCCTCGAGCAGTGCGAGCCGGATCTCGCGGAGGACTTCGTCGACGTCTTCGTCACGGAGCCGGCCACGGCCGCGCAGCCGCTTGAAGATCCCGTCGAACCGGTCGGAGAGTGCTTCGAACATGCGGGGATCGAGCCTAACGGTCGCGTCCCGCGGCCCGGCTCAGGTCAGCTGTGACCGTTGGTGCCCGAGATCGTGAGGAGGTTGTCGACGGCGGTTACGCCCGGCACGCCCGTGGCCGTGCGTTCGAGGTCCGCGCTGGCCGTGGCGTGAGGGACGCTGCCACTCATCACGACCCGGCCATCTTGCACGTCGATCTCGGGTTGAGGCAGATGCCACGTGCGCGGTGCGTGGCTGAGCTCGAAGCGGACTTGGTCGCCCAGCTCGGGATCCGACGGGAGCCGGGCGCCTGAGAGCAGCTCCTTCAACTTCGCCCGCAGCTGCGGGCCGGCCATCGGAGCGACGAGCAGACCGACCGCCACTCCGAGCCCGAACACGAACAGGCGCCGGTAGCCGAAGAGCCGGCCGGTGCGGTACCCCACCTTCGTCGCCAGCCCAGTCGTCTTGTACGCCAGCCGTACCGGCAGGAACGCAATTCGCACCAACAGCATCCCGCGGAGGTTAGTGACCTCAGTCGGACGTCGGTAGACATCTGGGCGAGGTCGCTACCGCTGCGAGCGGGGCGCTATTCGGCGAACAAGGCTTCGACGAACTCGTGCTCGTCGAAGTCGACGAGATCGTCGGCGGACTCACCGAGGCCCACGAGCTTCACGGGGATGCCGAGCTCGGACTGGATCGCGAGCACGATGCCGCCCTTCGCCGAGCCGTCGAGTTTGGTGAGCACGACGCCGGTGACATCGACGGCTTCGGTGAACTGGCGCGCCTGCACGAGACCGTTCTGGCCCGTGGTCGCGTCGAGAACGAGCAACACCTCGGTGACCTTGCCCGGGTCGCGATCCGCGACGCGCCTGACCTTGCGCAGCTCCTCCATCAAGTTCGTCTTCGTGTGAAGGCGACCCGCGGTGTCGGCGAGGACGAGGTCGATGTTGCGCGCACCGGCGCGCTGCACCGCGTCGAAGATGATCGAGCTCGGATCGCCGCCCTCGCTCCCCCGCACGATCTCGGCTCCCGCCCGCTCGGCCCACAACTCGAGTTGCTCGGCCGCCGCGGCGCGAAACGTGTCGCCCGCCGCCATCACGACCGACCGGCCGTTGGCTCGCTCACGCTTGCCGATCTTGCCGATGGTCGTGGTCTTGCCGACGCCGTTCACTCCCACGAACAACCACACGTTCGGACAGCCGGACTCGTAGCGCAACGTGCGATCACCGACGAGCCGCTTCTGCATCTCGTCCTTCATCGCGTCGACCAGCGCGGCGGGCTCGGTGATGTTCTCGTCCTTCACGCGAGCGCGCACGGCGTCGAGCAACTCGGATGCCGGCCCGACGCCGACGTCGGCGCGGATGAGCGCCTCTTCGAGGTCGTCCCACGTCTCGTCATCGATCTTCGATCGGGACAGGACCGATCCGACGTACTCGGCGAACAGCCCGCGGGCTTTGCCGAGCCGGTCGCGGAAGGTCGGCTTGACAACGACTTCCGGGGGCGCCTCGGCGAGCGCCGCTTCGAGCGCGGCGATCGTCGCTTCGTCGAGCTCGGGCTCCGCTTCGGGCGCGGCCTCGGGCTCGGGCTGCGGCTGGGGTGGCGCCTCGGTTGCCGTCGAACCTTTCGGGCTCGGACGAGGCGGCGGCTCGAGCTCCACCCCCCGACGAGGGCGCCGGGCCACCAATATCCCCGCGCCCGCGATCAGAACGAGCACGACGATGACGAATACGAGAGTCCCGACGTCCACGGGCCTGGACGCTACCGGCACCGCGAGGGTCAGAGGAGCAAGCGACTAGCCAGAAAAAGGCCGGTCCCTCGGCGCCGGCGGGGATGGCACCGAGGGACCGGAGGGGGGACGAAGTTGTGGTCTGGCGCTGGCTACTTTGACTTCGTGGACGCGAGTGTCACATCAACTGTCTGCGAATTGCCGTCGCGCTCGAACGTGATGTGCACGACGTCGCCTGGCTGATGTGAACGGACGCGAGCGCCGAGCTCGACGGGATCTCGCACGGGCGAGCTGTCGACGGCGGTGATGATGTCGCCCTGCTGGAGGCCGGCCTTGTCGGCGGGCGTGCCCTGCGTGACGTCGACGACCACCGCGCCGTCACCGCCGCTCGAGGAGTTGGTCGTGTCGGTGCTGACTCCGAGGAAGGCGAACTCGACGGGCTGGCCGGCGACGAGCTTGTCCGCCACGGCTTTGGCGAGGTCGATCGGCACGAGGAAGCCGACGCCGGCGTTGTCGCCGCTCTGCGTGACGATCTGATCTGAGATGCCGAACACGCGGCCTTGGCGGTCGGCCACCGGTCCACCCGAGTTGCCGGGATTGATCGGTGCGTCGATCTGGATCATGTCGATGGCGCCGCCCGGTGTCTCTTGCGGGCGGTCGACGGCGCTGACAATGCCGGCGGTGACTGTCTCTTCGAGACCGAACGGGCTGCCGATGGCGACGGCGGTCTGGCCGACCTCGACCTTCACGCCGAGTGCGAGGCTCGCCGCGTCGTAGTTGTTGCCGTCGATCTTCACGACGGCGATGTCACTCGCGTCGTCGGCGCCGATCACGTCACCGTCCTTCAACGACCCGTCGGACAAGCGCACGTGCACGGTCTTGCCGGCGCCGTCGACGACATGGGCCGCGGTCAGGATGTAACCGTCCTGCGTGTAGAGGACGCCCGACCCGAGTCCTTCGTTCGTCTCGATCTGGACGACGGACGGGCTGACCGCCGCCGCGACCGCGGCGATCGGCTCCTGGCTCGAGTTGTTCGGGTCGATCTTCGGCTGGCCCGCGGCGGAACTGTCCGACGACTGCGAGGTCGTCTGCGCGAGCGGTGAGTGCGACTTGTTGTCCGTGGCGCGCGCGAGGGCGAACGCCGCGACGACCAGCAGCGCGGCCGCGATCGCGGCGATGGCGACGCGCCGGCCGTGGGAGGGAGATGGTGGCGCCTGCGGCGCCGGCGCGGCAGGAGGCGGAACCGGCGCCCAAGGCGGAGGGGGCGAAGCCGGGGGCGGCGGGGCCGCGGGAGGTGCGGAGGGCGGGGCCGCGGGTGGAGCGGGGGGGTATTCGGGTGCGGGTGTGGTGATGGGCTCCCATGACGGAGTCGAACCCACGGGTGGTGTGGATGTCGGTTCGGTCGGCGGCTGCATACCCCCCCATTCCACACGACTCATCGAGCCGAACCTACCGACGCCTCCCGAAAGCCGGTCGAAAGGGCCGATAGGTCTGCGGGGGTCTCAGTCCACGAGGGCGGGCAGCCAGATCACGAACGTCGAACCAGCGCCCGCCTCGGACGCGAGCGACACCCGGCCGCCGTGGCGTTCGACGATCTCGCGCACGATGGTGAGACCGAGGCCACTGCGGCGCTCGCCGTCGCTCGGCTCGACCTGGCCCGGCGCGCGCCAGAAGCGGTCGAACACCGCGGCGTGATATTCGGCCGCGATGCCGGGACCTTCGTCGCCCACGGACAAGAAGGCCCAACCGTCCACGACACCGGCGCCGACTGTGATCGTGCTCTGCTCCGGCGCCACCCGTACTGCGTTGCCGACGAGGTTCGCGAGGGCCTGCTTCAGGCGGTTGCGATCACCGAGCGCAGCGACGCCTTCGCTCTCCTGGTGCACGAGCGTGATCGACCGCGCCTCGGCGGGCGCCTTGAACTCGTCCGCCGTCTCGACCACGAGCTGCCCGAGCTCGACGCGATCCCACGCTTGATCCGGAAGCCCGTGCCGCGCGTACGACAGGAGGTCGTCCACCAGTCGCCCCATGCGTGTCGCGGTGCGGGCCACCACCGACGCGGTGCGACGCAACTCGTCCGCGTCCGCGTCCGGGTCCGCGAGCGCGACGTCGAGGTTGGTGCGCATGACCGCGAGTGGGTTGCGCAACTCGTGCGACGCGTCCTGGATGAAACGTCGTTGCGCTTCGAACGCGGTCTCGAGCCGGTCGAGCATGCCGTCGAACGTGTCGGCGAGATCGCGAAGCTCGTCCTTCGGCCCACTGAGCGCGATCCGCTTCGACAAGTCGGTGGCCTGGATGTCCCGGGCCACCCCGGCTATTCGCCCGATCGGTGCGAGCACCATTCCCGCCACGAACCATCCGACGCCGAGGCTCAGGAGGAACAGCACCGCGAGCCCGATCAACGCGTAGGTCCGTAGCTGTTCGAGTGCCCGCTGGTTCACCAGTTGTTCGAGACTCTGGAACTCCGCCCGCACCGTCTGCTCCTGCAACGCGATGCCCTGCGGCGTCACGATCGGACGCTCGATCACGAAGTTCTGCGACACGGGCTGGGCGTCGAGGTCGCGCGCGAGACCGACGTACACGAGGCCGATCAACATCGCCGACAGACCGAACAGCAGCAATGAATAGATGGCGGTCAACCGGAAACGGATGGACCCGACCCACGACGGCAACCGGTTGGCCAGACGAGCTATTGCCATGTCAGGCAGATGTCGTGATCAAGCGATAACCGCTGCCGATCAACGTTTCGATGAGAGGCGGCTCGTCCTCCGCGCTGAGCTTGCGCCGCAGTGTTCCCACCGTGACCCGAACGGTATTGGTGAACGGGTCGGTGAACTCGTCCCACACGTGCTCGAGCAGATCCTCGGTCGAGAGGACTTCGCCGGGCCGGCTCATGAAGTAGCGCAGCAGCGCGAACTCCTTGGCGGTGAGATCGAGCTCGCGCTCGCCGCGCCACGCCATGCGTCGCGCGGTGTCGAGTCGAAGCTCGCCGACGACGAGCAAGGCGCCCGACTTGCCGGCGTCGCGACGCAACAACGTCCGCACGCGCGCGGTGAGCTCCGCGAACGCGTACGGCTTGACGAGGTAGTCGTCCGCCCCTTCGTCGAGGCCTGCTACTCGCTGGTCGACCGCGTCGCGCGCGGTGAGCATCAAGACGCGTGCACTCGTGCTCAAGGTCGAACCCTCACGAATCCGACGGCACACCTCGAGCCCGTCCACCTTGGGGAGCGTGAGATCGAGACAAACCAGGTCGTACTCCGTGTACGACAGCTTCTCGAGCGCTTCCTCGCCGTCCCCCGCGATGTCGACCGCGTAGCCCTCACGGCGCAACCCGCGAGCGACCGCGTCGGCGAGATCGACCTCGTCCTCCACGACCAGGACCCGCACGGTCGAAACCGTAACCAGACTCTCGGCAGGCTCCGCGGTTCGATCGGGTGGCTCAGGCTTTACCCTCTCGTTCACGGGGCCGTGGTCCACTGCCGCGGTCGTTGACATCTCCGATCCACTCGTCCGATTTTCCGCTCCTCGACCGAAAGGCGACCGAAGCTCCATGGACACCCCAGGCCCGCAGACCAAAGAGGCCGCGCTGCTCGAACAGACGATGTTCGAGATCAAAAAGGTGATCGTCGGCCAGGACCGACTGATCGAGCGCCTCATCGTGAGCCTGCTGGCCCGCGGGCACTGCCTGCTCGAGGGCGTGCCCGGCTTGGCGAAGACGCTCGCGGTCGAGACGCTGGCGTCGGTCTCGGGTGGCACGTTCGCCCGCCTTCAGTTCACGCCCGACCTTCTGCCCGCTGACATCGTCGGCACGCGCATCTATCGCGCCTCGACCGAGAAGTTCGACGTCGAGCTCGGCCCGGTGTTCGCCAACTTCGTGCTCGCCGACGAGATCAACCGCGCGCCGGCGAAGGTGCAGTCGGCGCTGCTCGAGGTGATGGCCGAGCAGCACGTCTCGATCGGGGGCGAAACGTTCCCCGCGCCGACTCCCTTCCTGGTACTGGCGACGCAGAACCCGATCGAATCCGAAGGCGTCTACCCGTTGCCCGAAGCGCAACGCGACCGTTTCCTCATGAAGGTGCTCATCGGTTATCCGACCGGCGCCGAGGAAGTCGAGATCGTGCAGCGCATGGGTGTCCATCCGCCGAGGGCGGGCGAAGTACTCGCGCTCGACGAGCTCGTCGAGCTGCAGGCCGCCGCCGATCGCGTGTACGTCGACCGCAGCGTCGTCGACTACGCCGTCAACGTCGTACTCGCCACTCGTGACCCCGCGAAGTACGGACTCGCCGACCTCACGTCGCTCGTGTCGTACGGCGCCAGCCCGCGTGCATCGCTCGGCCTCGTCGCGGCCGGCCGCGCCCTCGCACTGCTGCGCGGCCGCACGTACGCGCTGCCCCAGGACGTGTTCGACGTCGCGCCCGACATCCTGCGCCATCGCCTCGTGCTCTCCTATGAAGCCCTCGCCCGGGAGATCACTGCGGATCACGTGCTCGCGCGCGTGTTGTCGACGGTGCCCGCTCCGCGCATCGCCCCATCGCAGGATGGCGTGGCTGTTTCATGACGGCCCCGTTCACCCCGGCGCCGATCCCGTGGTCACCGGCGAATGTCGAGTCGACCCACGAGATCCTGCGCCGGCTCGAACTGACGATCACCCGCAAGCTCGACGGCTTGCTCCAGGGTGATTACCGCGGCCTTGTCCCCGGACACGGTTCCGAGCTCGGTGAGACCCGCGAATACCAGCCCGGCGACGACACCCGTCGCATCGATTGGAACGTGACGGCGCGCATGCAGTCGCCGTATGTGCGCGAGACCGTCGCCGACCGCGAGCTCGAGAGTTGGCTGCTCGTCGACCAGTCGGCCAGCCTCGACTTCGGCACCGCCGATTGCGAGAAGCGCGACCTCGCGGTGAACGCAGCGGCGTCCATCGGCTTCCTCACCGCTCGCAGCGGCAACCGCCTCGGCGCGGTGTTGCTCCGTCCCGGCGACGCACCGTTGACGGTGCCCGCCCGATCAGGCCGCTCGCATCTGCAGGCGCTGCTCCACCGGATGATCTCGGCACCACGTGTCGACGGGGCAGGTCCGACCGATCTCGCCGCGGGAATCGAGCGGCTCGGTGCCACCATGCGCCGACGCGGTCTCGCCGTCGTGATCTCCGATTGGCTCGATCCGACCGAGTGGACGATGCCGTTGCGCCGGCTCGCCGTCCGCCACGACGTGCTCGCCGTCGAGGTCATCGATCCGCGCGAGATGACGTTGTCGGACGTCGGCATGTTGCACGTCATCGATCCCGAGACCGGTCAGGTTCGTGAGATCCAGACGTCCGACGCCGGGCTTCGCGCCCGCTACGCCGCGGCTGCGACCCAACAGCGCGAGGAGATCAGCCAGGCCATCCGAGCCTCGGGTGGACACCATCTCGTGCTGCGCACCGACGAGGACTGGCTGCGCGCCCTCGTGCGATTCGTGTTGTTGCGACGGCGAGCCGTCGACCCGATCGCTCCGGCGGTGGTGGTGTGACGTACGCGTTCAGCTATGCGGACCCGATCCGGCTGTGGTTCCTACTCGGTGTCATCGCGCTCGCCGCGATCTATGTGGTGTTGCAACGCCGCCGCCAGCAGTACGCGGTGCGGTTCACCAACATGGCGCTCCTCGATGCTGTCGCCCCCAAACGTCCGGGATGGCGCCGGCACGCGGCCGCAGCCGCGTTCCTCTTTGCGATCGCCACATTGGTGCTTGCGTTCGCCAAGCCGACGCACGACGAGAAGGTGCCGCGGGAGCGCGCAACCGTCGTCGTCGCCATCGACACGTCGTTGTCGATGGAGGCCGATGACGTATCGCCCACTCGCCTCGACGCCGTGAAGTCCGCGGCCACGAGTTTCGTGAACCAGCTGCCACCGAGGATCAACGTCGGCATCGTGAGCTTCGACGGCAACGCCCGACTCGAGGTGTCGCCGACGACCGACCGGAACAAGGCGAAGACCGCGATCTCCAAGCTCTCGCTCAACGAGGGCACCGCCATCGGTGAGGCCATCTTCACGTCGCTCGACGCCATCAAGCAGACGGTGACGGTGGACGACTCCGGCCAGAAGATCCCGGCGCGCATCGTGCTCATGTCGGACGGAAAGACGACCGTCGGTCGCTCGAACGACGACGCCGTCCAGGCCGCGCAGAAGGCGGGCGTGCCCGTGTCGACCATTGCCTTCGGCACGGACCACGGCGAGATCACCGTGCCGGAGTCACCTGACCCGATCCCGGTCCCGGTCGACAAGGCCGCGCTGCAATCGATCGCCGAACAGACCCACGGCTCGTTCTTCACCGCCGCAACGGCGAAGGAGCTCCAGCAGGTCTACACGGACATCGGTTCGTCGATCGGCTTCGATCTCGAACCGAAGGAGATCACGACCTGGTTCGTCGGCGCCGCACTGATCGCGCTGATGGCCACCGCGGCGATGTCACTCGCCTGGTTCTCACGGTTGCCGTAACTCGGCACCAACTCGCTCCCCCGTTCGGGGTCGCTGTGTCTCGGCACCAACTCGCTCCCCCGTTCGGGGTCGCTCGTAGGTGATCCCGGCTCGTCGCTGGCGCTTCCCTCGCCGTATCTCGGCACCAACTCGCTCCCCCGTTCGGGGTCGCTCGTAGGTGATCCCGGCTCGTCGCTGGCGCTTCCCTCGCCGGCTCGCTGGCCGACACGGATCAGACTTAGACCGACACCTTTTCGCTGAGCACGCGGCTCGAGCCGCCGGGTTGCATCGTCACGCCGTACAGGCAGTCGGCGGCTTCCATCGTGCGCTTCTGGTGGCTCACGATGATCAGCTGCGCTTCGTCGCGGAACTCGTGCACGAGCTCGAGGAACCGGTGCAGGTTGACGTCGTCGAGAGCGGCCTCGACCTCGTCCATCACGTAGAAGGGCGACGGCCGGCTGCGGAACACGGCGAACAGGAATGCGAGTGCGGTCAGCGAGCGCTCACCACCGGACAGCAGCGAC
>DASXPN010000060.1:0-26804 GCA_036493595.1 Acidimicrobiales bacterium | reverse complement strand
GGGGCCGCCGATGCCGCGGTCGAGCGCGACCTTGGCGCAGCGGAGCGCGTCGATGATGACGCCCGCGGAGTTCGGTGAGTCATGCACCTCGAGCTTCAGCTCGACGGTGAGCGGAACGTCACCGAAGTTGCGGCCTTCGAGACGGATCAACGCCCACTTGCGATCGTCGAGCCACGGCACGTGATCGGACGGACCGATGTGCACGTCGTGGTCGCTGATGCCGGCGTCGATCTGGCTCGTGACCGACTTCGTCTTCGAGATCTTCTTCGACTTCAGGCGGCTGCGCTCGAGCATGTTCATGAAGTCCATGTTCCCGCCGAAGTTCAGCTGGTACGTGTGGTCGATCGTCGTGCCCCTGTCCTCGAAGAGACGGGCGAGCGTGCGGTGGACGATGGTGGCGCCGACCTGGCTCTTGATGTCGTCGCCGACGATCGGCACGCCCGCGGCTTCGAACTTCGCGGCCCACTCGGGATCCGACGCGATGAACACCGGGATCGCGTTGACGAACGCGACCCCCGCGTCGAGGCACGCCTGCGCGTAGTACTTCTGCGCCTGGTCGGAACCGACCGGGAGGTACGAGACCAACACGTCGGTCTTGGTGTCACGCAACACCTGCGTGACGTCGACGGGCTCGGCCGGCGACTCCTCACAGGTCTCGCGGTAGAACTCGCCGAAGCCGTCGAAGGTCGGCCCGCGCTGCACCGTCACGCCGAGGTGGGGAACCTCGCTGAACTTGATCGTGTTGTTCTGCCCGGCGAAGACGGCCTTGCTGGTGTCGATGCCGACCTTGTCCGCGTCGACGTCGAACGCGGCGACGAGCTCGATGTCGCGGATGTGGTAGCCGCCGAGCTCGACGTGCATGAGGCCCGGCACCCGCTCGGTGGGATCGGCGTCCTTGTAATACTCGATGCCCTGGAGCAGTGAGCTGGCGCAGTTGCCGACACCTGCGATGGCGAGGCGGATCGTGTGGTCGGTCATGAGGGGGCTTCCTCCGGTGCTTGGCCGCGCTCGTCGGCGATCAGCCGTTCGAGCCAGGCGAGGTCGTGGGACAGGGATTCGTCGTCGCGTTCGCGCAACATGCGTCGGTAGCGATCGAGGACACCGTCGTTCGTGTTGGCGTCACGTTGGCGTTCGGCACCTCGGGCGAGGAGCTCGGCGCGGCGGCGCTCGAACATGGCGATGCGTTCGGCGGTGGAGAGGTGGCGGCAGAACGCGACCTTGAGTGCGAAGGTGCGCTCGTCGGAGGCCTGCGGATCGGTGAGCAGCGCGACGAGCTGGGTCTCGCCGCGGGGCGTGATGCCGTAGACCTTCTTGCTCCGGCCGCCGGCGGCGGGGAGATGGCGGGCACGGAAGGCGGCGAGCTCTCCGGCCAGCGATCCGCTCGAGGGCACGGGGCGATCGGTGCGGACGTTGGCCTCGACACCCTTCACGAGGCCACCGCGCTCGAGGCGATTGAGCGCGGGATACAGCGACCCGAACGACACGACGCTCGACCGAGCGCCAGGCAGGTCGGCGAGCCGCTTGCGCAACTCGTACCCGTGGAGATCCTGCTCCTTCAGAAGGCCAAGGACGGCCAGATCGATCATGCTCCGCTCATGATAGCGGATCGACATATCGATTCGATGCATCGATCTTGTCTGCATGCTGTGGGCGTCGCTTCGCTCCTGCCTCCGCATGCGTGCCGGCCCGACGCTGGCGCTTCCCGGGCCGGCGTCTTGGGTGGAGTCGAGCACTGGCGTCACCCAGGTTCCCGACGAGTGCCCGAAGAGGCAGCCACACGGTGGGTTGGGCACCCGTTACCCTCGGACGACAGATGTTCCGGCCCGAAGCCATTCAGGGGGCGGCGACCAGCCAGCCCGGCACCATCGACTATCGATTGGCGCGGCAGGCGTTGGTGGCGGAGTACCGGAAGAAGCGGTTGGCCCGCCACGAAGTGTGCGATGCCCATCCCGAGCTCGTCCGGGCCGCACGTGAGCTCGGCGATCCGACGTCGATCGAGTGCCCGATCTGCGAAGAGAGCAATGTGGTCCTCGTCTCGTACGTGTTCGGTCCGGGGCTCCCGCCGTTCGGGCGATGCATCAGTTCGAAGGACGAGCTCGCCAAGCTGAAGCGCCGCCCGGCGGACATGGCGTGTTACGTCGTCGAGGTGTGCCCGAACTGCTCGTGGAACCACCTGGCGAGGGTGTTCCCCGTCGGGCGGGCTCGGCGCAGCTGAGCGTTCGAGACCTCACGCCTCCAGCGCGACCGGCGCCGGGACGCGCGCTGCTGGCTCACGTGCCCTTGGCACCTGCGAGTGCGGGGCTCGCCGCGCTGGTGCTCGGCGCGACATCGCGTGGCGACATCGTCGTGCTCGCTGTGCTGTTGGCCGTCGCCAGCGCGAGCCATCAGCGCGCGCTCGCGGTCGGCATGGCATGCACGGCCGCGCTCGTCCGTTGGGGTTCGTCTTCGCTCGGCGCGATCGCGGGCGCGCAAGCGGTGCTCGGCCCGGCGGGATGGACGGGAGATGCCGCCGCGGTCACGGCGTCCTGGCTGACGGCCGTCGCGCTCGTCTGTTGCGTACCGGTGTGGCCGGTGGAGGCAACGCGCGGGCGCGTCCGGCATGTCTCGGTCCTCGTCGCGTCGGCGCCTTTCGCGATCGCCGCTGCCGATCTCACCGTCGGTCCTGCGCCCGGCGGAGCGGTTGTTGCGCGGCTGATCGCCTCGCTTGTGGCGGTCGCGATCGCCGCGGCAGTCACATCCGTCGCCTCTGACGATCGCACCGCCCACGCGCGGACGCGCGCGGCAATCGTGTTCGGCGTCGCCGCGCTCGCGCTCGCCGGGCTCAGCGGGTGAACGCAAGCGTGTGGGCCAACGTCGTCATGGTCGTTGCGCTCGTGGCGCCTGTCGCCGCTTTCATGACCGCGCTCCTCGTTGTCGCGGAGCCGGAAGAGTGGGGACGCGTCGGGTGTGGCATCGCCGCGGCGGCGTGGGCCGTCGTGCTCGTGGCGGGGCAGCATCCACACATCGGGCGGTTGGCACCGGACGACATCGCGATGGCCGCGTCGATCGGCGTTGCGCTGCTCGGGTTCCGCGCCTTCGGCGCTTCCGCCGCTCCCGTGTCGGTGCTCACTGCTGCGCTCGCGTTCGGCCAA
This sequence comes from Acidimicrobiales bacterium, assembly GCA_036493595.1. Classification (GTDB taxonomy): domain Bacteria; phylum Actinomycetota; class Acidimicrobiia; order Acidimicrobiales; family JACDCH01; genus DATAES01. The sequence continues at coordinate 23,673 of DASXPN010000060.1, read as the reverse complement.
GTGGGATCGCCATCGACGGTCGCACCCTTGCTCGGCATTGCGGCCGCCGCGGCCTTGGTGGCGATCGCGGGACACAACCACCCTCGAGCCACCGCGGCTGTCGCGACCGGTGTCGTCGTCGCTGCCATCGGCGTGCACGCAGGTGGCCGCGGCGGTGCCGCGCTCGTTCTCGTTGCGTGCGCCGTCATCGTCGTGGCCGGCACCGAATCGCCGCGCTCGCCGCTGGTGGTCGTCGTGCCGGTCGCGCTCACCGAGGCGTTGCGTGTCGGCCCTGCAGTCGCGAGCTCGTCGGCAGGTCGATGGGTCGCGGTCGCGTTCGCGCTGGCCGGCCTGCTCACGGTCGCCGCTCCTGCGATCAGCGAGCGCGCTCCGGCATTTCCCTTCGTCACCGCGATCGCGCTCTGGACGCTCGTCGCCGCAGCCGGTCCATACGCAGGTGCACTCGATGCGGCGCGTCCACTTGCAGCCGCGACCGTCCTCGCGCTCATGCTCGGCGGACCGCTCGCGCTGCTGGCCACGCTTCCAGGCGCAGTCGTTCTTGTCGACGCGATCGCGGGTGGCTCGGGCATCGGCCGCTTTGCGCTCGCCGCGTGTGCTTTCGGCGCGTTCGCGCTCGCAGGGTCCGAAATTGTGCACGAGCACAGTCCAGAGCGCTCGGGCGCGCCGCGGCCGAGGCCGGAGCCGCTCGACGCGGTCGCGATCGCGCTCTCGGCGTGGCTTGTCCTCCGGCCGACGGCATGGTCATGGCTACGGCTGACGGGCCTGCGCGCCTACACGCAGGGGGTCGCGCTGGCGACCGCCTCCGGGCTCCTTGCCGGTGTCGCGCTGTTCATACTCGGCGCGACATGGCAGGGCCCGGGCCCGGTGCGGCTGATGCTCGATGGCGGCACGAGTCCGCCGTCGGCTCCTGCACAGGTCCGTCGCGTGACCGCGGTGGCCGCGGGGGCGATGGGGATCGTCGCGGCCCTATTGGTACGATCGGCCCGCCTGTAAAGGCACCTCCCCCATGCCGCCACAGAACCGCCGGACCAACACGCGGGCGACGGCGCGTCGAGTGAAGCGCAAACGAACGCCCCACCCGGCCGACCTGAAACCCAACGGGAAGCGCAAGAGCATCTTCTGGCGCTGGCGTCGCGCGTTCTTTCTGCTGGGCCTGTTGTTCGTCGCCGGCATCGCCGGCGTCGGCTACGTCGTCGCGAACGTCCAGTTACCCCCGGAGCGCATCCAAGCGCAGACGTCGTTCATCTGTGGGGCCGACGTCACCGGTGCCTGCACGGCGGACAACGCGATCGCGAGCCTGCACGGCGAGCAGGACCGCCAGAACGTGACGCTCGATCAAGTGCCACAGGTCATGGTCGACGCAGTGCTGGCGGCGGAGGACCGTGGCTTCTTCAATCATCCCGGCGTCGATCCGGTCGGGACCTTGCGCGCGCTGTGGGCGGACATTCGCAACAAGGGTTCGGAGCAGGGCGGATCCACGATCACGCAGCAATACGTGAAGACCGTGTACCTCTCGAGCGAGCGCACACTCTCGCGCAAGCTCAAAGAAGCAGTGCTCTCGATCAAAGTCGAGCAGCAGTTCACGAAACAGCAGATCCTCGAGCGCTACCTCAACGTCGTGTACTTCGGGCGTGGCGCGTACGGCATCGGCGCCGCGGTACGCACGTACTTCGGCCACGACCTCTCGCAGGTCACACTGCCGGAGGCCGCGTATCTTGCCGGACTCATCCGCTCACCGGAGACCGCCGACGGTGCGATCCCCGCGCAGGTGAAGGAGGCGGAGTTCCGCCGTCACAGCGTGCTGCAGGGCATGCTCGACATGAAGCGCATCACCAGCGATCAGATGCAGCAAGCGGACGCGGTGCCGTTCACCGTTCTCAGCTTCGACAACCCGAACGGAACGATCCTCGCGCGGCGCGACTCGCAAGGTGTCGACTACCTGCGCGGTGCTGACGTCGGCTCGCAGTACTTCGTCGAGTACGTCAAGCAACAACTGAACCAGCACGGATTCTCCGACGCGGAGATATTCGGAGGCGGGTTGCGCATCTACACGACGCTCGACCTGGGGATGCAAGCCAAGGCGTGGGACGCCGTGACGAGCACGCTCGACAACCCTGACGACCCGGCTGCGTCGCTGGTGTCGCTCGATCCGAACAACCAGATCAAGGCGATGATCGGCGGGCGCGACTTCGCCAACGACAAGGTCAACCTCGCCGTGCCCGGCGGCGGCGGGAGTGGGCGTCAGGCCGGTTCGTCGTTCAAGCCGTATGTGTTGAGCGCGGCCGTACAGCAAGGCATCTCGTTGAATTCCCTGTTCAACGCGCCGAGCGAGATCGTGATCCCCAAAGCCAACGGTGGCGCCGACTGGCACGTGCACAACGCGGAGCCGAGCAGTGGAGTGCTCAACCTGATCGATGCGACCAAGGTGTCGTCCAACACCGTGTTCGCGCAGCTGATGGCGAAGGTGAAGCCGGAGAACGTCGTACCGCTCGCGGAGCAGATGGGCATCACCACGCAACTTCCGGTGGTGGACTCGCTGGTGCTCGGCGGTGGCGAGGTGTTTCCGCTCGACATGGCATCGGGCTACTCGACGTGGGCACATCGCGGCGTGCACATCACACCGACTGCGATCGTGAAAGTGGTGCGCCCGGATGGCACGGTCGTGAGCTTCGACCAGCCGCAGGCGCAGGTTCTGACGCAACCGCAGTCCGACCTCGTGACGTTCGCGATGCAAGGCGTCGTGCACGGCGGCACCGGCAACGGCGCGTACTTCGGCAAGCCGCTCGCAGGGAAGACGGGCACGACCGAGGACAACAAGGACGCGTGGTTCGTCGGCTTCACCCCGAACGGCTACACGACCGCGGTGTGGATGGGTTACGAAACCCCGAAGCCGATGACGAACGTGCACGGGCGGGTCGTGTTCGGCGGCACCTTCCCGGCGACGATGTTCAACAAGTACATGAGTGCCATCACCGACGGGATGGATGTCGGCAACTTCGTGAACCCGAAGTCGTTCCCGGGCAAGGTGTTGAACTCGGATCTCACGACGACGTCGAGCACGGACACCACGGTCCCCGGATCCTCGTCGACGACCGTCCCGGTCCCGACCGTCCCGGCCACTACGGCCGCGCCGACGACGGCGCCCGCGGCGACCGAACCGCCGACGACTGCGGCCGCGAACGGCCCGGGTCCGTAGGAGCGAGTCGGAGCGGTTGCTCCGGCTAGATCTCCGGCTCGGACGCGTCCACGGGTTGGTGCGGATAGTGGCTGCGGCACACGAAGCACCACCGTTCGACTTCCTCGACGACTTCGACCTTGCCTTCCGTGTCCCAGCGCTCGGGCGTCACGTAGACGCGGTGCACCTCGACGAGATCGTCTTCGTCGCGCCCGCAGGATTCGCACCGTCCGGAGGATGACTCGACCATCGCGGCGAAAGTACAGTGCAGTCACCGCCGGCAGCCACGTGGCGCTGGACGGGAAAGGAGGCAGTCATGGCTGCATCGATCACCGCGCCGGGGATTCGCGTCCGCAAGGTGCGCACCGGCTCTGACCCGCTCGTGATGGTCACGGCCTACGACGCGCCGGGAGCGCGCATGGCCGACGAAGCCGGCGTGGACGTGATCCTCGTCGGTGATTCACTCGCCATGGTCGTGCTCGGCTACGACGACACGTTGCAGGTGACGATCGACGACATGGCCCACCATGTCGCGGCCGTGGCCCGCGCCAAGCCCCGTCCGCTGGTCGTCGGCGACCTGCCCTGGCTCAGCTATCACGTGTCGATCGAGGACACCGTGCGCAACGCGGCACGGCTCGTGCGCGCCGGCGCGCAGGCGGTGAAACTCGAGGGCGGCCGCAAGCGGGTCGAGGCCATCGAAGCCATCGTGGACGCCGAGGTTCCGGTGATGGGCCATCTCGGCCTCACACCGCAGTCGGTTCACGCGATGGGCGGATTCAAGGTGCAGGGCAAGGACAGCGCGGCCGCGCTCGGCCTCGTCGAGGACGCGAAGGCACTCGAGGCCGCCGGTTGCTTCTCGATCGTGCTCGAAGGCGTGCCCGACGAAGTGGCGCGGCTCGTGACCGACGCGGTGACCGTGCCGACCATCGGTATCGGTGCCGGTCCGCACTGCGACGGCCAAGTGCTCGTTTTTCACGACGTGCTCGGGCTCGAGGACCGGATCATCCCGAAGTTCGTTCGCCGGTATGCGGACCTGAAGGCCGCGGGTGTCTCGGCACTGCAGGCCTTCGGCGAGGACGTGCGGGCCGGACGATTCCCGGCCGACGCCGAGAGCTATCACCTGAGCGAAGACACGCGTTCGGCCCTCCAGCTGTACGGCGGTGGTAGCAAGACGGCGTGAAGCGCTGGCTCGCCGAGCCTCCAGCAAGACTTCCCGGTTGGCTGCCCGACCTGGGCCGGCCGAGGAGTCTCGTGATCTTGCGGTGGGCGATCAGCGCCGTCCTCGTCGCGGGCTTGCTCGCGTTCGTGGTGCGGGGCGCCAACAACCCTCCGGATCCGACACTGGCTCCGCCGGGAACGCCGCCGACGCAACCGGTCATCGCACCGGCTTCCAACTGAGTGTCACACCCCCGATGCATGCTGTCGGCATGATCAACGGCGACACCAACGGGCGACACGAACGGGGTCTCGGTTGCCGGTCGATGTTCGTCTCGAGGGTCGCGGTGCGACGCGATCCGGCTGCGTCAACTACGATGCCCTGTCTCAATCGAGACCCTGCTCCGCACCGTGCGGGGCCCCGGCCTGCCGGGTCCACAGGGAGGAGACGCCTCGCTGATGCGAGCCTATGAACTCATGGTGATCGTCGTCGGCGACGCCGACGACACAGCCGTCGAATCGGCCGTTCGCCGTATCGGCGAACAGGTCCAAGCGAAGCAAGGCGAGATCAAGACCACCAATCGGTGGGGTCGGCGCCGGTTCGCCTACGAGATCGACCACAAGCACGAGGGTTCCTACATCGTGTTCGAGATCGTGGCGGAGGCCGGAGCTCTCGATGACCTCGAACGCCAGCTGCGCCTCGCGGACGACATCGTCCGTCACAAGCTGATCCGTCTGCCCGACCGGGAGGCCGCTCGCCGCGGCCTGCTCGGCGAGGCTGCTCCGGCTTCGGCCGGATGACCCGAGGAGAACCTCGATGCCCGACAATTCCGTAACCGTGGTTGGCAACATCACCCGCGACCCTGAGCTGCGCTTCACCGCGTCGGGCCAGGCGATCGCCACCTTCGGCCTCGCCGTGAACCGTCGTTTTCAGCGCAACGGCCAATGGGAAGAGCAGACCTCCTTCTTCAACGTGACCTGCTGGGGACAGATGGGCGAGAACGCCTCGCAGTCGCTCCCCAAGGGTTCGCGCGTGGTCGTCACCGGCCGCCTCGACCAGCGATCGTGGGAGACCCAGGAGGGTGAGAAGCGATCGACGGTCGACATCACCGCCGACGAGATCGGCCCGAGCCTGCGCTGGGCCACCTGCGAGATCACGAAGAACGACCGGCGCGAGCCCGGCGAGGGCGGCGCCGGCGGTGGCGCCGGCCGTCCTGTCGCCAATACCGCGCCCGGCGGCGGTGCTTCCTTTGGCGACGAGGAGCCGTTCTGATGGCGAAGAAAGCACCGCGCACCAAGAACAAGGACAACGCCCGGCGGTCGAAGAAGAAGACCAGCGTCCTCGTTCAGGAGAGCGTCGAGTACATCGACTACAAGGACGTCAACCTTCTCCGCCGCTTCATGTCCGACCGCGCCAAGATCCGCGCTCGGCGTGTGACCGGCAACGACGCACAGCAGCAACGCGAAGTGGCGCGGGCGATCAAGAACGCACGAGAGATGGCGCTGCTGCCGTACACGAACCGCGTGACCACACAGCGCACGTCGCGTGATCGTGGTCCCGGCGGCCCGGGTCGGGCTGACGGCCCGCCGCCACGTCCGGCCGGTCCGCCGCCCTCAGGCGGTAGTGACGGCGGGGCCGAAGAGTTGGCGGATCTCGGCAACGGTGTGCTCGAGGACGTCCTCGTCGACGACACGACGCAGAACGGTGACGAGGCGTGAAGGTGATCCTGCGCGCCGACGTCAGTGACGTCGGCAAGAAGGGCGACATCATCGACGTGGCCGATGGCTTCGCTCGCAACTACCTCGTTCCAAAGGGCCTCGCGCTGCGCGCCACCGATGGCAACGTGCAACAGGCTGCATCCATGCGGCGCGCCCGCGACCTGCGTGACGCAAAGGACCGCGGTGCCGCGGAAGAGGTGGCGCGGGTGCTGGTGCCCGCCATCATCACCGTGAAGGCCAAGTCCGGCGCCGAAGGACGGCTGTTCGGGTCCGTGACCTCGACCGACGTCGCCAGCGCGGTGCAGGACCAGACCGGCATCGAGCTCGACCGTCGCAAGCTGCAACTCGAAGAGCCGATCAAGTCCGTGGGCACGCACCAGGTGCCAACGAAACTGCATCCGGATGTCGAGTTCGCGATCACCGTCGAGGTGGTCGGTAGCGCGTAGCGCCCCGAGGTACACTACGAACATGCGTTCGCTTGTGTGCCGATACACAAGCTGTGGGCAACTTGGCGCTCGTTCCACAGCGAATCAACAGGCTTGTGCTCTTTCTTCCCACAGGCGCTTCGGGGGAAGGTGAACGCCGCATGGCCGACACCCGAGCAGACGATGAAGTACGGCCGCGCCCGAGCGTCTCTTCACGGGTCCCACCTCACAACCTCCAAGCCGAAGAATCGCTGCTCGGGGCCATGCTCCTGTCGAAGGACGCCATCGCGGCGGGCGTCGAGCTCGTAGGAGCCGACGACTTCTACAAGCCGGCCCATGGCCACATCTTCGAAGCGATCACGTCGCTGTACGGATCGGGCGAGCCCGTAGATCCGGTCACGGTGGCCGACGAGCTTCGTCGCGCCGGCCTGCTCGATGCCATCGGCGGCAACGGCATCCTTGTTTCGTTGCAGGCGAATACGCCGGCCACGACCAGCGCGGCGCGCTACGCAAAGATCGTCGAGGAGCACGCGTTGCTCCGACGCATGATCTGGGTCGCGGGTGACATCGCGGAGCGGGCGTACTCGCTGCCCGACGATGTCGAAAAGACCATCGACGAAGCGGAGTCGCTCGTGTTCGCGGTCGCCGAGCGACGGCTGGCTGACGCGACGGCACCGATCGGCGAGCTGCTTGATCTGACCCTCGACCGTCTCGAGGAGCTGTACGAACGGGGCGAGGCCATCACCGGTATCCCGACCGGTTACTACGAGCTCGATGAGTTGCTCGCCGGTCTGCAGCCGAGCGCGTTGGTCGTCGTGGGCGCCCGGCCTTCGATGGGCAAGACCGCGTTCGCGCTCGGCATCGCGCAGACCGCGGGGTTGAAGACGCAGCGACCGGTCCTGTTGTTCTCCCTCGAGATGAGCCAGCTCGAGGTCACGCAGCGCATCCTGTGCGCGGAGGCGCGTGTCGACGCGACGCGTGTGCGCAACGGCAAGTTGTCAGAAGCCGACTGGAGCAAGATCCATCACGCCGTCGGGCGGCTGGCGGGTGCGCCGATCTTCATCGACGACAACCCGAACATCACCGTCATGGACATCCGGGCCAAGTCTCGCCGGCTCAAGAGTCGTATCGGCGATCTGGGGATCGTGATCGTCGACTACATCCAGCTGATGAGCGGTCGCATGGCGGCGGAGAACCGCCAGGTCGAGGTGGCCGAGATCAGCCGGAACCTCAAGATCCTCGCTCGTGAGCTCGAGTGTCCCGTTGTCGCGCTGGCGCAGCTGAACCGCCAACTCGAGACCCGCGCCGACAAGCGTCCGATGCTGTCGGACCTGCGAGAGAGCGGGAGCATCGAGCAAGACGCCGATGTCGTCCTGTTCTTGTACCGCGACGAGGTGTACAACCCCGAAGCGCTCGAGAACAAGGGAACGGCCGAGATCCTCGTGGCCAAGCACCGCAGTGGCCCGACCGGAAAGGTGCGTCTGGCCTGGCTCGAGCAGTTCGCTCGGTTCGAGAACATGGCCCGCGGGGTGTAGCGCCCGGGCCTCGGCGGCAAGACTGTCGGCACCGTGCAGATCGTCGACGTCGAAGCGCCGCGCCACCAGACATCCCGCTGGGTGTCGGGCTGGCGGCTCGCGCTCGTTTTCACGCTGCTCGCCGTCGCCACGCACCTGCCGAGCCTGGTGCGGACGGAGGCACTGAACCCGGACGAAGCCTTCCTTGCCACCCAGGCCCAGGTCCTGAACGACGGCGGTCGGCTGTACCAGGACGTGGTGGACCGCAAGCCACCGATCGTCCCGTATCTCTACGCCGCCGCGTCGCGGCTGACGGGGTCCGACGCGCTGCTGTCGGTGCGGCTGCTGGCCATCGGCGCCTATGTCGTCAGCGCCCTGCTCGTCGCCGCCATCGCGCGCCGCCGGTGGGGCGATCACGCCGCGGTGGCCGCGGGCGTGCTGTACCTCGTTGCCACGGGAGGACTCGTCCTCGAGGACAGCCAGCCTGCCAACTTCGAGGTCTTCATGATGCCGCTCATGTGCGCGGCCATGTACTTCGGCGACCGCGAACGCACGAGCGCGTCCGGTGTTCTCGCCGCTCTCGCCACGCTGGCGAAGCAGACCGCGGCGGCGACGCTGCTGCCGCTGGCGTGGCGGTCGTGGCAGCGCGAACGGCTGAGCGGGCTCATTCGGCTCGGGGTGGCGTTCGTGGTTCCGATCGCCATCGCCGCAGTCGCCTTCGGCTGGCACGACTTCATGTTCTGGGTTTTCACCGGCAACGGCGGTTATCTCGACGCCAATGGCTCATGGGGCGTGGCCGCCAATCGCGGTCTCGCCAGCACGGGCATCTTCCTCGGGGCCAACGTCGCCGCGTTCTTGTTGGTGATCGCCGCCGCTCGTCGCTGGCGCGAGGACATCGACTTGTGGTTGTGGCTGATCTCGGCGTTCGTCGCGGTCGCGGCCGGCTTTCGCTTCTTCGGTCACTACTACTTGCAACTCGGGCCGCCGTTCGCGTTGCTCGCTGCCGGGTCGCTCGTGCGAGCCACACGCGCGGTGTGGGTCCGCACCGCGGCACTGGCGGGTGCATCCGTCGTCGTGTTCGTGACGCTCGGCCTCACCGCTCACCCCATCCTGTTGCACCGGTACGACCACATCGCCGACGCCATCGATGCGCGTACCAAGCCGACCGACAAGATCTTCGTGTGGGGCCAGTTCCCGCAGGCGTATTGGGCGTCCGACCGCCGTCCCGCGACCAGGTTCCTGACCGCCGGCTTCCTCACCGGACTGACCGGCGGCCGTTCCGGCGATCGCGTCGGCGTGCAGTACGCCGTGCCGGGCGCATGGGACGAGTTCCGCTCGGATCTCGCGGCTCATCCGCCGGTGCTCATCGTCGACACGTCGCTCGGTTCGCCGGCCTCGATCGCCCACTTCCCGGAGTTCGACTCGTACGTGCGGGACAACTACACGCCGGTCGAGATCGTCGACGGCGCGGTGCTCTACGCGCGACGCGACGCGCACCCGTGAGGGTTGCGACCTGGAACGTCCGCCACGGCCGGCCACGTAAGGGGTTCGCATCGAACCGCAGGCTCGTGGAGGCCGTCGCAATGCTCGACGTCGACGTGCTCGGCGTGCAGGAGGTCGAACGCCGGGTGATCCGCTCGTGGTTCGCCGATCAGCCCGCCCAGATCGCGCGTGCGCTGGGCGCTGCAGGGACAGTGCGCTACGCGCCGGCCCGGCGCTTTGCCGTGATCGGATCCGACGGTGTCGCGTTGTGCGTCAGTGGCGTGATCCAAAAGACGCGCATCGTCGAGCTACCGCGAGAAAACGCCGTGCAACGTCGCATTGCGGTGATCGCCCGCGCGGTCGTCGGTGATGTCGTGATGACGGCGGCGACCACTCACCTTCACAACGACGCGCCCGTCGCCAGACGCCAGCTCGAGGCGCTGCTCGACGAGCTGTCCACCGAGCCGGCGCCGCGGTTGTTGCTCGGCGACCTGAACCTGCGGCCGGAGGACGTTGCCTCGCCGCTGCGCGCTGCGGGCTTCGCGACGGTCGAGGCCGGACCGACCGAACCGGCGTGGGCCCCGATGCAGCGGATCGATCACATCGCGCTCGACGGATTCGGCGCGGGCACGGTCTCCGTACCGGCGGTGCCCGTCAGCGATCACCGCCCGCTCGTGGTGGAGGTCAGGCCGGAGTCGCGACCGCGGCCTTGAAGAACTTCGGGTCGGGAGGCGTCTCGAGCGCAGGCTCCACAGTGGTGATCACACGCTCGGCCGCAGCCCGGTCGGCTTCGGTGTACGGCTGCGTGTCAGTGCAGAACTCCACGAGAATGCCGTTGGGATCGTTGGCGTAGACAGACACGCAGAACCCGTGATCGATCTCGACGACGTCGTAGCCGGTGTCGAGCCAGCGTTGCTTGCGAACTTCGATGTCGTCGAGGTCGCTCGCCGCAAACGCGATGTGGTTCACCCACGGTTCGAGACCGAGGCCGGTCGAGATGGCGGGATCGAAGTCCACCATCTTCGGATCGTGCAGATCCCAGAACGCGATCATGCCGCCGCCGGTGTCGTAGAAGACGTGTCGCGCCCATCCGCCATTCGGAGTCGGCGCGACCACCGCCTTCGCCAGAGTGAAGCCCATGACCTCCGTGTAGAAGCGATGGGTGGCGTCGAGATCGCGTGTAGCGAGAGCGACGTGATGAAAGGCCATGGCCGCACACTACTTTCCGAGCGTGAAGGACGGTCGGGCGCCGGTGGTGGTAGCGCTGGTCTTTCTCGTGGGCGCAATGGTCGCGGCGTTTGTGGTCGGCACCCCGCCGCCATCTCGCAGCGGTGACGCGGCCACAAAGGAGTTCCTCGCCGCGTGGGAGCGGAGCCGGCTGGCGACCTTCGTCGTCCACTCGGACTTCGTGCGCACCCTTCCCGACGGCAATCAGCTGAAGTCGACAACGACGACCGTGCAGGATCCTCCCGACAACCGGCTGGTGATCGGATTCGGCTCCGTGTCAGGACGGCTCGACGGCAAGATCGTCGGCTGCGCGGCAGTCCCGTCCGGCAGCGGTGCCTGCGTGACGGGCCCACCGGCACCGGACTATGGATCCGAGGTCGACGACGAGATACAGGGGCTGGCCGACTACGTGTCCGGCCCGCGGCCCCTGTACTCCGTCCTCGACTTCGGGAACGGGTTCGTCGGCGGCTTCGGAAGCGGTACCTCGCACTGCTTCCGGCTCGACCTCTCGATCGCGCTGCCGTCACCGCCGTACGGCGATCAAGCGCTGTTCTGCTTCGACCGGGCCAGCGGCGCACCTTCCCTTACCGAGATTCGACGGCCCGAGGCGGTGGACCAGACCATCGCCCGCCAGATCGTCACCACGGTTCAGCCGTCGGACCTGCAGGTGCCCGACGATCGAGGGCCCGTGGTCGGGGTCGGACCCGCGCCCGGAGGCTGACCGTCGCCAGCGGCGTGGAGCCGGCGCCAAAACTGCCACCGCCCCCTGGCGAGGGGGCGGTGGCAACTGGAACTTGTAACCGGGGTGGGGACGGAGGCCACGAAAGGCGCCAGCACCCTGGAAGGGCTGGTCAGCGATGCGTTTTGGAGGGAGTTGCAACCCCCGCCCCTGAACCCGGTTGGTACCTGATGGGGGCGATGACCATCAGGCAAGAGTTCTTTCGTCGTACCGCCGTTGCGGCTTGAGCAGTTTCCCGAGAAAAGTTGCGGAAAGTGACGCGACACACGCAGAAAGTCACCGCGCTGCGTGTTCGTGGCCGGACCCACGTAATCTCGCTCCGATGTTGTTCGGTGGTCCCGACCTGCTGCTTTACCTGGTCCTAGCCCTCGGCGGTGCCCTTGTGGTCGGCAACGTGTTCGCGCTGATTCGCCCTCCCGACCGCCCCCGCGACGGCGAGCTCACCAGAGCGCCCGTCGGCCGCACTGTCGGGATGGCGATTCTCGGTGGCGTCGCCGTCCTCTGGGCGGTGGCGACGTTGGCGATGCGTTGAGCTGACCAGCGGCGCCTGCCTCGGGATCCTGGTGCACGCCAGCACGAACGTCGCCGCCCACAGGATGCTGACGGCGCCGATCGCGACGTAGGCGAGGATGGCGACCGTCGCCGGTCCCGGTTTCACCTCTCGCATGAGGTATTGCTGCTCGCTTCCGAATGCGATCGTCCTCGAGACGGCGGGAATCTCAGCGGCGCCGATGTCGGGATCGGCGGGAAGAAAGATCGGCGCGGCCATGAGCTCGTCGCCTCGATGCAGGCGCAACAAGGTCTTCCAGCGACCTCCGACCGGTACGGGCGCATCGGTCACATATGTCCCCGGCGCGACCGCATGCAGACCGACCACTCGCAAGCCGCCGCCCTGCCACGCCACCGCCTGGAACCAGCGAGCGTTCTGTGCGGCGTCCGGTGGATCGAGCCGGACGGTGAGGTCGACGGTGTCACCGGTGCGCACGATGTCCATCGTCGCGGTGACGTTGCCGACCCGGCGGGGGAGGGGCAGGAGCAGCCCGATGACGATGACGACCGCGGCGATGACGACCGCGGTGAGGGGGAGTCGGCCCGGCTGGCGCATGATGGCGCCGCCGTACGCGGCACCCAGCACCGCGGCACCGAGCGCGACGATTCCGCCGACGACGAACGCGCTCGGCATCAGCGTTCCGTTCCACGGCTGGATGGCGCCGCGGTTCCACAGCCATTCGCCGGCGAGCCCGATGGTCGCGACCCCGACGCCTGACACGAGGGCGAACCGCAGTCGCCGTTCGGTGCCGACGATGACGGCGGCCAGCTCGACCGCGATCGCAGAGGTGATGAAGAGACCAGGCGTGCGAGTCGGGACGAAGTCGCCGGACGATCCCATGATGTGACCGATGCTGTCGGGAAGGAACGTGGCCAGCGCGAGCACGATCGTCCACCCGCGTCCGAGGATCACCCGCGTCGGCACGAAGGCGAACGCGGCGGCCAGCATCAGCAGGACCGGGTGGTACAGCTGCTGGAACTGGGGGACCCCGTAGCGGAACTCGCCGAGTGGGGCGGTCAGTCCGGCCAGCACGAACCAGGCGGCGAGGAAGTGCAGTGCGCGCGTCCAGATCGAGGTCCGCACCGCGACGCCGGCCTCGGCGAGCGCGAGCCACGCGGCGATCAGGCTGAACGACGCACCGCAGATCATCAGCATGTGGGTGGGGCTCCACATGGTGACGTCGATGCCGTACGCCGCGTGCCACAGATCGTCGAGCGGGAACCCTGCGAGCGCGCAGAGCCCGAGCGCACCGAGCGGCACCGCGGAGTACGGGATGCGTAATGCCTTCCACCGCAGGGTCGTGTCGACGCGTTGCACGGTGGCGAACAACACGCCGATGCCGGCCGCGATCGCGATGAAACCGAGGCCGACGATGATCATCGTGTGCGGTGCGGTGAACAGGTTCTTGTCGCGGCCTCGCCCGACGTGCCACGCGACGTCGTTGTAGAAGCCGACACCGGCGACCAGCAGTCCGAACGCGGCGGTGCCGATCATGCCCGCGGCCCAACCCGGTACGCCGGTGACGTGCTCGAGCTCGTTCGGGATCGTGAGGAACCAGTCCTCGCCCGATGCTCCGCGACGGCGACGACCGACCACGGCGAGCGCGGCCACGACGGCGACGAAGCCGACGAGCAACGCGACCAGCAGGTCCCACCGCTCGAGTGCCTGCCCTGGATGCGCGGCGAGTATCACGAGGCGTCCTTCCCGGATGGCGCGGTCGCCTCCGCGGTGATCGTCGTCGCCTCCGCCGCAGTGGTCGCCGCCGCGGCCGTGCCGAGCCCGCCCCACAGGAGCGTCGTGAGGTACGTCACGAGTCGCTCGCGCGTCATCGTGCGGCGATCGAGCCACCAGTCACCCGCGAGGTGGACCATGCCCACGATTCCGAATGCCCATGGTTCTGCGGGCCCGGAGTCGAGGCCGAGTGCGCGCATCTGCTCACCGAGCACGACTGCGACCCGCTGCGCGACGCGAGCGACGAGGCCGTGGGTCTCCACCGTGCTCTTCGGGTCGGCCAGCCGGCCGATCAGAAATCGGTAGAGATTGGGGTCACGCTCGACGAATTCGAGGTAGGTGTCGATCGTGGCGTGCAACAGCTCCTCGGGTGGCAGGTCTTGGGTGAGCGCACGATCGAGCGCGTTGACCAACTCGCCGGCGAACAGATCGCCGAGCGCCTCCGTGAGCCCTTCTCGATCACCGAAGTGCCGGTACACGATCGGCTTCGAGCAGCCCGCTTCGGCGGCGATGGCCTCCATGCTGACGCCCGGACCATCGCGGCGGATCGCTCGGAGCGCGGCGGCGATCAGCTCCTCGCGTCGAGCGGCACGGCGTTGCAGGCGGTCCGGTTCATGGTTCCGCTCCGATCGCGGCGCTCGCTCCCGCTGGCGATGAGTAGACATTGTTACCAAGAGTAACGTTACGGTCGGTAACGGTCAATAGGGACGATTACTACCGGATTGGGGGGACGACGCCGCCGCCTACGCTCAGCCGCGTGCGACGCCGTCGGATGTCCGCGCCGATGGCCGTCGTCATCGTGCTGCTGCTCGTCCTCTTCGACGCCTGCAGCGGGGACAGCAGACCTTCGGCCACCGGCGCGGACTCGGCCACGGGTCACGATCACGGCGGTTCGGTCGCCTCGAGTGAGCTGCCGCCGCCCGCGCCGCCGACCACGCCAGCCCCCGCGGTCACCGCTGCACCGCCAGTCGACATCTACGCGGCCGACCGGCCGAACCAACTCAGCCCTGTCGTCGCGTCGTTCCCGTCGCTGATCTACGTGCCGAACTCCGAGAGCAACACCGTGGACGTGATCGATCCCTCGACCATGCAGATCGTCAACCACTTCGACGTCGGCCAGGAGCCGCAACACGTCGTGCCGTCGTACGACTTGAAGACCCTTTACGTCGCCGCCGACCAAGGCAACTCGCTGACGCCGATCGACCCGGCCACCGGGCAACCAGGGCCGCCGATCCCCGTCGACGATCCATACAACCTGTACTTCACGCCCGACGGTCGGTTCGCCGTCGTCGTCGCCGAGCGGCTCGCCCGCCTCGACTTCCGTGATCCGCACACGTTTCAGCTGATCAAGTCGCTGCCCGTGCCGTGCGCAGGCGTCGACCACATGGATTTCGCCGTCGACGGCTCGTACCTGATCGCCAGCTGCGAGTTCAGCGGCGAGCTCATCAAGATTGCACTCGGCCCTGACGGCCCGACGTTCCTCGGCTCCTTACCTCTGCTTCAGGCGTCCAAGCCGCAGGACGTGAAGCTGTCGCCCGACGGCACTGTCTTCTATGTGGCGGACATGGTCGGCAACGGGGTGTGGGAGATCGACGGTGACAACCTTTCGGTGCTCGGCTTCTTGCCGACCGGTCTCGGTGCGCACGGCATCTACGTCAGTCGGGACTCGAAGGACCTCTACGTCTCGAATCGAGGCGAAGGGTCGGTGTCGGTCGTGGATCTCGCGACCCGCTCGGTACGAACGACGTGGCACATCCCGGGGGGCGGCAGCCCGGACATGGGCGGCGTGTCTGCCGACGGCACGACGCTGTGGTTGAGCGGCCGCTCGAACAGCGAGGTGTACGCCATCGACACGACTACGGGTGAGCTTCGAGCCCGGATCCCCGTCGGCGCCGGGCCTCACGGGCTGTGCGTGTATCCCCAACCGGGCCGCTTCTCGCTCGGCCACACCGGCGTCTTCCGCTGATTGGCCTCGAGTACTCGGAGCGCGGTGAAGGCGCAGACGGCGGCGACCACACCGATCACACTGAGATACAGGACCGGGTTGGTGCTGTCGGTCCCGGCAAGCAACAGGTGGACGGTCGTCAGCAGGAAGAGCGGGAAGCTGGCGAAGTGGACTCGACGCCACACGCGCTTCGGTAGCCGGCGCCTCAGCAACGAGGTCACCTCGATGGCGACGAGCAGATAGAGCGACACGACTCCGAACGCGACGGCGGTCGGGTTCCACGTCGACGCGAAGGGGACGAGCACGTCGACGAGTCCGAAGTGGACGTAGGTGTCACTGAGGATGGCGAGGACGTGGACGCCGGTGAACACGAGCGCGAGCCCGCCGAGGAAGCGATGCAGGTCGAGTAGCCACGCGGGTCGCGGCTTCGCACCGAGCGCGCGGGTCGACAGGGCGAGACCCCACAACACCGACGCGCTCACGAGCGCCCACGCGACAATCCCGCTCGCGCGCGCGGTGTACCAGAGCAACTCGGTGTCCACTAGCTGCCCCCGCTCTTGGTGACCGCCGATGCCGACGGCGTGCTCGTCACCGCGCGAGGGATGGTCGTACGCGTCGTCGACGTAGTGGCGGATGTCGACGCCGAGGACGTCGAGTTCGACGCCGATGCCGATGCGCTCGACGTGGATGAAGTGGTCGACGAAGCCGTCGCCGAGGCGGCAATGGTCGCGGGCTGTGCGGGGTCAAGCGCGAGGAAGGCCGTCATGGCGACGAGCCCGCCTGCGCTCAGCACGCCTGCGACCTTGCGGGCGTTGGCCGCGGCGTGCGGCCGGCGTCGGCGGGAACGGGGACTGTCCATGCCCCTAGCCAACGGGGTCAGTCTCGCAAGCGCCGGAGAGCAACCTGTGAGCGCGCCGAGAATCCGATGGCTCGCTGTGATGCACGATTGGCTCGAGTAACGGACGCCACCACACGGGCTCAGTTCCCGGTCGTGGGAATCTCCTCGAACTCGATCGTCACCGTGCCATCGACACCACTCACCGACATCGTCGTCGCGTTCGGACTTTTGGCCGGATCGAGAAAATCGAGGTCACTCCCGGGCACGCGAACGATCAATGGGCCGGCTGCATCTCGCTCGACCAACCGGAAGCGAGTGCTGTCGAGGGTGATGTCGACCTCGCCGAAGGGCTTGAACAACGCGGCGACGGCGGACCGGGGCAGATTGCTGGGCAGATGCACGTGGGCCACGACCGCGCCGACCGTGCCAGCCGGAACGGCGATCGTTTCGCCTGGTTGCGCTTGGACACTTCCAAGCGATTGTCGGTGGCCGCACCGGTTCGGCACCCGGCCGTCGACTTGCCAGATTCCGGCGGCGGCGAGGGGCTCGTAGTTGCAAAACAGCGCGACTGAGTAGCTCGGGGATTCGAACAGCTTGTCGTGATCGTCAGTGGCGTCCTCGCGTCGGCGCAGCACCCGGTCGGGGGCATGAGACCCGTTGAGGAAGTCGGCGTCGAGCGCATCGAGCTGCGGGTCGTACGCGACATTGGTCTGCAGAACCGGGATCGGTTGCCACCGAAGGTCGTACGCCCAGGCGGCGGTGAGCGCCCAGGTGTCCGCCGTGACTCGTTCGCCCTGCAGCTCGGCCAGCACGCTCGCGGGGATCTGGAACTCGTCACGCAGCTGTTGCTTGTCGGCCGCCAGGTCGTCGTCCAGCCGGCCGGGCTCGACGAGCTCGCGCAGGGCGCGGGTGGCGTGGCTCACGTTGTCGAGCGGGTTGACGGTCGCGACGATGTCGTGGCGTTGCACGAACAGCACGCCGACGAGTGCGGCGACGAGCAGCCCGAGCGCGGCACGCAGCGCGGACCGCCGCCATGGGATGCCGATCACGACCACGGCGACGGCCGCGAAGAAGCCCGCCGCGTGCTGGTCGTGTCGGGTGAAGCCCCACCGCGCGAAATACCAGACCAACAAGGCACCGATGACTGCCGCCATCTTCGGACGCGTGAGCCGTCCGGGTTCCGCGCCTTTGCGGACGACGACGACGAGGGCGACGATCAAACCGAGCGCGAGCGCGTACTCGACCGCGGCACCGCGCGCCGAGGGCTCGGTCGCCAGCTCGCCGTATCCGGCCAGGAGCGCGACCGACAGGCGGAACCATCGGGGCACATCGAGGAGCGACTGTCCCAACAACGACCACAGCAGGACGAAGGTGACTACCGCCGTGGTACCAGCGCGAACAGCGGCGCGCCAGCGTGGCGCCGTCGCCGCGATCGTCAAGGCCGTCAGACCGAGTGCAGCGATGCCCGGTCCGGGCTTGATCAGGAGCGCGACGACTGCGAGCGCCGCCTGCGCGGCCGGCAGCCACTGACGTAGATGGTCAGTTGTGGTCCGCGACAGGCACAGGATCCCGAGGAGGCCGACGGACAGGACGAGCCACTCCGGCTGCGGCGAGCCGATGGCCAGGGCGACGAGGGCCGACGCGACCAGCGCCGCCGCCGTGCTGCCGGCCCCTTTCCGCACAACGAAGCACACGAGCGCGAGCAGCAGACCGTTCGCCAAGGCGGTGAAGCCGAACAGCAACAAGAGATCGATGCGCGAAAGCGCCGGGGGAAGCGAGACGAATCCGAGCGGGCCGAGGGAGTAGGCCACGTCCGAGCCCCAGGCCGTCCCTTGGTGCGCGAGGACGTGGAGAGCGAGTTCCCAGCTCGGGTCGAAGCCCGACCCGGGAAGTGCGGGCTCGTCGGACCAAGTCGCCGCGACCAGTACACCGATCCAGCACGTCCAGCCGACCCACACGACCCAGTGAGGCCTCGTGGTGCGCGGCGAATCAGAGTCGATCGTCGTCGCGCCCGCCACGGGAGGTGAAGTGTACGGGCTGTCTCACCGACAGTCATCGCACCATCACTGCATGGACGGGATCGCCGAGCGGACGGCGACCCAGCGAGCGGGTGACGAGAATCGAACTCGCGTTCTCAGCTTGGGAAGCTGATGTTCTGCCGCTGAACTACACCCGCAAGTGAGGTTCGGGCCGCGGACTGTACCCGACCCTCGCCGCCCTACTCGCTGTGTGAATCGGTGAAAACGGGGGTACAACGTCATAGCACCCCTGAACCAGAGCATCCGAACTAGTGCGAAATATGCTGCAAAAACCGCCTGATCGGGCGATTGGCACATGCGGGTCGGCCTGCCAGGTTGTGTACGCGCTTCGATGGCGTACCGGCGTCTGGACTCCTCCGATGAAAACGGCCGGGCTGGATTCTGAGGAGAGTCTTCGCTATGTCCGTATTGTCGAATGTGCGCTCGGCGCGCCCACGCCGCGCAAACCTGCTGGTAGGCGCGGTGACCGCGGTGTTGTGTCTCGTCGCGACGTTCGGGACGCAGGTTGCAAGCGCGGCGCCCTCGCCGCCGCTTCCGCCAACGGCTACCGCCTCTCCCGGGCCGAACGGCAGCGTCGTACTGAACTGGCAGTTCCCGCCTGATCCGAATCGGACACAGTTCCTCGTCTACGTCGCAGATGTCACGACGAGCCAGACAGTGGGGTGGGGCACGCTGATAGTCACCGGCGGCACCAGCACGAGTGGCGTTGTCGATTGGCTCGTGCCGGGACGTCATTATCGGTTCGGAATCGTCGCACAGGGCGCAGGAGCGACGCCGGCCAGCGCGACAACCGATGCGACGACGCCTCCGCCTCGTGGTTGTCTGGTCACGAGTCCGTGCGTCGGCGTCGACACGACCACGTCGACCGGCAACGCGCAACGGATCGGAAACGGCGTGCTGCATGGCATCACCAATCAGACTCCGCAGGCGCTGTTGACGCCGTTGGCGACGACCGGTTGGCGCATCGCGCCGTTCGATTCCGACCGCTACCGAGCGGCGCGTGGCGCCGGCGGCTCGATCACGCTGGTCCTGTCCGACGCATGGACGATCAACAACTGGGCGGGCACCAGCGTGGCGCGCAATCCCTGGGACGACTGGACCGCGTACGCGAACACCATCAAGTTCACGGTGCAATGGCAGCAGAACAGCGGCCTCGCGCCTGACTACTGGGACATCCAGAACGAGCCCGACAATCGCTCCTACTACTCGAGCAAATCGCCCCCAACGCGCGCGCTGATCCTGCAGCAGTTCCAGGTTGCGTACGACGCGATCAAACAGGTGCAGCCGAACGCCAAGATCATCGGGCCGTCTCTCGGCGGCCCCATCATCAATGACACCACGCAGCTCGTCGACATGAACAGCTTCTTGGCTGATGCTGCGGCGCACAACATGCACTACGACGCCATCAGCTGGCACGAGCTCGGAGGCGGCCAGGCACCTGGCGTGTTCGACGGTGCTCCGCGCAGCGTTGCCGAGCATGTCTCATGGATCCGGGCGCTGCTTGCCTCACATCCCACACTCGGCAATCCGCCGTTGTTCGTCAACGAGTACGGCGCCACGTGGGCGCAAGGCATTCCGGGAAGCGAGACCGGCTACCTGGCCGCCCTCGAAGCCTCGGGTGTGAGCTCCGCGATCCACTCGTGCTGGCCTGTCACCGGCCCCTCAGGATGGGTCGACACCTGCTTCGATCAGCGCGGCCTGCTCGACGGGTTGATCTCGCTCGACGGGCGCGCCACGCCGGCGTGGTGGGTCCATCGTGAGTACGCGGCTATGACCGGAACGAAGGCCAAGGCTGACGGCAACAACCCGGCCCTCCCGGCGTACGCCACTCGTCTGCCAAGCGGCGAGATCGATGTGCTCGTCGGACATGACGAGGGATGCAACCCCGCCGTCGACCGCGCCTACTGCCCGTCCGGAACGGCGGTCGCCCCGTCTCTGACCCCGGCGTTGACCGTGACCGTGCCCGTCGGCTCGGCGACGGCGTACTCGATGACCGTCCAACGGATCCCACACCAGCCGGGTGCGTTGGACAACCCGGTGATCGTTGGCAAACCGGTGAAGCTGACCGTCCTGCTCGGCACTGTGGCAACCACGCTGCCCGCGCTCCCCAGTGGTGATGCGGTCTTCGTGCAGCTGGTGCCGACCAGCTGATCGACAGGCGGCGCGCGCCCGGCCGGTAGGGTCCACCGCGATGACGGGGTTCGCGGTGCCTCGGTCGGGCGTCTTGCCAGCGCAGTGGCTCGACAAGGCGGTCGGCGCCGGGCTCATCCGGTGGGACCGCGATCGCGTCGCCCAGCCCGCGCTCCAGCCCGCCAGCGTCGACCTGCATCTCGGGGACGTGGCCTATCGCCTGCGTTGCAGTTTCCTGCCGGGCAGCCATCACACCGTCGAGCAACGACTCGAGGACTTCGTCATGGGCGAAGTCGATCTCACCCGCGATGGCGCGGTGCTCGAGCGTGACCGCCCCTACCTGATCCCCTTGCTCGAAGAGCTGGACCTTCCGGACGAGATCCGCGGCAAGGCCAACCCGAAGAGCTCGACCGGCCGCATCGACGTCTTCACCCGGCTGCTCACCGACACCAGTCATCGCTTCGATGAGATCGCCGCCGGTTATCGCGGCCGTCTCTATCTCGAGGTCATCTCGAGCACGTTCACCATCAAGGTGCACCCGGGGCTCGCGCTCAATCAGCTTCGGCTGATGAACGGGCGCGCCGGTGTCGACGACGACGAGCTGCGCGCCGCGCACGCGCAGCATCCGATCCTGTTTCGTCACGGGCTGCGGGTACCCGAGCCCGAGCTGCATCTCGACGACGGTGTCTTTCTCAGCCTCGACCTCACCGACGGAAGCGACGGCCAACGGGTCGTCGGCTACCGCGCCAAGCGCAACAGCCGCTTGCTCGACCTGTCGCTCATCGGCGGCCACGATCCGGCGGACTACTGGGACACCGTGGTGTGCGAGCGCGGTGATCAGGTGGTGCTCGAGCCCGAGGAGTTCTACCTGCTCCTGTCGACCGAGGGAGTGTCGATCCCTCCGCCGTACGCGGCCGAGATGGCGGCCTATGACCCGACGAGCGGTGAGTTGCGCACGCACTACGCGGGGTTTTTCGACCCGGGCTTCGGCTACGACGAGTTCGGTCTCGCCGGCAGCCAAGCGGCGCTCGAGGTGCGCGCCCACGACGTGCCCTTCATGGTGCAGAACGGCCAGCGCGTGTGCCGGGTCGTGTTCGAGCGACTCGTCGAGCCGGCCGAGATGCTCTACGGCGAATCGATCAGGTCCAACTACCAGGGCCAGCAGAGCACGTTGAGCAAGTACTTCCGCCGGCCAGAACCGGCGTCGCAGCTACAGCTGCCGATCCGTTAGCGGCGCGCCCTCTATCAGGACGGCGCGAGTCACGACGCGTCGGACGTGGCACCGGAGCGAGTCGCGGCATCGACCTCACGCCTGCGGAAGCTCTGACGCTCGCTGTCCGGGCGCGCAAGCACTTCGGCGACTGCCTTCGTCAGCTCGTCCGCGTGGAAGGGGCGGACCAGGAAGGCATCGGTCCCCGCCTGCCACGAGAACTTGCGGTTGCTCGTCTGATGGGCGATCAACACGACCCGGGTCGAGGCCAGCCTCTGGTCGAGCTGCGACCGGATGGCATCGAGGACCTGGAGGTTGCGGCCGATG
Source organism: Acidimicrobiales bacterium (assembly GCA_036493595.1). Taxonomy (GTDB): domain Bacteria; phylum Actinomycetota; class Acidimicrobiia; order Acidimicrobiales; family JACDCH01; genus DATAES01. The sequence goes on along the minus strand of DASXPN010000060.1, from coordinate 1,467 downwards.
CCGCCGGTCGAAAGGTCGAGCACGACACAGCCGGGGCGGAGCACGTCGAGGATCGAGAGTGCCTGGTCGGGGTTCGCCGCCCGCTCGACCGGATGGCCCGCCTTCGTGAGCAACCGGCACAGGAGCTCGCACGCGTTCTCGTCGTCGTTCACGACCAGAACCTTCGGGTTCGTCGCGCCAGTGGATGCGGCCGTGAGCGCGTCGTGGTTCGTCGTTTTCCCGCGCGGCATCGCTGTTCCTAGTCCTCGGACGCTGGAGCCACGAGATGGGCGGTGTCACGCGCCTCCGCCTGCTCGATCGCTTCGAGCAGATGCATCGAGATGTCGCCGACCTTCACGCTGTCGTCCTCTATCCCCATTCCCGGCCCGACGCCTTTTACGCCATCGTCGATCATGATGTAACAGAACGGGCACGCGGTGGCGATTCTCGAAGCGCCCGTGGCGATCAGCTCGCGCGACCGAGCGTCGTTGACCTTGGTGCCGATGTTCTCCTCCATCCACATGCGTGCCCCGCCGGCACCGCAGCACATCCCCTTCGTGCCGTTGCGCTCCGCTTCGACGACGTCGATGCCACCAAGCGAACCGATTACCCGCCTTGGTGCGAGGTACACGTCGTTGTGGCGGCCGAGGTAGCACGAGTCGTGGTACACGACGCGCTCGTCGAGGCGGGCGCCCGTCAAATCGAGCTTGCCGGTCTCGATGAGCCAGTCGAGGAACTGGCTGTGGTGCACGACCTCGTAGTTGCCGCCGAGCTGTGGGTACTCGTTCAGCAACGTGTTGAAGCAATGTGGGCACTGCGTGATGATCTTCTTCACGCCCATGTTGTTCAGCGTCTCGACGTTCTGCATGGCGAGCATCTGGAACAGGTACTCGTTGCCCGAGCGCCGAGCCGGGTCACCGGTGCAGTTCTCCGACGGCCCGAGGATGGCAAAGTCGATGCCGGCGCGCTGCAACAGCTTCGCCATCGCGATCGTGACCTTCTGGTTCTTGTCGTCGAAGCTGCCGGCGCAACCGACCCAATAGAGGTACTCGTGGTCGAGCGGTGACGAGCCGTCGACGATGACGACGTCTTCGACCTTGCTGGTCCACGCGGCGCGCTCGCCCTGACTCATGCCCCACGGGTTCGCGGAGTTCTCCATCGAGCGGTAGGCCGTGCCGAGCTCGGTCGGGAAGTTCGACTCCATCAGCGACAGGTAGCGACGCATGTCGAGGATCTTGTCGAGGATCTCGATGTGGACCGGGCAGACCTCGTCGCACGCCTTGCACGACGTACAAGCCCACACCTCTTCGGATGTGATGCGCTCGAACAGCGAGTCCGCGGTGACGCTGATCTCGGGCACGACGCCGAGCGGCGGCGACACCACCGGCGATCCTGTCGCCGCCATCACCTCACCTGTCTTCAACACGATCTCGCGAGGGTCGAGCGGCTTTCCGGTTGCGTGTGCCGGACACACGGATGTGCAGCGGC
>DASXPN010000059.1:0-39991 GCA_036493595.1 Acidimicrobiales bacterium | reverse complement strand
CCGAGCGATGACGCGCGCTTGCTGGCCGGCGCGCTCGTGGGTGCGATGCAGTCGAGCATGCGCGTGACCCTCCTGCACGGTCTTCCGCCGTCGATCGTGCGCTTTTGTGTCGGCCCGGACATCGCCGCCATCGACGGCGTCGACAACCGCGACGGGCTGGCGTTCCTGTTCGACGGCGTTGCGGTGCTGCTTCGCCAGATCGGTCTCGCCGAACAACACAACAAGATGCTCCGAGTCATCTCCCGTCACGTCGGGGCCGCGGTACTCGACTCCTTCGTGCGTGCGGGACGCACGGGCAGCCGGCCCCCGTTCTCACTGCCGACGCAACTCGATCAGCAGGTCCGCGACGTCCGCACCCGCTGGTCGCTGTAACTCCGGGCGGCGAGGTCAGACGGGCGGTACCGCGGTCGGTGACAAGGTGAGGCCCGCGGCGATGAGCGCGGCGCGGAGGACGAGTACCTGCTGGTCGGAGAACGGCGGCTCGCGCAAGCGCTGGTCGACGAGGCGGGAGAGGAAGAACCAGGCGATCCAGGCCATGCGGTCCGCGTACAGGGCCCAGTCGATCGACCGGTCGCCGACACCTGAGCCGTGGGTCCGGTCGAACTCCGCCATGACGTCGACCAGTGCGGGGACGACCGGCTTCGCCACCGCCGGTGGGATGAGCGGTTGCCCGGCAACGGGGGGCACGTCGCGTCCGAGGTGGAGCCGCTCGCCCGGTTCCTCGAACACCATGAACGAGTGCGTCATCCATCGGTCCCACGAGCGATCGACCGCGTCCGTGATCGCGCGCCCCACGCGCGCGAGCGCGCGCACACGGCCGAGCGGGGTTCGAGCCAGTCGATCGCCGATGGCCGTGAACGCGACCGTCACTCCCGCGCACAGTGCCGGGGCCACGAACGGCTGCAGGCGCGACTGCTCTTCCGCGCCCATCTCGATGGCGCCCGCCAGGACCAGTTGCGTGTGCCGCACCGGATCGTTCTCCGCGAGCGCGTCGTCGTACGCGCCGAACCCGAGCGTCAGCCGCTGCTTGCCGAGCACCGGCGCGGCGGACGACGCCAAGTCCGCGAGCCGAGTGGCGGCGTCCTCACGCTCGTCAGCGGACGCGGCGGTGTGCTTCCGGACGAAGGCGAGTCCGGCGGGGGCCATCTGCGAGAAGACGTCGATGTTCCCCTCGCACAAGTCGCGCGCCACCACGGCCGCGACCTCCTCGATGGCGGCTGCGGCGCGGAACCGATGATGTCCTTGGCCGAGCATGTCGGCGTCGCCGACGAGAAATCGACGGACCACTGGTGAGAAGACCTCGCCCGTGACGATGCGGCCCACCGACCACGACGCCCACGTCCCGAAGTGGAACCAGTTGACGGCCTCGCCGCCCAACACCTCGCCGACCGCCGTCGCCAGCTGGTGGTACGTCTGCGTGACGAGGTGACTGCGTAGTGATCCGGGTGGCATCGCCACGATCGCCGCGATCGACGCGTCGTCGACGGGGAGGGCTGCCGGCTCTCGTGTCATACCGCTCCGATGCTCCCGAGGAGGTCGCCACTGTTGCGAGTCAGCCACGCCGCATCGCGCTCGCGTCCCACTCGACCGGCGTCGCGGGCCAGTGCAACGGCGCGCTCGTCATCTCGGTCCCAGTCGACGAGCAGCCGCGCCAGCTCGAGCGAGGATCGCGCCGCCATCAAGGGCGCGTCGATGCCATGGGCGAAGTCGATCGACGCGACGAAGTGTGACTCCGCCAGCTCCGCCTCCCGTCGTGCGTTGGCCAGCAATCCCAGATAGTGGTGGGTTGGCTGGTCGGGCGCGTACGGGTTCACGATGCGGTCGCCGTAGGGCTCGAGCAACGAGTAGTAGAAGGCGCATCGATCGACCCCGTCGAACGCGGCACACACCGCGGCCGCCTCCAGCACTGCCGACTCTCCGGTGCCACCGACCGCGAGCAACGCTTCGATCGAGTCGTCGTCCCAGTCGGCCCACACCTGCGCGGACTCGTCGACCCGCCCGTCCTGCAGCAACCAGTAGGCGTGGTGAGCGCGAAGCACGGGGTTGATGGTGACGCCGAACGCGACCGCCTCGAGGAGCGTGTCGATTCGGTCCTGCCAGAAGCGCACGCCGAGCATCTGACGAGCCGTCGCCGCGCCCATGGCGTCGACGCCGATCGACTTCACGAGCCGGAACGCGGCACGGACCGATGCCTCGGCCGCGCCCAACCTCCCGCCGAGCAGCTCCCAGCCCGCCTGGATCATCTCGAAGAACAGCCGCTGCCTCGGTAGGAGCGCGTCGGCGTCGGCCATGTCCCGCATCTCGGCGAGACACTGCCGGCCTTCCTCGACGCGGCCGAGTTGCTGGAGCACCTGGCTGCGCGACCCGAGGAAGGAAAAGCGCCGGTACTCGGGCACCCGGCCCTGCTCGAGCAGCTCGAGCAACTCGCCCGTCTCCGCCAGTCGCTTCTCGACGTTCGGCGGTCCAGCGAGCAAGCCGAGCCGGTGATCGAACACCGCGTCGAGCACCGAGGGATCGCCGAGTCGCCGCGCGATCACGAGCGCGTCGTCGGCGAGCTCGAGTCGCCGCTCGTGCTCGTCCCTCGCGTACAAGAGCTCGTTCGCCAGCATCACGAGCAGCCGTGCTCGATGCGCGTCGGCGTCGTCGGGAAGCATGTCCAGAGCGGAGCCGATCAACCTGACGCGCGTCGCGTTGACTCGCAGGTAGTTGCTGCCGCCGCCCGTGTCCGACGCGATCAGCGCATCCGCCAGCAACTCTGGGTCGCCGAGTCGCAGGCATCGCTCGGCGATCTCCGTCAGCATCGCATCCGCTCCCGGCGAGCCGGCCGCAAATGCCGCCGCGCCGTATTCGATGTCGATGCGGAGCCCGAGCCGAGTGTCGTCCACCGCCGCCAGCAGCGGCCGAGCCAGGCCCAGCCAATGGATCGCTTCGGGCAGAGCCATGCGGTCGCGCGCGTGCGACGCGGCCTCGCGGAAGGCAGTGATCGACTCGAGTGGCAGCAGCGCGTTGCCCGCCTCTGCCGCGTGGTGCGCGACCCGACTGACGCGATCACCGTCGACGAGACGCGCGGTCGAGACCAACCGCGCCGCACCCGCGTGCAATCGGCGGCGGCGAATGGCAGTGAGCTGTTCGACGAGCGCGGACGCCACGAGTGCGTGGTCGAACTCGTAGAGGTGCAGCACACCGGCCGACTGCTCGCGCACGATCCGGAAACGCTCTCCTGCGTCCAGTGCTTCGTCGACCACGTCCGACGACACATCCGCCAGTTCCGCGGCAAGGTCGACCTCGAACGTCGTACCGAGCACCGCCGCGGAACGAAAGAAGCCGAGCTCGGCCTCGCCGAGCTGACCCAGTTGGCGGGCGAGCACCGCGTGCACCGTGTCCGGCAGCGGCTGGTGCACGCCGCCAGCCGACTCGCCGTCTTCCATCGACACCGCGAGCGCGAGCGCGAACAGCGGGTTGCCGTTGGTGAGCGCGTGCACCTCGGCGGCGGCGTCCGGGCCGACCGCCCGCTCTGCGCCCTCCAGCAGGTCGTACAGCTCGCCCGAGGACAGCCCACGCAGATCCAGCTGCTCGAATGCGAAGGACGACTGGTGGGCATCGGCGAGCAGCCGCTGCAGCGGGCCGCCCGCGCTGGACGCGGGACGCATCGTGGCCACCACCATCACCCGTCCCGCACTCGGGTCGAGCACGAGGTTGCGCAGCATGTCGAGTGTTGTCTCCGTCGCCCAGTGGAGATCTTCGAGCACGAAGAGCACCGGCGCCTCCGCGCTGAGCGCCACGAACCACGTGTTCATCGCGTAGAGCAGGTGTTCGCGCTCTCGCGAGACCTCGGCCGTGGTCATCGTCGGCGGTGAGTCGACGAGATCGGGGGTGAGGCGAGCGAGCGCGTCGACATGGGACGGCGACATCGAAGCCAACTCGTCCGCCGGTATGCGCTCGGCCACGAATCGGTACGCCTCGGCGAACGGCTGGTACGGCGCGCCACTCAAGTCGTCGCACCGCCCTGCCAGCACGATGCCACCGCGAACCTTGATCGACGTCGCGAACTCGCTCGTCAGCCGCGTCTTGCCGATGCCGGCTTCACCCTGGACCACGACGAACGCGGGATGTCCCTCCGTCGTGCGCGCCCACGCGTGCTCCAGCCGATGGAGCTCTTCCTTGCGCCCGGCGATGGGCTGCTGGTGTTGCGCCGACCGCACGCGCGCCGGCAACGGCAGCGTGCGCAACGGGTGTTCGTCCTTGCCCCGCCGTACTTCTCCCGGCTGGTCGGTCAGCAGGTGCACGATCTCGGGATGATCGAGGTCGCGTAACTGCTCGAGCCCGAGCTCGACGAGTCGCGCCCCAGTCGGCACGTCGGGACCGACGAGCCGGACGGTCGCAAGCGTGACGAGCACCTCGCCGCCCTTCGCGATGGCGCGCAGTCGAGCCACTCGGTTCACCGTGCGACCGAAGTAGTCGCCGTCGCGCTCGACGGCTTCGCCGGTGTGCAATGCCATGCGGACGGTGATGGTGCACTCGCGCGCCCATGGCTCGTCCCGCAGCGCTCGCTGCGCGTCGAGTGCGGCACGCACACCGTCACCGGCATGGCCGAACACGTTGAAGGTCGAGTCGCCCTCGCCCTTCGACTTCAGCAGCACACCTCCGTTGCGCTCGACGGCGGTGCGGATCATCAACTCGTGGCGCGCCAAAGCGTCAGGCATGAGGTGCGGCACCGACTCCCACAACCGTGTCGATCCGACGACGTCAGTCAGCAGGAACGTGATCTGTCCGGACGGCAGCGCCCGTGGCCGGGCCGTGACGTCCTCGAGGTTCACGCGCCGACCAGCCACGCGTGGCCGTCCCAAGCGATCTTCTTCGGCGAACCGCAGATCGCGCGCGACGCCTGCATGCCGGACATCACCGTCGCTTCGACCGCGCCGATGTTCATGCCGTTGCGCGTCCAGTCGCCGGCGAGGAACAGGTTGTGGAGTCCGGACTCGTCGGCCCGCAAGCGGTACTTCGTCCAGCCGGGGATCGTCTGCACGTAGCGCTCCGTCGACGTCGCGTTCGCCCGCCAGTACTGCGTGTCGAACCGGGCCGGCCCCGCGATGTCGTCCTCCGCCGCGACCGCGGCGAGCACATCCCAACGGAAGCCCTCGGGACCGACGATGCCCGGCCACTGCGCACCGATGACATCGAGATAGCCGAGCGCCGCGGCCTTGGCTCGATCACGCGGGTCCGCCGGATCGTTCTCGCCCTCGACGTCGTCCATCACCCCGCAGAAGTACCAGACCGATTTCGGCGTGGACTCGGCCGGCCAGTCCTCCGACCACAACAGCTGTGAGTTGTCGCACGCGGTGTCGACCGGCTCGACGAAGCTCGTGGTGGCGGTGTGGCCATACGGGAAGCCCAGGTCGGAGGGGGTCGTTTGCAGCCACAGCTGGAACGCCTGCGTCATGACGGTCTGCGTGTGATCGAGCATTGTCTTGAAGGCAGGGCTCGCGCTCATCACTTCCTCGCAGATCGCGGGAAGGGCGGCCGCGGATATCGCGAGCACCACCTTGTCGAAGTCCTGGCCGAGAACGAGCGGTGTCATGGCCGCGTGCGGCTCCGAGTCGCCGGCTTCGAAGTCGATGCCGGATGCGGCGAGGTCAGCGCCGCGCTCGAGCAGATCCCACCGTGGCGTGTTCGGCCAGCACGCCAGACCCTTCACGTCGATGAGTGGCTGGTAGGTACCGATCGGTGTCGCTTGCTGCTCGACGTCGATGCGGTCGATCACCATCCGGTCGCGATCCACCGCGAGACGCGTCACCTTCTGGAACAACTTCACGTCGACGCCCCGCTTCACGAGCGTCTCGTACATCGGCGCGATCGCGGTGTCGCCCATCCCACCGTTGGCTTGCCACATCACGCTGCCGCGGTACGGGAGACGGGTGCGGACGAGCCCGTACAAGGCCGCGCCGGCGGCGAACGCGCCTCGATCGTCGCGGTTGGTCCTCGGCATGTCGGTCGAGGTGGTGACCCTGCCGGTCGAGTCGGCGAAGGACTCGTCGTAGACCACGCGAACGTCGGGACCGTCGAGCGTCGTCGGCTGCGCGCCATGCTTCGCGAGCCAGTCACGGAAGTCGAGGTCGTCGATGCTGTCGAATCCGTTCCACAGCAACTCGTCACGGAGGATGCCGATCATCGACGTGAGCATCATGTCGAGCTCGCTGAACGAATGCCGGATCGCATCTTCGCCGAGATGGTCACACACGTGCCGCCGCCACGAGTGGTCGCGGACCTGGGCCAGGAGCCACGCGACGGGATGCGCACGGCGACGGCTGGCTCGGCCGGTCGGTCGATGCCGGTGATGCCACTCCGCCACCACGACTGCGATCCGAACGATCAAACGCTCCAACCAGTCACCGACGGGCCGAAGGACCCGGCCGACAGGCCCGACACGGCTCGCCGACATCCGGCCCGCGCTCTCGGACCGCAACCAACTGATCCGGGCCTCGACGGTGTGCAACACGTTCGCCAGGAGATCCCAGAACCGTGGGACTTCGACGGAGTCCCATGGCCGTCCGGGTTCGATGTCGAACGTCCGGTACACGTGCGACCAACGGCCGCCATAGTTGTCGTACAGCACGACGCTCGACAGCGGACTCCACGCGTCGTCCATGGTGGCGATCGGATGACCAGGCGGCCGATCGAGCTCGCGGTAGCAATCGGCCAGGACCGAGAACGCGTTGTCGTAACCGCCGAACCACAGGTGCAGGCCATGCTCCTCGACGCGACTGCCGTTGGCGACGTTGCGTCCGGTCGCGCACTTGCCGCCGCAGCGCCAGCCAAGCTGGTAGAGCGTGACCTCGTACTGGGCGCGTAGCTCCGGCGTCGCGCTCAGTTCGAGCGCGGCCGTGAGGCCTGCAATGCCGCCCCCCAATACCGCGACCTTTTCTCGCACCCCCGCTCCTTCGGGCCGTCCGCGCACCCGACCACGGTGTTCGGTCGATCGTAGGTCAGGAGCCCGGTTGGCCGTCTGCCAACTATTTCTCCGCGGCCGGGAGGAGTTGGAAGAAGCAGGGCGAACCAGACAAAGTGCGTTCCTCCGAGGGGGGAGGTCGCCGGCCCCGGGGGGTGTATGCGCCAAACCCGCTTCTTCCGCACGGCAACTGCCGGAGCACTGTCCGTCGCCATGACGCTCGGCGTCACCATCGCCGCCGCCCACGCGTCGCAGGCCGATGGCGACTTCCACAACGGCCAGGCCAACGCGGTGGCGACCGTGGCCGGGGTCGCGCCCGGAGTCGGCCAGCTGTCACTCGGCATGAACTCCGGCGTCGCGGTGGCACAGCTCAGCAACTCGCTGGCGCAAAGCGAAGCCAAAGTGCTCGACCTCGGCCTCATCGGCACCACCCTCACTGAGGAGCAGTGCGACGGTTCGAAGGGCGCCCTGACGCCCGATCAGGTCCCGCAGCCGACCACCGTCGACAACCGAGAAGGCGACAAGAGCGACGCCAAGGATCAGGCTCCGGTCGCCGGCTCTGCGATCAGCGGGGGCCATCAGGAAGCGCAGGCGACCAAGTCGCCGCCCTCGGCTCACGCTGCCGCCACGACCGTCGCCAGCTCGCTCGGTCCGGTCGTCTCGATCCAGAACGGAAGGGCCGACGCCACCACCGGGGTCATCGACGGCAAGGCTCGGCAGGCCGAGGCAACCGTGACGATGGACATCGACATCGCGGGAGTCGCGCAACTGCATGGGCTGCGATGGGACGCGGTGCACCGCACCGGTGACAGCCCGAACATCGCGGGTTCGTTCTCCGTGGCGAGCGCGTCGGTCGGCAGCGCGCCGCTTCCAACCGACCAGCTCGCGCCGGTGCAGACCGCGCTGAACGCGGCGCTCGCACCGTCCGGAATCACCGTCGACCTCCCTCAGGTCGTCCACCTCACGAGCCCGAATGACTTGCTGCGAGTCACACCGCTGACGATCACGCTGAAGGACTCGCCGGCCGGGAAGGCGGCGGTCGGTCCCGCACTGAACCTCACCCGCGCACAGCGAGAGCAGGTCTTCACTGCGGTCGCTTCCGCGTATTGCAAGGCGGCGGGCGGCCTTCTCGTCGGCGACATCGCGCTCGACGTGGTTTCCGGCACCGGGTTCATGACCATCACCCTCGGCGGGGCAGAAGCGAGCTCCGGTGACCTGGTGCTCGGCAATCCCTTCGGTGTGGATGCCGGCTTCATCCCGCCGGTCATCAACAACACGCCGGGGGTGGCCGGATCGCCGTCATCCTCTCTGACCGTGGGAGCGCCGGGGGCGGCGGGAGCCGCGTCGGTCGCGACCGCGCAACCAGCGTCGGCGACGGGCCCGCTCGAGTCGTTCTGCGAGTCGCTGCGACTGTTGAAGCACGAGGGGTGTTCGATCGGGCTGGGTTGGCCCGTCGGCATCACCGGTCTGGCGTTGACCGTCAGCCTGGGCTACCTCGACTGGCGCCGCCAGCGGGCCGCAACGGCTGCGATCGCAGAGGTGGTCTCGTGAGCAAGTTGTCGAGGATGGTTCACGGTGATCCTTCGGCGTCACTGATCACACGCGCGTACGGTCCGCTCGTCGTCGCAGCAATCGTGTTCGTCCTCGTCGTCGCCGCCGTGCAGCCAACGACTCGCCGCCACGACCTGAGCGCCGCGCCGATCAACCGCAATGCCATCACGACCGGAATCCCCGTCTCCGGTGGCGCAGCGGCCGGCGCGACGGCCGCGCAAGCAACGGCCGGTCAACCCGGAGCGGCGGCCGGCGCCCAGGGAGCAGCCGCGACCGGGGGTGTGCAGCCATGTCCCGATCGCGCGAAGCAGGTACCCGGCGACCCGTACTCACCGCCGTGTGTGACGTTCAGCGGCGACAACGGCGGGGCCACCTATCGCGGCGTCACGGGAACCGACATCACCGTCGCCGTGCGCGAGCTCGAAGGCCCAACCGCGGGTGAGATCTTCGCCCAGCTCTCCGGTCAGCAGGTGATCTCGTCGCCGCAAGCGGTCGAGAACACCATCCTCGCCTTGGCCGACTACTTCTCGACTCGCTTCAACTTCTACGGCCGCAAGATCAAGATCGTCTTCTACAAGGGGCAGGGCAACGGTGCCACGGAGTTGCTCGACGGCGGCAAGGAACAAGCGCTCGCCGACGCAGTGAAGGTGAGCCAGGAGATCGGCGCGTTCGCCGACATCAGCGGCATCACGCTCCCCTATGCCGATGCGCTCTTCCAGCAAGGCGTCGTCAACTTCGGTGCGCCATATCCATCGCGCGACTGGTTCGTGCAACGGCGGCCGTTCTCGTGGAGCACGTTCCCGGACGGCACCAACGTCGTGGAGTCCTCGTCGGCCGACACCATCGGACGGATGCCGGCCGGATCGACGGCCGACTATGCGGGAGCCGCGCTCAAGGGCAAGCCGCGCGTCTTCGGCATCGTCGCCCCTGAGAACCAGGAGTACCAGGAGTCGGTCAACCGGTACACGGAATTGCTCGGCAAGGCGGGCATCGTCCCGAAGATCAACCTGAAGTACAAGCTCGACACGTCGTCGATGCCGAATCAGGCGTCGAACATCATCGCCCAGCTGAAGGACGCGGGCGTCACGACCGTGCTGTGTGGTTGTGACCCGGTGATGCTCGCCCTCGGGCTCGTGCCGAAGGCCAACGAGCAGGACTATCAGCCCGAGTGGGCGACCGCAGGTCTCGCGTTCGTCGACCAGGACATCGTGAGCCAGTTGATGGACCCGACCCAGTGGGCGCACGCGTTCGGCATCGCGTACAACGCAGAGTCCGAGCCCGAAGGTGCGTCGTTCCCCTACGCCGCCTTCAAGCAGATGCGGCCCGACGACGAGCCGGCGTTCGGGGTCGAGGAGCTCTATTACCAGCTCTACCAGATGTCGATCGGCCTCCAGATGGCCGGCCCGAATCTCAACCCCTCGACCTTCGAGGCCGGCATGTTCGCCTACCCGGCGGCGTCCGGACCGCGCGGTCTTTGGCACTTCGCCGAGGGCGACTACACGACCACCGACGACTTCCGGGAGATCTGGTGGGATCCGAACAAGGTGTCCGGGCAGAACAACAAACCGGGAGCGTGGGTGCAACTGAACGGCGGCGCGCGGTACACCGCGTCGAATGCACCCAGCGGGCCGGCACCGTGGTTCCAAGGTGGGTGAAAGAGTGAGTCGCAGTAGCGAGCCGTCGCCGACAAGTAGCAACGGCAGTAGCCCCGCGCCGAGCAGCAACGGCAGTAGCCCCGCCCCGAACACATCCGGCGAGGGCGACCAGCGGAGCGCAACCGATGTGATCGCGCGGTTGCGAACGCAGCCACCGATGAAGTTGCTGTTCCGAGGGTTCGGCACGTTGGTCGCCGGCGCCGCTCTCTTTGTACTCATGCTGGTGATCGCGCCGAGCGTCGCCCCCGAGCACATCGTCGACCGCCCTGTGTCGACACCGGCGCCCGCGGCCCCGTCGTCGACGACGACGACGGCACCGCCCGGCGCATCCGCCACCACCGCACCCGCCGCCCCCACGACGACTGCCGCGCCATGACCGCCACCATGGAACGCACGATGGAGCGACTGCGGGCCGACCGCACGACACAGGTCGTGATCGGCGCCGTCGCCGCGTACTTGTTGTTCAGCATTCCGAGCGGATCACCGATGCGCGACTGGCTGCCGTTCGGTGTCGTCGTGCAAGGCATCGTCTACGGCACCTCGTACGCGCTGCTGGCAATGGGGCTCATCCTCATCTACCGCACGACGCGCATCGTGAACTTCGCCTGCGGCGCGATGGGAGCCATGCCGGGTGCGCTCACCGTCGGTCTGTTCGTCGCGAAGGGCGTGAACTACTGGGTCGCCATCGCCGCAGGCGTGCTCGCCGGCGTCTTGACGGGTGCAGCCATCGAAGTGCTCGTCATCCGTCGCTTCGCGAAGTCGTCACGGCTCGTGCTGACGGTGGCGACCATCGGGCTCGCGCAGATCCTGGGTGCGATGGGCCTCGCGATCGGTGTGACGCTCGGGACCGACGCGTTGGTCGGCAACATCGACACACCGCTCAGCGGAAGTGTGTTCATCCGCCCCTACCCGTTGCGCGGTGATCACATCTTCCTGCTCGCGGTCGCGCCGGTTGTGCTCGCCGCCCTCGGTTGGTTCCTGATGCGTACCAACGCCGGTCGAGCGGTGCGGGCCGCGGCCGAGAACGAGGACCGCGCGCTGTTGCTCGGCGTGCCCGTCCGCCGGTTGCAGACAATCGTGTGGGCTGTCGCCGGCGGCCTCGCCGCCATCACCTACATCACCCGCGTGCCCTTCACCGGCATCACCCCCGACCCCGGTCTGAGCGCGACCGCCATCCTGCCGGGATTGGCGGTCGCGGTGATCGCCCGCTTCCAGTCCTTCCCGGTTGCGCTCTGGGCCGGCATCGGCCTCGGCATCGCCGAGTGGACGATCCGTTGGAACGTCACCGCCGAGTCGATCTTCGACGTCACGTTCCTGCTGGTCATCCTGGGTGCGCTGCTGTTGCGGCGACACACGGTCACGCGCGCCGAGACCGACGAGAGCAGTTGGGACGGTGCCGGCAACCTGAAGCCGATCCCCGAAGTGCTGCGCAAGGTGCCGGAAGTGCGTGCCGCCCGCATCGGCATCTCGGGGTTGCTGGCGTTCTTGCTGTTGTACCTCGCGGTGACCGCGGAGCCGAGCACGGTCGTGTCGATGAGCTTCGCAGTGGTGTGGGGACTGGTGGCGGTGTCGCTCGTCGTCCTCACGGGTTGGGGAGGCAACATCAGCCTCGGTCAGTTCGGGATCGTCGGCGTGGGGGCGATGACCGCCGGCGAATTGATGTTGCGGTGGAACGTCGACTTCTTCGTCGCGACGATCGCCGCGATCGCAGTTGGCGCCGTCGTGTCGGTCCTCATCGGGTTGCCGGCGCTGCGCATTCGCGGGCTCTACCTCGCGGTGACGACCATCGCGTTCGCAGTGGCGCTCGACTCGTACTTCCTCAACCCGGTCAACTTCCCGAACCTCGTGCCGGATCGGATCGTGCGGCCGGTGCTGTGGAAACGATTCGACCTCGACAAGCAATCGACCATGTTCTTCGCCTGCCTCGCCGCCCTCGGCCTGGCCGTCATCGTGGTCCGCGCCGTCCGTCGCTCGCGGGCCGGACGGGTCGTCGTCGGCACGCGGGACAACGAGCGCGCCGCCGCCGCACTCGCCGTACCGACCACACGAGTGAAGTTGCAGACCTTCGTGCTCGCCGGTTGCATCGCCGGGCTGGCCGGCGCGCTGTACGTCACCACCTTGGGTGGCGCCGGCCAAGGCACGTTCAAACCCGACATGTCGATCGACGTGTTCTCGTTCGCTGTCATCGGCGGTCTCGGATCGGTGGCGGGAAGCATCGCCGGTGTGTCCCTCTTCCGACTGCTCGACTTCGCGCTGGCGAAGTACGCAGCCGGCAGCGCCGCGGTCATCTTGCGGTTGGGACTCACCGGCGGCGGTCTCCTGTTCATCCTCTACTTCCTCCCCGGCGGGCTCTGGCAGTTCGTGCATCGCCAGCGCGACCGCTACCTGCGATGGGTTGCCGAACGGCGCGGCATCCTCGTGCCGAGCCTCGTCGCCGACCGGCGCGTCGAAGAAGACGAGCACGCGGGCAAGGACGACGACGCCGACCGTCCCGAGGACGAGACAGAGGTCATCAGCGGGGCGCTCTCGTGACTCCACTGCTCGAGGTCAAGTCGCTCGACGCCGCCTACGGTCCCGTCCAGATCCTGTTCGGGCTCAACCTCACGATCGACGACGGCGAGATCGTCTCGCTGCTCGGCACCAACGGCGCGGGGAAGTCGACACTGTTCAAGGCGATCACCGGGCTGCTGCCGCCGACGCGCGGGTCGGTGATCTTCGACGGCGACGACATCACCGGCCTGCCGACGAACGTCATCGCCGAGCGCGGTGTCGTGATGATGCCCGGTGGCCGCAGCGTGTTCCCCACGCTGAGCGTGCGCGAGAACCTTCGTCTCGCCTGCTGGCTGAAGCGCAAGGACTCCGCGGCCGTCGCCGCCGCTGAAGATCGGGTGCTCGAACTGTTCCCGCGCCTTGCGGAACGGATCAACCAGATGGCCGGCAACCTGTCCGGTGGCGAGCAGCAGATGCTGGCCGTGAGCCAGGCGCTCATCCCTGATCCGCAACTGCTGCTGATCGACGAGCTGTCCCTCGGCTTGGCGCCGACGATCGTGGGCCAGCTCATCGACATCGTCCACCAGATCCACGCGACGGGGCTCACCATCGTGGTGGTCGAGCAGTCGGTGAACGTCGCGCTGCGGCTCGCCGAACGAGCGGTGTTCATGGAGAAGGGCGAGTTCCGCTTCACAGGGCCGACGAGCGAGCTGCTCGAACGCCCAGACGTGCTGCGGTCGGTGTTCATCCAGGGTGCAGGAGCGCCTGCGGCCGCGAAGGCGCCGGAGCCCGCACCCGCCGCCAAGACGGCATCGGGCAAGCCCCGGCGAAGGCGTACCCCGCTCAAAGCGGAGCCGAAGGTCGAGGTCGAGATCCTTCGCGAGGCGCCCCCCGACGACGCGCCGGTGATCCTCAGCTGCCAGAGCGTGACGAAGCGCTTCGGCGGTGTGACCGCGGTCGACCACGTCGATCTCGAGTTGCGGGAGGGGCAGATCCTCGGGCTCATCGGTCAGAACGGTGCCGGCAAGACGACGTTGTTCGACTGCGTGTCCGGCTTCCTGCGAGTCGACGAGGGTCGCATCAAGTTGCGCGACACTGACATCACCGAGCTTCGTCCCGACCAACGCGCCGCGCTCGGTCTCGGCCGCTCATTCCAGGAAGCTCGGCTCTTCCCGTCACTCACGACCGCGGAAACGCTGGCGGTCGCCCGTGAACGACGGATGCTGACTCGCAGCATGGCCGCGGCTGCTCTCGGTCAACCCGGTTCGATGGAGAGCGAGAAGGACACGGCCGAGAAGGTCGACCTCCTCATCGAGCTCATGAGTCTCCACGCGTTCCGGGAGAAGCTCACCGGCGAGCTGTCGACCGGTACCCGCCGCATCGTCGAGCTGGCCTGCCTCCTCGCGTCCGATCCGGCTGTGATCGTGCTCGACGAACCCTCGGGAGGCGTGGCGCAGCGCGAGACCGAAGCGCTCGGTCCATTGCTGCAACGAGTCCAAGCGTTCACGGGCGCGTCGATCCTCGTGATCGAGCACGACATGCCGTTGCTGTCCGCCATCTGCGACGAGATGTACGCCCTCGAGCTCGGCGGCGTGATTGCCCAGGGCACCCCGACCGAGGTGCTGAACCATCCTCGCGTGATCGAGTCGTATCTCGGTACGGACGACAGCGCGATCAACCGCTCGGGCGCGCTGGCCGCGAGTGCCTCGTCCTAGCATTGCGCACGATGACTGACGCCTCCCCCCGGTGGAGCCGGATGGAGCGCGACGAGCGTCGAGCGCAGATCCTCGAGGCGGCGCGCAAGCTGTTCTCTCGACGCCGGTACTCCGCGGTGTCGACCAAGGACATCGCCGACGAAGCGGGCGTGGCGCGCGGACTCCTGAACTACTACTTCGGCTCGAAGCACGACCTTTACCTGGAAGTGGCGCGGGACATGTTGCGCCTGCCGACACTCCCGGTCGCAACGAGCGGCGACGACGCACACGGTCGACCCGAGATCTGGGGACGCAGCGTCGACGCGTGGCTCGACTTGATGGAGGAGAACCGCGAGCCGTGGCTCAACGCCGTCCGCGCCGGCGAGAGCGGACATGACCCCGAGCTGCGTGCCGTGCTGGACGAAGCCAGCGAGATGGTGGTCGAGCGGGTCCTGCAAGCGCTGCAACTCGATGGCGAACACGCGTCACCCGCGCTGCGCGCCGTCGTGCGCTCGTACGGCGGGCTCGCGCAGGAGGCCACGCGGGAGTGGCTCGAGCGAGGGCGGTTGAGCCGCGCTCAGGTTCGGGCGCTGCTTCTCGGTGTCATGCCGCTCATCGTCCGCGAGGTGCTGCCTCAGGTGTTGGAGGCGGACGACACGCTCGCGTCAACCGCGGCGGCGGGAGTCGCGTCGCTCACGCCGCGACCGAGCTCGACGCGCCGTGGGAGTTCCGCGGCGCGCGCATCAGTTCGGGGCCGAGCTGACGCCAGCGATCGGGCAGGCGGGGCAGCACCGCGCTAGCAGTGCCGAGCACGGTCGTCGCGATCGCTCTGTCGACGCGGCGCCACGGCAGCCCGTACTGCCGGCGGATCCTCGGGGGCAACGTCGCCGCGGTCACCGCGCGTGCCGCGCTGAGCGATGGCAACCACATGGGCCGAAGCGGAAGCCCGCGTCCCGACAAGAGCGAGGTTGCGACGGCGCGCGCGGTGTCGCTCACCGACAACTCGGCAACGGTGTCGCGCCAGTAGGACTCGAACGCCGGCCACGACGCGGGCTGCGCCTCGATCGGACAACCGAACACCTCGGCCACGCGGCGCGAGTCGCGAGCGAAGTCGTCCAACTCCGCCGCCGACAGGGGGTGGATCAGCCGTTCGTAGAGCTGCACCGCAGTCGCGAACAGCGTGGCGTTGACCCAGCACAACAGCTCAGGGTCGAGAGCGTGGTAGGCGGGCCCGACCACGCGCTCGTGCACGCCGGCCATGACCGTGCGGATCCGCTCGACCTCGTCGTGAGATCCGAAGACCACGGTCGATGTCGCGAACAACGTGCCGAACAATCGGTCGAGCGGGCGATTCTCGTAGTCGGAATGGTCGTGCACTCCGGCTGCGACTGACGGATGCGCGAGTTGGAGCAACAATGCAGTGCCCGCGCCGAGCGAGCACACCGAATCGCCGTACACGCGGCGGATGACCGAACCCTGGTCGAACAGCCCCTCCGCGGACGGCGGTACGAGGAGTGGACGAAGGCGGAAGCGCAACCGCCGCTGCCCGCCTGCGAAGGACATCTCGAGGCTCATGCAGCCGCGATCCTACGCGACGGGGACAGACTATTGGCCATCCGCCAACAGTCTGGTGCACCGATACTTGCAGCGACCGCCGATGAGTTCGGCGTCGACGGTGCGTCCGAACCTCGAGACGAACGAGGGAGACCGCGATGCCGACGATCATCGTGCGCTATCGCACGAAGCCCGAACACGCCGACGAGAACCGCCAACTCGTCGAGAACGTGTTCGAGGAGCTGCACGCCATGGGCGCGACGGGATTCCACTACACCACCTACCGGCTCGAAGACGGGGTGTCCTTCGTCCACGTCATGGTCGAGGAGCCGGGCGGAGGATCTGTCTCGCTCGGGGAGGTGCCCGCCTTCCAGCGCTTCGTTGCCGGCGTCGCCGACCGCTGCGACGAGCCACCGGTCGCCATGAGCGCCACCGTCGTCGGTACGCATGGATCCGTCGCCGACCTCACCGTGTAACCCTCACGGCTTCCCCCGCCCGACGCGGGTGCATCACGGGGTGTTGATGGCTGCCGCCAGCATGCGCTGTCCGATGCGCGCGAGCAGCGGATTGTCCGCCGAGCTGCTCAGGTAGGCGAGGGACAGATGCACCGCCCAGCCGCGGGCTCGCACCCACGTGTCGTCGTCGACATCGCCGGCCGCGTCGCGCAGCTCGGTACGCGCCGGTTCGTCGAACATCGACCAACCGATGGCGAGGTCGGTCGCGGGATCACCCGCCGTGATGTCCCCGAAGTCGACGACTCCAGACACCTCGCCGCCATGCACGAGCACGTTCGCGGGATGGAGATCACCGTGCAACCAGACCGCGTCGCGGGCCCTCACTGGCGTGTCCACCAACTCGCGCCAGCACGCGAGCACGCGCGGCGCGTCGATCAGGTCGTGCAACTGGTCCGCGCGCGTCCGGACGGGTTCGTCGCGATCCGCGAGCGGCCCTCCCCGGAACGGATTTGCTGGCGCGTCGCGCGGCGCCGGTTGATGCAACGCGTCGAGGAAGCCACCGAGTGACGCGGCTGCGGCTGCCGGATCGCGCGGCGGCGTGACCGCGGCCATCTCCCCAGGTAGCCACCGGACCACGCTCCACGACCACGGATAGCCGAGCCCGGGACGTCCCGCCCGCACCGGCACCGGCACCGCGAGCGGGAGTCGCGGCGCGAGCTCGGGCAGCCATCGCAGCTCGTGCTCGACCAACTCGGCCGCCATCGCACGACGGGGCATCCGGACGATCAGCTCCTCGCCAAGCCGCAGCAGGACGTTGTCCCAGCCCGAGGCCAGCTCGGTCAACCCGAGATCGGCGAGATCGGGATGCTGCTCGCGCAGCAACCCACGCACGAGCTCGATGTGGACGTCGACCTCCGCCACGGGCATGTCGTTCGCAGGCACCCCACGAGCATCCAACGTTTTCCCACTCCCCGCCCACCCCCTCGCGCGCACCCCTCGTTCGCCTCGCGCGCCGCGCACCCCTCGTGCGCGCCTCGCGCGGGCACCCCTCGTGCGCGTCTCGCGCGCACCTCGCGCGCACCCCTTGCGCACATTGTCGACTGAGCCACGTCTCGGTGTGGCAGGGTCGACACAGAAACGGGTGAGCGTGGATCTGGGTCGACGAACCCACGCAGCCCGTGGCTCAGTCGACCCAGAACGCGACCGCCACGACCGTCGCGATCCAGTTCGCGACCATCGCCCGCGCATTCATCCCCGCCGTCCGGTCAGCGACGGACGAAGGTGATCCAGCCGTTCAAACCGGCGAGGTCGATGGTCCTCATGACCACCGGTGGTCCGGCGATCACCGTGAGGTTGATCCGCCGCGCGTGCGCCATCCGCCGCGCGTCAACGAGTAGTCGCAGGCCGGTCGAATCGAGGAACGTGGTCTTCGACAGGTCGACGACAAGGTGATCCGTCGACCCGGACACGGCGTGGTCGAGCGCGGAACGCACCGCATCCTCCGCCATCAGGTCGATCTCGCCGTGCAGCACGACACGAGCGCTCGAGCCGTCGCGGATCAGGTCGACACCGAAGGTCGGCTCGGCCGGCGCCGGATCGTTGCTCGCACTCAGGCCGAGCCGGGCGACAGCTTGCTGTACGGCCCCGTACGCACCCGTGACGGAGATGAACGCGCCGGCCTGGAATGCGTGATCGAGCGCGTCGAAGCCCGACCCGTCCATGGACGTGACCCTGGACAGATCGACCACGAGATCGCGCTCGCCCGCGGCCAACAGGCCGAGGAGTGCCTCTCGAAGGGTGGACGCAGTCGCTGCGTCGACCTCACCCGACACGCACACGAGTGGCCGGCTGCCGATATGGGCGACGACAACGCCGAACGTGTCATCGAGATTCATTTGACCTGGCTCTTCCCCGGAAAGCCGCGTCCGAATCACGAAGTCGTCCAAGGGGACGGACATCCGACGCGCCCGGCAGATCGGCGACAGAGAGGGATAAGGTGCGCGCCGTCGGCGGGACGCAGCGAACTGCCCCGTCCTGACGTCCGGGGGGGGTACGCATGGCAGTCGAATCGACGGGCCACAGTCAGGGCAATCCGCGCCTGTACGAAGTGATCGAACACTCGCCGAAGACCGGCAAGAGCCCGACGGTGTGGGCGTGGCCCCAACTCATCGACTACCTCAAGGTCGCCGGGCAACCCGTGCAGGGGCCGTGGCCGCCACACCAGGAGCGACGACCCGACCCCGAAGCCGAGTCGAAGCCGGTCGCAGTGCCTGATCCGCAGTCCTCGTCGAACCCGTCACCTCCGCTCGACTGACAGTCGGCGCCACGGAAGGGAGGCTCACATCTATCCATCCCGATTCCGTTACGAAGCCCCGCGTTCACTCGACGAAGCCATCGGGCTTCTGCGCGAGGGGGACGGGGAAGCGAAGGTCCTCGCCGGGGGCCAGAGCCTGATCCCGCTGTTGAAGCTCCGGTTCGCGTCGCCCGAGCTGTTGGTGGACATCAACAACATCCCGGGCCTCGACTACCACCGCGTCGATGCCGACGGCTCCATCCACGTCGGCGCGCTGTGCCGTCATGCCGACCTCGAGCGCTCGGACGTGTTGGCGTCACGGCAGCCGGCGATGGCCGCGGCCGCGCCGCTGATCGCCGACCCGATCGTGCGCAACCGCGGCACCCTCGTCGGTTCCTTGTGCCACGCCGATCCCCAGGGCGACTGGGCATCGGTGGTCACCGCGCTCGGCGGACACGTCGTCGCGCAGGGGTCGGACGGTCGTCGAACGATCCCGGTTGCCGACTTCGTGAGCGGACCGTTCCAGAACGTGCTCGCCATCGACGAGATCGCGGTCGAGGCCGTCATCCCTGCCCCGAAGGCCACGCCGGCCGGCGGCTACCTCAAGCTCGAACGGCGAGTGGGTGACTTCGCGACCGTCGGTGTCGCGGTGGCGATCGAACTGTCCGGCGCGTCGATCACCCGTGCTGGCATCGCGTTGACCGGGGTCGGTGGCTCGACCATCGATTGCGCCGACGCGTCTGCCGCGCTGGTCGGTGGCTCGTTGACTGCTGACACCATCGGGCAGGCGGCGGAGCTCGCGGCGCAGGCGGCGCGTCCCCGTACCGACCATCGCGGCAGTGCGGACTACAAGCGCCAGATCGTTCGGACGTTCGTCGTCCGTATCCTGAATCGTGTTGTCGAGTCAGCGGATCGAGCGGCCTGAGATGCGAGCGCACCGAGCGCACCGACCGGACCGAGCGCACCGACCGGACCAGCGGAGGTCTCGATGACGAGTCTCTTCGAAGAGGTGAATCCCGAACCCGCGGACGTCCCGGTCCGCCGGGTCACGTTGACCGTGAACGGTGAGAGACGGGCGGCGGAAGTCGAGCCCCGGCTGCTGCTCGCCCATCTGCTGCGACAAGGCTTCCGCCTGACCGGCACGCACACCGGCTGCGACACCACGAACTGCGGTGCGTGCACGGTGCTGTACGACGGCGTGCCGGTGAAGAGCTGCACGATGCTCGCGGTGCAGGCCGACGGGCACGAGGTGATGACAGTCGAAGGGCTGGCGAACGCGAGCGAGCTCCACGCGATCCAAGAAGGGTTCAAGGACGCGCACGGTTTGCAGTGCGGTTTCTGTACGCCCGGGATGATGCTCACCGCAAAGGCACTGCTCGAGAGGAACCCCGACCCGACCGAGGACGACGTCCGCTGGGCACTCTCCGGCAACTTGTGCCGCTGCACGGGCTACCAGAACATCGTGAAGTCGGTGCTGTGGGCGGCGGCGAAGATGCGAGCCGAGGCTGGGGGATGAGGCCGGAGGTGGTGACATGACTGCGCTGGACGAGATCAAGATCGGTGGTCTGGGGTCGAGCCGCAAACGGGTCGAAGACAATCGCTTCATCCGCGGCAAAGGCAACTACGTCGACGACATCGTGCTGCCCGGCATGTTGCACATGGAGATCCTGCGCAGCCCACTCGCACATGCGCGCATCAAGTCGATCGACGACAGCGCGGCATGGAACATCCCCGGTGTCCGCCTCGTGCTCACCGGCGAGATGATGGCGGCCCGCAACCTCGCGTGGATGCCGACGCTGTCGTACGACACGCAGGCCGTGCTCGCCACCGACAAGGTTCGCTTCCAGGGACAAGAGGTCGCGTGCGTCATCGCCGACGATCCGTACATCGCGAAGGACGCGTGCGAGGCGATCGTCGTCGACTACGAGCCGTTGCCCGTCATCATCAACCCGTCGCAGGCGATGGCCGACGGCGCGGCGCTGATCCGCGACGACAAGGAGAACCAGCACGACAACGTCGTCTACGACTGGGAGGTCGGCGACAAGGACGGCACCGACCGCGCCTTCGCGCAAGCGGACGTGACCTCGAAGCTCGAGTTGCACTATCCCCGCTCGCACCCGTCGCCGCTCGAGTGCTGCGGGTCGATCGCCGACTTCAACCGCGCCACGTCGAAGCTCACCGTGTACATGACGACACAGGCACCGCACATCATCCGTGCGGCGGTGGCGTTGGTGGCCGAGCTGCCCGAGCAGATGATCCGCATCGTCTCGCCGGATCTCGGCGGCGGCTTCGGCAACAAGGTGCCGGTGTATCCCGGCTACGTCGCGTCGATCCTCGCGTCGATCTTGTTGGAACGGCCGGTGAAGTGGATCGAGGACAAGACCGGAAACCTCATCTCCACCGGCTTCGCGCGCGACATCTACCTCCACGGTGAGATGGCTCTACGCAAGGACGGCAAGATCCTCGGCGTCCGGATGCACACCGACGCTGACCACGGGGCGTTCTTCTCCGATGCGCAACCGAGCAAGTTCAAGATCGGCCTGATGCACTCGGCGTTCGCCTGCTACGACATCCCCGCCGCGCACTTGACCGCGCGCGGGATGTACACCAACAAGGCACCTGGCGGCGTCGCGTACCGCTGCTCGTTCCGCGTGACGGAGGCGATGTACTTCCAAGAGCGCATGGTCCAGGCCGCGGCCGACGACCTCGGCATGGACCAAGCCGAGTTCCGCCGCGCCAACCTCGTCCGCGACGACGACTTCCCCCACCGCACGCCGTTCGGCTTCCTCACCGACTCCGGCCAGTACGGCAAGTGCCTCGACGTCGGGCTCGAAGCGGTCGGGTATCAGGACTTCCTGACGCAGAAGGAAGAAGCCAAGAAGCAAGGACGGTTGCTCGGCATCGGCATCTCGACGATGACCGAGCCGCTCGGTGCCGGCAACAGCAGGGAGTACGACATCCTCGGCATCAAGATGTTCGACTCCGCCGAGTTGAAGATCCACATGACCGGCAAGGCGTTGTTGCGGACCGGGGCGAAGTCGCAGGGTCAGGGTCACGAGACGACGTGGGCGCAGATCGTGGCCCACGAGCTCGGTATCCCGGCGGAGGACGTGGCGGTCGAGGAAGGTGACACCGACACCGCGCCGTTCGGCATGGGTACCTATGCGTCGCGCAGCACACCGGTCGCCGGCGCCGCGGTCGCCATGGTGTCGCGCAAGATCCGCGCCAAAGCGCGCAAGCTCGCCGCACATTTGCTCGAGGTCTCCGAAGAGGACATCGAGTGGGAGCTCGGCCGCTTCTACGTCCGCAGCGCGCCGGACCGCGGCGTCACCATCCAAGAATGCGCGATGGCGGCGTACAGCAACATGCCCGACGGCATGGAGCCGGGGCTCGAGAACAACGCGTACTACGACCCGCCGAATCTCACGTGGCCCTTCGCGTGCTACATCGCCACCGTCGAGGTCGATCCCGAGACCGGTGTGTGGGACGTGCTCAACGTGGTCGCGGTCGACGACTGCGGTGTGCGCATCAATCCCATGATCGTCGAAGGGCAGATCATGGGCGGGCTCACCGAGGCCTACGCCATGGCCAACATGCAGTTCATCACCTTCGACGCGGACGGCAACTGCATCGGAGCCAACTACATGGACTACCTGTTGCCGACCGCGTGGGAGACGCCGGGCTTCGAGCTGCACGAAGTGGTCACGCCGTGCCCACACCATCCGATCGGCGCCAAGGGCGTCGGCGAGTGCGCGACGGTCGGCGGTCCGGCCGCGTTCGTGAACGCGGTGATGGATGCGATCAAGGACACGGGTGTGCGCAACATCGACATGCCGCTGCTGCCCGACCGTGTGTACGAGGCATTGACGCAGCGCCACGACGTGTCGGGCGCACCGCCGGTCAGGTCGGACGACTGATGAACGGCCCGCGCGACGGGTGGGAGATCGTCTCTCAGGCCGCCGAGCTGGCGCGCCGGGGCGAATCGTTCGCGCTGGCGACCGTCGTCTGGCGCCAAGGCCCATCGTCGGGCCAGCAGGGATCTCGCGCCATCGTCACTGCCTCGGGCGACTTGATCGGCTGGATCGGTGGCGCGTGCGCGGAGCCGACGGTGATCCGCGAGGCGCAGCGCGCCATCGTCGATGGCGAGGCGCGGTTGCTGCTGCTCGGCACGCCCGACCAGTTCGGACACGTGCCGGAAGGGATGACGGTCATCCCCATCTCCTGCCAGAGCGAGGGCGCGATGGAGGTGTACGTCGAGCCCGTCGTGGCCGCGCCCCATCTCGTTGTCGTCGGCCGCTCGCCGATGGCCCAGACGCTGTGCGAGCTCGGGCAAGTGATCGGATGGCGAACCGAACTGGCCGACGGTGCCGACTTCCTCTCGTCCGACGTCGATGCGCGTTCGGTCGTGGTGATCGCCACCCAGGGCCACGGTGACGAGGAGGCGATCGAGCACGCAGTGAGTGCGTCGCCGGCGTACGTCGGGCTCGTTGCGTCCCGCAAACGCGGTGACGCGGTGCTCGGCTATCTCGCCGATCGCGGTGTACCGCAGCACATGCTCGATCGCGTGCGCGTGCCCGCCGGGCTCGATCTCGGTTCGACGTCGCACCGTGAGATCGCGGTTGCGATCCTCGCCGAGTTGGTGCAGTTGCGAGGGTCGGGCGCGCTGTCGAATGACCACGCCGCGGCTGGAGACGCGCTCAACAGCGAGCCGGCAGCCGAGGCGATCGATCCGGTGTGCGGGATGACCGTGCCGGCCGATGCGTCCAGCCGGCCCTTCGAGCGCGACGGCGTGACCTTCTACTTCTGCAGTGCCGGGTGTCGCACCACCTTCGAGAGAGATCCCGCTGCCTACCTGGCCAAGGGGGCCGGATGCTGATCACCAACGACTTCGAGGTCGTCGAGCCCGTCGACAAGGTGTGGCAGTTCTTCGACGACATCCCGCAAGTGGCGTCCTGCTTGCCGGGCGCGGAGTTGACCGACGACCTGGGCGACGACAAGTACAAGGGCAAGGTCGCGGTGCGCATGGGACCGGTGAAGCTGCAATTCGCCGGCACCGCGCAGATCACCGAGCGCGACGACGCCGCCAAACGCATCGTCGTCGACGCGGCCGGCGCGGACGAGAAGGGCCGCGGTCAGGCCGCAATGGTGTTGACCGCGCAGCTGGCGTCGACGGCCCGGGGCACGAAGGTGCAAGTGGCACAGGAGCTGCAGCTGTCCGGCGCCGCCGCGCAGTACGGCCGCGGGATGATCTCCGACGTCACCACCGTGTTGATGCGCGACTTCGCCAGCAACATGCAGAGTCGCATCACCGCGATCGAGCGCGGCGACTCCGCCGCGCAGGCCGCGTCGGCGGCACCGGCGGGCGGCTTCAGCATCGGACTGCGGGCCATGTGGATGGCGCTCGGTCGCGTGTTCCGTCGTTTCTTCATGCCGTATCAGCCGAATCGCAGCTGAGGAGGACAACCGATGATCCTGTGGTGGGTCGGCAACGTGGTGTTGCTGTTGGTGGTGGTGCCAGTGGCCGTTGCGCTGCTCAATCGCGTGCTGGCCGCGCTCGAGCGCATCCGCGGCGCGGCCGACGACATCCTCGCCGGCGGCGTGGCCCTCATCGGCGAGGTCGACACCACACCCGAGTTGCTGGCGACGACCGACGAGACCATCCACGAGGTCTCGGTCGGTGCGGTTCGTTACGCCGGATCCGTCGCCAAGCTGCTCCCGAGCGATTGAGCGGAGAGGACACGCCATGCCTGTCGTTGCCTGGGTGACCATCGTGATCGCGGCGCTGATCATCGCGGCCGCCGCGCTGGGGTTGATCCGCGTCATCGGCCATTTGATGGCGATTCAAGAGACGCTCGGAGCCGTCGTCGGCGGTGTCGCGGTGATCGCCGAGAAGACCAGCACCGTCCCCACGGTGTTGCCGTCGGTGAACGCCAACCTGAAGCCCGTCCGCGACTTCTGCGAATCGATCTAGGAGGCGGCGACCATGCACATGCTCGCGTCAACCAGCGCCTCCACCACCAGTTGGACGATCGGCTACGTCATCGGCGCCGTCGTCGTCGGAGTCGTGGTTGCTCTCGTGGTGCCGATCCTGTTGCTCGCCCACTCGATCGGCAAGCAAGCGAAGGACATCGACGACAGCCTCACCGAGTCGGTCCACAACACCGCCGCGCTCGCGCAGTTGCGAGTGACGAACGAAGCGGCCGGCGTGATCATCGCCGGCCTCGAACGCGGCCGCCATCGGTTGGGGGGCTGAGGTGTCGAGCGAAATGACTCTCGCATTGACGGGTACACAACACGATCTCTGGGTGGGCGCGGTCATCGGTGGTTTCGTCGTCGTGCTCGCGGTCGCCGCGCTGCTGACGATCCTCGTCCTGCTGGTGCGGACGATCGACCGGCGCGTCGTCGAGATCCACGCGACGTTGCAGCAGGCGGCGACCAACACCGCGGACACCGCGTTGATCGCCCAGACCGCCGCCGGTGTGGATGCCGTGCTGGCGGAAGGCCTGGAGCATCACCTCTTCCTCGGACGGGTCTTGGGGAAGGTGCGCTCATGAGCACGAACACGTTGATCGTGCTGTCGGTGGTCGACATCGCGCTGCTGATCGCCGGGCTCTCCTTCTATCTGTGGGTCGTGGGCGGTCAGCTCACCCGCGTCGCCACCAACCTCGAGGAGTGCGCCGAGATCGTCGGCGAGATCGTCCGCAACGCCGAGGTGATCGAACCAGGTGTCGAGCACATCAATCACACCGGTGGTGTCATCGCCGGCGCGCTGCCGCTGCTCTATGGCATGGCCGAAGGCATCGTCGCGGGCGCCACCTACGAACCGGCGGTCAACGACAAACCCCGTGTGGCCAGACCCGCGGCCGGCCGCCGCCGCTCGCGATTCCACGACGCCGTCGGCTACTCACCCGCCGAGTAGAGGCTGAATGTTGGTGCCATTGCGGGGCCATAGCCCCGCAATGGACCCGAAGTTGGGAACGGCGGGGCGGTGGGGTCAGGACGGATGGGGGTCTCGTCCGGTGGTGAGGGGGCCGGCGGTCGGGGCCTTGTACTCGCCGATCCACTCGTCCTTCCACGCGGGGTCGTATTGCTCGGTGTTGCAACCCGGGTGGTAGATCGCGGTGAGCTCACGGGCGATCTGCTCGCGATGTGAGCGCAGCCCCCCTGGCACCTCGTAGGTACAGATGTGGACCTTGTACTTGTCGCCGGCGCGGCGGATCCAACACGCGGCGCGTGGATGGTTGAACGGGAACCGCTCCGCCGACAAGTCGTCGGAATGGTCGACGTAGACGACGGCGTACTGGTCCGGCTTGGTGTCGGGATCGGGCCTGTAGACGATGGCGTAGACGGCAGCGGCGGCCGGAGGCGTCCATCCCGCCAGCGCGCGGGGACCTTCGAACGGATAGCCGGCCAGCGACCCGAGACGGATCATTCGTCGTCCCCGGCTTCCTCGCTGATGGCTTCGGCGCGACTGACGGGCCACGACGGAAGTCCCGCGCGCGCGGCGGCGCTCACGAACGCGGCGATGGCGAGCTCGACCGCGTCGTCGCTGTCGCCCGCATCCACGACGAGTTGTGCGCCGTAGCTCGTCGTGCCGATACCCGACGCGATCCCGCGGTGCACGGCGACAGCGTCGGCCAGCTCGACGATCTCTTCGCGCGTGAGCACACGGTCGCCGTCCGCCACGAGCGCAACGCTCCAGCGCATCAGCTGAGTGCCGGAAGCAAGGCGGCGAACTCTTCGAGGCTGCGCAGGTCGTGCCCGGACAGCAGCAGGTCGACATACGGCGCGGCGACCATCATCCCGAGTGTGCTCGGACGGAACTCGCGGTCGTGCCCTTTGTGCGGGTTCATCCACACGACGCGATGGGCGAGGCGCGACAGCCGCTCCATCGCGGATGCGAGCACGGCGGGATCACCTCGATCGAGACCGTCGGAACAGATCACGACGATGCCACCGCGGCAGACACCGCTGCGTCCCCACCCTCGCACGAACGCGTCGAGCGAGTCGCCGATGCGCGTCCCTCCTTCCCAATCGAACACCGCGGTCGCGGCCTGCTCCATCGCCTCGTCGATCCGGCGCCTTTCGAGGGCCTTCGTGATGCGGGTCAGTCGCGTCCCGAAGCAGAACACCTCGACGCGCGACGCCGCCCGTCGCGTCGAGTACGCGAACTGCAGCAGGTTGCGCGAGTAGTCCGACATCGAGCCCGATACGTCGAGGATCAGGATGAGTGGGCGCAGCCGCAGCCGCCGTCGGCGCCAGTGGAGCTCGGATGGTTCGCCGTGGGTGCGCATCGTCTCGCGTACGGTGCGGCGCATGTCCGGTCGGTGACCGGTCCGTGCTCGCGAGGTGCGACGGGAGCGACGGCGCGGTGGTGTGAGCCGGATGCGCGTCATGATGCGTCGCAACGCGGCGAGCTCTTCGGGCGTGCACGCCGCGAACGACTTGTTGCGCAGGATCTCGACATCGGAGGCCATGTATCCCAGCCGAGCCTCGTCGTCGTTCTC
The DNA here is from genome assembly GCA_036493595.1 of Acidimicrobiales bacterium. Taxonomy (GTDB): domain Bacteria; phylum Actinomycetota; class Acidimicrobiia; order Acidimicrobiales; family JACDCH01; genus DATAES01. The sequence goes on along the minus strand of DASXPN010000059.1, from coordinate 12,846 downwards.
GCCGTCGCGACCCGGCTCGGTGGCCGGTATCTCGAGCGCCGCTTGCGCGTCCGTCGATGCCCGGATCGCCAGCTTCAGCGAATCGTCGGTTGCGAGGTGCTCGTCGAGGAAGAACTGCCGGAAGACGCGGTCGTACACCGGGATCTGATCGCGGCGAGTGACCAACGTCGTCCGTCCTGCCCAATACAGATCGCGCAGATCGGTCGGTTCGAGCGCGGCCATCGCCATGGAGTAGGTCGTGACGTCTCCAGATCCGACCGGTACGCCCGCGGCCCGCAGCTCGTGGCCGAAGCCGACGAGCATGGCGACGAACGGCGCCCTCTCAGGCACCGGAGGCGATCTCCTCCAGGTTCTCGCGCACGAGATCGAGATCGTCACGCTCCTTCACGACCGCGCCGAGCGTGTCGTCGACGATGCCGGCATCGAGGTCGGTCGCACCGAGGACACCGAGCGTCGCGACCCAGTCGAGCGTCTCCGCCACCCCCGGCGGCTTGGCCAACTCGAGCTCGCGCAACCTGTTGACGGCGGCGACGACCTTGCGCGCCAGTGTCTCGGACACCCCGGGCGCCCGCACGAGGATGATCTCGACTTCACGCTCGGGACTCGGGTAGCCAACCCAGTGGTAGAGGCAGCGGCGCTTCAGCGCGTCGTGCAGCTCGCGGGTGCGGTTGGAGGTGAGGACGACCATCGGCGGCGTCGACGCGGCGATGGTTCCGATCTCGGGGATGGTGATCTGGAAGTCCGAGAGCAGCTCGAGCAGGAACGCCTCGAACTCGTCGTCGGCACGATCGATCTCGTCGATCAGCAGGACGGCCTGGTCGCCGGCGCGCACCGCCTCGAGCAGCGGGCGCTCGAGCAGGAACCTCGGACCGAACAGCTTGTCGACCGCGTCGTCGTCCTCGATCTGTCGTTCCGACAGCGCGCGGATCTGCAGCATCTGTCGGGCGTAGTCCCACTCGTACAGGGCTTGGTTGGTGTCGATGCCCTCGTAGCACTGGAGGCGGATCAAGCGACGGCCGAAGACCGACGCGAGCACCTTCGCCACTTCGGTCTTGCCGACACCGACCTCGCCCTCGAGCAGGATCGGGCGGCCGAGTGACATCGACACGAACAGCGCGGTCCCCAATCCACGATCGGCGAGGTAGCCGCCGCTGCGCAGCAACCCGGTCAGGTCGGCGACGGTCGCAGGCCGCTGTCGCTCGCCGTCGCTCACGATGCGCCCGTCGCTACGCCCATCGATTCGCCGGGCGCCGAACCTGGCTCCGGGATCAGCGTGACTCGGCCGGACCGAACACGAGGTCGTGGACGCTGCCGCGAGAAGCGCTCAGCTTTCCCTCGCGCGCCAAACGTTCGCGCCACGCGTCACCCACGTCGCTACCGGGCTCCGCCAGCCCGTCGAAGCTGACCTCTCGCATGTTCTTGCACGACTTGGTGGGGCTGCAGTCCTCGTCGAGGTCGGCTCCCTGCTCACCCTGAGCCGCCCACACGGCGCGGAGTACCTCGCGTGCTTCTGCTTCATCGGCTTGATGAGTCATCGCAGCCAGTCTACGGCGAACCGGGATTCCACGGTCAGTGGATGGAACCGGTGCGCCCGCGCAATGACTGCGTGCTCGATCCCTTGGCGGTGGACAGTGCCTCGGCGAGGATCGACACGGCAATCTCCGGGGGTGTGTTGGCTCCGATGTCCAACCCGGCCGGACCATGGATCCGCGCGAGGTCGGTGATGCCTCGGTATGCGAGCCAGTCAGCGCGTCCCTGTTGCGTTCGGCGCGAGCCGAGCGCGCCGATGTAGCCGACGGCGCTCGACAGAGCAGCCGCGAGTGCTCGGCCCGCGAACTCGTGATCGTGGCTGATCACCACGAGCTTGTCGAGCACGGCGAGACCGGCGATCACTCCGGTGGCCGTGTCGACGTCGTTGATGATCTGTGACTGCCAGCCGAGCAACGCTGCCGCGTCGACCAGCGCCTCCGCGACCGCGCCGGCACCCACGATCACGAGCTTCGGAACGGGCCACAACACGGTGACGATGCGATCGTCGGACACGACCGTCTCGGCCACGCCACGGCCGAACACGCGCGCCGCGTCGTCGCCCGCCTCGTCGATGTTGCCGGAGGTGAACAACGTGGTCGAGGTGACCGTGTCGCCCTCTCGCTGCGAGATCAGGCAGACCGGCTCCCGCGCGATCAGCAGCTCCCACAGCTCCGCCGGGAGCTCGCCCGCCGGCAGCAACAGGCAGCGGGCGTCGCCGCCACAGGAGAGCCCGGCGACGAGCGCGTCGACGTCGCCCACCTCTACGTCGACGAGGCGGCCGTGCGCGCTGCCTGTTGCCGCGAGGTCGGCCATTTGAGCGTCGAGCGCGCCGGAGACCAGAGACCCGACACGGCCGCCGCCGGGGGTGATGGCGAGTGCGTCGGTGCGATCACGCGCACTGAACCCGTGCGTCTCGACCACCCACGCGACGTCGACCCTCGTGCCGGCGCGAACACAAGCCTGAACGCTGAGTGCGATCCCGTACACACCGCGAGCCTAAGAGAGCGACGGCGCAGCGTGGGCCGCGACTCGAGGCAAACGGGCGAGCCCACCCGTTCCGCTTCACCTCGCTTGGGCGTTCCGTCATCGCGACGATGACAGATCGCCCAGGCGTTCACACCGCCAGCGGCGCGCGACCGAGCGAGCGCGTGGCCATCGGAAGTCTCAGTGCCGTCGATCCCGGCTCTTCGCCTCGCGATGCGCGGTTTCCGCGAGTCGCTTGATTCCCGCGAGCCGCCGGTCCCACTCGTTCGCGAGCTGAGCCATGGCGCGTGTCGCCTCGTCGAGACGGTCAGCCTCGACGTGGAAGCGCACCTCGCGCCCTTCCCGCTGACGAGTGACGAGGCCGGCTTGTTCCAGAACAGCCAGATGCTTGATGACGGCTTGGCGCGTGAACGGCACGTCCTGCGCGAGCACGCTCGCCGTTCCTGCACCGTTGCGCACGAGCAGGTCGAGGACCCGGCGGCGAGAAGGGTCCGCGATCGCGGACCACAGCTCGTCGTCGGCTCCGGCTCTCATCCTGTCGGGGTGCCCAGCAGGTCACCGAGTCGCCCGACATGGACGGACCATCCGTGGCGGTGGTCTTCCGCGTATCGCGCCTTCTCATCGTCCGGCCATTCGACGTCGTCGAGGCCGGTCTCGACGACTCGAAGTCGCGTCCGCTCGCCGCTCTCCGCGGAAAGCGTGAACTCCACGCGCACCGAGTTCCCGACGTTCGCCGGTTCGCCTTCGGAATGTCCCCATCGGAACGTGAACCGGTGCGGAGCCTCGACGGTTTCCACCACGATTGGTGCCGTGGTCGCCTGCGCGGTCGCGCGGTCCTCGAAGACGAATGTGCCATTGCCGCCGGGCCGCAGGTCGAGCTCGACACGATCGGCAAACCACTGCGCGATCTGGTCGGGCTCGGTAATCGTGCGCCACACGATCTCGGTGGGGGCATCGATGACGATCTCGCGCTGGATGGTCAGGTCGCTCATCGTGTTCCGTCCCAGCTACTGATCTTCTCGGTGTCCGGCCACGGGGTCGCCTTCGCACCCTCGAGCCCGTGCTTGAGGCTCAGAAGGTAGATCCCCCACTTGGTACTGCAGTGGTGCATGAACTCGACCGGCTCCCGCCACCCCGCATGGGTGAACACCACGACGGTCTCGTCGCCCTCCGCCCGCAAGTCGAAGGTGACCGTGGTGTCGAGCCACTCGTTCGGTCCGCGAACGCACCGCCACACGACGCGGCTCGGCGACGTGAGCTCGACGAGCTGCATGACTGCCGACGGGTCCGGACGTCCGAAGCGGAACGCAAGCTCGCCGCCGACCTGTGCCTCGCCCTCGACGTCCCGCGTCCACCAACGCTCGGTGCCCTCTCTGGTGGCGACGGCGTCATACACCTCCGCGACCGGTGCGTTGACCCCGACTCGATGCCGTATGTCTGCCATTGCGCCTCCTTTGACGTGCAACCTAGAGTTACACATTAGGCCGCATTGTGCAACTATTGGTTGCGCCTGCGACACGACGGGAGGTGCGGATGTCGAACCACCACCTCGATGCGGACGCGAAGGCAAGCCTGTTCGCTCGCGTCGCCGGCGTTCTCGTTTCCGCCGGCCGCTTCGTCTTCGCTGACGTCGTGGTACCGACCGTGCTCGTCGAGGCCCCGGTACCGCTCGAGCCAGGAGTCGACCTGCCGAGCACGTTGCACGATCAGCGGGCATGGCTGCGCGCCGCCGGTCTGTCGCCGACTGTCGTGCATGCGAAGGACGACTTGGCCGTCGTCGCGGCAGACGCGCCCGGCCGCTGACCCACGGCGCACCCGCGGCGGTCGGATTCCAGGCGAACTCTCGGTTCATCCGGAGGCTACGCGGAGGCCCGAACCGCATTCTTGTCCCCAGCCCGAAGCGTTCGGGTCACACGACAAGGAGATCCAGACACCATGAACCCCCTCCGCAAGGTGCTCGTCGGCGGTGCCATGGCCGGCGCCGCGCTGGTTGGTGGCGCGGTCGGCGCCAGCTTCCTCGGCACCGCCAACGCGCAGACCCCGTCGAGCTCATCGAGCTCGTCCGGCAGCTCGGGAACGTCGGGCACCGCGCCCGCGCAAGGACGAGGACAGGGACAACCGGGCCAGCCGCCGGACTGGAGCAAGGGCGGTCACCAGGCCAACGGCATCACCGAGACCGTCTTGACCGGTGACGACGCGGCGAAGGCGACGGCCGCCGCCGAGGCCGCCGAGCCGGGCGCGACCGCGCAACGCGCCGAGACCGATGCCGAAGGCGCCACCTACGAGGTCCACATGACCAAGTCGGACGGCTCCATCGTCACGGTGAAGCTCGACAGCAACTTCAACGTCACGTCCACCGTCGACGGCATGGGTTGACCCTCGGCAACGGCTCAAGACACTCCGGTCCAGGCAACGCCGGCTCCACAAGGAGCCGGCGTTCGCCGTTGGGGGCCCCGACCCTCTGTCCCACAACCGGATACGAGAAGCTGCACATCTCGTACTCGATCAGTTGCACGGGGGTGGGCCGCATTGCGACACGACGGTTACACGCAGGCGCCGGCCAGATCAGCGGGATCCCGACTCGACTCTCCACGCGGCGACGTTCGTCCCTCTCGCCGGGTCGTGGCTGTGGCCGTGGCTGTTGGTGCCGCGAGTTCGGTGGTGTTCCTCGCGATCGCCCAGGAGCTGGCCGGCGGCGGCGGGCTCGTCGCGCACGACGAAGCTGTCCTGACATGGTTCGTCGACCACCGCACCGACGCGTGGATATCTGCGGCCCGGTTCGTCAGCACGATCGGCGGCTTCACGTCCCTGTTGATCGTTGGGGTGCTCGTCGGGGTATGGCTCCGGACCCGCGGCTGGCGGCTGGTCCTCGCCTTCGCGCCAGTAGTCGCGCTCCTCCTCGGCAGCCTCGCCTCCACTACGGCGAAGGCACACTACGGACGCGACCGCCCACCGGTAGCGGTGCAAGCCACCAAGGTGACGCTGGCGGCGTTTCCCTCAGGTCACGCGACGGATGCTGCGTCGTTCTTTCTCGCGGTCTCGTTCGTCCTCGCACTCACCATCGCGGCGCGGCGGTACGTCAAGGTCCTACTCGGTGTCGGCGGCGTCGCTCTCGCCGGTCTCGTCGGCCTCAGCCGTCTCGTACTCGGCGTCCACTGGCTCTCTGACGTCGTCGCCGGCTGGGCACTCGGAACGACCGTCGCGATCGCTGTCGTGCTCGCGCTCTGGTATGTCGCGACTCGCTGACGTCTGCCGACGACCGTCGACTCGCGGCCGCTGACCCGCGGCGACGAGCGGCGTCAGTCTCGGCCGAACCAGCGGTGCCGGCGCTCGGCTGCGAACGTGCGCTTCTCGTCGGTGCCCGCCAGTGAGGGAGGCGTGAACGCCGCGGTGGGCGCCGATCCGGAGAGGAAGTTGGCGTTGACCATGCCGATCTTTTCGTCGCCCATCTCGATGTAGCACACGATCTCGCCGACGAACGGTCTGATCGCGCGACCACCATTCATCCGGTCGATCAGGACATCGGCCAGGGTCGTCGCTTCGCCCTCCGCGATGACGCCGGCGCGCGGCACCGGCGCACTCGTGATGTCACCCACGGCGTAGACGTCGTCGAACTTGGTGCCGAACGTCTTCACGTCGACCGCGATCCAACCGTCGGGCTCGGTGAGGCCCGACTCGACGACCACAGGCGGCGGGACATGCACCGGCACGCCGAGCAGAAGGTCGAACGGCAACTCGCGTCCGTCGCTGAGATTGACGACCTTCGCCTCGGGATCGACATGTGTCGTCTTCGTCGCGTGCGAGTGCGTGATGCCGCGTGCGTCGAGTCCCGCGATGATCGCGTTCGAGACCTCATCGGAGATCGGGATCGGCTTGGGCATAGGTGTCACGAGCGTGATCGAGCAGGCGTCGCGCACACCGCGCTGCGTCAGGTGGTCGTGCAGCATGAACGCCGTCTCGTACGGCGCCGGCGGGCACTTGAAGAATGGGCCGAGCACGCACAGGACGAGGTCGCCGGCGTCGAACGTCGGGAGGATCTCGCGTACGCGGGCCGCACCGTCGGGTGTGTAGAACTCGTAGCCGCCTTCGACGAAGCCCGGCGTGAGGTTCGGGTCGAGATCGGCCCCGAGCGCGACCACGAGGATGTCGGCGTCGTAGGTGCCGCCCGTCGTGACCACCCGCTTCGCGACGGGATCGATCGACGTCACCGTCGCTTGCCTGAAGTCGACACTTGGCTTGGCGATGTCGCTGTACGGCAACCGGACGTCGTCGAGCGTCTTGCGTCCGAACATCACGTCGAGCTTCGAGAACCCGAAGACGAACGCGTCGTTCTGGTCGATCAGGGTGACCGCCACCGCGTCGCCGAGCTCGTCGGACAGGCGCGTCGACAGCTCGAGACCGCCGAACCCCGCGCCGAGAATCACGACGCGCGTGCGCGCGCTCATGGTGATTGGATGGGCTGCATCGACCTATCCCCTCTGGGTCGCCCGACCGTACTCCGTGATCGCACGGCAAGGCGGTCGAGGCACCGAGGGCTCGAGCAGGACTGGAGAGACCCATGACGACACTCCCCGACCGGCCGCACACTGCGCTGCTGGTCATCGACGTGCAGAACGGCGTGGTTACGGGCAGTGTCAACCGTGACGACGTCGTCGCGAACATCAACACCCTCGTCGACAAGGCTCGCGGGGAGGACGTGCCCGTGGTCTGGGTACAGCACTTCAGCGACCAACTGCCGCGGGACAGCGAGAAGTGGCAGTACGTGCCCGAGCTCGTCCGCCGCGACTCGGAGCCGCTCGTCCACAAGACCTACGGCGATTCGTTCGAAGACACGGTGCTCGAGGAGGTGCTGGCCGAGCGGGGCGTGGGGCGGCTCGTCGTCGCCGGCGCCCAGACCGACGCCTGCATCCGGTCAACGCTTCACGGCGCCATGGTGCGCGGGTACGACGTGACGTTGGTCGGCGACGCGCACACCACCGAGGACCTCAGCAACTGGGGCGCGCCGCCGCCGGCTCAAGTGATCGCGCACACCAACCTCTACTGGGACGAAGAGAGCGCACCTGGTCGCCGCGGCGGGACCGTTGCCACCGCCGAGGTCAGCTTTGCGGCGGACGACCCGACGTGAGCGTCTACGAGTAAGTGACAACGGGTGCGCGACAACGGGTCACCCGGATGAGGTGATGCCCGCGTCCTGTGGGAGTGGTGTTGTGCTGAGCAGGTCGCGGACACGGAGGGTCGCACGATGACGATGGCACCAGTCGAATATCTGCTCGTCGGGTTCCCGGACAACGAGTTCAACGGTCGCTTGGCCCCGGCATTGGCCGACTTGGTCGAGAGGAACACGGTGCGAGTACTCGACCTTGTTTTCGTCTCGAAGGACGACAACGGCGACATCGCGACGTTCGAGTTCGATCAACTCGACGAGTTGCGGGCGTTCGCCGGTGTCGGCGGCGATTCCCGGGGCATGATCAACGAAGAGGACCTCGAGCACGCGGCGGAGGCACTCGAGCCGGGCTCCTCGGCGGCCTTGCTGATCTGGGAGGACCTGTGGGCCGCGGGATTCGCCGAAGCGCTGCACGACTGCAACGCCGTCCTCCTCGAGGGCGGCCGCATCCCCCACGATCTCGTCGAAGCCGCGCTCGGCGAGCTGGCGGAGAGCGGCTGAGGCGGACCGGCGAACCAGCGACGATCGAGAACGAGGAGGAACGCCATGCTCTTGCGCCCACGACCCGTGGCAACGATGGCCCGAACGGCGGTGATCGCGGGCACGGCCACGGCCGTCAGCGGTCGCGTCGCCCGGCGCCAACAGGGCCGGTACGAACAACAGCAACAGCAGGCGATGCCACCGCCGCCACCGCCACCGGCACAGGCACCGCCACAGGCGGGCGAGAGTGACGACCTCGCCGAGATCCAACAGCTGGCCGAGCTCCACGCACAGGGAATCCTCACGGACGACGAGTTCGCGGCCAAGAAGGCCCAGATCCTCGGGCTCTGACCTCGCGGCCAGGTCAGGCGGTCCAGCCGGGTCGGACGAGGCCTGACTCGTACGCGTGCACGACGAGCTGGGCGCGATCGCGCGCGCCGAGCTTCGTCATGGCCCGATTCACATGCGTCTTGACTGTGGCGGACGCGATGACAAGCCGTCCTGCAATCGCGTCGTTGGACATCCCTTCCGCGACCAGCGCCATCACCTCGCGCTCGCGGTCGGTGAGCACGTCGAGGTCCGGTGCGGGTCCGACGACCTTGGCCTTGGTCGCGTACTCCTCGATCAAGCGACGAGTGGCACGCGGGGACAGCAGCGACTCACCGCTCGCGACCGTACGAACAGCGCGGATCATCTCGGCTGGTTCGGTGTCCTTGACGAGAAAGCCGCTCGCACCTGACCGCAGTGCTTCGAAGACGTGGTCGTCGACGTCGAACGTGGTGAGGATGACGATGCGCGCCGAGGCCGTGCGCGGATCACCCACGAGTGTCTTCGTCGCGGCCAAGCCGTCGGTGCCGGGCATGCGGATGTCCATGAGCACGACGTCGGGTTGCAGTTCTCGTGTACGGGCAATCGCACCGTCACCGTCCCCCGCCTCGCCCACTACCTCGATGTCGGCCTCGGCCGAGAGCAGCGCTCGCAAACCGGCCCGCACGAGCGCCTGATCATCGACGAGCACGACGCGGATCACGTCAGCTCTCCACCGGTAGCTCGGCATGCACGGCGAACCCGTGTCGCGCGCGCGGCCCCGCCGTGAGCGTGCCTCCGACCGACGAGGCCCGCTCGCGCATTCCCGCGATGCCGTTGCCGCCACTCGGCAGATCCGGATGGTGGGACCGCGCACCAGTGCCTTCATCGAGCACGTCGAGACAGAGCGTATGGTCTCGGTGGGTGATCCGCACCAGCGCGTCGGGGCGATCGGCGTGGCGGGCGACGTTGGTGAGCGACTCCTGCACGATGCGATACGCGGCGAGGTCCACGTTGAAGGGAAGATCGTGGACGTCGCCCTCGACGTCGAGGCGCACATCGACTCCGGACAGCTTTGCCTGTTCGACGAGCTCGTCGATACGCGCCAGTGACGGAGCCGGCGCGCGCGGCTCTTCATCGTCGACGTGCCGGAGGACGCCGAGTATCGAACGCAACTCGACGAGCGCGTCCTTGCTCGCAGCCTTGATGGTGACGAGTGCCTCTTCGGCTTGCTCGGGGCGGTCGTCGATGAGATGGAGCGCCACACCCGCCTGGATGTTGATGAGTGACATGCGGTGCGCGACCGCGTCGTGGAGGTCACGCGCGATGCGCAATCGTTCATCGGTCGCCCTCCGCCGTGCCGTCTCGAGCGCGTTGCGGGTCGCAGCACGCGACTGGAGCTGCCGGCTTCGTACGACCTCGATGACGCTGAGCAACGCGATCAGCCACGCCGCGAGCCCGACCTGCGCCGGCCACCCGGGCGCGTCGTCGGTGCCGAGGAGATACGGCAACCAAGGGAAGACCACGAACCCGACCAGGAGCGACGTGACCGCAGCGCGGCGGTGTCCCGTGATCACACATTGCGCCAACGCGATGATGAGTGGCGCGAACTGCGGGCCGCGCGGGTAGCCGAGACCCCAGTACGTAGCGGTGGAGACCAGCGCGGCCGCGAGCACCCAGACCGGCGCGCGATGACGCAACGGGAGTACGGCAACGGAGACGCCGAGCAGGAGCCAGCCGCCCAGATCGAGCTCGCGAAGCGGCACGCGATGGTGCGCGCTGAGCGCGGTGGCACCGAACTGGAGGAGCACCACGAGCGTCATGAGGATGATCTCGTTGCGCCACGATCGGACGCGGATGGCCGCGCTGGCCGCCATTCCGTTGAGCGTAAGCACCCGTGGGCGCGATCACATCCTGCCGGCGCGGCAGATGGGCGTACCACGCTCGTCGTACGTGCGGAGCTCTGGGGCGACCCGCGCACCACAAGGACAGCAGCGTCAAGTCACGACCGTCGGACGACGACGGCGAGCTGAATCGAGTGGATCATCGGGTCATGACCACTCAAGTGTCCGCTCCTCCGATTGCGGCCGCACGCGTCGCCGATGCGACGAAGCTGTACGGCCGCGCGCCGGCGATCGTGCGCGCGCTCGATGCGATCAGCGTGACGGTTCGCGAAGGCCGGTGGCTCGCGCTCATGGGACCGTCGGGGTCGGGCAAGTCCACGTTGCTGCACTGCATGGCCGGGCTCGACACGCTCACGAGCGGCTACGCCGAGATCGGTGGCCATTCGCTCGGCGATCTCGACGATGACCAGCTCACGATGTTGCGCCGCGAACACGTCGGCTTCGTGTTCCAGGCGTTCAACCTCATCCCCAGTCTCACCGCCGCCCAGAACCTGGCCTTGCCGATCACCCTGGCCGGTGGACGTCCCGACCGGAGTCGCGTCGAGGCAATGCTGGCGAACGTCGGGTTGTCCGGTCGGGCGCGTCACCGGCCGAGTGAGCTCAGTGGCGGCCAGCAACAACGTGTCGCGGTCGCCCGCGCATTGATCACGGAACCCGACGTCGTCTTCGCCGACGAGCCGACTGGCAATCTCGATTCGCAGAGCAGCAGCGACATCCTCGCCCTGTTCCGCCGGGCGGTCGACGACCTCGGCCAGACCGTCGCGATGGTGACGCACGACCCGGTCGCCGCCGCGCACGCGGATGAGGTCGTGTTCCTGTTCGACGGGCGCGCCGTCGACCACCTCGAGGCTCCGACTGCCGATCGCGTGCTCGCTCGCATCAAGCCGCTGGGAGGTTGACGATGTATGGGATCGCCATCGCGCAAGTCCGTGCGAACGCCCGCCGGCTCACCAGCACCGGACTCGCCGTCGTGGTGGGCGTTGCCTTCCTCGCCGGCACTCTCATCCTCGGGAACACGCTCAACGCCAACTTCGAACGACTGTTCACCGACGTGTCCGCGGGGACCGACGTCGTCGTCCGCAACGCGACCGCGGTTGATCCGACCTCGGTGAACGAGCAGCGCGGACCGATTCCCGCGTCGACCGTCGACGCGGTCGCACGAGTGCCGGGTGTCGCCGTCGCCAGCGCGCAGATCGAGGGTTACGGCGCACTGGTCGGTGCGAACGGTGAGCCGATCGGCGGCAACGGGCCGCCACGCCAAGCAGCGAGCTGGATCACCGAACCGAGCCTCAACCCGTACCGTCTCGTCGAGGGCCGCGCGCCGGTCGGACCGGACGAGGTCGTGGTGAACCGCGGCGCGGCCACCGCCGGCCATCTGCATCTCGGTGACACGACCACCGTGCGCACGCCCGACCCGGTGACGGTGACGATCGTCGGCATCGCCACATTCGGTGACGAGGACGGCTTCGGGCAGACGACGTTCACGGCCTTCACGCTGGCGGGCGCGGAGCGACACATCTTCCAACGCAGCGACGAGATCAGCTCGGTCGTGGTGAAGGCCGCGCCCGGGGACTCGGCTGAGTCCCTCCGCGACCGCATCGCCGCGACCTTGCCACCGGGGACGGAGGCAATCACCGGTTCACAGCTCGCCGCCGAGCGGATCGACAACGTGTCGAAGCAATTTCTCGACGGACTGCGCACGGGCCTCACCGGCTTCGCCCTGATCGCCCTGCTCGTCGCGTCGATCACGATCTCGAACACTTTCTCGATCACGCTCGCGCAACGAAGCCGTGAGCTCGCACTGGTTCGGGCCGTTGGTGCCTCCCGTCGTCAGGTGCGGCGGTCCGTCGCGTTGGAGGCATTCGTCGTCGGCTGCGCGTGCGCCGCCGTCGGCGTCGCCGCCGGGTTCGGGTTGGCCGGACTGCTCAAAGGCTTGTTCGACGCGGCCGGCTTCGCGTTGCCCGCCGGCGGGCTCACGGTCAGCGTCGCGTCGCTCGTCGTGCCGTTCGTGGCCGGCGTCGCCGTCACGGTGATCGCGGCGCTGGTCCCCGCTCGACGCGCCGTGCGCGTGTCGCCCGTCGCCGCGTTGTCCGACGCCGAGGACACCGTCGACACGATCTCCTACCGGCGCATCGCCATCGGAACCGTCGGCATGGGGCTCGGCGTCGTCGCCGCCGCGGTAGCCGAGGCGAGCGGCACCGCGGCGCTGTTTGCTCTCGGCGCAGTGGCGCTGATCGCCGGTGCCGTCCTGATCGCGCCCGTTGCCGTCGTGCCCGCGACGACGGCGCTCGGGCGGGTCCTGCGCGTGACTCGCCGTCAAACGGCCGCCACCGAGCTGGCCATCGGCAACGCCCGCCATCGTGCGCGCCGCACCGCGGCCACCGCGACCGCGCTCCTCGTCGGCGCGACGGTCGTGACGATCGTGACCGTGTTCATAACGTCGGTGCAGACCTCCATCGGCAACCGTGTGCAGAGCGC
>DASXPN010000058.1:0-42718 GCA_036493595.1 Acidimicrobiales bacterium | reverse complement strand
GCCGATCTGGAAGAGCGACGATCCTGCCTATCCGCGCGTCGACGTGTACGGCAGCCTCGACGAGCTCGAGCATGACTTCGGTGTCCGGCCCGACGACCTGCACCGACCGTTCATCGACGAGCTCGTGCGTCCCAACCCCGACGACCCGACCGGGACGTCGATGATGCGCCGCATCCCCGACGTCCTCGACTGCTGGTTCGAGTCGGGCTCGATGCCGTTCGCACAAGTGCACTACCCGTTCGACAACAACGAATGGTTCGAGTCGCACTTCCCGGGCGACTTCATCGTCGAATACATCGGCCAGACGCGCGGCTGGTTCTACACGTTGCACGTGCTGGCGACTGCACTGTTCGATCGACCGTCGTTCAAGACGTGCCTTGTGCACGGCGTGTTGCTCGGCGACGACGGCCAGAAGCTCTCGAAGCGCCTCGGCAACTATCCGGATCCGGTCGACGTCTTCGACACCGTCGGTTCGGACGCGATGCGCTGGGCATTGCTCTCGTCGTCGGTGCTGCGGGGCGGTGACATGGTGACCGACCGGCGCGCGATGGAAGAAGCCGTCCGCCACGTGCTCATGCCGATCTGGAACGCGTGGTACTTCCTCACCTTGTACGCCAACGCCGCGGGCGTGCGCGGCGAGTTGCAGCCGAACGCGGAGCACGTGCTCGATCGTTACGTCCTGGCGAAAGTCGCGGCACTGCGCACAGATGTGACGGCACGGCTCGATGTGTTCGATCTGTCGGGCGCGTGCGCGTCAGTGCTGTCGTTCATCGATTCGCTGAACAACTGGTACATCCGTCGCAGTCGCGATCGTTTCTGGGCAGGCGACAAGGGCGCGGTCGACACGTTGCACACCGTCCTGTCGATGCTGTGCCGAGTGGCGGGTCCGTTGCTGCCGCTCACGACCGACAGCGTCTACCACGACCTCACCGGCGCCGTCTCGGTGCACCTCGAGAACTGGCCGTCGTCGGACGAAGTGGTGCTCGACGCCGACCCCGACCTCGTGGCGACGATGGACACGGTGCGCGCCGTCTGTTCGGCGGCGGCATCCATCCGCAAGGCGAACGGTCTGCCCAACCGCCAACCTCTGTCGCGGGTCACCATCGCCGCCCCCGGTGTCGAGCGCCTCCGACCGTTCGAAGAGCTCATCGCGGACGAGGCCAACGTGAAGTCGGTCGCGCTCACCGACGATGTCGCGTCGGCAGGCGAGCTCGTGTTGCAACTCGTGCCCGCGGTGCTCGGCCCGCGTGCCGGCGCGGACATGCAACGTCTCATCGCCGCAGTGCGCGCCGGTGACTGGACTCGTGACGGCGACGACGTCGTCGTGGCCGGCCGCACGCTGCAGCACGACGAGTACACGCTGCGCCTCACCGCTCGAGCCGGGACGACGGCGAACCCGCTGCCCGACGGCGGGGGCGTGGTGGTGCTCGACACCGAGATCACCGAGGCGCTCGCCCAGGAGGGGCTTGCTCGCGTGCTCGTCCGGCGCATCAACGAGCTGCGGCGCACGGACGGCCTGCATGTGACCGACCGCATCCACCTCGTGATCGACGTACACGACCACGAGGACGTGGGCGAGGCGATCGGGAAGTACCGCGCCTACATCATGGACGAGACGCTGGCGATCGAGCTGGTGATGGCTGGTCCATTGTCGGACGGTCACCGCATCGAGCTGACCGATGGCCGCGCCGTGTCGGTCGGCCTGTCGGTCGCGTCGACCGGCTGATCAGGCCTTCTTCGTCGTCCGCCGTGCCGGCGCGGCCTTCTTGACCGTGGTGGTCTTGCGGGCGGTGGTCTTCGCCGTCGACGCCGTGCGGGCCGGCGCCGCCTTCTTGGCCGGCGCCGCCTTCTTGGCCGTCGGCGCCTTGCGGGCCGGTGCCGCCTTCTTGGCCGGCGCCGGCTTCTTGGCCCGAGCGGGGGCTCGCTTCATCGGCGGCGGGGTGGCCTTCGCCGGCGGGCGACGAACCGGGGCCGGGGCCTCGACGCCGAGGCGACGGTCGATGCCCGCCAGCAGCGTCTGACGCGACTTGCTGTCCAGTTCGTGGTCGCGAACCATGGCGAGCTCTTCGTCGTCGAGCTCATCGAGCAGCGGGTCGATCTCGGCGACCGTGAGGTCGTCGTAGTCCTCGATCGGGAAGATGTCGGCGTCCCACTCGTCGTCGGCCGCGCTGGCGGCGCGGGCCGGAACGACCGCGGCCACGACGGTCGTGTCGTCGTCCTCGTCGATGTCGTCGTCTTCGGCTTCCGCGTCCTCCTCGACGTCGAACTCGGACTCGAACTCCTCGAGGTCGTCGGCGCCGTCGACGTCGTTGTCGAGCTCGTGGGCTTCTTCCTCGATCTCGTCGACGTCGTCGACGAGCGCCGTGTCCACCGGAACGGAACCGTTGGGCGACGAGCCGCGAAGCTGCGCCAGCGTGTTGATGATGTTCGAACGAGCTTGGCCTCGTCGCTCGCGCTCCTCGACGACATCGAGCTCGTCGGTGTAGAGCTGCGGCAGCAGCGGCATGATCTCGTTCTCGGTCAACTCGTCGTAGTCGGCAATCGGGAAGTCGAGCTCGCTCTCATCCCACTCGGCCGACGGCTCCTGCCACTCCTGATCGGCGGCGAGCCACTCGTCGCCTTCCTCGTCAACTGCCTCTGGCGCGACCGCGGCTCCGACGACCGCGGCTTCAACGACAGGGTCAGCCGCGATCGCGTCATCCGCGACGGGCTCGTCATCGAGCTCGGTCTCATCGTCGTCGAAGTCATCGAGGTCATCGATGTCGTCGTCGATGGGTTCGGGAACGACGACCGGCGCGACCACCGGCCGCACGGCGGTGCGCGGTGGCGCCACCGTCGCGGTTGCCGCGGTCGCGGGCATCGCCGCGACCGACGCGCCCACCGAGACGAGTTCCGGCTCGAGTTCGGGCTCGGGCAGCAACGCCGCAGGCTCACCCACGGTCGCGGTCTTCGGCTTCGACACGCGCACCGCGACGAACAGGATGATCGCCGCCACCGCGCTCAGCACGATGGAGCAGTAGATCAACGACAGGCCGTCACCGACGAGCAGCCCGAGCACGAGCAGGACGGTCGCGATCAGGACGAGACCGAAGCTCAGCAGCACCAACAAGAGATCACCATCCTCACGACAGGGTTGGAATCTCCTTCAACACCGAGGTTGGAGTCTCCTTCATCCTAGGTGGATCAGGTGCGCGTTCTCCCGCGCGATATCGCTGGTCTTGCGCTATTTCGCACGCTACCGCCCGACCTCAGGTGTGGGGCGCGGTCGGCCGCCACGTCAGGTGATTGACGCGCGCGCTGTCGGGTACAACGGCGAGATCAGCGCCGACGGCCGAAGCGCGTTCGGGCCTGGTGCTCGTCCGAACCGGGCGCGCTGGTGTCCTCGAGCATGGCCTTGCGCAGCTCGCTCAGGTAGGCGTCCTCGCCGCCGGTGGTGCTCACGGCCGCCGTCGGTCGATCGAGCATCTCCTCGCGCACGAATCGACTCCACGCATCGCTGTCGCCATCGTCCTGCATCGCCACCGCGGTACGACCGCGTGACGCCTCAGGGCTGGCGCCGGAGTCCTCTGCGGGGGTGAACCGCACTCCACCGGTGATCGGACGCTCCGCTTCGACGGCAACCGAGACCTCGGCGTCGTCGTCTTCCTCGGAGGCATCGTCGAGATCGATCACGCCACCGTCATCGGCGTCGCTCGCATCTTCGGCGTCGCCCGCCTCGGGCGCGGGAGCCTGATCGTCGAGGAATGAAGGCCGGGCGGCCCCGCTCAACTCAGGCGCGCTCGCAACCCGCAACCGAGCGGGATCGTCGAGCAGGCGCTGCAGATCGCCGATCGCGCTGCGAAGACGAAGGCGCTGCTCCTCGAGATGCCGCTCGAGGATGCCTTGGTCCGCCTTCAGCGCGTCTCGCGCTTCTTCGAGGGCGATGATCTCGGCGACCATGCGCTGCCTCGTGTCGTCGGACGCCTTGCGCGCCTCGACCTCGGCCTCGGTCACGAGCCGGCGTGACGTCGCCTGCGCCTCGCTCAACAGGACATCCGCGTGCTCCTGCGCGCCCGAGAGGGTGCGCTGCGCTTCCTCTTGCGCCTCTTTCACCGCCGCGTCGGCCGTGCGTTGCGCGAGCACGAGCGTGCGCCGGATCGTCTCCGTGTCGTCCTCCGCCGCCGCGGGCTGGTGCTCGGCCAGCTCACGCGCCCGACGTTCGAGCTCGAGCGCGCGCCGTTCAGCGGTGGCGGATCTCGCTTCGTACTCGTGCGCCCGGTCTTGGAGTTGGCCCACCGCGACTGCGATGCGCTCGAGGAAATCGTCGACCTCGTCGGGGTCGTACCCGCGCATCTTCTGGTGGAACTCGACCTCGTTGATCACCTGAGGCGTGACATCCATGAGCAGCGATGGTACTCCCGGCCCTCGCGTAATTCGGGGACCGTCAGCGGGGGCAGACGAGCGGCACGATCACCAGATAGATGACGAACAGCAGGATCATCGGTGACAGGTCGAGCGCCATCCCGCCGACGCGCAGCGAGGGGATGGCGCGCCGCATCGGTCCGAGCACCGGTTCGGTCAGCATGCGAAGGAACGTGTCGATGCCTTCGATCGCGCTGCCCGGCGACACCGGGAACCAACTCAGGATGACGCGACCGAAGATGACGACGACGTACAGCTGCAACGCGATGCAGATGATCTCCATGTGCGTTCAGCCGTCAGTTCTGCTCGGTGGGGTCAGCGAATCGGTGGGATCAGCGAAGCGATCAGTCGTACAGGCCGCGCTCTTGAAGGCGCCGTCGCTCTTCAGTCGACACCTCCACGTTGCTCGGTGTCAGCAAGTACACCTGATGCGCAACCTTCTCCATCGTGCCACCGACCCCGTAGCAAAGTCCGCTGGCGAAGTCGATCAGCCGGCGCGACAGATCGCGGTCGACGTTCTGGAGATTCATGATCACGGGGACGTTGCCCTTGTACTTGTCCGCCACGTCCTGCGCCTCGTTGAACGAGCCGGGTGCCACGACGTACGGCTTGGCCGACATCGATGTGGGGATGGCTCGGACGGCCGGGGTGGCCGCTCGCTTCTGGCCGACCGGTGTCACTGCGCCGATGCCCGGAGTCGGCTCGAGCGGCTGCGGCTCGAGCCGGCGCACGCTGCCGACGTACGCGACGTCGGACGGCTCCGGCTCGGCCTCCGCGACCCGGCGCGGCGGCATGGCGGTGCGGGCAGGCTGACGGGCGCGGTCGTTGATCGGCTCGCGCGCGGGTTCGAGGTCGTCATATTCCTCGTACTCCTCATCGGGTCCGAGACCGAGATAGGTCATGGCCCGGCGCCACATCGTCGCCATTCATGAGCCCCTTCTTCTGCCGGGAACTTAGTTTTCCACGTCTGACGAGGCCAGACGTGGACGGGGACCGAAGAGCGCGCTGCCGATGCGGACCATGGTCGAGCTCTCGCTGACCGCCAGCTCGAAGTCGTCGCTCATGCCGATCGACCGCTCGCGAAGGTCGAGGCGATCGGCGAGGTCGCGCACGGTGCGGAAGCCATCGCGAGCCGCGCTCGCCCCGCCCATCGGGGCCACCGCCATGAGGCCTCGGACGTCGAGGCCGAGGTCACGCAGCCCTTCCACGAGGCCTGCGGCGAGCGAGGGCTTCGTGCCACCGCGCTCGGGATCGTCGGTCAGATTCACTTGGACGAGCACCGACGCCTGGGGCACACGGCGAGCGATCTCCTCGCCCAGACGCAGACGGTCGACCGACTGCCACCAGTGGACCGCGTGCGCGATCTGGCGGACCTTGTTGCGCTGTAGCTGGCCGATGAAGTGCCAGCGGACCTCGCCGCCGGATGCCTCGATCTCGGACGATTTCGTGGCGAGCTCTTGCGCGTAGTTCTCACCGATGTCGACGAGTCCGGCCGCGAGGGCGGCCTCGATCGTCGCGGTGCGATGGCCCTTGGTCACGGCGACGAGCCGCACGAGATCGGGATCGCCGCCGGCGTTCGCGATGCGGTCACGCACGCGGGCCGCGTTGGCGCGGATCGTCGCAACGTCCATCACGCGCTCCGAATCATTCGATGCCAATCATTCGATGCCAATCATCGAGCGGTCACTCGAGCCAGGCGATGGTGGCGAATCGCTCCGGCTCGCGGCGCGCCCGCCACGAGAAGTACACGTCGCTACACGCCGTACACGCGCCGCCGTCGTCGACGCGGATGTCACCGATGTCGGCGAGTGCGGCGCGCGCACCCGCGGTGAGGTCGAGCGCCGGCGTTCCCCACGTCGTGGTGGCGCGGACGCCGTCGCCGAAGGCATTCACGACCTCGGCGAGATCGTCCTCACCGAACTCGTAGCAACCACGCCTGATGTGCGGACCGATGTGTGCGGTGGTCACGGATCCCATCGCTCGCGCGGTGGCTTGGATCACCCCGGCCGCGAGCCCTCGCCAACCCGCGTGGACGACCCCGACGGTGCCGTCGCCCGCGAGCACGACAGGAATGCAATCGGCGGTACGTACGGCGAGCCGGCAACCAGGAGTTGACGTGAACAAGGCATCTGCCTCGACGCCCGCGTGCTCGCCGGGTTGGCGCACCTCCACGGCGACCGCACCGTGCACCTGGCGCAGCCAGGTGGTACCGGGCTCGAACCGCACCACGTCGACGAAGTCACCGTCGGCACGGCCGGTGGTCCGCCAGCGAACTGCGGGTCCATTCCGGGGTCCTGACCCCGGAATGGCACCAACATTCGGCGTAGAGGCGCTACTTGAGGAAGCTCGGGACGTCGAAGTCGTCCTCGTCGCCCCCGCCCTCGTCGTCGTCGTCACCGAAGACGTCGCGGGCCTCGCGTGACGTGCCCGAGGCCGAACCGCGGGACTCGCCCTCGCCGGTGCGACCGGACTCCCACCGGTCGAAGCCGGCGGCGATGACCGTGACGCGCACCTCGTCGCCCATCTCGTCGTCGATGACCGCGCCGAAGATGATGTTGGCGTCGGGGTGGGCGACCCCATGGATCACCTCGGCAGCTTCGTTGACCTCGAACAGGCCGAGATCGCTGCCGCCAGAGATGTTGAGCAGGATTCCGCGCGCACCTTCGATCGACGCTTCGAGCAACGGGCTCGAGATGGCGGACCGCGCCGCGGCGAGGGCACGGCCTTCGCCCGAGCCGTAGCCGATGCCCATGAGCGCGGAGCCGGCGTTGCTCATGATCATCTTCACGTCGGCGAAGTCGGTGTTGATGAGGCCCGGCGTCGTGATGAGGTCGGTGATGCCCTGGACGCCTTGCAGCAGGACCTCGTCGGCCATCTTGAACGCGTTCAACACCGACGTCTTCTCGTTCGACACGGTGAGCAACCGGTCGTTCGGGATGACGATCTGGGTGTCGACCTTCTCCTTCAACTTCTGGATGCCCTGCTCGGCTTGCACCGAACGGCGGCGACCTTCGAAGGCGAACGGTCGGGTGACGACGCCGATGGTCAGCGCGCCGATTTGCTTCGCGATCTCCGCGACGACCGGTGCGCCACCGGTGCCGGTGCCACCGCCTTTGCCGGCAGTGATGAACACCATGTCGGAGCCCTTGAGCACCTCTTCGATCTCGTCGCGATGTGCCTCCGACGCGGCGCGCCCGACTTCGGGATCGCTTCCTGCTCCGAGGCCGCGCGTGAGCTCACGCCCGATGTCGAGTTTGACGTCGGCGTCGCTCATCAACAGCGCCTGCGCATCGGTGTTGATGGCGATGAACTCGACGCCCTTCAAGCCCGCGTCGATCATGCGGTTCACCGCGTTCACGCCACCGCCACCGATACCGACGACCTTTATGACCGCCAAGTAATTCTGCGGGTTGCCAGTCATGGCGAATGTGTCTCCCGGGTGAACTCTGAAGTGAAGGTAGAGACTTTCATGTACCTTCAGTGTTGGTCGAGACTTTACGCACAGCTCCCTCCTTGCGTCAAGGACGGTGCGGACGCGACATGCACGTCGAGCGCGCACAGATGCGACACGTCGACCTGCGTGAGAACAGTGTCCGCCGCGACCAGCTTCGCCACCACATCGGTGGCCGGACCGAGGCGGACCTTGCCACCCGCGACCAGTTGCAGCTCGACACCGTCAGCGGTGGCCACGACGGCGGCGACCTTCGGCGCAAGTTGTGGAAGCAGCGCGCTCGCGACGGCGAGCGCGTCGGCGGCGTCGGGCGCGAGCGTCGTGCCGGGCGCGCCGGCGGCGGGCACACCGTCGAGGATGACGAAGCCGGCGGGCGGGGACGGGCTCAGCTCCAGAACGCGGCCGGTGCTGTCGACGAGCGCGAAGCCACTCTGACCTGCACTGACGGACGCCACCGGCTTGCGTTCGGTGACAACCACGCGCACCGACGCGGGCCAGCGACGCGCCACCGACACGGTCTGCACCCACGGCAGGGCGAGGATGCCGCGCCGGGCGCGGTCGAGATCGATCGACGTCATCGGTTGGTGGATGCGGACGGCAGTGGCCTGGCGAATCGCATCGGGGGTGGTGTGCGTCGCGCCTGTCACCGTCACGCGGTCGACGTCGAGCAACGGGCTCTGCGTCACGCCGACGGCGATCAACACCGCCAGCGCGACGCCCGCGAGACCGACGACGCGGCGCAGCCGGCGCCGTCCCTCGTCACGCCGAACCGCGATGCGCCGGGCCCGCAGCCGAGGGTCGATCGGCGGTCGAGATGGAGCCTCGGTGACGCTCAACCCTCAATCCCCTGTCGAGAGTTCTCGAAGCCGACAAGCCTCGTCTCCGGCTCGAGCCAGAGGCCGTGGACCTCGTGGACTCGGCGGCGCACGTCATGCATGAGGGCGACCACATCGTCGGCGCGACCGCCATCGTCGGCGATGAAGAAGTTGGCGTGCTTGTCGGAGACCATGGCCGTGCCGAGCCGCAAACCCTTGCACCCGGACGCGTCGATGAGACGCCCTGCGGAATCGCCCGGCGGGTTCGTGAACACAGAACCGGCGTTCTGGCCACCCGGTTGGTTCTCGCGTCGCCAGCGCACGATGGACGTGATCTCCGCTTCGGCCTTCGCGGCATCACCGCGCCGCAACGCGAGCTCGGCTTCGACGACGAGTTGCGACGGACCGATCGACGAATGCCGGTACGAGAGATCGAGCGTCCCAGCCGGCATCCACCCATCCTCCCCGGACGCGAGGTCGACGACGCGGACCCTCGCCAGGGTTGCGGCCATGTCCGAGCCGTGGCCGCCCGCGTTCATCCGCACCGCGCCGCCGATCGAGCCCGGCACGCCGACGGCCCACTCGAATCCCGTGAGGCCCGAGGCCGCGGTGCGTCGCGCCACGACCGGGAGCGCGGCACCACCACCGGCGTGGACGGTGGTGCCGTCGATCGCGATGCCCGAGAACCTCTCGCCGAGCACCAGTGCGAGACCGTCGAAACCCGCGTCGGCCACGAGCAGGTTCGAACCTTTGCCCACCACGAGAACTGCCACGCCGCTTTTGCGCGCTGCCTTCGCCGCGGCGCCGAGATCGTCGTCCGTCTCGATCGTCACGAACAGCGCCGCCGAGCCGCCCACCCGGTACGTGGTGAGCGCGCCGATCGACACGTCGCGCCGCGCGCGATCGCTGAGCGCGGCTGCGGCCTGTTCGACCGCGCTCACGGCCGCTCGAGGATGTCGCCGGCCAGTGAGGTGACATCGCCGGCGCCGACCGTGAGGCACACATCGCCGGGACGCAACTCGACCGCCAGATACGTCAGGACGTCCTCGCGCCGCGGCAGCCAGGCCACGCGCTTCCACGGCCGGTGTTCGAGCACGGCGTCCACGATGAGCTTGCCGGTCACGCCGGGCTGAGGCTGCTCCCCTGCTGCGTAGACGTCCATCACCACGACGACATCAGCGGCGTCGAAGGCCGAGCCGAACTCGCGCCACAACGCGGCTGTGCGCGTGTACCGATGCGGCTGGAACACACAGACGACCCGGCGCCATCCGCCGGAGGCGGCGGCGTCGAGGACGGCCCTGACCTTGCCGGGGTTGTGTGCGTAGTCGTCGACGTACGTGACGCCGCCGGCCTGCCCGCGGAACTGGAACCGCCTTGCCACGCCCGCGTACCGCGCGAGCGCCTGCCGGCACGTCTCGAATCCCACGCCCAACTCCATCGCCATCGCGATGGCGGCGGTCGCGTTCCGCGCGTTGTGCAGCCCCGGAACCGGCAGACGCACCTCGCCCAGCGCCTCGCCGTGGCGGATGATGCCGAACACGACACCGGCACGCTCGCTCTTGGCATCGACGATGCGGACGTCAGCGCTCTCACTCGTGCCGTACAGCAGCGCGCCGTGCGCTCGCCCGAGCGCGAGGGCTCCGGGGTCGTCCGCGCACACGATCTTGTGGCCGGGCGCGTCGAGGAAGCGATCGAAGGTCGCCTCGATGGCCTCGATCGAGCCGTAGTAGTCGAGATGGTCGGCCTCGACGTTCGTCACGACGACGTGCTCGGCGGGCAGCGCCACGAACGTGCCGTCGCTCTCGTCCGCCTCGACCACGAACCAGTCGCCGTCGTCCCACACCGCTCCGCCGCCGATCTCGTTGAGCTCGCCGCCGATGATGAACGACGGGTTGAGACCGGCCTCGACGAGGACGAGCGCGAGCATCGATGACGTCGTGGTCTTGCCGTGCGTGCCGGACACCGCGATGCAACGGCGGGTCGCGGCGATCGCGCCGAGGATGTCGGCCCGGCGAGCAACGCTGATACCGCGTTCGCGCGCGGCCACCACCTCCGGATTGCGCTCGGGGATGGCGGTCGACACCGCGACGAGCTCGGCCCCGTCGACGAGCGCGCCGTCGTGGCCGACGTGCACGTCGACGCCGAGCGCCTCGAGGCGGCGGAGGCTGCGTGACTCCTTGAGGTCACTGCCGGAGACGGTGTGGCCCATCGAGGCGAGCACGCTCGCGATCGCGCTCATGCCCGCGCCGCCGACACCCACGATGTGGATGTGCCGAGGCCGAGAGAGGTCGACCACGTCAGCCACGGGCGTGCTCCTCGACCAGTGCGGCCACCCGCTCGGCCGCGTCGAGATGGGCGTTGGCTCGCATCGCGCCCGACATCGACGAGCGCCGCGCGGGATCGTCGAGGATGGCAGCCAGCTCGAGCTCCAGCCGGTCGGTGGTGAGCTCGTCGTCCGGCACGACGATCGCCCCACCCGCGTTCACGAGCACCTTCGCGTTCGCGGTCTGGTGATCCCTCGTCGCGATCGGCAGCGGCACGAGCACGGCCGGCACTCCGAGCGCGGCGAGCTCCGCCACCCCGCCACCGGCGCGCGTGACGGCGGCGTCAGCCGCGCTCAAGAGAAGGTCCATGCGATCCTCGTACTCGACGACTTGGTACACGAGGCCGCGGCCGTCGAGCGACGGTGCGAGCGCGGGCGCGGCGGCTAGGTAGGACGTGTAGTCGCGCCGGCCGATCACATGCCGGACCGCGATGTCGTCGCGATCCTTCCAGCGCTCGACGAGACCACGCATCGCCTCGTTGATGCGACGCGAGCCGAGGGATCCCGAGAACACGGCGACGATGGTGCGGTCCGCCGGCAGATCGAGCGCAGCCGCAGCCGCCGCTCGGTCGCGCTGCTCGGCGGCGGCGCGGATGTCGTGGCGCAACGGGTTCCCCGTCACGACGGCGCGAGGCAGATCCGTCCCCGGGAACGACACGGCCGCGGCGGCGGCCCGTCGGGCGAGCAAGCGATTGGCGGCGCCGGCGCGCGCGTTCTGCTCGAGCACGACGATCGGTACGCGCCGCACCGTGGCCGCGAGTCCTATGGCGACCGACGCGTAGCCGCCGAGCGCGACCACCACGCGCGGCTGGCGCTGCGTGACGATGCGCAACGCTCGCCCGATCCCGCGCACGATGCCGACCGCGGCGGCGAGGCTCGCCAACGTGAGACGGCGCTGGATGCCGCGACCTGGTAGCTCGTCCACCGTGAAGCCCGCCGCCGGAACGAGGCGGCTCTCGACGCCGGTGTCGCTGCCGACGAAGTGAATGCTCGACGCGGTGTGGCCCCGGGCGACCAGTGCGGCCGCGACCGCGAGTCCGGGCAGCAGGTGGCCGCCCGTCCCGCCGCCCGCGAAGATGGCGAACGTCGGCGCCGGCGGGCCGGGATGCGGTGGCCCCGCCCGAACCTCGCCTGCGGTCACCGCGAGTATCCGGGTGCGTTCCTCGCCACGTTCAAGAGGATGCCGGAAGCCGCCATCGTCGCCAGCACCGACGACCCGCCGAACGAGATGAACGGAAGGGGCACGCCGGTGATCGGGAGTATGCCGAGCACTGCGCCGATGTTCACGAAGGCTTGCACGCAGAACCATGTCGTGATGCCGATGGCGAGGAGGCGGGCGAAGGGATCGGACGTACGCAGCCCGGCGCGGACCCCGAAGACGCCGAGCGCCACGAACAATGCGACGACGACGATGGCGCCGACGAGGCCGAGCTCCTCGGCGATGATGGCGAAGATGAAGTCGGTGTGCGCGTACGGAAGGAATCCCCACTTCGCCTTCGACGCACCGAGGCCGACGCCGAGCCACCCGCCCGACGCGACGCTCACCTGCGACTGGATCGTCTGGTAGCCGGTGTTCAGCGGATCGTTCCACGGATGCAGGAACGCGAGGATGCGCGCCCGCCGGTAGCTCTCGCCCATCGATGCCATGCCCGCGAGGCAGCAGCCGGCGAGGCCCCAGCCGGCGAGCGGACCGAGCGGGACGCCCGCCACGAACAGGATCGTGAACGTGATGGCGGCCAGCACGATCGTCGTGCCGAGGTTCGGCTGCAGCATGATCAGGGCCGCGAACACGGCAAACGCGACGATGACCGGGCGGAGCGTGACCCGAGTGTCGCCGATCCATGCCCGCCTCCGGGCGAGAAGGTCGGCGGCGAAGATCAGCATGGCGAGCTTGGCGAACTCCGACGGTTGGATGCTGAACATGCCGACGCCGATCCAGCGCGACGAACCGTTGACGTTCGAACCGAGGCCGGGCACGAGCACAACGACGAGCATCACCGCCGACAGCGCGACCATCGGCAGTGCGAGCTTGCGCAAGCGCCGGTAGTCGAAGTTCAGCAACGCGATCGTCAGGATCGACCCGATGAACACCCACAGCACTTGGCGCTCGAAGTAGTAGTACGACGAGCCCTCGTACTGCAGTGCCGTGACGGACGACGCGGACAGCACCATCACGAGCCCGATGAGGTTGAGCACGACGATCAACGCGAGGAGCACGACGTAACCCGTCGGGGCGGGCGGGCGTCGTGGCCGCTTCTTGTTCGACGTGGAGCGCGACTCGGTCTCGAAGTTCTGCGTCTGGTCGGTGCGCGACGAGGAGCGACGGTGCGATCGGGTCCGGGTCTCTGTCCTGAGGTTCATCGTGAAGCTCCGATCACATCCCGCACGCGCGCGGCGAAGTCGTCACCGCGTTCGTCGTATGACTTGTACCAGTCGAAGGAGGCACAAGCGGGTGATAGGAGGACGGCGTCGCCCGACCGCGCCAGCGACGCCGCGCGCGCGACGGCATCCGCCATCGACGTCGCGACGACGACGGGACGCACACCTGCGAACGAACGCTCGACATCCGACGCCGCCTCGCCTATGGCGACAACGGCGCGAACGTGCGATGACTCCCGCGCGAGCACACCGAGGTCGAGGCCCTTGTTCTGCCCTCCGGCGATGAGGACCACGGACGGGAAGGATCGAATGGCGGCGACTGCGGCATTCGGTGTCGTCGCCTTCGAGTCGTCGTACCAGTCGATGTCCCGGCCGCGGCCGACGAGCTCGATGCGGTGCGACAGACCGTGGAACGAGACCAGGGCGTCGTGCACGCCCTCAGCCGTCGCGCCGCCCTCCCGCGCCGTCGCGCTCGCCGCCAGCGCGTTCGACACGTCATGAGGGAACGAGCGCCACAACTCGCCCACCGACACGAGCACGGTGCCGTCATCCGCGAGCAGGCGTTCGCCGTTCACGTGGTAGCCGGACGACGCGGCTTCACCGAGACCGAAGGTCACGTGGCGGGCCGGCGCCTGCTGCAAGTGCTTCATCACGACGCCGTCGTCCGCGTTGCCGATCGCGACGTCATCGGCTGACTGGTCGCGCCACAGCCGCGCCTTCGCCTGCTCGTAAGCCTCGAGCGATCGGTGCAGGTTCAGGTGATCGGGCGCGAAGTTCAGCCACGTACCGACGCGCGGCGCGAAGTGCTGGCTGTGGTCGAGGCGGAATGACGATGCTTCGACCACGAACACGTCGGTCGTCGGATCGTCGATGGCCGCCACCAGCGGCAGCTCGTTGTTGCCCGCCGCGGCGACGCGCACGCCCGACGCCAGCAGCATCTCGGTCACGAGCGTCGTGACCGTCGTCTTGCCGTCGGTGCCAGTAATAGCGAGCACGGGCCGGCTGTCCCACTCCGCGGCGAGGTCGAACTCGCTGCGTACCGGCACGCCGGCTTGGTGCGCGAGATCGATGGCGACGTGCGAGTCACCGATGCCAGGCGACGGCAACACGGCGGACGACGCACGCACAAGTTGCTCGTAGCGCGTCCGATCCGGGCGTTCGATCACGTCGATGTCACGCGCGCGAGCGGCTGCGCGCGACGCGTCGGTCGGCGCGTCGTCGCAGACTTCGAATGCCTGGTGCCGCGCCGCGAGCGCATCCGCGACGGCCTGGTTCGTGACACCGAATCCGAGCAACAGCACGGGCTCGCTCTCTACTTGGGCGTTGCGCACCCCACCTGCGCCCATCAGTCGAACGTGCCGACGCGCAGGAAGTCTGCATAGAAGAACCCGAGCGCGAGGGCGGTACAGAGGCCGGCGAGGATCCAGAAGCGCACGATCACGGTGGTCTCGGGCCACCCACCGAGCTCGAAGTGGTGGTGGATCGGCGCCATGCGGAAGACGCGCCGGCCGCCCAGTAGGCGGAAGGTCGTGACCTGCACCATGACCGACACCGTCTCCATCACGAACAGGCCGCCGACGATCAGCAGCAACAGCTCCGTGCTCGTCATGAGCGCGAGGGCGGCGAGGCCGGTGCCGATGGCGAGCGAGCCGGTGTCGCCCATGATGATGCGAGCAGGGTTGGCGTTCCACCACAGGAATCCGGCGCACGCTCCCGCCAACGCTGCCGCGCAGATGGCGAGGTCATATGCGTGATCGAGGTGGTAGATGTTCTGGGTCACGATGCTGTGTCGGAAGCTCCAGAAGCCGATGACCATGTAGCAGATGAAGGCGTAGATGGCGGATCCGGCGGCCAGCCCGTCGAGCCCGTCGGTGAGGTTCACGGCGTTCGAGGTGCCGAGGATCATCACCACCGCGAGCACGCACCAACCGACGGTCCCGAGCTCGACACCCGGCACGTTGAACCGCGTGAAGGACAGCGTCGTGTGCACCGGTGTCTGCCAGACCGCGATCACCGCGAAGCCGATCGCCACCACCAGCAGGCCGAAGACCTTCGCCCGCTTGTTCAGACCGAGGTTGCGCTCGCGCGTGACCTTTATCCAGTCGTCGACGAGGCCAACCGCGCCCGCCCCCGCGATCGCCGCCATCACGAGCAAGCCGGAGTAAGTGAAGATCACGCCGCCGCGCAGGTGCGCGACCGCGTAACCGAGCAACGTGGCGCCGACGATGGCAACGCCACCCATCGTCGGCGTGCCCGCCTTCTTCATGTGACCTTCCGGACCGTCCTCGCGAATCGGCTGGCCGATGCCGCGGCGACGGAGCCAGTCGATGAGGAAGCGGGTACCGCCGAGCGATGCCGCCATCGCCACTGCGGCTGCGATCAGGAGGCCGACCACGTCGCCTCCAACAGCTCGGCCGCGACCACGCGATCGTCGAACGGTCGCACGTCGTCACCGACGGTCTGGGTGGTTTCGTGGCCCTTGCCCGCGATGACGACCACGTCGCCCGGGCGGGCGCCGGCGAGGGCGGCTTCGATGGCGAGGCGACGGTCGGGTTCGGTCAGCACAGAGGAAGGTTCGTTGATGCCCTGCCGGACAGCCTCCATGATGGCGCCGGGGTCTTCCCCCCTCGGGTTGTCCGACGTGAGGACTACACGATCAGCGAGCCGCGACGCCACCTCGCCCATCGGGGCGCGCTTGGACGGGTCGCGGTCGCCGCCGCTACCGAACACGACGACCACGGCATTCGGGCCCGCCAGCTCGCGGGCCGCCTCGAGCACTCGCTCGAGCCCGTCGGGAGTGTGGGCGTAGTCGACGATGACGGTGAAGGGCTGGCCGGCGTCGACGGTCTCGAAGCGACCCGGAACCGGACCCGCGCCGGCGAGGCCCTCCGCGATGGCGCCGTGGTCGACACCGAGGGCCCGTGCGGTCACGGCCGCGGCGATCGCGTTGGAGAGGTTGAACCGACCTCCGAGCGGCACGCGCAGCTCGACGCCGTCCCACACGCATCGCGACTCGTGCGCCTCCGTCGTCACCTCACTGGCGTCGTCGAGCGAGTAGGGCTCCCACGGCAGTTCGAGACGCGCCGCCAGCTTCTGTCCCCATGGATCATCGACGTTGACCACGGCGTGCTCGCAACGATCCGCGGTGAACAACAACGCCTTCGCCTCGAAGTACTCGTCCATCGTGTGATGGAAGTCGAGATGATCACGGCTGAGGTTCGTGAACAAGCCGACGCGGAACCAGGTGCCGTCAACTCGATGTTGCGCCAATGCGTGCGACGAGACCTCCATCGCGACTGCCCTCGTCCCGCGGTCGCGCATCTCGGCCAACAACCGCTGCAGGTCCGGCGCCTCGGGCGTCGTGCGGGCTCCGGTCAGCGTGCCGATCGTCTCGGCCGGCCGTCCCGCGGTGTCGAAGATCGAGCGCACCAGGTGCGTCGTCGTCGTCTTGCCGTTCGTCCCGGTGACGCCCACGACGTCGAGCGACCGCGACGGATGACCGTGCAACATTGCCGCCGCCGGACCCATCGCGACGCGCGTCGCAGGGACGACAGCCTGCGCGACGTCGACCTTCAACACGCGCTCGCACAGCAGTGCGACGGCGCCGGCCTCGACCGCTGTCGCCGCGAACGCGTGGCCGTCGGCGATCGCGCCCGGGACGCAACAGAACAGCGAGCCGTCCGTGACCGCGCGCGAGTCGTGGACGACCCCCGTCACGTCGACGTCATCGGGATCGCCCACGAGCTGCTGCACGGCGACGTCACGCAGGACCTCGCGCAGCCGCATGTCAGCCGCCGGATTTCTTGGGTGGACTCTTCCCCCCACTCGATGTAGCCGGCGACGTCGTAGATGTCGTGGTCGTCGTCGTCGAAGCCGGCGCTCGGGCGCCGGTCACGTCGTTCGCCTGCGAATTCGACGTGGTGGGGGTCGGGGCGGGGACGCTCGAGGGCAGTGTGACGCCTGGCGGCGGGATCGAGAACCGCCGCAATCCGTAGGCCGAGATCTGGCTGAACGTCGGCGCTGATGCGCCGCTGGCGTAGATGGTCGCCGTCGGCTCGTCGAGCACCACAATGGTCGACAGCTGGGGATCTTCGGCGGGCACGAACCCGGCGAACGTGGCGACGTAGTGGTAGTTGCCGGCCGCGTCGGTGTAGCCGCCGTTCGGCTGCGGCTTGCGCGCCGTCCCCGTCTTGCCCGCCACGGTGTAGCCGTCGATGGCTGCCTCTGTTCCCGTTCCCGATGCCACAACTTGCTCCATCATGTCCCGCACTTCGGCGGCCGTCTGCGTGGACACGACCCGCTCGCTCGCCGACGGCGGAGTGTCGTGGCGGGTGCCGTTCTTGTCGACGGTCGCGAGCACGAGCTTCGGGTCGACGTACACACCACCGTTGGCGATGACGTTGTAGGCCTGCAACATCTGCAACGCGGTCACTGCGATGCCCTGCCCGATGGGGATGGTCGCGAGCGAGGTACCCGACCAGTTCTTCAGCGGCAGCATGATCCCGGGCGACTCGTTGGGGAAGTCGAGGGCGGTCTTGGTGCCGAAGCCGAACTTACGTTGGTAGGTGTCGATGGCCTGGCTGCCGACCTTTTGCGCCAGCATGATCGTGCCGATGTTGGACGAGTTGGCGAGGATGTCGGTGAGCGACATCTGCTCGGTCGGGTGCGGGTCGTGGTCGGTGAACATCGCGTCGGCCACTTGCAAGTGATCCGGCACCGTCAGACGGGTGTCGACCGGCACCGCCCCTTGGTCGAGCGCGGCGGCCATGGTGATGACCTTGGCGGCGGAGCCGGGTTCGAACACGGTCGTGAGCGCCTCGTTGTTCGTGCTCGGTACCGGCGCGCCCTTGTCGTCGGGCCGGTCCATGTTCGCCATCGCGAGGATCTCGCCGGTCTTCGGGTTGCTGACGATGGCCATGCCACCTTTCGCACCCATCTTCACGATTTGGTCCGAGAGCGCGCGCTCGGTCTCGAACTGCAGCGCGGTGTCGATGGTGAGGACGAGATCGTCACCCGGTGTGGCGGGTGTCAGCCGTTGCTCGCCACCGGCGATCGTCCCGCCGCGAGGATCCTGCTCGAAGATGAGCTGACCGGCCGTGCCCGTCAGCGTCGAGTCGAGCTGCTGCTCGAGTCCGGCCCGCCCGACGTTGTCGATGTTCACGCTGCCGAGCAAGCCGCGCGCGAGGTCACCCGACGGGTTGAACCGCTTCGACTCCTGCAACAGGTCGACACCGGGAAGCTTCAGGTTGGTCACCTTCTGCGCCGTCGCGTCGTCGATCTGGCGGGCGAGGTACACGAACTGCTTGTCCGGCGTCGTGAGCGCGCGCAGCAACGTGTTCTGATCGACGTTCAGCACCGGCGAGAGCGCAGCCGCCTCGGCTTGCGGGTTGGATACGAGCAGCGGGTCGGCCCACACCGTGTGTTGCGGGACGGACAGGGCGAGATCGTTGCCGTCGCGGTCGAAGAGCGAACCGCGCTCGGCCGGCAACGCCACTGGATGCACACGCTGCGATTCGCCGAACTGCACGTACTTGTGCCCGTCGACCAACTGCAGTTGCGCGAGACGTCCGATGACGAGCACGAACAGCAGCACCACGAACACGAGCACGGCGAAGATGCGTCGCCGCGGCGAGTGCCGATGTGACGTGCGACGGCTCCCAGCCCGGACGGAGGGGCTGGGAGCCGACGCGATCTTGCGGACCGGCCGGCGGGTCGGGGTCGCCGGAGGGCGCGTCCGTGTCCGTGCCGGCGGACGGGTGGTGGTGGTCACGGGGTCGCGCCGAGGTACGGCTTCACCTGCGGCCAACCGCTGTCCGAGCTCGGCGCCTCGCCGGCGTGGTCGACCGAGGGCGCGGTGTCGTCGCTCGGCGTCGTGTCCGTGGTGGTCGCTTGTGCCTGGCGTGCCGCAGCCGCGTCCGCGCCGGACGGCGTGAGGTAGGTCGTGCCCGACGACGGAACGAGGCCGATCTTCGTCGTCGCCACGTCGATGATGCGTTGCGGCGCTTGCAACTGGGCGACTTGCAGACGCAACTGCTGGTACCGCGCCTGCTCGTCGCGCACTTGCGAGTCGAGCTGGTCGAGCTTGCGTTGGTTCTGCAACAGCACGGTGTGGAACATCACGAGGCCGAGCAGGACCGCGAACACCGCGCCGATGCCGATGGTGACGAGCAGTCCGTAGCGAATGCGATGGTTCGCATCACGCACGACGCGCAGCGACGGCCGCGGCTCGACGTCGCGTTGGGGATCTCGTTGCGGCGCGCGGAGCGGACCCGCCGGCGCGGTTGTGGCTGCCGCTGCCGCCGTGTGTCCACCACGGGACGAGACCGCGACGCGTCGAGGGGCCTGGACCGTCGCCATCAGTCCGCGGCTCGATCCGTGTCCAACGGCAGGCGCTCGACGGCGCGCATGACCGCGCTGTCGGCCCGCGGGTTGACGGCACGTTCCGCCGCGGACGGCCGGCGCTTGAGCGGGCGCAGCTCGCGGGCGACGGGCGTCGCACCGCACGTGCACGGCAAGCCCGGCGGGCACGTGCAACCGCCGGTCGCGGCCTGGCGGAACCGATCCTTGACGATGCGATCTTCACCGGAGTGGTAGCTGATGACCACGCACCGCCCGCGGGGAGCCAGTGCGTCGATCACTTGATCGAGTGCGGAAGGAAGCACGCCGAGCTCGTCGTTGACCTCGATGCGCAGCGCTTGGAACGTGCGCTTCGCGGGATGGCCGCCGCGCCGGCGAGCAGGTGCAGGGATGGCGTTGCGGACGACGTCGGCCAATTCAGTTGTCGTGTGCAACGGCCTCGCGGCGACGATGGCGCGCGCGATGCGACGCGCGTAGCGCTCGTCACCATGCTCGTGAAGGATGCGGGCGAGCGACTGCTCGTCCTCGTGGTTCACGATGTCGTCCGCAGTGCGCGGCTGCCTTTGATCCATGCGCATGTCGAGGCGACCTTCGAACCGATAGCTGAAGCCGCGCTCGGCCCGATCGAACTGAGGCGACGACACACCGAGGTCGAACAGCGCACCGGTGATGTGATCCACCTCGAGCTCCTCCATCGTTGCGGTGAGCGCGTCGAAGCGGATCTGGCGCAGGGTCACCCGTGAGCCGAACGGCGCGAGCGTCGCCGCCGCGGCCTCGATGGCGTCACCGTCCTGGTCGAGCCCGAGCAACGTCACCTGCGACAACTCGGCGAGGAGCGCCGCGGCATGACCGCCGGCACCGACCGTGGCGTCCACAACGAGACCTGGCGGCACCGGTCGCAACAACTCGACGACTTCGTCGATCATCACCGACCGGTGCTCGAACCGCGTCATGCGTGAACGTTCCGTCGGACCATCCCGGCCGTCCTGGTTCGGTTGCTCGGTTGATCGCTGATCGGCAGCCCCCCGGCGAACGGGCGCTCGCCGGGATGTCTCCCCGACTGAACTGGATGGGAAGCGGGCGGAGTAGGGGCCTTCCATCTGCTCGCCGGGAGGCTGCGGATCAGCGATCCGTGACTGTGGCTCTGACTGGGTGGCCTTGCGATGCAGGTTCCGGGTTCGATGCCTCTCCCTCGTCGGTCGTGTCGTGCTTTTCGTTCGTGTTGTCGGTCGTGAGGTCGTTCGTGTCGTCGGGTGATCAGACAATGCGAAGCCGGCGCAGCTCCGAGGACACCGCCTCCGGGCCGACCGCCCGCTCGACTTGGTCGTACTGGGTGTCGGACCAGATCTCGACTCGGGTGGTCTGGCCGATCACGGCGACCTCGCGGGTGATGCCGGCGTAGCCGCGCTGCTCCTCGGTGATGACGAAGCGCCCTTGCGAGTCGAGCTGGACCTCGGCGGCGCTGCTCTGGAACACGCGGGCGACATCGTCGTCCGCCTCACCAGCGCGCACCTTCTCGTTCAGCTGCTCCATGACGTCCCCGTACTTGTCCGTCGTCCAGAGAGCGAGGCAGCGATCCCACTTGGCGAGGACACCGCCGGTGTCCTCGAACGGCCGTCGGTAGTTGCTCGGCAGCACGAGACGACCCTTGGGGTCCAACGATCGGTCGTACTTCCCGATGAACACCGGCAGGTCCGCTCTTCCCGGAGTGCTCCCCTGCTCTCCACTGCGCTCCACCGTATGCCACTGTGCCCCACCGGTCAAGGCATTCCGGGCCTTGCGCCCGGTCAGGGAAGGGCGTGCAGAAAGGCCTCCTCGACGGACTCGCGGCGAATGCCCAGGTCAGCTCCCGCCGTGGCCAGACCGGCGGCCGCGCCCTCGGGAAGCTCGAGCGTGGCGAGCAGTGGGCCGGCATCCCATCGCTCGTAGGCGACGCACTGGAAGCGGGCGCCGGCGCGGGTCCGGCGCTGGCTGATGCCGACCGCCTTGCGCCCGCCGACGGTCACTTCTCCGGGGCCGAGCCCGGCGAAGCACACCCGTCCGGACATCGAGCTGCACACCATCCCGTCACGGTGGACCTGGGGCACATCGCCGGTGGCGTTCGGGTTGTCGGCGATGGCCGCGGCCCACACCTCGCCGAGCCAGTGCGCGGCCCGGCCGACGTCGTCGTCCCACAGCGGATCGCCGCGCGGCAAGAGGACGTCGACCCACACCGTCCCACCGGGGTCGAGCCAGACCGCGCCACCGCCACTGCGCCGGCGCACGATGTCCGCACCGAGCGAGTCCGCCGCGACATGGTCGACGATGGTGTCGGACTGCGTGGAACCGAGCACGAGCGCCGCTCTCTCGACGGCGAAGACCCACGCCGTGCGGGTGACCGGGTCGGGTGGCTCGAGCGCATGCAGGCCGCCGGCGGATCCCGTGATCCGCTCGACGCGCCACCGGCTCACCCCGCGGCGGCCGACTCGGCGAGGGGTGCAGAGTCGAGCAGGTAGGGCTCCCACTCCCCCGGCACGGTGCCGTGGGCGACGATCGACCACGTGGCGCCGCGCGGCGCGGCCGGATTCCGGCGCAGGTTCATGGTCGTCTCGTGCAGGAGGCGATCACGCTTGCGGACGTTGCACGGCCGGCAGGCGGCCACCACGTTGTCCCACGTGTGGGTGCCTCCTCGCGACCTCGGTACGACGTGGTCGATCGAGTCGGCACGAGTCCCGCAGTACTGGCACAGCCCTCCGTCGCGCGCCATGACCGCCCGGCGGCTCACCGCGACGCGGCGACGGAACGGCACCGAGACATAGGCGCGGAGGCGGACCACCGACGGGACAGGTACCACGAGGTGTTCGGAGTGGAGGACGAAGCCGCTCTGCGCGACGGCTTCCGCCTTCTCGCCGAGGACGAGCACGACGGCGCGCCGCTCGGCGACGACACACAACGGCTCGAACGAGGCGTTCAACACCAACGCCCTTCCCATTGCGGCCGAAGGCTACCGGTTCACCGAAAACCCGCGGCGGCATGTTGTCGCCGGCACCATTCGAGGTAGATCACGATGTCGCTGGGTTCGGGGCGGTGGTCCGGGTCGCCGTACTGCGTCTCGAGCCGGAACCGGAGGTAGTCGCGGTCGGGCACCGGAACGAACGGCCGTCTCGCCCACCATCGCGGCCGCGCCAACCTCTTTGTCTGGCGCAGCGCCGTGACCCACAACCGCGGCCGCCCCACCACCGCGACGATCCCCCGCCACGTCACGTCACATCACCAATGTTGGTTCCTTTGCGGGGCTATAGCCCCGCAAAGGGCCCGGAGTTCGCCGGAAGGACTCAACGCTTCTGGGATTCCTTCCAGGAGCCGAGGTCGGCCTTCGGCTCCTTCGGCAGACCGAGGATCATCTCGCCGGCGATGTTGCGCTGCACTTGGCTCGAGCCGGCGTAGATCGTGCCGGCGCGCGCGTTGAGGAAGGTCCCGACGAACGAGGCAGAGTCGTTGGGCGCGCCGGGATCGTCGGTCTGGAACGAGCTGTTGGGCCACTTGCCCGACGGCGCCATCGCCGCAGCACCGAAGATGTCGACGGCGATCTCGGTGACAATGCGGTGGTACTCGCTCCAGTACAGCTTGAAGATCGCCGCGTCCGGGCCCGGGTGCTTGCCCGCGAGGAACTGCGTCAGCGTCCTCATGCCGAGATACCGCATGATCTCGACCTTGCTGTGGCACCACGCCAGCTTCTGGCGC
The DNA here is from genome assembly GCA_036493595.1 of Acidimicrobiales bacterium. Taxonomy (GTDB): domain Bacteria; phylum Actinomycetota; class Acidimicrobiia; order Acidimicrobiales; family JACDCH01; genus DATAES01. The sequence goes on along the minus strand of DASXPN010000058.1, from coordinate 19,269 downwards.
ACGATCGGATCGTCGGCGCGGCCGAGCTCCTTCGCCACCGCGATCACGCGGTCGAGCTCGGTGCGGAACTTGAGCGGGAAGGTCGCCGCCGCCTCACCGCGCTCGTAACCGAGCAACGTCATGGCGACAGCCCATCCACCGTTGGCCTCGCCGACCACGTTTTCCCTCGGGCAGCGCGCGTCGGTGAAGAAGACCTCGTTGAACTCGGAGTCGCCGGTGATCATCCTGATCGGGCGCACCTCGACGCCCGGCTGGTCCATCGGGCACAGCAGAAAGGTGATGCCCTTGTGCTTCGGCGCGTCGACGTCGGTGCGGCACAGCACGAAGATCCAGTTGGCGAGATGGCCGGCGGACGTCCAGATCTTCTGCCCGTTTATGACCCACTCGTCGCCGTCGAGCAGCGCGCGCGTGCCGAGGTTGGCGAGGTCGCTGCCGGCACCGGGCTCGGAGTAGCCCTGGCACCAACGGTCCTCGCCCGAGAGGATGCGGGGGATGTAGTGCTGCTTCTGCTCCTCGGTCCCCCAGTCGAGCAGCGTGTTGCCGATCATGCCGATCGAGAACACGTCGTTGGCGATGCCGCTCGGAACGCCCGACCGCTCGAGCTCCTCGGCGAGGATCACCTGCTCCAGGGCGGTGAGCCCGCCGCCGCCATACTCCTTCGGCCAGTTGGGCGCGAGGTAGCCGTGCTCGTGCAGCGTGCGCCGCCAGTCCTCGGTGAAGACCGCGGCCTCCTCCGGGCCGAGCGAGCCGAGGCCCTGCCAGTTGGTCGGGAGCGTCTCGGCGAGGAAGGCCTGGATCTTCTCGCGGTAGGCGTCGGCTTCGGCGGAGTAGGTCGGCTGCACGTCGCCAAAATAGTGCGCCGGATCAGACAGGCGACAGTGGGGCCAGCATCTCGCGGAGGCGGCGGTTGCGATGCCGGCGCTGGAACCAGAACAGCGAGACCGCGCCGGCGGCGCACGGCAGCCATGTCGCGACCAGCCGGTAGGCGACAACCGCGAGATCGGCCTGCGCGCTCGTGGCACCGGCGAGCGTGAGGACGCCGGCCATCCCGGCTTCGACGAACCCGAGCCCGCCCGGCGTGATGGGGATCAGACCGGCGACGTTGGACACGATGAACGCGGCGAGCGCGGCGCCGAGGCTGACATGCGCACCGACGGCTCGTAACGCGAAGTACAGCACCGCGAAGTCGCCGAGCGCGGAGGCGACGACCGCGATCGAGGCAACGGCCGCCCGTTCGCGCAGCGCACGACGGATGAGATCGCGCTCGCCGATGAGACGGCGTTCGAGATCGAGCGCGTTCGTCTCGCGCCGCATCCGTCCGTATGCCCATGACAGGACGTGCGACAGCCGCCGCCACGGACCGTCACGAAGTATGACGACAACGGCGAGGACGAGTGCGACCGCGAGCAACAGCGCGCCAAACCACATCGCCGCGACCAAGTGCGCATCGACGTCGCTCCCCACCACGCTCGCCGCGAGGACGAACAGCGGAAGTACGACGAAGTTCGCCACTGAGCTCACGATCGTGATCGCGCCGAGGGCGGTCACCACACGAGCGACGGAGAACCCGGCGGTCGTCATCATGCGCGTCTGGATCCCCGCGCCGACAGGGCCGCCACCCGGTGCGAGGTGACTCGCGGCGTTCCCGACGAGATGGGGTACGGCGACGTCGAACCAGCGGTCCGTGCGCATCACGATGCGGTGCAGCTCCCAGAATGCGGTGAGCTGCGCGACGGTGGCGGCGATCATCGCCAGCTGCCAGCCAACTCCAAGGTTGGTGATGTCGCCGACGCTGCTGTAGACGTCGATGAGCACGGGCGCGACGAGGATCAAGCCGATCACCGTCACCACGGGCAGGAGCAGCCGCCTCCACAGTGGACGCCCCGGCTCGGATTGCACGTCCACAGTCTTCCCGCTCGACCTGGACTCGCTTTCACTCGGATGGGGAATTGAGCAGGCGTGGCCTTGGTCGTCGCCGAATCACCTCTCATGGCGTTGGTCGCGGACGACGCAGCTCTCTCGCTTCCGCTCGATGCAGTCGCTACGGCGGCCATCGAATGCGACTTCGACGACCTCGACCGCTACTTCGAACGCGAACTGGCGAAGCCGCGACGGTGGCGCACCTACGCCGGTCTCGCCGCCGGCATCGTGTCGCTCGTCCTGCTCGCTCCCGTGCTCGGTCACGTCTATGCCGGTATCGGCTCGGTGGGCGACGCCAACCGGTTCTGGATCGTCGCCGCGCTCGTCCTCGAAGCGTCGTCGTTCGTCTCCGCGTGGGAGCTCCAGCGACTGCTCCTTCGGACCGACGGTTGGCGTGAGGTCGCAGTGCCACAGCTCACCGCCAATGCCACCAGCAATGTGATGCCCGCCGGGTCCGCGGTCGGCGCGGTCTTGCAGGTACGGATGCTGTCGCAAGAAGGAATCGACGTCACGCGGTCGGTGATCTCGCTGGCCTTCACCGGGATGCTCACGATGCTCGCGAGCCTCGCCGTCTTCCCGGTGATCGCGGTGCTGCCAATCGGCGACAACGACATGAGCCTCGGTCAAGCGGTGCCGTTCAGCCTCGTGGCGCTGTGCGTCTCGATTCCCGTGTTCGTGTTCGCGTTGCGCAGTGAAAGACCGTTCTGGTCGATCGCACGACATTGCCAGTCGATGATGCGGCGGATCTCGTGGTGCCGGCCTCCCGACGATCTCGCCGCTCGCATCGTGCACGAACGCGACGCAATCCGTGAGGTGCTTCGACGTCGCCTGCTCCGCGTCTCGACAACGTCGTTGGGGCACGCGTTGGGCGACTATCTCGCGCTGTACGCGACCTTGCTCGCTGTCGGTATGCGACCGAGCCCCGCGGTCGTGCTGCTCGTGTTCGTCGCCGCCAACGCGGCCGGCATGGTGCCGTTCACGCCCGGCGGACTCGGGTTCGTCGAGGCCGGCCTCACGGGCGCACTCGTGCTCGCCGGTGCGGGGACCGAACAAGCGCTCGCCGCGGTCGCGATCTACCGCCTCGTGTCGTGCTGGATCCCGGTGGCCGCCGGCTTCACCGCTTTCGGTTGGTCGAAGCTCACGACTCGCTGACCACACGTTCGGCGAGACCCACCGCAGCCGCGCCGATCAGCGGACCGTCACGACCGAGTCCCGCCGGCACGATCCGCGCCCCGCGCGCGAAGTCGAGCCGAGCAACGGCATCGAGCTCGCGCTGGGCGGCCGCGAAGAACGGCGGGCCGAACCCGAGAGCGACAGAACCGCCGACGACCGCGAGCGGGAGATCGAGCAAGTTGACGACCGAGCCGACGGCGCGACCGACAAGCATGCCGGATCGTTCGATGACCTCCGGGGGCGCGTCCGACGGCGCTCGCCCCGTGATGGCGCGCAGCGCGGTGCCCGAGGCCTCCGCTTCGAGACAACCGCGCGCGCCGCACGCGCACATGCGCCCCTTGGGCTCGACGATCACGTGACCGATGTGGCCGGCGTTGCCGGCCGCGCCGTCGAGCAGACGGCCGTCGAGCACGATGCCGCCACCGATGCCCGTCGACACCACCATGGCGATGAAGTCGCGCGCCTCACGTGCCGCGCCGATCCATCCCTCGCCGAGCGCCAACGCCTTCGCGTCGTTGTCGACCCGCACGGACAGTCCCGTCAGCTCCGCGAGCCGCGCCCGAAGTGCGAACGATCGCCACGACGGGATGTTCAGCGGCGACACGAGCTCACCGCCCGCCGTCATCGGCCCTCCACATCCGACGCCCACCACCGCCGCGCCGGCTCGCGCCGCCGCCGGCAACGCATCGAGCACGGAGACCAACGCCTGCCAAGTGACCTCAGTGTCGGAGGGAGCCGGCGTAGGCGCCTCCGCCCTCGCGCGGATCACGCCACGGTCGTCGACGAGCGCGGCGGCGAGCTTCGTGCCGCCAATGTCGACCGCGAGGGCGGACACCACGGCTCGACAACGTAACCTTCGGCGATGGCGCGCCAGCCGACAGCTGAGCCGACGACTGACTTCGCCGAAGTCTTCGCCTCGGTAGTGGACAACATCGAGCGGGTGATCCAGGGCAAGATCGAGGTGATCCAGCTGTCGTTGCTGTGCTTGCTGGCCGAGGGACACCTCCTCGTCGAGGACGTGCCGGGAGTGGGCAAGACGAGTCTTGCGAAAGCCCTCGCGGCGACGATCAAGTGCAGCTTCGGCCGCGTGCAGTTCACTCCCGACCTGCTGCCGTCAGACGTCGTCGGGGTGAACGTGTTCAATCGCGAGAACTCGCAGTTCGAGTATCGCCCCGGCCCGATCTTCGCCAACATCGTCCTCGGCGACGAGATCAACCGCGCGTCACCGAAGACGCAGTCGGCGTTGCTCGAGGCGATGGCGGAGAACCAAGTGACCGTCGACGGTACGACCTACCCGCTCGACCTGCCGTTCATGGTCATGGCGACGCAGAACCCGATCGAGCACGAGGGCACCTATCCGTTGCCCGAGAGCCAGCTCGACCGCTTCCTCATGCGCACCTCGATCGGCTATCCCGCTCGTGACGCGGAGCTCGAGATGCTCGACCGTCACGGCGACCACGACGCGCTCGACGACATCGGCGCCATCCTGTCCGTCACTGATCTGCAAGACATGATCGCGGTGCCGCGCACTGTCCATCTGGCGCCGAGCCTGAAGGGCTATCTCGTCGAGCTCGCCGACGCGACCCGCCGACACCCGCGACTCGCGGTCGGTATGTCACCGCGCGCGGTACTGAACCTGCAACGCGCCGCGCGCACCCGCGCCGCCGCCGCGGGACGCAACTACGTCGTGCCGGACGACATCAAGGCACTGGCGGAGCCGGTGCTCGCTCACCGTCTCGTCGTCACCCCGGAGGCGCAGCTCGCGGGCATGAAGTCGCGCGACGTCATCAGCGAAGTGCTCCGCTCCGTGCCGGTGCCGAGCGCTCGGGCGCGGTGAGCGCCGCCGGCACGTTCGCGGTCCGCACATGCTGACCCGGCAGGGCTGGCTGGTGACGATCGGCGCGCTGGTGCTGATCGCCGGTGGCAGGTTGCTGGGGGTGCTCGAGTTGTTCGTCCTCGGCGCCGCCGCGGCTGCGCTCGTGCTGTTCTCGGTCGTCGGCGTATGGCTGGCGCGCTTGCGCCTCGATGTCGAGCGCACAGTGAGCCCGCCGCGCGTCTATGCGGGCAGTCCCAGCCGTGTCGAGCTCGCGGTTCGCAACGACGGAATCCGCACGACACCGGTGGTGCGGCTGTTCGACCCGGTGACCGGCACGCGTGGCGCCGACCTGTTGCTCGGTCCGCTCGAGACGGGCATCACCGCGCGCGCCGCGTACCGGCTGCCGACGGACAGGCGCGGCATCATCGAGATCGGGCCGCTCGACATCGTCGTGACCGATCCGTTCGGCGTCGCGTCGTCCGCCACCACCGCCGCACCCATCTCCGAGCTCACGGTCTTTCCGAAGGTGGACGAAATCGTGCCGGTGCCGCACACGAGCGGCGACGATCCGCACGCGGGCGCTGATCACCCTTCGGCGCTCGGGCGCACGGGGGAAGACTTCTACGCGCTACGCCCGTATGTCGTCGGTGATGACCTGCGGCGAGTGCACTGGAAGTCGACGGCGCGGCGGGGCGAGCTGATGGTCCGCCAGGACGAGCTGCCGTGGCAGGGCCGCGTGACCGTGTTGCTCGACACGCGCCGCGGCGGCCACAGCCCTGAGTCGTTCGAGCTCGCGGTGTCCGCCGCCGCGAGTGTTGTCACGGCGAGTTGGCGACGCCGCGACCTCGTGCGGCTCATCACGACGGACGGTCATGACCTCGGGTTCGCGGCCGGCACCGCGCACGCCGAGGCGATCATGGAGTACCTGGCCACCGTTCCCCTCAGCTCCGGGGGCACCCTGCGCGGCACGATCGACGCGCTGAGCGTGACCGGTGGCGGCGGCGCGGTCGTCGCCCTGCTCGCCGGTGCCGCGGACGAGGAGCTCGCGGCGTTGGCGCGCCTGCGCGGTCAGGTCGGGTCGGTCACCATCGTGCAGCTCGACCGATCCTCGTGGGACACCGCCGCGCCGTCGGTGACAGGCGGCCTTGTCGCGCCTGGCACCATCCGGGTGACGCGAGACCATCCGTTCGCCGACGCCTGGAACAGCGCGTTCCAGCGCGGGGCGCGCGCCGCGCTGCTCGGGAGCTCGCGGTGACGCGCAAGGTCCGGCCGCTCCTGCCGATGGCGGAAGTCGCGCTGATCGGGCTCTCGCTCGCGACCGTGGCCGGCCTCTACCGGCTGTTCGATCACGGCAGCTTCCTGCCGCAACTGGCCTTCATCGTCGTCGTGGCCCACGTCGTTTCGATCGCGGCGCGCCGGCTCGGATGGGGCGTGACCGGCACTGCGTTCGCGTCACTCGCGGCGATGGTCGTCACGATCGGCATCGCGTTGTACGGCGGTACGACCGCGGCCGGCATCCCGACGCCGTCCACCGTGCACGCAGTGCGCACGGACCTGCACGACGTCTGGCATCTCTTCCAGTCGGTGCAAGCGCCGACCCCCGCGCTGCGGCCGTTCCTCCTCATCGCCGCGCTCGGCCTGTGGTGGGCCGCGTTCGTGGCGGACTGGGCCGCGTTCCGTCTGTGGGTTCCGTTCGAAGCGGTGTTGCCGGCCGGCACGGTCTTCGTGTTCTCCTCATTGTTCGCGTCGCAGCGTGGGCAGATAGCGGCATCGGCGCTGTTCCTCGTCGGCGCGTTCGCGTTCCTGCTCGTGCATCGCGTGACACGTCAACAATCGAGCGCGGGCTGGGTGTCGAGCGATGTCCAGCGCGGCACGAACTCGCTGTTGCGCGCGGGCGCGGGACTGGCGGTGCTCGCGGTCGTCGCCGCGGTCATCATCGGCCCCAACCTTCCGCAAGCGCACTCGCAAGCGCTCGTCGGATGGCGCGGCGGTGAGGGCGACGGCCCGAGCTCGCGCACCACCGTGAGCCCGTTCGTCGAGATCAAGAAGCGCCTGGTCGACCAGTCGAACCTCGAGCTGTTCACGGTGACGAGCAACCAACGTTCCTACTGGCGTATGACGTCCCTCGATCAATTCGACGGCAACGTGTGGTCGTCGAACGGCTCGTACGAAAAGGCGTCGGGCTCGCTGCCACAGCGGGTGCCGGCCGACGTGTCGACCGTCGTCTCACAACAGAGCTTCGCCATCTCCGCGCTCGACACGATCTGGCTTCCGGCCGCGTTCGAGCCACGCAGCATCAACGCCGGCAACACCGCAGTGCGCTACGAGACCGACAGCTCGACGCTCATCGTCGGCACGAGCTTGCCGAACTCGAACGGCAGCTCGTACACCGTGCAGTCCGCGCTGCCCGTGTTCGACCCGGCGCGGCTGGCGGCGTCGGACGGGCCGCCGCCGAGCAGCTTGCTCCAACAGGAGACGCAGCTGCCCGACTCGCTCGATCCGAGCGTCAAGCAGCTGGCTCAGCAGGTGACCGCCGGCAACACCACGCCGTACACGAAGGCGCTCGCGCTGCAGGACTACTTCCGCAACAACTTCACGTACGACCTCAGCGTGGCACCGGGCGAGAGCAACAACGCCATCCTCGACTTCCTCAACAGCAAGCGCGGTTACTGCGAGCAGTTCGCCGGCACGTTCGCGGCGATGGCTCGTTCCGTCGGGCTCCCCACCCGTGTCGCAGTCGGCTTCACTCCCGGCGAGCAGGACCCTGTTCATCCGAACGAGTACCACGTGAAGGGCCTCCACGCTCACGCCTGGCCCGAGGTGTTCATCGAAGGGCAGGGATGGGTCTTGTTCGAGCCGACGCCGACTCGCGGCGCGCCGAACGCCGAGCAGTACACCCACGTACCCGAGGAGCAAGCGACCGCCGGTGGGTCCGCGACCACGATCTCACCGACGACCGCAGCACCGACCGCAACCACGAACGCGCCGACGCCGACGACATCGGCAGCCAACGCCGCGGGCAACGACGACTCGGCCTCCACCGGTCCCCGGCCGTCGTTCTGGTCGACCAAGCGGTTCGGCGGACGAGCGCTCGTCGCGTTGCTGATCCTGTTCGTGCTGGCGATCGTCTACGCGATCGCGATACCGATCGCGTACCGGACGTACCGACGAAGACGGCGTCGGGCCGCAACCGAGCCCGACGAGCGAGTACGGCTGGCGTGGCAGGAGAGCGTCGAAGCCGCGCAGGTGCTCGGCGTGTCACCGTTGGGCTACGAGACCCATACGGAGTTCGGCCGCCGGGCTCGTCGCACGATCGGTACCGAAGGCTTCCCAGTCCTCGCCGACCTCGTGACCGCGGCCGACTACTCGGTCGACGGCGTCGATGACGAGGGCGCCGCGACCGCGGTCACGCTCAGCGACGAGGTGAGTGAAGCGGTGCGCGCCCAGAGCACGCGCCAGCAGCGGCTGGCGTCGGCGCTCGATCCGCGCCCGCCCGATCGACGCCGACCCGCGGCACCGCGCCATCACTCTGGTCGGTCCGGTACCGAGTTGCCGCCGATCGAAGTGGTGCGGCTACCAGCCTCGAGCTCGTAGCCGTTCCGACCGTCAGTCGGTCAGCTCGACGAATCGTCGTCGCGGCGGAAGCGCTCGCGCATGCGGTTGCGGGTGTTGCCGAAGGCATCACGCAGACCGGCGGCACGCATCGACGCGGTGACCTGCTGCAAGCCGGCCCGGCCGAGCTTGCGGGCGTTGTGCTCGAACCAGAGCACCGAGGCGAACATCACGAGAAAGCCGACGAAAGCGGCAAGGAACCCGAACGCGATCAGCGAGTAGACGAGCATGCCGACGCCGAGCAGGAACGTGAGCGTGGCGTACTTGATCTGACGGAAGGCGTGCCGGTACAGGCTCGTGGATCCGACGGCGCGCGCGAGTGCAGGGTCGGTCTCGTAGAACTGCTGCTCTATCTGATGCAGGATGCGCTGTTCGTCTTCGGAGAGCGGCACCGCACTACCCCCGTCGTGGTCGACGCGCCGTCGCCAAAGGAGTCTCGCACAGGAAGTTGGGGTCAACAACGCGTAGCCGACGGTTTTGATTGCTCATGAGCGGCCCCGATCGTCCTCTGGTCCCCACTGTTGATCCCCTTGGCGCTTCACCCGGATACCGGTCCGATCTCTCAGCGCGGCGGGCACGATGGCCTCGTGGCCGAACCGGTTGCGGATGTCGTCAATGGCCCGGCTGGCATCGTCCCACCCAGGCTGCAGGCTGTCGTCGAGGCTCAGCTGGCGGGCACCGTCGTCCACGAGGTTTGTTACGGAGACGCCGAGCAACCGGATGCCGGAGGCCGGATCGACTTGGTCGAGCAGCTCCTTCGCTGCTCGCGCCACGGCCGGACCGTTGTCGACGGCGGCCGGCAGTGTGATGGCGCGGGTGATGGTCCGGAAGTCGTGGAACCGGACCTTGATCATCACCGTCCGGCCGGCCAGCCGGTGATGGCGGAGCCGGGCGGCCACCGCGTCGGACATCCGCACCGCTTCGAGCTGCAAGGTCACGATGGCGTGATGGTCGCGGGCAAACGTCTCCTCGTGGCCGATCGACTTCGGGCGCTGATCGGGGATCACGGCGCGGTCGTCGTCCGCGTTCGCGAGGCGATGCAAGTGGCGACCGTTCGCATCGCCGAGCAGCACCGCGGCATCGTCCTCGTCGAGGGCGGCGAGATCGGCGACGGTCGCGATGCCACGCCGGCGCAGCTTCTCCATCGTCTTCGGGCCGACCCCCCACAACGCCTGCACGGGAAGCGGATGCAGGAACGTCAGCTCTTCCCCCATTCGGACCACCTTCACGCCGAGCCCCGGCACCGGACCTTCCCGCGATGCCTTCGGTTTCGCCGCTTCAGAAGCCAGCTTGGCGAGAAACTTGTTCGGCGCGACCCCGACGGAACACGCGAGTCCTTGCTCGTCGAGCACGCGCCGGCGGATGGTGTGCGCGATCTGCGAGCCGTCACCGTGGAGCCGGCGGGCACCGGTCACGTCGAGGAAGGCCTCGTCCAAGCTGATCGGCTCGACGAGCGGCGTGAACGCACCGAAGATCTCCATCACGTAGCCACTCACCTCGCCGTAGTGGGCGTGATCACCGGGCAGGAAGACCGCATGCGGGCAGAGGCGGCGCGCTCGGGTCGACGGCATCGCGGAGTGGATCCCGTAGTGGCGTGCCTCATAGCTCGCTGCCGCGACGACACCCCGATCCCCGGTGCCGCCGACGACGACCGGCTGCCCGCGCAACTCGGGCCGCCGCAACAACTCGACCGAGACATAGAACGCGTCCATGTCGACGTGCAGGATCGTGCGCACACGCGCGGTCGACGTCAGGTCCCTCGCGCCAGCCACGCCACCATTCTGCGCCCGTACCGTCCATCATCGGCGCGCACCGTCCACCATCGTGCGTTGACTCCAGGCGCCTGAAGCCTGAAGCCGAGCCGATGCACGACAGGCGGTGGGAAACCCACGGTGGGGATACGGTCGGCGCGTGCAGCTCAGCCCTCGTTACGACGGTCCGCCGGTGTTGCGCCTCGACCTCGACCTCGGCGATCCGTCGGTGCCGATGGTGCGGCAGCGCCGGCGGCTCGGCGACGTGCTCTCGCGACTCGACGAGGCGCAGTGGAACGCGGCGAGCCGGTGCGAGGCGTGGTCGGTGCGCGACGTCGTCTGCCATCTCGTCACCACCAACCAGTTCTGGACCATCTCGATCACGAAGGCCCTCGCCGGCGAGCCCACGCGCTACTTGTCGACGTTCGACCCCGTGTCATCGCCCGCGGAGATCGTCGACTCGATGAAGGCGATGACGCCGGCGGAGATCCTCGCCGCCTATGTGGACACCGTCGACGAGCTGGCGGCATGCCTTGCGAACCTGGATGAAGCGAAGTGGTCGACGATCGCGGAGGCGCCGCTCGGCCATGTCGGCCTCGAGGCCGTCACGCTGCACGCGCTGTGGGACTCGTGGATCCACGAGCGCGACATCGTGTTGCCGTTGGGGCTTTCGGCGGCGGTGGAGGACGACGAAGTCGTGGGCTGCTTGGTCTACGCCTCGGCGCTCGGTCCCGCTTTCACCGCGTCGACAGGGTCGGAGCGGCCGGGCAGCTTGGCCGTCGTGGCGACGGACCCCGACGTGAGCTTCGTGATCGAGCATGGATCGACGGTCGTCGTCCACGCCGGTCCTGTTCCCTCGAGCGCGCCGCAGTTGCGTGGTGCAGCCGTCGCGCTCGTCGAGGGCTTGAGCTTCCGCGTCCCGCTGTCCCACGGTCTCGACGACAGTGACGTGTGGCTGCTGGGCGCGCTCGGGGATGTCTTCGACGTGACGTCCACCACGAGCCAGTAGAGGTCGCCGCCACTCCGTCGCGGTTGCCGCGTGTCGCTCCGGGACTCACCCCACATGGGTGATGCCGCGCGTCTCGCAGTGATGCGAGAGTCGACCCTGGAGGTGCAGCCGATGGCTACCAGCGAGATGCAGATGTTCGCCGCCTGCTTCAGCAACGAGACGCAGGCCGGCGAAGCACTGAAGGACTTCCAGACCATGCACAAGCAAGGCTCGATCGACCTCATCGACGCGGTCGTCGTCGTGCGAGGGACCGACGGCAAGGTCAAGTTCGAGGAGACCGCAGACCCGAGCGGCAAGAAGTGGGCCAAGCGCGGGGCGATCGCGGGTGGCATCGTCGGGCTGATCTTCCCGCCAAGCATCATCGCGTCGGCGGTCGTGGGCGGTGCCGGTGGCGGCATCTGGGGCAAGATCCGCGACAAGGGCTTCAAGGACGAGGACATCAAGGCGCTCGGCGAGGATCTCGAACCGGGTACATCCGCGATCATCGCCGTGGCCGAGGACCGGGTGGTCGAGCAACTCGAAGCCGGGCTCGCGGGTTACGAGAAGATCATCCACCACGCGCTCAGCGCGGAGGCCGCGACCCAGGTGATGGCCGAGATCGACGACGCCGGCGAGTCGACGTAGCAGCCGAGCGAGGCACTGCTCAGTCGGCGACGTCCGCGTTCACGATTGGCGCCGCCTCAACTCGGCTTCCACGTCGGCGTCGGTTATCCCGCCGCCGCCCCCGTAGGCCTTCCAGGCGTGGAGGGCGAGGCCGATGCCCCATCCCGCGAGGACCCACACAGGCCAGAAGTAACCCGCACCGGAGAGCGCCCACACGCCGATCAAGAACGCGTTGATGACGACGTAGACCACGAGGTGCGTGCGGAACGCTCGGCGCAACGCGACGCGCTTGTGCGCCTGCTTCCATTCCTCCGACTCGCGATCGATCCCATTGCCGGTCATGGCGAGAACAGTCCTCCTTCGCACGTCCCGTGTCCAGGACGCGCCGTCACTGCATTCGGGTCAGTGTTTCGGGTGAGTGCATGCGGGTCAGTGCAGGCGGGTCACGACCAACGTGGCGAGGTCCGAGCCGTCGACGCGGTAGCCGTACGGCGAGGGCGCGTCGTGGTGCGACCAGCGCGCCGCCAGCCATTCGCCCAGAGGTTCGCGCACCCATGGATGGCAGCTCTCGAGTCGCGACGCGCAATCGTCGAGCGAGACCCAACAGGCGTCGACGACGATGCCATCGGGGTCCTCGACTCGCAGCTCGCCGTGAAAATCGACCGCGACATGGACCTCCGCTCGTAGCCGCCATCCGAGGTCAGCCGCTTCGGCCGACACCTCGTACAGAGGGCCGGCCCATTCGGTGACGCGAACCCCTGTCTCCTCCTCGACCTCGCGAGTCAGGCCATCGAGCAGCGACTCGCCGTCGGCCACCTCGATGACACCGCCGGGCGGGCTCCAGTCGAGCGAACCGTTGCGGCGCCGGTTGCACACCAGGAGCAGACCTTCGTCGCTCTCGAGGAGGCCGCCGGCGACGGTCCAGTCACGCATGGCGGCCAGTCTCGCCCCGATTTCGCTCGGCCCGCGCCTGGCGCCGATGATCGAGAGCATGACAGCACCGGAACCGGGGCCGCGGCCCACGCCGGAGGACCCCGGCGTCGAGTCCTCGCTGCCGTCGACCGGAGCACGGGTGCTCGCCTTCGCCGCCATCCTCCTCGGCGGATTGTGCGGCGGGATGATCGGTTACTCGGTCACGGATCTCGAGTGCACCGGCAACTGCTCGGCGAACACCGCGCTCGGCGGTGTGGTCGGCGCGGTGATGGGTGCACTGGGAGTGGCCGTGATCGCAGTCCTCGCGCTGCGAGCCATGGGCGAATGGAAGACGATCCAAGCGCGCGAGGAGCAGCGTCAGCGAGAGCGGAACGACAACCGGCGGAACCCCTCGGCATAACGCACGCCGCCTTCGCGGCCAGCTTCCGCGGCACGGGCGTCGACGAAATCAGCGACCACGTCGTGCCCGTCGCCGACCTGACTCTCGTGGCACCTCAACGCGGTGAGCTTGGCGTCGATGGATGACCCGATGTCGACCCAGGTGTCGGGATCGAGCGTGCCCGCCAACAACAGGGTCGAGATCTGATGTGGCGGTCCGGCAGACGGTTCGTACAACGCGCCGCCGCCCATCGATCCCGCGATGTCGAGCACCGCCCACCCGAGGGCGCGGTGGTCGTGATGATTGATGTAGCGATCGCCGAAGAACACCGCGGTCGGGTCCGGCGCGATGACGGCGTCGGGACGCGCCGACCTGATGTGCGCGATCAGCTCGGCCCGCAACGCCTTGGTGTTCTCGAGCTCGCCGTCCGGATGACGGAGGAAATGAAGGGCGGTGAGGCCGATCACGTCCGCGGCGCGGCGCGCCTCGTCCTCGCGACGAGCGGCGAGCGCGGCGGGATCAGTGAGCGGATCCGACGAACCCTTCTCTCCCGCGTTCGCGATCACGAGATGGACTTCGGCGCCGGCCTTGGCCCATGTGTGCAACGTGCCCGCGCACGCCACCTCAGGATCGTCGGGATGGGCGAAGATCGCCATCGCCCGAGCCGGCACCTCGCGGAGGATCGTCACGTCACGGCGCGCCGACGATGGCCTTGCGGGCCCGCTCGACGTCGTCGTCGTCGATGTCCAGGTGCGTCATGAGCCGGACGACACGAGGCGCGATCGTTCCCACCTTGATTCCCTCGTTGGCGAGATATTCGACCAGCGCGTCGGTGTGATCGTGACGGAAGAGGACGCAGTTCGTACGCACGCTCCACGGGTCGAGCCCACTGTCGGGCCAGCGGTCGGCCACGGCATCGGCCAGCACGCGAGCGCGGCGATGATCCTCGGCGAGGCGATCGACTTGGTCGAGTGCAATCAGTCCGGCCGCGGCGATCACCCCGGCCTGGCGCATCGAGCCGCCCAGCCGCTTGCGTTCGACGCGAGCGAGCTGGATGAGGTCGTCCGATCCGGCGAGCATCGAGCCGACCGGCGCGCCGAGCCCCTTCGAGAGGCAGCACATCACGGTGGTGGCATGCGACGCGTACGCGCTCGCAGACGTGCCGGTCGCCACCGCTGCGTTGAACAGACGCGCACCGTCGAGATGCACCGGAAGGCCGACCGCGGCAACCGCAGCAGCATGGTCGAGCGACCAGGGCACGCCGCCCGCGGGCATGTGGGTGTTCTCGATGCAGACAGCGCTCACCGCCAGCCAGTGATGGCGGACCGCTTCGACGAGCTCGGAGAGCACGGCCGGATCCAGCGTGCCGTCATCGTCGTCGAGCAGATACAGCTGCGCGGATCCGTTGGTGGCCGCCCCGCCCTCCTCGTAGATCACGGGGTGTTGACGACGGCCGATCGCCACCGCGGTACCGGGACGCCCGAGCACGCGAAGTGCAATCTGGTTGCCCATCGTTCCTGACGGGACGAACACGGCCGCGGCCTTGCCCACGAGAGCGGCAAAGCGCTCTTCCAACGTCCGCACGGTCGGATCCTCGCCGTACCCGTCGTCGCCGACCTCCGCGGCCGCCATCGCCCGGCGCATCTGATCCGACGGCTTGGTGACGGTGTCGGACCGGAGATCGATCATGGCCAGGCCGGCGTCGGGAGCGCCAGCGAGCAGCCGGCAGTCGAGCGAGCCACGGCGAGCGAGACCAAAAACACGGTGTCGGACCGGAGATCGATCACTCCCGGCGACTCTACGGTGTCGCCGTGGACGACCTGCCCGCGGCCCTGCTCGACGAGCTGTTCGACATCGCACGCCAGCTCGCAACGCGAGCGTCGGCGCTGTTACTCGACGGGCTCGATCGTGATCGTGCCGAGGTATCGACCAAGTCATCGACGACCGACATGGTCACCGAGGTCGACCGCGCCTCGGAACGCCTCATCGTCGACGGAATCCTCGAACGCCGGCCGGACGACGGCATCGTCGGCGAGGAAGGTGCCGACATCGCGGGGACATCGGGGGTGCGGTGGTTGATCGATCCGATCGACGGCACGACCAACTACCTCTACCGGCACCCTGGGTTCGCGGTGTCGATCGCCGCGCAACTGGACGGCATCACCGTCGCGGGTGTCGTGCGCGATCCCGTCCACGGCGACGAGTTCGGGGCCGTGCGCGGCCGGGGCGCGACCCGCAATGGCCGCGCCATTCACGTCGTCGATCACGACGACCTCCAGACCGCGCTGGTTGCCACCGGCTTCGCCTACGACCCCGAGGCCCGCGCCCGCCAGGCGGTCGTGCTCACCCACGTGCTCCCCCGCATCCGCGACATCCGGCGGGTGGGCGCGGCGGCTGTCGACCTGTGCTCGGTGGCCATCGGTCGGGTGAATGCCTATTACGAGCGGGGTCTCGAGCCGTGGGACCTCGCCGCCGGTGAGCTCGTCGCGTCCGAATCGGGGGCGATCGTCGGCTCACTCGACGGCCCTGCCCGGGCCGGTGGGGTCGTGATTGCCGCACCGCGCAGTTTGTTCGGACCGCTCCGCGACCTGTTGAACACGGCAGGTGCCGGAGACGCGTGAGGGTACCTGGCAGTCGGTCGATCGTCACGCGATCGCAACGGCCGAGGCTGGAATCGCGCGCTGGACACGCGGAAGGCTCGCATCCCATGAGTCGAGCTGCGGGGAGCAAACTCGGGACGCGCGTCGTCAACACCCCGGCAGGAGCAGTGCGCTGGCGCGACGAGGACGGCAAGATCGCGATGACCCTCGAGGGCAGCCTCGACGAGGCCACGGGCGCGGCATTGCTCGATTCGGTGGCCAAGGCGGTGGCCGGCAGCCCGGAGCGCGTCGACATCGACGTCCGCCAGATCACCGCGTTCGAGGCTCCTGGTGCCGAGGCGCTGGCCCGCTGCCGCGACATGTGTGCACAGGTCCCGGCGGGGCTGCACTACCGCACTGAAGGCGGCGCAGGGCAGCTCGCTCTGCTGGCGGCATTCGAGCGCGAAACGCTGGTCGAGCTCGAGTAGGGCCGTCGGCGAGCGTCGCTCGTCGGGCTCACGAGATTGCGTGTCGTCACGATTCGGTCGCAATGAGCGATGATTGCGCCCGTGAGCACCCGCATCCTGGCCGTCGAGGACGACGCGCGCATTCGTACGGCGGTCAAGATGGCCCTCGAAGACGAAGGTTGGGTCGTCGAGGAAGCCGAAACCGGCGAGGCCGCCCTCGAAGCGTTTCATCGCCACCCGAGTGATGTCGTGCTGATCGACATCATGCTGCCCGGGGTCGACGGGTTCGAGGTGTGCCGCTCGGTGCGCCGGACGAGTGACGTGCCGATCGTGATGGTCACTGCGCGCGCCGATACCCACGACGTCGTCGCCGGCCTCGAGGCGGGCGCCGACGACTACCTCACCAAGCCGTTCGCGCCGAAGGAGCTCTCCGCTCGCATCCGTGCGCTCATGCGCCGCGCCCGAAAGCCCGACGCAGCCACGACGACCATGCGATTCGGCGATCTCGAGATAACCCCGGACGCCGGTGTGGTGCGCCGCGCCGGCACCGAGTTGCACCTGACGAAGACCGAGTTCCGGTTGCTGTGCGAGCTCGCCTCGAGCCCGAGCCGCGTGTTCAGCCGGGAGGTGTTGCTCGAGCGGGTGTGGGGCTACGGCTACTTCGGCGACGGCCGGCTGGTCGACGTTCACATCCGCCGCCTCCGCACGAAGATCGAGGCCGATCCGGCCAACCCCCGCCACGTCGCCACCGTGCGAGGGCTCGGCTACAAGCTGCAGGGTTGAGCCGGCTTCCCCACTGGGCGGCGCGCCTGCGCCCTCGATCGCTCGGCCTGCGGGCTCGCATCACGATCGCATTTGCGCTCGGCGCGCTCGTCCTCTCCGTCCTGCTCGCCGGCACCACGTTCGCGTTGACCCGCGCCAACCTGTTGAACCAGCGCGAATCGGCCGCGCTCAGCCGCGTCTACGTGAACGCCAGCGTCGTGAAGACCGGCCTGCCGAGTCGTACGCCGACCGACGTGCAGGACATCCTCCTGCCCTCGTTGCAGCTGCCGAACGGCGCTCGGCCGGTGCTGCACTTCGCGGGGCGGTGGTTCAGCCTCACCGCGCAGATCGGCGAGGACGCCATCCCCGCCGCGCTGCGCCAGACCGTCGACAGTGGCAAGCCGGCGCAGATGACGTTCGATCTGCAGGGCAAGCCCGCGCTCGCGGTGGGCATCCCGCTGCCCGCCGTCAACGCGCAGTACTTCGAGTTGGTCGAGCTCGACGATCTGCAGAACACGCTCGAATCGCTCGGCTTCTCGCTGCTCGGCGCGGCCGGACTCACGACCCTCGCGGGCGCCGGACTCGGATGGTGGGCCAGCCGCCGCGCGCTGCGCCCGCTGGCCGACGTGAGCCAGGCGGCCGAGGCGATCGCTGGTGGCCGCCTCGACACGCGACTCGAGGCGAAGGACGATCCCGACCTCGGCGTGCTGGCAGCGTCCTTCAACGAGATGGCCCAGGCACTGCAGGACCGCATCGAACGCGACGCACGCTTCGCGTCCGATGTGAGTCACGAGCTGCGCTCGCCGTTGATGACCCTCGCGGCCTCGGTCGACGTGCTCGAAGCCCGCCGCGACGAGCTCGGCGAACGATCGCAAGCCGCGCTCGATCTGCTCGGCGTCGAAGTCGATCGGTTCCGCCAGCTCGTCGAAGACCTGCTCGAGATATCACGCTACGACGCCGGTGCAGTGCGCCTCGAGCTCGACGACATCCGCTTGGCCGAGTTCGTGATGCAAGCGGTGCGGGTGTCGGCGAACGGCGACAGCGTGCCCGTCGACCTCGACAGCGAGCTGGCGGGCGTCGTCGTGCAGGCGGACAAGCGGCGGCTCGGGCGGGTCGTCGCCAACTTGCTCGACAATGCGCGCAAGTACGGCGAAGGGGCGACGAGCGTGGTGTTGCAACGTGTCGAGGACGGCGTCCAGATCGCAGTGGAGGACGAAGGGCCCGGCGTGGCCGAGGAAGAACGAGACGTGATCTTCGAGCGGTTCGCGCGCGGTGGCGGCTCCGGACGGCGCGGGAGCGGTGAAGGGGTCGGCCTCGGCCTCGCGCTCGTCGCCGAACACGTGCGGTTGCACGGCGGCAAGGTGTGGGTCGAGGACCGCGCCGACGGGCGCCCTGGTGCGCGGTTCGTGGTCGAGCTCCCGGTGCTCGCGTCATGAGCACTGTCCGTCGACAGGCGCGAGTGCGCGGCCGGCTGCTCGTGGTCGCGACGATCGTCGCGTTCGTCACCGTCGCCGGGTGCGGGTTGCCGAAGGACAGCAGCCCGCGCGAGATCGCGGCGGACAAGGTGCCCTTCGGTCTCATCGGTCCGAGCACGACGACACAGAGCAACGAAGTCGTGGAAGGTGGCTCGCCGGTCCACCTGTACTTCGTCGACGGAGCCCGCCTGCGGCCGGTCAATCGCATGGTCGCGCGCCGTGACCCGCGCCTCGTGCTCGATGCGCTCGTGAAGGGCGTGAGCGACACCGATCCGCTCGGCATCGCGTCCTCCATCCCGAAGGACACGAAGATCGTCGACATCCAACCCGACGGCAACGACCTCGTCGTCACGCTCAGCAACGAGATGCTCAACGTGCAGAGCACCGAACAGCGCAACGCGTTCGCGCAGCTCGTCTACACCGCGTCGGATCTCGGCGTGCCCGGCGTCCGCTTCCGCGTGCTCGACACGAACGGCAATCCCCAGGACGTCCTGCCGCCGACCGATCAAGGTCCGCACCCCGGCCCACTCACTCGCTCTGACTACGACCAGGAGGCTCCCGGCTGACCGGCAGCGCGCATGACGGATACGGGTGGACTCACGGTTCGGTGCGCTCGTAGCGCCAGCCACCATCGACCATCGAGAGACGATGACGACCGCCCGCGGCGGCCAGATCGTCGCCCTCGTACGCGATGTCGCCATGCCACACCGCAACGAGCTCGCCGCTCTCGTTCGTCATGATGCGAGTCGTGAAGCTCTCGACGATGCTCGAGGCCGCCCGTTGCAACGCC
>DASXPN010000057.1:0-20828 GCA_036493595.1 Acidimicrobiales bacterium | reverse complement strand
GTCTTCAACGTCGCCAACGCCTGCGCGACAGGTGCGACTGCGGTGCGAGCCGTGTATCTCTCGATCAAGGCGGGCGAGGCCGACATGGGTCTGGCCGTCGGCCTCGAGCAAATGGGCAAGGTCGGTCTCCTCGGTGCCGCCGGGCGTGGCCGCTCCGACAAGAAGGTCTTCCAACCCGGCGGTCGCTACGGCGCCGTCACCGGGACCGAAGGCATCCTCGGCACCGGCCTCATGCCTGGCGTGTTCGCGCAGGCGGGAATGGAGTACGGCTACGAGCACGACGGTGTCGGCTTCGAGCAGTTCGCCAAGGTGGCCGAGAAGAACCACGCGCACTCGACGCTGAACCCGCTCGCGCAATACCAAAAGGCGTTCAGCCTCGAAGAAGTGATGGCCGCCGAGATGATCGGCTATCCGAACACCTTGCTCATGTGCTGCCCGACGGGGGACGGCGCCGCGGCCGCGGTGCTCGTGTCGGAGGAGCGGCTGCGCTCGCTCTCGAAGGATCAGCAGCGCCGGGCGGTCAAGGTCAGCGCGTCGGTCATGACGTCGGATCCGTACGCCGAGCGCGGCCAGGTGCAGCCCGACGTCAACACGCTCACCCGCATGGCAGCCGACAAGGCGTACGAGGTGTCGGGTGTCGACCCGCAGGACCTCGACCTGGTCGAGTTGCACGACTGCTTCGCCACCGCGGAGCTCCTGCACTACGACAACCTGCGACTGTGCGAGCCGGGTGGAGCCGGCAAGTTCATCGACGAGCGCGGCCCGTGGCGCGACGGCAAGATCCCCGTCAACGTGTCAGGCGGTCTGCTGTCGAAGGGACATCCGCTCGGCGCCACCGGTGTCGCCAACATCTTCGAGGTCACGACCCACCTGCGCGGTGAGGCCGGCGACCGCCAGGTCCCCGATGCCAAGGTCGGCCTCACGCATGTGATCGGCCTCGGCTCGGCCTGCGCCGTGCACGTGCTGGAGAAGGCCGCAGTCTGAGCGACGTTCCGCAACGGGCGACCGACCGGTCGTTCCTGCAAGAACGCGCGTACGCGGACAGCACGAAGTTGCGTGCCCGCGCGTCGATCTACTCGTACCGGGACCCGCCGGGCGAGCTCGGCCCGTGGGTCCTCGGGCTCGTCGACTGGCCCGACGGCACCCGTGCGCTCGACGTCGGTTGCGGTCCCGGCTCGTACCTCGCGTTGCTCAGGGCGCGATGTCCCGAGGTGCGAGGCATCGGCGTCGACCTGTCACCGGGGATGGCGTCCGAGGCGGCGCGGCACGCGCCCGCGGTCAACGCCGACGTGGCCTGCTTGCCGCTGACCGACGACTGCATCGACCGCGTCCTCGCGCCCCACATGCTCTACCACTGCCCCGACATCCCGGCGGCGATCGCGGAGGTGCGGCGCGTGTTGCGGCCGGGCGGCGCGCTCGTCGCCGTGACCAACGGTCGCGACCACCTGCGCGAGCTGTGGGACGTGTACACCGCGGTCACCGGCGACCATCCGGACTTCTTCGTCGATCGGTTCGACCTCGACAACGGCGAAGGGCAGCTGCGGGGCGTGTTCGACCACGTTCGCGTCGAGCGGTATCGCGGTGCGCTGCTGGTGCCCGATGCCGAGCCGTTGGTCGACTACCTGGCGAGCACCGTCCACTTCTACGACGACGGCGCCGAGGGCCGGCTCGCGGAGATCCGCGCGCGCATCCAACGGATGATCGATGGCGACGGCGGGTTCCGCATCCGGACCCACAGCGGCGCGTTCGTCTGTCGGTGAGCCCGGTTACTGTCCGCCGTCGATGAGCACGGCGACGAACCGGCAGATACTCCTGAAGCGCCGGCCGGAGGGGCTGGTGGCACGCGACGACTTCGAGACCGTCGAGCGCCCGCTCCCGGAGCCCGGCCCCGGCGAGGTGCTCGTGCGCACCGACTGGCTCGGGATCGACGCCACCGTTCGGACCTGGCTCTCGAAAGCCGAGGGATACATCCCGCCCGTCGAGATCGGCGAAGTCGTGCGATGCAGTGGCATCGGCACGGTTTTGGAGTCCCGCAGCGACAAGGTGCCGGTGGGATCCGTGGTCGCGACGTTGACCGGATGGCAGGAATACGCGGTGATCGGCGACGACCCGATGCTGACGACGGTGCTGGCCGAGGGCGCCGATCCGCTCGCCGCGCTCAGTGTGTTCGGCGCCGCGGGCATGACCGCGTACGTCGGGTTGACCGACATCGGGATGGTCGCCGCGGGCGAGACCGTCGTGGTCTCCGCCGCCGCCGGCGGCACCGGCTCGATCGCCGTCCAGATCGCGAAGATCCTCGGTGCTCGCGTGGTCGGCATCGCGGGCACGGACGAGAAGTGTGCGTGGTTGGTCGACGACCTCGGCCTCGACGGTGCCATCAACCATCGCACCGGCGATCTCGGCGCCAGGTTGAAGGAGCTGTGCCCGAAGCGAGTCGATGTCTTCTTCGACAACACCGGCGGACCGATCCTCGACGCGGTGCTCGGCCGGCTCGCCAACAACGGCAGAGTCGTGCTGTGCGGCGCGATCTCGTCGTACAACGACGCGCACAAACCGCCGGGCCCGGCCAACTATCTGAACTTGATCTCGCGCCGCGGTCGCATGCAGGGCTTCATCTCGTGGGACTACTGGGGACGGTGGGCGGAGATCACGGCGCAACTCGGTGAGTGGATGGCAGACGGCAAGCTCGTGCATCGCGAGCACGTCTTCGACGGCCTCGATGCCGCGCCGGACGCGCTCAACGCCATGTTCACCGGCGAGAACCTCGGCAAGATCGTGGTGCGCGTCAGCTGAGCTGCGCGCGCAGCGCAGCGACATCGTCCACCGGTGCCGAACACACGTAGGCGCGACACACGTAGCCGAAGCCGTCGCGACGGCCTTGCCACAGCGGAGATTCGTAGGGCTCACCCCAGGCGATGACGGCGTTCGGTAGATACGCGGCGCGCGCCGCGTCGACCAGATCGCGGCGATCACCGACGATGGCGATCTCGGTGATGCCGGCGTCGAGCATGTCGATGGCGGCGAGGAGGTGGGGGAGAGCCGTCGGGTGTTGCGAAGCGACGCGTCCGAGCATGCGCACGACGTCCTCGGCGCGTTCGCGGTAGCGGTCGATGCCCGTGAGCGCGGCGAGACGGAGCAGCGCGACGGCGGCCATCGAGTTGGCCGACGGCGTCGCGTTGTCGAGAAGATCCTTGGAGCGGGTGATCAGCTGCTCGCCGTCGTCACCGGTCGTGAAGAACCCGCCGCCGCCGCCGTCCCAGAACAGGTCGATGAGCGCGTCCGCGGTTTCGACCGCCGCGCCGATCCAGCGGGACTCGCCGGTGGCTTCGGCGAGGCGAGTGAACGCGTCGACGAGCGCGGCGTGGTCGGCGGCAAAGGCAAGGGTGTGCGCGCCGTGGTCGGCTTGCCAGGCGCGCAACCATCGTCCGTCGTTGCGTCGCAGCTCGCGCAACAAGAACTCGCCGTTGGCGCGTGCCGCCGCAAGCCAGTCCTCGCGACCCGTTGCCGCGGCCGCTTCGGCCAGCGCGACGAGGAACAATCCGTTCCACTCGGTGAGGACCTTGTCGTCGAGCCCGGGACGCACGCGCTTTTCCCTGACCTCGAACAGTCGGGCTCGTGCCGCCTCCACGTCGGCCGGACGCGCCAGGTCGCCGCGAGCGGTGATGCGGTTGAGGATGTTGGCGCCCTCGAAGTTGCCGTCGTCGGTGACGCCGTACCACTCGATGGCCGCCTCCGCGAGTGCCGGCTCATCCGCCAGCGCGGCGCGGATCTCGTCGGGCGTCCAGACGTAGAACTTCCCCTCCACCCCCTCGGAGTCGGCGTCCTCCGCCGAGTAGAAGCCGCCGCCGTCCAGACGGTTGTCATGCAGATCGCGCAAGACGTACGCGATGGTCTCGTCGACGACTTGTCGGTACACGTCGGACCCGGTGATCTGCCACGCGTGCAGGTAGGCGCGCACGAGCAGCGCCTGGTCGTAGAGCATCTTCTCGAAGTGCGGCACCAGCCAGATGCGATCGACGGAGTAACGGGCGAAGCCGCCACCGAGATGGTCGTACATCCCACCGGAGGCCATCGCGTCGAGCGAGGTCTCGACAGTGGCCAGCGCGGGCGGCGCGTGGTTGCGGAGGTAGGCCCGCAACAACAGCTCGAGGCTCATCGTCTGCGGGAACTTCGGTTGTCCGCCGAACCCGCCCCACTCGTCGTCGTGTTGTTCCCGCAGCAGCCGGTAGGCCGCGGTCAAGGTCTCCGTTCCCGGCAGCTCACCTGCCGGGTCGATGCCGGCGAGCGCGCTGTGGGTGACCGCCTCGGTCAGCTCGGTGGCATGGCCGAGGATCTCGTCGCGCCGGTTCTGCCAGGCATCGTCGACGGCGCGGCACAAGTCGACGAACGACGGGAGGCCATGACGGGCGTGGTTCGGGAAGTACGTGCCGCAATAGAACGGCCGACCGTCCGGCGCGCAGAACACCGTCATCGGCCATCCGCCTTGCCCGGTCATCGCCTGGGTCGCGGCCATGTAGATGGCGTCGACATCGGGCCGTTCCTCGCGGTCGATCTTCACGTTGACGAACAAGTGGTTCATCACCGCGGCCGTCTCGGGATCCTCGAACGACTCGTGCGCCATGACGTGGCACCAGTGGCAGGCGGAGTACCCGATCGAGAGCAGGACCGGCTTGTCGTCGTCGCGAGCTCGCTCGAACGCTTCGTCGCCCCACTGGTACCAGTCGACGGGGTTGTCCCGGTGCTGGCGCAGGTACGGGCTCGTCGCTCCAGCCAGCCGGTTCACCCGGGCGACGCTATCGGCGCACTAGTTGTAGTTGTAACCGCCGTTGTTGCTGGTGCTCGAGCTACTGCTGCTGCTGTTGCTGCTGCCGCTCGCACCACCGGTTCCGGCCCCGACCAGGGTGTCGCCGTTGTTGAAGAAGAACGCTCCCTGCATCCCGCTCCCCTGATGGAAGCGGCAGTGGAACTCCGTCGCGCCCGATTGCGGCATCATCACCTGCACGTCGGCGGTCTCGCCGGGCTGCAACTCCTTGTCGACATTGAGGCTGGCGCTCGTGAACGTGTGCGCGTTCTGTCCCGCGTTCTTCAGGTGGAGCATGAGCGACTGGCCGGGCGTGGCCTTGATGAACGTCGGCTCGATGTAGAAGTCATTGAGCTCGACGTTGATGTCGTTGCCGCTCGCCGTCTGCGTGCCCTTGTCATTCGTAGTGCCGGGTAGCGCGACAGGTTGGTTCGCGCTCCCGCCCGCGGTTGACTGCTGCGAACTCGCAGATGCAGTCGTCTTCGACGAACCCCCTCCGCAACCGATGGCGATGATGGACAGGGCACCGAAAAGAATCAGGATCTTGCGCACGAAGCACCATACGGGCGAAATGGTCGGAGGGATTGCGCGTTCTCGCAATCCGAACGACGCGGCCGGCCGTAGTCCGGACGTGTGGGACGCGTCCGATGAAGCACTCCTCGCCGGCGTCGCGACGAGCGATCGTGACGCGATGCTGGCCTTCGTGCGCCGGTTTCAGCGCATGGTGTTCGGCTGCGCTCTCGCCATCGTCCGCGACCGCGGTCGAGCCGAGGACGTTGCGCAAGAGGCATTCGTGCGCGCGTGGCGTCATGCGGATGTCTACGACACTCGCCGTGGTTCGGTCGCCACATGGTTGCTCGCCATCACCCGCAACCTCGCCATCGACGCGCTCCGGGTCGAGCGCGTGCGTCCGGCCGATCTGGTGGACGTGCTCGACCTCCGTCTCGTCGATTCGACGGCCGGCCCTGACGAAGTCGCCGGACGCGGTAGTGAGGTCGCTCGCGCGGTGACAGTGCTGCGTGACCTACCCGAGGGTCAGCGTCGCGCGGTCGTACTCTCGTCCGTCTACGGACGCACCGCGCAGGAGATCAGCGACCTCGAGCAGATTCCGCTCGGCACCGCCAAGACCCGCATTCGCACCGGACTCCTGCGCCTTCGCACTGCGCTCGCCGTCGAGGTGGCGCCGTGATGAGGTGCACCGACCTCGAGGCCGTCGCGCCGGACTTGGCCCTCGGTCTGTTGTCGGGCGACGAGCGCGCCGCCGCCGTTGCCCACCTCGACGCGTGCGGCGCGTGCCGCACGATGGTCGAGGAGTTGTCGGTCACGGTCGACCTCATCGGCTCGATGGCGCCGCCCGGGGAACCGTCGGTCGGGTTCGAAGACCGCGTGCTCGCCCGGTTCGATGCCGAGAGCCGGTGGACCCGATCGCGGCGTCCGAACATCGTGCTCATTGCAGCCGCAGTCGTGATCGGCGCGCTGATCGTCGGTGGTGCGGTGCTGCTGCGGCCCCAAGGCGAGTCCAGCAAGGAAGTGGCGTCGTTCACGATGCGCACGCCGTCCGGACAGGAGGTCGGCGAGGCGTACCTGCACCAAGGTCCCTCGACCTGGGTGTTCGTCGACGTCCCGGGTTGGTCGGCCCCGAACCAACCTGCCCCCGGCACCTTCGCGCTCCGGGTCACCGCCGACGACGGCCACACACTCGTCGTACCGGGTGACTTCGAAGCCGGCGGCGGCGGATGGGGCACCGTGATCGGTGTCGACGCATCGAACGTGCGCCAGCTCGCACTGGTCGACAACACCGGCCACGTGTGGTGCTCCGCGGCCGTGCCCGCGTAATCGCCGCGGCTCGGCTCGACTCGCTCGACGGTCGCGGTTCGGCTGGCTCGCCCGGCACGGTTCGTGGGGCGCCGTGTTGTTCTGGGTCGACCGAGCCACGGGACCCGTGGGTACGTCGACCCAGATCCGGCCCTGCCTGCTTCTGTGTCGACTCACCGGCTGCCAGCCGTGGCTCAGTCGACAATGTGCAGATCGGGGGGCGCAGGGTCGGGAGAACTCGACCATCTCGCGCATGGGGCAGACTGCGTGGCCGACCGAGAACGAGAAAGGATGATTCCACGATGATTCGTGTGAGCGTGTTCTACCCGACCACCGAGGGCGCGACCTTCGACCACGACTACTATCGCAACAAGCATGTGCCGCTGTGCCTCGAGACGTGGGGACTCGAAGGCGCGGAGATCGACAAGGGTGTCGACGGTCCGTACGTCGCGGCAGTGCACTTCAAGTTCCCGTCGCTCGAGGCTTTGCAATCGGCGATGGGATCCGAGGGAACGGGCGCAATCATGGCGGATGTCGCCAACTACACGACCATCGCTCCCGTCCTGCAGACAAGCGAGGTCGTCGACTGAGTCGAGCGGGCGCCGGCCCCGAGCCGCAACCCGTCGCGATCGAGGTCGTCGACCCCCGTACTCCACACGCGCAGTACTGCCTGCGTGAGTACTTCGCCGAGCTCGACCGCCGCTTCGACGCCGGGTTCGACCCGTCACAGAGCTTGCCCGCGGATCTCGACGAGATGCGCGCCCCTGCCGGGCTGTTCCTCGTCGCGTTCCTCCACGGCGAACCGGTCGGCAGCGGCGCGTTGAAGTTCCACGCGGGCGAGCCGACCGAGCTCAAACGCATGTGGGTCTCGCCCGCGGCCCGCGGTCACGGTGTCGGGCGGCGGTTGCTCACGGAGCTCGAACAGCAAGCGGCCGCCAACGGCAGCCGAACGATCCGCCTCGAGACGAACCGCTCGCTGACCGAAGCCATCGCCATGTACCGCAGCGCCGGCTATCGCGAAGTCGACGCGTTCAACGACGAGCAGTACGCGCACCACTGGTTCGAGAAGGACCTCTGAGCCGAACGAGCGCGCCCGCCGTCCGCACTACCTTCCCTGCGATGGATGTTCGATTGGACGGCAAGGTCGCAGTGGTCACCGGAGCCTCGAAGGGCATCGGACGAGCGATCGCGGCGGCGCTGGCCACGTCCGGCGCTCGGGTCATGCTCTCGTCCCGCAAGCAGGATGCACTCGACGCGGCTGCCGCCGCCATCGACGGTGAGGTGGCCACGTTCGCCGCCAACGCCGGCGAACCGGAACAGGCGCAAGCGTGCATCGACAAGACGATGTCGACCTTCGGGGCGATCGACATCCTCGTCAACAACGCGGCCACCAATCCCTACATGGGGCCGAGCATCGACATCGATCTCGCTCGCTATGACAAGACGTTCCAGGTCAACCTGCGCGGTCCGCTGGTGTGGTCACAGCTCGCCTACAACGCGTCAATGCGCGAGCGCGGCACCGGGTCGATCATCAACATCGCATCAGTCGGTGGCATCGGCATCGAGCCGTCGATCGGCATCTACAACACGACGAAGGCGGCGCTCATCTATCTGACTCGCACGCTCGCCGCCGAGCTCGCTCCGGTGCGCGTCAACGCGATCGCGCCGGGGCTCGTCAAGACGGACATGGCACGCGCGCTGTGGGAACCCAACGAGCAAGCCATCGCCAAGCACACGCCGATGCGACGACTCGGCGAGCCCGAGGACATCGGCAAGGCGGCACTGTTCTTCGCCAGCGACATGTCGTCGTGGACAACCGGTCACACGCTCGCGGTGGACGGCGGCGCGCTCGTTCGTCCTTCCGGCTGAGCAGCCGGCGCGACGCAGCAGCCGCGCCGTGCGCGTCAGAGCGCGCCGCGGCGCACCTTCCCCAATGACGTTCTCGGCAGTGTGTCGACCAACTCCATTGCACGCGGCGCGGCCCACGCGCCGAGGACTTCCTTCACCGCGCCGCGCACCTCGTCGAGCGACGGTGGCGCGCTCGCGTCCGACGGCACCACCACGGCGACGACGCGCTGACCCCACTCGTCGTCATCCCGCCCGACGACGGCGACTTCGTGGACGGACGGCAACGCCGCCAGCACTGCCTCCACCGCGTCAGGCCAGACGTTCTCGCCTCCCGTGATGATCACGTCGTCGATCCGTCCCCGCACCTCCAACCTCCCGTCGGGCAACCACGAGCCCACGTCACCGGTGCGGTACCACCCGTCGGCATCCTTCGGATCGCGGCCGTCGCGATAGCAGCGGAGCAACATCGGCCCCCGCACCGAGATCTCGCCCGTCCCACCGCCGCCCGTCCCGACGCCGCCGTCGACGGCGATGTCGATGTCGACACCGTCGAGGGGGGAACCGTCGTAGACGATGCCGCTGCCCGTCTCCGTCATGCCGTAGGTCGCCACCACGTTGGCCGGACGTACGGCCGGCGCGGCCGAACCGCCGAGCACGATGGTGCGAAACAGTGACGGGTCGACGCGTCGCAACGCGGTCGCCACCAATGACACGAGCGTGACGCCCTCCTCGACGGCCGCGCGCTCGACGGCGTGCGCGTCGAATCCCGGATGCACGACCAAAGGCGTGCCCGTCACCAACGCTCGTGTCACGACCGACAGCCCCCCGACGTGCGCGAGAGGCAAGCACGCCAGCCACGTGTCGCGATCGGAATCGACTACCACTCGAGCACTCGTCGCCATCGCGGACGCGCGCACCGCGTCGTGGGTGAGGACGACACCCTTCGGCTCGCCGGTGGTGCCACTCGTGGCAACGACGAGCGCGTCACCGTCCTCGACCGGTTCGCCGACGCGTAGCGCGTGCAACAACACTTCGACCGCTGGACGCGGCAGGCGAGGATCGATGGGAAGCACGGCATCACCGTTGTCCCACGCAGCTCGTAGTGCGTCGACAAACGCGGGTCCCCCGGGGAGATCGAGCGGGACGAGCCGGTGCACTCGCTGAGCGTGGCACAACCAGCATCGGATTCGTGCGACTCGGGTCGGCACGGCAGACTGCCGAAGCGATGAGTGAGCGCAGCGACCGCACGAGTGAACCGTCGACGATCAAGCCCGGCGCGGAGTGGAAACCGGCCGGCGATCACGGCTACACCGACATCCGTTACGAAGTCGCCGAACCACCGGCCGAGGCCGGTGCAAGCGCGGACGCCGCGTCACACGAGTTCGGAACGATCGCGAAGCTCACGATCTGTCGCCCGGAGGTGCGTAACGCGTTCCGTCCCCAGACGTTGATCGAGCTCGCGGACGCGTTCGAGCGCGCGCGCGAAGACCTCTCGGTCGGCGTGATCATCCTGACCGGCGAAGGCGACATGGCTTTCTGCTCGGGTGGTGATCAGCGCGTGCGCGGTGACACGGGCTACTTGGCCGAGGACGAAGCAGCCAAGCACGGCGTCGGCCGGTTCCACGTCACCGACCTGCAAGTGCAGATGCGACGATTGCCGAAGCCGATCGTGGCCATGGTGGCCGGCTACGCCATCGGCGGCGGTCACGTGCTCCACGTCGTATGCGATCTCACGATCGCGGCCGGCAACGCTCGCTTCGGTCAGACGGGCCCGAAGGTCGGCAGCTTCGACGGCGGCTTCGGTGCCAGCCTGCTGTCGCGGCTCGTCGGACCCAAGAAGGCGAAGGAGATCTGGTTCCTGTGCCGCCAGTACGGCGCGCAGGAAGCGCTCGACATGGGCCTCGTCAACACCGTCGTCCCGCTCGAGGAGCTCGAGATCGAGACGGTCAAGTGGTGTACGGAGATGCTGCAGCTGTCGCCGTTTGCGTTGCGGCTGTTGAAGGCGAGCTTCCATGCGGACGAGGACGGTCTCGCCGGCATCCAGCAACTGGCGCACGACGCCAACCTTCTCTTCTACGGCGCGCCGGAGGCGCAGGAAGGTCGCGAGGCTTACAAGGCGAAGCGGCCGCCTGCCTTCTCGCAGTTTCCCCGTCGCCCGTGAACAAATGGATCGCCGGTGCGCGCCCGCGCACCCTTCCCGCCGCGATCGTGCCGGTGCTCGTCGGCACTGCCTGCGCGGTCGGCGTCACCGGCGCAGGGCGGGGCATCGTGTGGTGGCGCGCGATCGCGGCGCTGCTCGCCGCCGTCTTCATCCAGGTCGGCACCAACTTCGCCAACGACTACAGCGACGGCAAGCGCGGCACTGACGATCCCGGGCAACGCGTCGGTCCGCCTCGACTGGTCGGTTGGGGGCTCGCATCACCAGAAGCGGTGAAGCGCGCTGCGATCGGATCGTTTGCATTGGCCGGCGTCGCGGGGCTCGCGCTCGCGATCGCGGTGGACTGGCGACTGGTGTTCGTCGGCGCCGCGTCGTTCGCCGCGGGATGGCTCTACACGGGCGGTCCGAAGCCGTACGGGTACGCGGGCTTCGGTGAGCTCTTCGTGTTCCTGTTCTTCGGCGTCGTCGCCACCGTCGGTTCGACGTACGTGCAGACGGAGCGGATCACGGGGCTCTCGCTCGCAGCGTCGATACCGGTCGGCTTGCTGGCGACGGCGCTACTCGTCACGAACAACCTGCGCGACATACCGAGCGATACGCAAGTCGGCAAGCGCACGCTCGCGGTGCGACTCGGCGACCATCGCACGCGGATCCTGTACGTCGCGTTGATCGTTGGCGCGTTCGTGGCGGTGCCGTTCGTCGGCGGGCTCGGGAGCCGGCCGATCGCCGCGATCGCGCTCGGCGCCCTCCTGCTGGCCCAGAAGCCGGTAACTGCCGTCTTGTCGGGAGCGCGCGGGCCGGCGCTGATTCCGGTGCTCGTTGCCACGGGACGCGTTCAACTCGCGTTCGGCGTGCTGTTCGCGGCAGGGATCGCGCTGTCGGGCTGAGCCGCTCAGAGCGCGAGTGTCACAGCCCGTGGACGTCGAGCCACGCCCGCACAGTGTCGACTGAACGACGGGGCTGCTCGAGGTGGGCCGTGTGGCCCGCGTCCGGGATGAAGGCCGTCGTGGCGTTGGCGCCGATGGCGGCAACCATGCGTTCAGCGGCCGCGCAGAACTTCGTGTCGTCGGCGCCGGCGATCGCGAGCACGGGCATGTCGAGCCGGTGCAACTCGGACCACAAGGCGGCCTGCGATCCTGTCCCGGCGAGTCGCAAGCTCGAAGCCAACCCCTCCATCGTGTTGGTCGAACGCTCGTCGCGGAACTGCATCGCCTTCGGCAACCCGGCGAACAACGGCTGGGCCAACCATCTGTCCAGGAATGGCTCGAGACCATCACGCTCGAGGCGCGCCGCGTTCGCGTCGTCCGCTCGTTTGCGTTCGGCTCGCTCGTCGTCGTCATCGATGCCGGCGGTCCCACCGATGAGTACGAGACCGCGCGCGAGTTGCGGCTGATCGAGCGCGAGGTGCAATGCGAAACGCGCCCCCATCGAGTAGCCGATGTACGTCGCGTGACCGCCGCTCGCGGCGATGAGCCGTCCACCGTCGTGCAGTCCGGCGTGGACCGTCGATGACCCGCCATGGCCCGGTGCGTCGACGCGGACGACCTCGTGATCGCGTACGAGGTCGTCGGCGAGCGGGCCCCAGCAGTTGCTGTTCTGGGTGAAGCCGTGCACGAGCACGACCCGCGCGCCATGACCCTCGGCTATCGAATGCAGCGCGCCCTGAGGCTGCTCGTCGCGCACCGGTCCCACACTTGCACGAAGATGGACCGATGGCGGACCTCCCGGTGACGGCGCAAGCGACGTTCGCGGCGACGCTGGTGGACGAATGGTTGCGCGCCGGCGTGCGTCACGCCGTCGTCGCCCCCGGATCGCGGTCGACGCCACTCGCGCTCGCGCTGGCTGATCGCGACGAGATCGCGGTCCATGTCTTCCATGACGAGCGCGCCGCAGGCTTCGCGGCCCTCGGCGTCGGCACCGCCTCGGGCACGCCGGCGGTCGTCCTCACGACGAGCGGCACCGCGGCGACGCATCTGCACGCCGCGGTCGTCGAAGCGCACCTCGGTGAGGTGCCGCTGATCGTGTGCACCGCGGATCGCCCGCCCGAGCTGCGTGACGTCGGTGCGCCGCAGGCGATCGACCAGACCCACCTCTACGGACGCGCCGTGCGTTGGTTCGTCGATCTCGGGGTTGCGGACGAGGCGGCCACGCACTCATGGCGGTCGATGGCGGCAAGAGCGGTGGCGATCGCGACCGCGCCACCGGCCGGGCCGGTCCACCTCAACCTGCCGTTCCGCGAGCCGCTCGTCGGTCGCGCCGGCCCGCTGCCTGCCGGACGAGCGGGCGGCGCATCCTGGGTGACCGTGACCGCGCCGGCTCCCAATGCCACACCGGCCACTCCAGTCGCCGGCCGGCGTGTGCTGTTCGTCGCAGGTGCGGGCGCGGATCCGTCGTTGAGCAGCCGAGCGTGTCCCGTGCTCGCCGACGCACGAAGCCGCCTGTGCGGACCGAGCGGCGTCACCCACGCAGATGCGTTCTTGCGTCATCGGCCCACCGCCGACGCGTTGCGCCCCGATGCGATCGTGCGCATCGGGCCGCCCCCGGCATCGCGAATCGTCAATGAGTGGCTCGACGGATGCGACGCGCCGCAGTTCGTCGTGTCTCGATCGTGGCGCGACCCCGGCCATCGCGCTGCGCAGATGCTCGCGGGCGGCGCCACCTTCGACGAGCCCGATCGCGGCTGGCTCGAGCAGTGGCGCGCGGTCGACGACATCGCAGAGGCCGCGATCGCCGAACGGCTCGCGTCCGACGAGCGACCGACCGAGCCCCACGTCGCGCGCGCGGTGCTCGCCGCGTTACCGACCGGTGGTCGCCTCGTTGCCGCGTCGTCGATGCCGGTACGCGACCTCGAGTGGTATGCGCGACCGCGCGCCGATGTCGAGGTGTATGCCAACCGCGGCGCCAACGGCATCGACGGCACCATTTCGACCGCCATCGGCGTCGCGCTCGCATCCCGCGCGCCGACCGCCGTGCTGCTCGGTGACATCGCGTTCTTGCACGACTCCACCGCGCTCGTCGCGGTCGGAGCCCGCGACGTCGACCTCACGATCGCGGTGATCGACAACGACGGCGGCGGCATCTTCTCGTTCCTGCCGCAGTCGACAGCGCTCGACCGATCGCGGTTCGAACAACTCTTCGGCACCCCGCACGGCGTGAAGCCCGAAGACCTTGCGGCCGCGCACGGCATCGCGTCGCTCATCGTCGAGGCGGCCGACACTGTTGAGGCGGCTGTCCGCTCGACGATGGACGCGGGTGGGGTGTGGCTCGTCGTCGTCCGCACCGATCGAGCGGCGAACGCCACCCTGCACGCCGAGCTCAACGCCGCCGTGGCCGCCGCCCTCGACGCCCGCGCCTGATACCGCCGAACTCCGGGTCAATTGCGGGGCGTGCGCCCCGCAATGGCACCAACATTCGCTGGGTTCGTCAAGGGCGGACGAGGGCGCTCAGCATCGCTTGCAGCTTCGCCCGTGTCTCGGCCAGCTCGGTCGCCGGGTCCGAGTCGACGACGATCCCGTTGCCCGCACACACCCGAGCGACGGGACCATCGATGTCGGCGCCGCGGACGCCGACGGCCCACGTGCCGTTGCCCCGAGCGTCGACCCACCCGACCGCCCCCGCGTACCGGCCACGATCGAATCCCTCGTGCTCCCGGATGAACGCGAGCGCAACGTTGCGAGGCGAGCCGCACACCGCCGGCGTCGGATGCAACGCCTGGACCAACTCGAGCACCGATGGTGCAGGCGAGCTCAGCCGTCCCTCGACCAGCGTCGCGAGGTGTTGCACGTTCGCGACGGGGACGATCGACGGCTCGGCCTCGTAGTCGAGGAAGGAGCACCACGGCAGCAGCGTGTCGTGGACCATGTCGATGGTGATCTGGTGCTCCTGACGATCCTTCGCCGACGCCAGCAGCGACGCGGCCAAACGCGCGTCGCTCGTCGGGTCGCCGCCGCGCGGCGCGGTGCCCGCCATGGGATGCGATCGCACCATGTCGCCGGCGCGCGACACCAGCAACTCGGGGCTGGCACCGACGAACCCGTCGACCGAGAACACGTGGCAGCCCGGGTAGGTCGCCCGTAGCCGTGCCAGCACGGCGGTCAGGTCGAACGGTTCGTCCGCGGTTACGACGACTTCGCGGGCAAGGACCACCTTGCGCAGACCGCCGTCGGCCATCTGCTTGGTCGCCTGTGCGACGAGCTCGCACCACGATTCGGGCGACCGGGTCGGCTCGACCGAGAACCGCGCCGGTGCCGCGACTGAGGCGACTGAGGCGACTTGATCCTCACGGGGTCCGATGGGCCCGGCGAGCGTGGTGGCACCGGAGGCCGCGACATCGGTCGTGACGACGGTGTGCCAGCGCGTGCCGTCTTCGGCCCGACCGAACACCTCAGCCGGCACGATGAACTCGGCCGCGGCGCCCGCATCCACGTCGAAGGGCAGCACGCCGAGCGCGATCGGCCCGCATCCGGGCCTCCCGACCTCGTCGTCGACGTCGATGGCGCGCAACACGTCGTCGATCTCGTCGAGGCGAGCGCGCGCGACGCATCCGACCCCGGCCACACCGGCACGACCCCGCTCGAACAACAACTCGCCGGCCGTGGCGAGGTCGACATCCGCATCGAGCCCACGAGTGATCGCCTTCACGCGCGCGTCCCGGTGATCAGTTGCGCGATGCCCGCTGACAACGCCGTGCGGGTCGCGTCCGGGAAGCCGGCGTCGCGCACCATCGCCATCATCTCGTCCGTGGGCGGCAGGTACTCGACCGAGCGCGGCAGGTAGCGGTACGCGGCGCCATCGGACAGCAGCGCGCCGATCCGAGGCACTACCTTGCCGAAGTAGACGCCGTGGCCCCACCGCAGCACCGGGTTGGCGGGCTCGGCCACCTCGAGCAGCGCGATGCGACCGTTGGGTCGAACCGCACGCGCCAGCGATGCGAGGAACGGGGGAAGGGCGCGGAAGTTGCGCAACGCGAACCCGCAGGTCGCGCCGTCGACCGATCCATCCGGCACCGGGAGTTGCAGCGCGTCGCCCTGGACCAGCGGCGCCGGCGTGCGGGCTGCGGCGAGCATGCCGTAGGAGAAGTCGACACCGATCGGGACGAGTCCATTGTGCGCCAGCTCGCGGCACAGGTCACCGGTCCCGCAGGCGAGGTCTAGTACGACCGATCCGGGTGCCAGCGCCAGCGATCGCACCGTCCGCCGGCGCCAGCCGACGTCCATGCGGAACGTCATGATGCGGTTCACGAGGTCGTAGCGCGGCGCGATCGAGTCGAACATCGTCCGCACGGCACGGACTTTCTCCTCGCCCTCGGGCAGCGGAGCCTCGGTGCGCTGGCGGGACACCATGACGACCGGGACCGTATCGTCATCTCCGATGCCGGACGAACGTGCCCACCTTCGCATCGGCGGCGTACCGGTTCGCGTCGACTGGTCGTTCTGGTTGCTCGCGGTGTTCCTGGGCTACGGCGCCCGTGAGGGATGGTTGTTGGTCGCGTGGGTGGCGATCGTCCTCGTGTCGATTCTCGTGCACGAGCTGGGCCACGCGTTCATGCTGCGCGCCTATCAGCAGCAACCGCACGTGCTGCTCTATGCATTCGGCGGCGTGACCGTAGGCAGCGCCGGCCACCGGTCTCGCACCGAATCGATCGCGGTGAGCATCGCGGGGCCGCTCGCCGCCCTGTTGTTGCTCGGCTTCCCGGCCTACCTGTTGAAGGACGGGGCGTGGGCGGCGGAGTCGTACAACCGGTACGTGATCGTGCACGACATCGCGTGGGTCAACATCGTGTGGTCGGTCGCCAACCTCATGCCGGTGCTGCCGCTCGACGGCGGCAACATCGCGGCCGTCATCCTCGGGGAGCGACCGGCGCGCATGGTGGCGGTCGTCGTCGCCGGACTCGGGGCGCTCTACTTCTTCGAGACCGGCAACCAGTTCGGCGGGATGTTCGCGTTGTTGTTCGGCATCATGAACTTCGCCAGCCTTGCCCAGGAGCGTCACCCCGCCGCGCCGCGCTCCTCGGGGCAGTCCGCGGCACAGGCCGCGGCGCGGTCGCCGGCGCAGTCCAGCCCTCGCCCCGTGCGCATTGCCGATGTCGGTCGCGTGCCCGACGACCTCGACTCGCTCACCAACGCGTACCTGGTGGCGCCGTCGGGTGCGTCCGATCTCGCCGCCGCGGTCGCCGCATCGCGGGCCGGGAAAGTGCTCCCACTCGCCACGCGGCTCCTACAATCAGGACCGGGAGGCCCTCGCGCTGCCGCGTCGCTGCAAAGCCACCTGCATTACGCAGGTTGCTTCGCCGACGCCGCCGCGGTGGCGCAGTTGCTGTACACGGACGGACGCGCCGGCCGCGTCCAACCGGCATTCGATGCCGCCACTGCGTTGGCGCGCGCCGGCGACGACGCCTATGCGCTCGAGTGGCTCAATCGCTCCATCGACGAGGGACTCGATTCGGGTGCCCTGCTCGACGGGGAACCCGACCTTGCCTCGCTGCGGACCCTGGCGGCCTGGCCCGCCATCCGCGCCCGCGTCCCCTAGCGACTAGGGAGCTGCGACTCGCGACCTGCGTCGGGCGACTGTTGGCGCCATTGCGGGCCTATGGCCCCGCAATGGACCCGGAGTTCGCCGTGGGTCACGAGGCGGGGGAGGCGGGAGCGGCGGAGGCGGCGAGGTCCTTGGCCCAGCGGTAGTCGGCTTTGCCGGCCGGTGACCGCAGAACGGTGTCCACGAACAGGAATGCCTTCGGGAACTTGTAGCGGGCGATGTGCTTGGCGCACTCGTCGAGCAACTCGCGCTCGATGTCCGGTCCGCCGGAGATTCCTTCGCGCAGTTGAACGATGGCCACCACCTCCTGGCCCCACTGCTCACTTGCCCGTCCGCACACGACCGCGTCGTACACCGCGGGATGATGCCCGAGCGCCGCTTCGACCTCCTCGGCGAAGATCTTCTCGCCGCCGGAGTTGATGGTGACGGAGTCGCGCCCGAGCATCTCGACGATGCCGTCCGTGTGTTGGCGGCCACGGTCGCCCGGGATCGAGTAGCGCACGCCGTCGATGACCGGGAACGTCTTCGCGCTCTTCTCGGGATCACCGAGATAGCCGAGGGGGACGTGGCCCTTCATCGCGACCCAACCGATCTCGTCGGATCCGGGCTCGAGCAGACGGGTGAAGTCCTCGCTCACGATGCACGTGCCGGGGGACGGTGTGAACGTTCCCGTCGACACGTCGGAACCCGCCGTCGATACCTGCGTCATCTGCCCGCCGCCCTCGGACGAGCCCATGCCGTCGAGGATCATCGCGTTCGGCAACAGCGCGAGAAAACGCTGCTTCAGCGTGGAGTTCAGCGGTGCACCGCCGGAGAGAATGATGAACATCGACGACATGTCGTACGCGGCCGTCTCCATCTCGTCGAGGATCGGTCGCGCGAACGAGTCGCCCACGATCTGCAGGAAGCTGATCTTCTCGCGCTCGACGAGCGTCAACACGTCCTTCGGATCGAGTCGCCGAACTTCGTCCTGGACGAACACCGTGTTGCCGCCGTTCATGGCGAGGAACGCGATCCAGTGTCCGGCGCCGTGCATGAACGGCGCCGCGGGCATGACCCGCAGCATCCCGTTCTTCGCCGCCTCGACGACCGACTCGAGCGACTCGTGCGCCGCGCCGGCGACCGCGCCGCCCATCACGGAGATGAAGATGTCGTGCTGCCGCCAGAGCACACCCTTCGGCATCCCGGTGGTGCCTCCGGTGTAGAGGATGTAGAGGTCGTCGGGTGACCACTCCGCGGCGCACGCGGGAAGATCCGGTGACGCGGCTGCCAGCGCGTCCTCGTACCACGTCGCTCCTTCGAGCAAGTCGTTGCCGGACTCGTCCTGCACCTGCAGGAGCAGCGAGAGGCGAGGCAGATCGGGAAGGACCTCGGCCAGCGTCGGCGCGAACTGCGAGTGGAAGACGATGGCGCGCGCCTGGCTGTTGTCGAGCAGGTACTGCAACTCTTCTGCCACATACCGGTAGTTGACGTTGACCGGCGCGACGCGCGCCTTGAACGCGCCGAGCATGGACTCGAGGTACTCGTTGCCGTTGTAGAGGTAGATGGCGAGGTGGTCTTCATGGGACTCGTGACCGCCGAGCCCGGCCCGCCCGTCGACCCGAGCACCGAGCCCGGCGCCGCCGAGGACGTTGGCGAGCCGGCGGGTGCGCTCGGTGACGTCAGCCCACGTGAGGCGCCGGTCGCGGAAGACGATGCACTCCTTGTCGGGGATCGCCTCGGCGATCGCCTCGTGCACCTGAGCGAGGTTGAACTCCATGAAGGAGCGAAGCTAGCGAGGCAGTCCTACTGGCTGCACACCGTGCCGTCCGGCGGAAGGGTGAGATCGACGAAGTACTTGGCCTCGGCGTCCGCCACGCACTGGCTGCGCCCGAGCGCGGTGTGACCGGTGGCGTCGAACGTGACCAGGCGACCGTTCACCAACGTCTTCGCCACGTCCACTGCCTGTTGGTACGGCGTGGCCGCGTCGCCGGTGTTGCCGACCACCAGCACCGGTGGTCCACCCACGCCCGTGACCGGACCGGTGATGTCGTGCACGGGCGCGGGCCAGAACGCGCACGGCAGCAATTCGTTGGCGATGGCGCCGCCGAGCCTGGGGGACAACGCGATCAACTGATCGGCGAACGCCTTGTAGGCGTCGGGACCGACCGGATGGGGTGAGTCAGTGCACTCGACACCGGCGTACACCGCGTAGTCGGCGGACTGTTCGTACTCCTGGAACAACGTCACGAGTGTGGTGCCGTCCCCGTTCAACGCGTCCTTCAGGCCTTGGTAGAAGATCGAGGCCGTCGTCGGGTCGTAGGTCGGGATGAGCGCGGCCACCGGCAACTCCGACGGACCCAGCGCTTCGCCGTTGCGGGTCTTGATCGGCTGCGTCTCGACGTTCGACGCGACCTGGTCGTATGCCGCCCGAGCGCCGCCGGGCGGGCACGCCGACCCGGTGGCGCACCCGTCGAACACCGCGTTGAGCTGCGCGTCGAACGCGATCGTCTGCTGGCGCAGGAACGCTTCGAAGTCCTGCGTCGGATCGACCACACCGTCGAGCACGACGGCCCGCGCCCCCTGCGGGAACAACGCGAGGTACCGCAGCCCGATCAGCGTGCCGTACGACGCGCCGTAGTAGCTGATCTGTTGCTCGCCGAGGGCCAGACGGATGGTGTCGACGTCGCGCGCCACGTCATCGGTCCCGAGATGCGCGAGGAGGTCGCCCGCGTGCTGGCCGCAGTCGTCGGCCACTGTCTTCGCGGCGTTGTCGAGATCGGTTTGCTCGCTCGCGTTCTCCGGGTCGGAGTCGACCTGGCGGAACGCGGGAACGGTCTGATCGCCGCATTGGACCGGCGTGCTCTGGCCGACGCCCCGCGGGTCGAAGCCGATGATGTCGAACCGATCGAGGACTTCGGGGGGCAACTCGATCCCCGATGCGAAGTCGAGACCCGAGCCTCCGGGCCCGCCCGGGTTCACGAGCAACGAACCGATCCGCTGGTCCGGCTTGCGGGCGGGCACGTCGTCGAGGGCCAGCGTGATCGTCGGCCCGGACGGGTTCGAGTAGTCGAGGGGGACGACGAGCGATGCGCACTTGAGTCGCCCGCCGCATGACCTCCAGGCGAGTGGAGCAGGCACGAACGGGCCGCCCGCACCCGACGAGCCCGACCCCGGTGCCCCCGATCCGGGTCCGCCCGACGAACTTGCGCTGCCGCCGGTCGCGGCCAACGGCGATCGATGATCGCTGCAGGCGGCGACCAACACCGCCACCACGATGACGGCCGCTACACGCCATCGCCGTCGGAGCACGGGCAGGATCGTAGGAGAGGACCGGCCCGGATATGGTCGCAGCTCATGACCCACATCACGTTCGGCGCGTTCATTCCGCAGGGCTGGAAGATGGAGTTGTCGTCGATCAGCGGG
The DNA here is from genome assembly GCA_036493595.1 of Acidimicrobiales bacterium. GTDB lineage: Bacteria > Actinomycetota > Acidimicrobiia > Acidimicrobiales > JACDCH01 > DATAES01. The sequence continues at coordinate 267 of DASXPN010000057.1, read as the reverse complement.
GCTGAGGCGAAGTGGGCCAAGGCCGTCGAGGTCGCGGTGATGGCGGAGGAGCTCGGCTACGACTCGATCTGGGTGTACGACCACTTCCACAACGTGCCGGTGCCCGCGCACGAGGCGATGTTCGAGTGTTGGACGGTGATGGCCGCGATCAGCCAGCGCACGAGCCGCGTCCGCCTCGGCCAGATGGTGGGGTGCGCGCCGTACCGCAACCCCGCGCTGCTGGCCAAGATCACGAGCACGGTCGACGTCATCAGCGGCGGACGCCTC
>DASXPN010000056.1:0-13964 GCA_036493595.1 Acidimicrobiales bacterium | reverse complement strand
GAGCTGCTGGCGGGCCTCGGGCGGTTGAACGCGACGACCACGGTCCTGCAGCGCGCTCGCCTCACGGATCCGCTCAACGGAATGTGGGAGGCCGCCGACGTGCAGTGGTGGTGGCGCCGCCCCCGGGACACGGATTGCAGGGTCGCCGGCGACGCGTTGTTTTGGTTCGACCTCACGACGCTGGTCGGACTTCTCGAACCCATGCGCGTCGAGGACGACTACCAGCGACGCCCCCTCGCCCGCATGTTGCTGACGAACGGCCTCGACCGCCTTGCACACAAGGGCGCCCGCCGCCTGAAGGTCGGCTTCGAGACCGACGCGGCCCGCAACCTCTACTTGGGCGCCGACTTTGTTCAGACGTCTGTCGATCGGCTGCTCATTCGACCATCTCCGCACGGTTCATCACCGAAATCCAAGGATTCGTGCGGGCGCGCCATCGAGTCGTAGAGCTCCAACAACGGGCTCAGGTTCTCGCGAGTGCGACCCCCATTGGGTTCGGCGTGTAAGTCCGTCGGATGCCGCCGCAGTACGAGCAGCGAAGGCTGTGACGCCGAGCTCGGTCGCACTCGGCGTGCCACCGTTGGGATGACTAGACGACTGTCGACGCCCAGTCGACGAGCGTGTCGGTGAAGAGCTTCGGGTCTTGGCCGTGCATCGAGTGGCCCATCTCCGGGAACGTGCGGTAGTCGAACCGCTGGCCCGCCCCCTCGACCAGCGCGCGCACCCGTGCGGCTTGGACGTCGGAGATCGCGCCCATGAGCACGCCGTTGTCGTCGACGAGGCGGAAGTGGTGCGTGAACAGCACCGGCGCCTTCACGCTCGCCAGCATCCGACCGTGGTCGCACGACGCGGCGACCGTGCCCGACCAGAACGCGCGGCCCCACTCGGGGTCGTACTCCTTGAGGTTCTGCGGCGGGCCATCGCTCGGCGTGATGAACGCGGCCATCCACGCGGGGAGGAATGTCGGCGCCGCGGCCTGCATGCCCTCCCAATCACCGATGCTCCACTGGTCGCCGAGGAACGTGCTCCACAGGTGGAACATCGCACCGATGGCCTGCCGGACCGACGTGCCGGTGGCGGGCGTGAGCTCCGACGCGAACAGCGGTGGGTCCTCGTAGTGGGCGGCGACGACCTGGCCGGGCTTGGCGTACGCGGACAGCCACGCCGACAGCACGCCGCCCGACGACAGACCGCTGACGATCGTCGGCCGCCCGATGACCTCGTCGATGAAGCGCACGAGGTCGTCGCCCATGAGGTCGAGCGTGTAGCGCCCGGGCGTGCGCGTTGAGCGGCCTTGGCCGCGCAGGTCGACGGCGAACGCGTTGAAGTGCTCGGCGAGTAGCGGCAGCGCGCTCTCGTAACCCCACCAGGACTCGGTCTGGCCAGGGACGAGCAAGAGCGCCGGCTTCGCGTCGTCACCGACGCTGACGTGGTTCATCTCGATCTCGCCGAGGTCGACGAGGTGCTCGTCGAACGCATGCGGGACATAGGTCTCGTCCGGATTGTGCGGGCCGAAGCGGTCCTTGTACGTGCCCATCCGCGCAGCCTGATCGTACGATCAGAGTCTTGTCAATAGTCTGATCGCTTGATAAGACTCAGATCCGTGACCGACACGACATTGGCCCGGGTGACGCGCCGCTCTGCCGACTCGACGCGCGAAGCGATCCTCGACGCCGCCCTCGATGTGTTCTCGGAGCGCTCGTTCGAGGGTGCGACGACGCGCGAGATCGCCACGCGGGCGGGCGTGACCCAGCCGCTGCTCAACTACCACTTCTCCTCGAAGGACGAGCTGTGGCGCGCCGCGGTCGACCGGCTCTTCGCAACGCTCAACGATGCCCTCGGCGCGCGCGCCGCGGGGTTGCGCGGCGTCGACGAGGTGACGACGCAGAAGCTGCTCGTGCGCGAGTTCGTGCACTTCTCCGCGCGCTACCCACAGCTGCACCGCATCATCACCGCCGAATCGAAGATCGACGGGCCCCGCATGGACTGGCTCGTCGAGCGCCACGTGAGGCCGCTCTATGAGGCGACGACCGCTGCGTTCGCGCGGCTCACCGCGCAGGGTCACCTCCCGGCGATCCCGCCCGCGCACCTCTACTACCTGCTCACCGGCGCGGCGCCGACGATGTTCGTCCTCGCACCCGAGTGCCGTCGGCTGTCGGGCATCGATCCGTTCGCCGACGACGTCATCGAGCAGCACGCCGACGCCGTCATCACCCTTCTCTTCGGCTCCTGAGACAAAGGACACACCATGCAACGCGACATCGAACTCGCCTACCTCGGCATCGAAGTGCCCGACCCGGCATCGCTCAGCTCGTTCTTCGCCGACGTGATCGGCCTGCTGCCCGGCGACGCGATCGGCGTCGACACGTTGACGTGGCGCAACGACGGCAAGGTGCACCGCGTCATCGTCGAGCCGGGCGACGCGAATGACGCGACGTTCGTCGGCTTCCAGGCCACTGACGACGACGCGTTCGATCGCGTCGTCGCGCGCTTGCGCGCCGCCGGCGCCGACGTGAGCGAAGGTGATGCCGACGATCTGCAGGCGCGTCGCGTCGCGCGCCTCGCTCGCATGAGCGCGCCGTGGGGTGTGCTGGTCGAGATCGTCGTCGGCCTGGAGGACGCGGCCGCGCCCTTCGACTCGTCGCTGATGCCCGATGGCTTCCTCACCGAAGGCGTGGGCTTCGGGCATGTCGTGTTCGCGACGATGGCTTTCGACGAGTCGCATCGGTTCCTGGTCGAGGGCCTCGGGCTCGGCCAGTCGGACTGGCTCGAGATGGAGCTCGCGCCGGGGATCGCGCTCGAGGTGCACTTCTACCACTGCAACGCGCGGCACCACACCGTCGCGGTCGCGAAGGCGCCGTTCGAGCTGCCGCAGAAGCTGCACCACCTCATGGTCGAAACGAAGAGCCGCGACGACGTCGGCGCCGCGTTCGATCGCGCGTGGGCGACCGACCTCCCCATCCCCAACGGCCTCGGCCGTCACGACAACGACGGCATGTTCAGCTTCTACGTCGCCAGCCCCGCCGGCTTCCAGGTCGAGGTCGGTCACGGTGCCAAGGTCGTGACCGACGACTGGACCGGCAACCGCGTCTACGACCGCATCAGCGCGTGGGGACACCAGCCGCTGCGGCAAGCCTGATGCGCGCGGTCGACGCCGATGTCGTGATCGTCGGCTACGGACCGGTCGGCAACGCGCTGGCGATCCTGCTCGGGCAGCTCGACCGGTCGGTGGTCGTGCTCGAGCGCTGGCCCGAGCCCTACCCGCTGCCGCGCGCCGTGCACTTCGACCACGAGGTCGGGCGCATCTTCCAGTCGTGCGGCGTCGGCGAGGAGATGCGCGCGTGCAGCGAGCCCGCCGACATCTACGAGTGGCGCAACGCCGCGGGCACGACGCTGCTCCGCTTCGGTCAACGGGGCAATGGCCCGTCGGGGTGGCCGGCGTCGTCGATGTTCAACCAGCCCAAAGCCGAGGCTGTGCTTCGCCGGCGCGCGACCGAGCTGGCGGCCGTCGAGGTGCGCCGCGGCGTCGAGGTGACGGGCATCGATCAGCACGACGACCATGTCGTCGTGCGCGCGGCAGACGGCACAACGCTCACCACGCGCTACGTCGTCGGCTGCGACGGTGCGAACAGCACTGTCCGCACGCTGGCCGCCATCGACGTGCACGATCTCGGCTTCTTCTACGACTGGCTCATCGTCGATGTCATCCTCGACGAGCCGCGCGTGTTCGATCCGATCAACGTGCAGATCTGCGATCCGGCGCGACCTACCACGGTGGTGTCGGGCGGCCCCGGTCGCCGTCGGTGGGAGTTCATGCGCCTGCCCGACGAGTCGCTCGACGACCTGAACGACGAGCAGCGCGCGTGGGAGCTGCTCGAGCCATGGGACGTGCACCCGGCCAACGCGACCCTCGAGCGGCATGCGGTCTACACGTTCAACGCGCGGTACGCCGAGCGGTGGCGCGCGGGGCGGGTGCTGCTCGCGGGCGACGCCGCGCATCTGATGCCGCCGTTCGCAGGGCAGGGCATGTGCGCCGGCCTGCGCGACGCCGCCAACCTCGCGTGGAAGCTCGACGCCGTGCTCGCCGGGCACGCGAGCGACGCGCTGCTCGACTGCTACCAGGCCGAGCGCCTGCCCAGCGCGCGTACGGCGATCGACTTCTCGATGGAGCTCGGCAAGGTCATCTGCGTTCCCGATCCCGAGGAAGCGGCGGCCCGCGACGCCGCGATGGCCGCTGGTGTCGGCGACGAACCGGCCCCGGCACCCGGTCTGCCCGACATCGACACCGGCTGCATCCACCCCACCGCCGCCCACGCCGGCCGCCAGATGGTGCAAGGCAAGCTCGACGGCGCGCTGTTCGACGACGTCGAGGGCGCCGGCTGGCGTCTGCTCACCGTCGACGGCGACGCGGCGCCGGTCGACGCCGACGCGAGCGCGTGGTTCGCGTCGATCGGCGGCCGCATCATCGCGATCCCAGCGCCCGACCCGACCTACGCGCGCTGGTTCGCCGAGCACGACGCGACGTGGGCACTGCAGCGACCCGACTTCTACCTTTACGGCACAGCGGCGACGGCCACGGACGCCGCTGCGCTGCTCGTCGACCTTCGCTACCACCTCGCAAACGGAGCCCTCACATGAAGCTCGCCAACAGCAACGACCGCGCCGTGCTCGTCCTCGGTGACGAGATCGCCGACATCGCCAAGGTCTCCGATGGCCGCTTCGGTCCCGACTCGATGAGCATCTACGACGACTGGCCCGCGTTCGCCGCCTTCGCGGCGACGGTCACCGCCGGTTCCGCGCCCCTCGTCGAGGCCGACCTCCGCGGCCCGGTGCCGACGCCACGGCAGGTGTTCGCCATCGGGCTGAACTACCGGAGCCACGCGGAGGAGTCGGGCATGGCCGTACCGAGCGTCCCCGCGACGTTCACCAAATTCCCCGCGTCGCTGTCGGGACCGTTCGACGACATCGAGATCGTCAACGGCACCATCGACTGGGAGGTCGAGCTCGTCGCCGTGATCGGCACGCGCGCCGATCGCGTCAGCGAAGCGGACGCGTGGGCGCACGTCGCGGGGCTCACCGTCGGCCAGGACATCAGCGACCGGGACCTGCAGTTCGCCGCCGGCGCGCAGTTCTCGCTCGGCAAGTCGCGCCGCGGCTTCGGGCCGATGGGGCCGTGGATCGTCACGATCGACGAGGTGCCCGACCCGAACGATCTCGCCCTCGGCTGCTCGGTCGACGGTGAGGTCGTACAGGACGCGCGCACCAGCGACCTGATCTTCAGCGTGCCGCAGCTCGTCGCTGAGCTCTCCGCGGTACTACCGCTGCTCCCGGGCGACGTGCTCTTCACCGGCACGCCGGCCGGCATCGGTGCCACCCGCCAACCGGCTCGGTTCCTGCAGAAGGGCGAGGTGCTCGAGACCTGGATCGAGGGCATCGGCACGATCCGGAACCGCTGCACCTGATGGCGTCCACGTCGGTCACGCTCACTGGCACCGGGGTCCCGCACCCCAGTCCGGGCCGCGCCGGTCCGGGCGTGCTCGTCCGCCATGGGGCGACCGCGCTCCAGGTCGACACCGGACGCGGCACCGTGCTCCGCCTCGCCGACGCCGGCTGCGCGCTGCACGAGCTCAGCGCCGTGCTCCTGACCCACGTGCACAGCGATCACGTGATCGACCTGGCCGATGTGGTGATGACGAGGTGGCTACAGGGCACCTTGCACCCGGCCGGACCGCTGCCGATCGTCGCCGTCGACGGCGACACCACGCGCTTCGCGGCTGCGATGCTCGACGCGTACTCGGCCGACATCGCGGTGCGGGTGCAGCACGTGCAGCCGGCGCCTCCCGCGCTCGACATCCGGCCGTTCGCGCTGCCCACGGTGCCGGTCGAGGTGTGGTGCAGCGACGACGGCGAGGTCCGCGTCGAAGCCGTGGCCGTGCATCACGAGCCGGTCGCCGAGGCGGTCGCCTACCGCGTCACGACGCCGGCGGCCGTCGTCGTGATCTCGGGCGACACCCGCGTCTGCGACGAGGTGCTCGACCTCGCGCGCGGCGCCGACCTGCTCGTGCACGAAGCGTGCCGCACGACCGTGATGCGCTCGCTCATCGAAGGCACGCCCTTCGAGCACATCTTCGACTACCACGCCGACACAGTCGCGCTCGGCGCCCTCGCCAAGACGGCCGGCGTCGGTCACCTCGTGCTCACCCACCTCATCCCGCCGCCGACCAACGACGACGACGCGGCCGCCTTTGCGGCCGACGTGCGCGCGGGTGGGTACGAGGGCAATCTCACGGTCGGCCACGACCTCCTCACCGTCGAGCTCGGCTCGCTGCCGGTCTCGATTCGGCCCGCGCGATGACCACTGGCCGCATCGACGTCCACGCGCACTTCCTGCCCGCCGGTTACCGAGCCGCGGCCGAGGCTGCAGGCCATCAGCAACCTGACGGGTTCCCCACGCTGCCGGAGTGGGACGTCGACCGCCACGTCGAGGTGCTCGACCGCCTCGACATCGCCGTCGCGCTGCTGTCGATCTCGTCGCCCGGCGTGCATTTCGGCGACGAAGCCGCGGCTCGATCGCTCGCGCGCGAGGTCAACGAGGCCGGCTTCCGCGCCATCGAGCGGCACCCGACGCGGTTCGGCCAGCTGGCGTCGCTGCCGCTGCCCGACGTCGAGGGCACCCTCGACGAGATCGCGCACGCGTATGACACCCTGGACGTCGACGGGGTCGCGCTGCTCACCAACGCCGACGGCACCTACCTCGGCGACGCCACGCTCGAGCCGGTGTTCGACGAGCTCGATCGCCGTCACGCCCGCGTGTTCATCCACCCCACATCGCCCCTCTGCTGGGAGCACACATCGTTCGGGCGGCCTCGCCCCATGCTCGAGTTCCTGTTCGACACCACGCGCGCCGTCGTCAACCTCGTGCTCAACGGCACCATCGCGCGTCACCCGAACATCGAGATCATCGTCCCCCACGCCGGTGCGACGCTGCCCGCCATCGCCGATCGCGTCGCCGCGTTCTCGACGGTTCTCGGCGACGTCGACCCGGCCGCCGACGTCATGCGCGACCTGGCGCGTCTGCACTACGACCTGGCTGGATTCCCGATCCCGCGCCAGCTCGATGCGCTGCGCTCGATCACGACGCTCGAGCACCTTCACTACGGCAGCGACTACCCGTTCACCTCCGCCGGCATCGCGGGGATGCTCGTGGCTCAGCTCGACGATGCGACCACACCCGCCGGATCGGTGACCGCCGCTCTCAGCGACAACACCCGCAGGCTGTTCCCCTCGCTCGCTAGGTTGAGCGCCATCCCACCAACGGAGGAACAACCATGAGCATCCTGGTCCGCTTTACGGGGGCGCCCAGTATGACAGCCGAGAAATACGACGAGACCATGCCCCGCATTGAGGCATCGGGCAAGTTCCCTCCGGACGGGCTCGAGTATCACGTCGCCTTCAGGTCCGGTGGCAGCTTCTACGTCAGCGAAATCTGGGACTCACAGGAGAAGTTCGAGGCGTTCGGTGAACGCCTGACACCGATCCTCACCGAGAGCGGCGTCGAGCTTGCGGGTCCACCTGAGATCATCGAGATCCACAACATCGTCAAGCGATAGGGCGGTCCGCGTCGGCGTCCTGCCACCCCGGTCGTGTACTCGGCACCGGAGGGTCTTCGGACGAAGCGCCGGGGGCGGCTGGCGGTGTCTCGGGTCGTGACAGGCTTGCCGGATGGCCACGCCGCTGACACTGATGGCCGTGCACGCGCACCCCGACGACGAGTCGTCGAGCACGGGCGGCGTCCTGGCCCGGTACGCGCACGAGGGCGTGCGCACCGTTGTCGTCACGTGCACGAACGGCGAGCTCGGCGACGCTCCGGGCGGGATCAAGCCGGGCGATGACGGCCACGACGAGGCCGAGGTCGCCCGCATCCGCCTCGACGAGCTCGAGCGAGCGTGCCAGACGCTCGGCGTCGCGCATGTCGAGCTACTCGGTTACCACGACTCAGGGATGATCGACTGGGACGACAAGGACCGGCCCGACGTGTTCTGCAACGTCGCGGTCGACGATGCCGCCGAACGCCTCTCGGGCCTGTTCGAGCGATACCAACCCGACGTCGTGATCACCTACGACGAGCTCGGCGGCTACGACCACCCCGACCACGTCCACGCCAGCCGCGTCGCGATGGCCGCGGTCGCACGAACGCGGATACCCCGCAAGACCTACTTCACGGCGTTCCGGCGGAGCATGTTCGAGCGGTTCCGCGCCGTCCTCGAGGAGCAGGGAGCGGACCTCTCGCAGATCCCACAGCCCGATCCGGAGCAGCTGCGCATGATGGATGCGGTCGAAACGCGCATCACGACCGCAGTCGACGTCGGGCCCTTCGTCGAACAAAAGCGCATCGCGCTCGCCACCCACGCGAGCCAGATCGACGAGTCGTTCTGGGGCCGCCTGCCGACGGAGGCGTTCGGAGCGCTCTTCGGCGAGGAGGCCTTCATCAGAGCGCACGACACCACGGGCGCGCTCCTCCCGGAGACGGACCTCTTCGTCGGGCTGCGCTAGAAACGACGAGCACGCGCGTTGAGGACTTGCGAGGAGACGCCGGTGCGGCGCTACGCGAGCGCGGCTGTGACCTCTCGTTCGCCGGCGCGGCTGTAGCGGACGGTGAACCAGAGCAGACCGCCGATGACCGACCAGCTCACCACCTGGGCGACGACGAGGAAGGCCTGGGTCGGGATGACGAGGGCGAGGCTGACGCGCAGCACGACTTCCGCGACGAGCGCGACACCCCAGACGGTGGTCACCCAACGGAAGCGGCGCGGGACGCCGGGCAGCTCCCAGATCTCGTCGAACTCGGCGACCTTGATCGGGTCGCCCTCGGTGGAGAACGCTCTCGCCAGGTAGTACATCGCCGGCCGGCGCATCGCGAGCGTGACCAGGCAGACGACGCCGAACACGCCGGTGAGCGTCGAGTCCCTGATCTTCAGGAGCAGGTCGTTGCCGCCGAGGGCGACCGCGCCGAACAGGCCGATGGCGATGCCGTCGACGCGATGAACGATTGGGAACCCATCGATGGCGTCGTCCGCCCGTCGTCTGAGCTTCTCGGCTACGACGGCGGAATAGGGGCTCGGCGCGCGACGTTTTTGGGCTCACAAATGGAGGCAATCATGAAGGTTCGCAGCTCCCTCAAATCGTTGAAGCGCAAGCCCGGCGCCACGGTCGTGCGCCGTCACGGCACGACGTATGTCATCAACAAGATTCATCCCCGCTGGAAGGCTCGACAAGGTTGACGCCTTGAGCAGTACAACGACGACGGTCACCGACCTCGACGACTTCAAGGCGCTGGACCCGTTCTTTCGCATCGTTCAGAAGGGCCTCGATGGCATTGCCGACGGCGGGCACTTCTTCGACCTGCTGGCCGAGAACGTCATCTTCGACTACATCATCACCGTTCCCGGCTACCCGCGGCACGTCGAGGGTCGCGCGGCCGTTGCCGAGCTCTACCGCCCGTACGGGACCATGATCGTCCTCGACCGATGTCACGACCTCGCGGTCCATCACGACACCAATGCTGGCGTGGTCGTGCTCGAGTACGCCTCGGAAGGCCGAGTCGTCTCGACCGGAGCCCCCTACAACAACCGGTACATCTCTGTACTCACGATCACCGATCGCAAGGTCACGTACTGGCGGGACTACCTCGACCCCGTGGCGGTCTTCGACGCGCTCGGATGGCCGTCACGCTGATGGAAGTCGCAAGCGTTCGGGTCGGTGTGTTGCGCACTGACTCCACGCGGTGCGGCGTTCACGCTGCCGGTCGGGGCGGGATCGGTATGCCGAACTCAGGGCGTTCGTAGCCCTCGGGCTTGTCGGGAGTGCGGTGTGCCGGTCGCTCGGGTCTGACGTTCTGTTCCCTGAGCCCGGTTCGGGTGCCGGACCAGGGTGCGGGCGGTGCCAGCACCCGGTCGGCCCAGCGGTAGGCGAGGCTCTCGTAGTTGACTCGCCATCCGCGAAAGTGCGGCCACGCTTCATCGGCGTCCCGCTCGGTGGCGAACCCGACGTCGTGCAGGAGCGCGACCGCCGCGGCGAATTCTTCCTTCGTGAGTTGTAGCGGCGAGTCGGGCATCGGGTCTCGGTCGAACTCCCAGCCGAGACCGTCGGAGATGCGTTGGAGCGCGGTGTAGCCCATCCGCAGCGAAAGCCGCGCCTGTGACGGCGCAGTGGTCGGGTTGAGCGCAAGGTGCATCGCGGCGGCGTCGAGCACCGAGAGGAGCGCGACGATCCACGACGACCACGGGTCCGGTGACCGGAACACGAGGAGCACCGGGTAGGTCGTGTGGGATTCGGAGAGCTCGGCTGCCCATTGCTCCCACCGGTCATAGAACTCAGGGAGTGAGTCGACAATGCCGACGAGCTGGTGACGGATGAGGATCTCCGGACCCCACGACGGCTCCCCGGCGCGACTCGCGAGCATCGTGATCAGCGCCTCTCTACGGTTGAATGCCGCGTAGAGCGCCGGCAGATACGCGATCTGGAGTGCGATGACGATGAACCCCGACGCGGCGGCGAAGGTCGTGATCGTGTCGTTGGTTGCGGACGCGGAGCGCGCCAGGCCGAGGGTGAACATGGCGGCGCCGACCTGGGTCACGGCCGCGCCGAGGTCGTCGGTGTAGGGGAAGAGCATGACGACGTACGCCGCGCCGATCAGGAAGAGCCAGACCGCGAGCTGCGCGAGCAGCGCGACCGGTCCTACGAAGGCAAGCACGGCGTCCTTGCCTTCGTAGGTGGGCGCGAGCCGAGACACGCGGATGAAGATCCAGCGAGTGGCGCGGTTCACCGACAACGACAGACGGCCCGCGCCGCGAAGCGCCCGGGGGACGACCACGGTGAACACGATGATCGTCCCCGTGAGAACGATCAGGACGATCCCGATCAGTAATCCCAGCCACGCTGGCATCGGACGATCTCTCTATCGGGATGAGTCGACGGCGTGACCGTTGACGGTGAGCGCAACGTCGATGTTGCCTCGTGTCGCGTTCGAGTACGGGCACACGTGATGGGCGGCGGCGACGATCTTGACGGCTTGTTCGGGATCTTGAACTTGCGGGAGGCTCACGTCGAGCTCCACCGCAATTGTGAACCCGCGATCCTCGGTGGGTAGGAGGCTGACACGGCTGTCGATCGACACGTCGCCGACCTCGGCGTGCTCCCGACGGCCGACGACCCCGAGCGCGCCTTCGAAGCATGCCGCGTAGCCCACGGCGAAGAGCTGCTCGGGGTTTGTGCCGTCGCCCTCGCCACCCATCTCCTTCGGCGAGCGCAACTGCACTTCCAACATGCCGTCAGTTGTGCGTCCGTGACCGTTCGCGCGTCCACCGGTAACTGTTGCTTCGGCCGTGTAGAGAACTCGCGCCATAGCAGCCTCCGATCCCGTCGATGTCCGTGGGTCGTTCTATCGGGAGTTGTGGCTCGTCCGCCCGCTCGATCCGCGGTGTAAGGACCGCGAGCGCGCGAGCGCCCAGAGCTCGATGCAAAGCCCGGCGCCGGCGAGGCCTACAGGCACCAGCGCGGCGCGTCCCCGTCGTCGCCGGCCGAGGCTCGCGGCGACCAGATCGCCGAGATCGGTGAGCGCGCCGAGACCCGCCCACGTGGCGACCCTTCCCGAGGACGGCCGAGCCGTTGTCGTTGCGAGGACGCCTCCGAGCCCGAGGACCGTTTCGCGGATCGCGAAACTGCGAGTCATCAAGACCGCGTCCGGAGTGGCCATAGCGTCACGCGTGAACCGCTCGGGTGCGATCCAACCCACGACGCCGATGGCGACTCGGGTGGCGCCCATGAGACCGGTCACGGTTCGGGGACTGGGCGCGCGCACCGCGTCGGACGCTAGCGGCGCGCTGCTGGGTCAGCCGGCGAACACGGACGCGCGGGATAGCTCCTCGGCAGTGGGCCCTTCGTCGTATCTCATGTCAGTGGAGGTGCGACTGCCAATCCGCCGGCACACGTCCTCGCGGCCCGGGAGCGGGTTGGTCCACGGGATGGTGCAGTGGCGGCGCGAGACCCGGCCCTCGCACGAAGTCGTCGGTCCGGTAGTCGTAGAACCACTCCTCGCCCGGCTCGAAGCTGGCAACGATGGGATGGCCCGCGGTGTGTGCGTGCGCGGACGCGTGCTGCGCGGGCGACGAGTCGCAGCAACCGATATGGCCACACGCCGCGCACCGGCGCAGATGGAACCACCACCCGCCGACTTGCTCACACTCTTCGCACCCGGTCCCGCTCGGAACCGCCGTCGGGTCGACCAATTCGCTGGTCATCGTGTGCAGCCTCTCAACTCGAGAACGCGAGGTACTCGTGGACCGATCGCACGGCTGCGGACCCTTCGCCGACGGCCGCGGCGACGCGCTTCGTCGATCCGGAGCGGACGTCGCCCACTGCGAACAAACCGGGGTGGCTCGTCTCGAACGGAAGCGGCGTGCGACCGGCGTTCCAGCGCTCGTCGAGATCGTCGTCGGTCAACGATCGGTCGGTGAGCACGAAGCGGTGGTCGTCGAGCGCGGCACAGCCGGACAGCCAATCCGATGCCGGTTCGGCGCCGATGAACGAGAAGAGCCCGCTACAGGCCACGGTTGTCTTTCCGTCGGGGTCGGCGAGCACGACGCGCTCGAGTAGTTCGCTGCCGTCGAGCTCGGCCACCGTGGTGCTCGGTCTCACGTCGATGCGCGGGTGTTCCACGATGCGATCGACGAGATAGCGAGACATGCTCTCGTTGAGATCAGCGCGGCGGATCACGATCGTGACAGGACTACCTGACTCCGCCAGGAACAGCGCCGCTTGGCCGGCGGAGTTGCCGCCACCGACGACGACCACCGGAGCAGGTGTGCACTGACGAACCTCGGCCTCGGTGGCCGCGTAGTAGACGCCCTTGCACTCGAACTCGTCGAGACCGCCCGCGTCGAGTCGCCGATAACGCGCGCCACTCGCAACGATGACCGCACGTCCGGCGACATCGGTGCCGTCGGCCAACCGGACGATGAGGTGACCGCCGTGCTCGCGTAGACCGGTCGCGGCGCACGGGCTCGTCAGCGCGGCGCCGAACTTCTCGGCCTGCACCACTGCGCGCTGCGTCAGGTCACCACCGGAGATACCGGTGGGAAAGCCGAGGTAGTTCTCGATGCGCGAGCTGCTGCCGGCTTGGCCACCAACGGCCAGGGCCTCGAGGCCGAGGGTCGTCAGCCCCTCGGACGCGCCGTACACCGCGGCGGCCAGTCCGGCGGGACCGCCGCCGACGACGACCAGGTCGAAGCAGCGGTCCGGGAGGTTGGCCACCGTGATGCCGAGATACTCGGCGAGCACGCCGACGGTGGGCCGGCGCAACACCGAGCCCGTGGCGATGACCACCGGAAGCTCGGAAGGCTCGACGGCGAACTCGCGCAGCAGCGCTTCGACGTCGGCGTCGTGGTCGGGGTCGAGCCAGGCGTGCGGGATTTTGCTGCGCGAGAGGAACTCGCGCAGCCGGCCCGTCTCGGGCGAGAACCTCGACCCAATGACTCGAATGGACGTACTTGCCCCCGACAACAACTCGGTCCGACGTGCGAGGAACCCGGCGAGAATCACATCGCTCAAGACCGGTTGCGTGGCGATGACGTGACGCAACTGCGCCGCAGGAACGGCGAGCACCTCACCCGGCTGCGTGACGCGCGCCGTGACGAACACCCGCAGGCCGGTCAGCAGGTTGAGCTCACCGAGGAACCGGCCAGGCCCGTGACGCGCGACGACCTTTTCGTCGCCTCCGAGGTCAGTCACGATCTCCACCTCGCCACTGAGCACTACATAGAAGTCGTAGGTCGCGTCACCCTCCCGGTACAGGAGATCGCCAGTCTCAACCCGCCGGCGCGCGCCGAGCGCCTCGAGCGAGGAGATCTGCGCCGCGTCGAGCGTCGAAAATGCAATCAGGTCGTCAGCCACCGCCGGAACGCTAC
>DASXPN010000055.1:0-9470 GCA_036493595.1 Acidimicrobiales bacterium | reverse complement strand
TCGTCGCCGACCTGCAGGAGTTCGACCGCTCGATCGACCACGAACGGCTCCGCCCGGTCGCCGGTGCGGTGTACCACGTCGTCCGAAACGACGCCTGACCAGCACCGTCGCCGCGGACGCGGTTTGCCATAGCACGCCGCGCGGGTAATCCGGGTCATGCGCGAGCGTGTGAACCGGCTGCGACGACGATGGCACTGGTTCGACGTCGTGATGGCAGTCAAGGATCGATTCGACGAGTTGGAAGGCGGCGTCACTGCCGCGGCGGTGACGCTGTCGATCTTCGTCTCGCTGTTCCCCGCCTTGCTCGTGGGCACCGCCATCGTGGGCTACGTGGCCAAGGGCAACGTCGATCTCGCCAACAACGTCATCAGCCGTCTGGGATTGTCGGGTACCGCGGCGGATGCGATGCGCGAGGCGATCTCGTCCGCCCAGGACAGCCGCCGGGCGGCGACGGTCGTCGGCTTCCTCGGCCTCGCGTGGTCCTCCCTCGGAGTGGTGCTCGCGATACAGCGAGGCGTCGACAAGGCGTGGCAACTCAAGACCGGTGGTATCAAGAACCGCGGCATCGCGGGACTGTGGCTACTTGCCACCGGTGCGCTGCTGGCGGGATCGATCGTGCTCACGACCGTCGTCGTGGCCCTGCTTCCGGGCTTCGCCGCACCGCTGGCGATCGTGCCGACGATCGCCGTCAACGTGGTCGTGTTCTGGTTCACGTTCGCCATGCTGGGCACACAGAAGGTCGGGTGGCGTCCGCTCCTACCGGGCGCGCTGTTCGCGGGCATCGGTCTGCAGGCCCTGACCCTCGTAGGCGCCTACCTCGTCCCTCGAGCAGTGGCGAGCTCGTCCGCGCTCTACGGATCGCTCGGCGTCGTGTTCGCGATCATCGCGTGGCTGTTCATCTTCGGCCGGCTGCTCGTGTACGCCTCCGTGCTGAACGTGGTGCTCTACGAACAGACCCGCGGCACGGTGACGGTGGACATCGAAGCTCCCCGCATCCCAGGCGAGATTCCGGTCGAAGCCGACCGCGGCGGCGTGGTCGTGGCGACCAAGCCCACCGCGCTCGCCCAGTGACCTGACTCGACTGTCACCTTCGCTGTCGCAGCTCCCGCGTACGGTGAAGCGATGGACGGAGTGCGGGCCGCGCTGGAGCGCGTCGTTGCTGAGTTGGCGGACGGCGGCGAGATCCGTGCCGGGCAGCTGGCGATGACGGAGGCGGTCGCCGAGGCCCTCGCGCACAAGCGCCATCTCGTGGTCCAAGCCGGCACCGGCACGGGCAAGACGCTCGCGTACCTCGTCCCCGCCATCCTGTCCGGCCGCCAAGTCGTCGTCGCCACCGCCACGAAAGCGCTGCAGGATCAGCTCGTCGGCAAGGACCTTCCCTTCCTCGCCGCGCACCTCGACCATCCGTTCACGTACGCATCGCTCAAGGGCCGCGCCAACTACCTCTGCTTGCAGCGGGCCAAGGAGGTGCTCGCGTCGGTCGACGGTGCCGAACAGCTGGCGATGAGCGGAGTCGATCCGCTGGCCGATCGGGCGCCGCGCCGCGAGTTGCTCGATCTCATCGAATGGGGAACGAGCTCGACCACCGGTGATCGCGCCGACCTCGCCTTCGAGCCCTCGAGCGCAGCCTGGACCGCGCTGTCCCTCAGCGCGCGTGAGTGCCCCGGCGCGTCGCGCTGCCCGATGGGCGACGCGTGCTTCACCGAGCGAGCGCGCGCGCAGGCCACGAGTGCGGACGTGATCGTCGTCAACACGTATCTCTATGGCATGCACCTCGCGACGGGCGGCGGGGTGTTGCCGGAGCACGACCTCGTCGTGTTCGACGAGGCCCATCAACTCGAAGAGGTCATCTCCGCGACGGCGGGGATCGAGCTCACCGGTAGTTCGTTCACCACCCTGGCGCGGCTCACGAAGTCCATCGTGTCGGACGATCGCATCGTCGCCGACCTCGAGGCCACCGCGGGACAACTGACCGACGCACTCGCCGCCAACCACGGGCGCCGGCTACGGGTGCTCGACGAAGCACTCGGCGCGGCAATCGAGGTCGGCCGCGGTCGTGTCGACCGCGCGCTGGCCGCGCTGCGCGCAATCACGAGCGAGGTGGGCGACACCGCAGACCGCAAGCTGCGAGCAGTACGCGCCGCGACCGCGCTGGCGGACGAGCTCGCCACGGTGACGCAGGTTCCGGACACGGACGTCGCGTGGGTCGAAGGGCCGTTACATGCGCCACGCTTGAAGGTCGCGCCGATCGATGTCGCGCCGACACTCCAGCCGTTGTGGTCGAACGTCACCGCCGTGTTGACCAGCGCGACGATTCCTTCATCACTCCCGCTCAAGCTCGGTCTTCCCGCCGATCGGGTGGACCAACTCGATGTCGGCAGCCCATTCGACTACGAGTCGAACTCGATTCTGTACTGCGCCGCGCACCTTCCCGACCCTCGCGCCGCCGGCTACGAGACTGCGATGCACGACGAGCTCGAGGCGCTCATCACCGCCGCGGGAGGACGCACGCTGGCGCTGTTCACGTCATGGTCGGCGATGCACGCGGCGGTCGATGCGCTACGCCCGCGGCTGGCGTTCACCGTGCTCGACCAGACGTCGCTGCCCAAGCCCGCGCTCGTCGCCGCGTTCAGCAGCGACGAGGAGTCATGTCTGTTCGCCACGATGGGCTTCTGGCAAGGCGTCGACGTGCGCGGTTCGACGTTGTCACTCGTCACCATCGATCGACTCCCGTTCCCTCGGCCCGACGAGCCGTTACTGCAAGCGAGGCGCGAGCGGGCGCGCGGCAACGCGTTCGCGCTCGTCGACCTGCCGCGCGCCACGATGCTCCTCGCGCAAGGCGCGGGACGGTTGATCCGTTCGGCGACCGACCGCGGCGTAGTGGCCGTGCTCGATCCGCGACTCGCAACCGCGCGGTACCGGTGGGATGTCGTCAACGCGCTCCCGCCGATGCATCGCACCCGCGGCCGCGCCGAGGTCGAAGCCTTCCTGCGCGACATCCAGTAGCCGAGAGGCTCAGAAGTGCAGGGTCTCAGTACCCGAGCCGCTCGAGCGCCTTGGGGCGGCGCTGCCAGTCCTTGTCGACCTTGACGAACAGCTCGAGGTAGGCGCCCTCGGGCAACTGCTGCCGCACCGCGATGCCGACCTGCTTCAGCACCGCACCGCCTTTCCCGATCACGATGCCCTTCTGTGACTCGCGCTCCACCAGGATCTCGACTCGGATACGCGGCCACTCCCACTCGGTCACACGCGCCGCGATCGAGTGCGGAACCTCCTCGCGCACGATCGCCAGCAACTGCTCGCGCACGAGCTCCGCGACCCAGAACGCCTCGGGCACATCGGTCACGACGCCTTCGGGGTAGTACGCCGGACCCTCCGGCATCCGCCCGACGATGGCGTCGACGAGTGGCTGCACGCCCTCGCCCGACCGCGCCGACACGGGGAAGTACTCGCTCAATTCGAGCTCACCCGCCGCCTTCAACTGCTCGAGCACCTGCGCGGGCGACGCGATGTCGACCTTGTTGACAACGACCAGCGCGTCCCGCGGCACGCGAGCGGCGACGAACCTGTCGCCCGGCCCGATCGCGGCGGTCGCGTCCACCACCAGACACACCGCGTCGACGTCACCGATGGCGCCGGTGGCGGTGTCGTTGAGCCGCTGGCCGAGGAGCGTGCGCGGTTTGTGGATGCCCGGGGTGTCGACGAAGACCACTTGCGCATCGGGCCGGTTGAGCACCCCCCGCACTTGGGTCCGCGTCGTCTGCGGCTTGTCGGAGACGATGGTGACCTTGGCCCCGAGGATCGCGTTGAGCAACGTGGACTTCCCGACGTTGGGTCGCCCGACGATCGAGCAGAAGCCCGACCTCACGAGGCCCTCTTGGTGATGACGATGCGGCCGATGCGGCGCCCCGTCACCTTCTCGGCCCGCAGCCGTACACCGTCGACGTCTGCGATCTCTCCCTCGACCGGCACGTGACCGAGCAGTCCGATCAGCAGTCCGCCCACCGAATCCCAGTCGCCTTCGGGCAGCTCGCTGTCGAGCAACTCGTTCAGGTCGTCGATGTTCATCCGGGCGTTCACGCGGATCTCGCCGGAGGGCAGCTGCTCGAGCGGCGCTTCCTCGACGTCGTACTCGTCCACGATCTCGCCCACGAGCTCCTCAATGAGGTCTTCGAGGGTCACGAGCCCGGCGGTGCCGCCGTACTCGTCGATCACGATTGCAAGATGAAAGCGCTCAGTCTGCATCTCGCGCAGCAGCGCGGGCACCTTCTTCGTCTCCGGCACGAACTTTGGGGGCCGCGGGAACTCGGTGACCGGGGCCGCACCGCGACCGTCGCGCTCGGCGCGCATGAGGTCCTTGGCATAGACGACGCCGATCACGTCATCGATGCCGTCGCCGGTGACCGGCAAGCGACTGAACCCGTTGAGGATGACGATCTCCATCACGTCGCCGACCTTGAAGTCGGAGCCGACGGTGACCATGTCCGGGCGCGGCACCATCACCTCGCGCACGATCGTGTCGCCGAACTCGATCGTGTTCTCGATGAGCTGACGTTCTTCGGCCGCGATGGTGTCGTCGTTGACTGCCACACCTGCGAGCGCGAGCAGGTCGTCCTCCGTCACCGACGGACCTTCTGCGCGGCCAGGGCCGGGGATGATCACGTTCGACGCGCCGACGAGCAGCCGGGCCGCCCATCGCAGCGGCGCGAGCAGCGCGATCGCCCGCGCCAGCGGCGCCACCCGTAGCGCGGCGCGCTCGGTGGCAATGAGCGCGTAGGTCTTCGGCACGGCTTCGGCGACCACGAAGACCACGGTCAGCTCGACGACGAACGTGGTGAGGACGCCGGCGGGGCCCCAACGGTCCGCCGCCAGTACCGCCACGATCGTGGCGGCGGCGAGATGGCACGCCAGCAGCACCAGCAGGATCGGGTTGAGCACCCGCTCGCGGTGCTCAAGCAACGGCTCGAGCATTTCCGCCCGGGGGTCGCCTTCCTCTGCCAATCGGGCGGCCCGCGCCCGGCCGAGGTGGGTCAGGCTCGTCTCCGCCACCGCCAACACCGCTGCGAACATCACGAGCGCGGCGAACGCCAGCAGCCCGAGAAGCTCCGCCGCACTCACGCCTGCGCCGAATGTTGGCGCCGGAGTTGGCGAGCGAAACGGGACGGGCTCGTCACGACTGGTAGAAGCGCTCGAGCAGGGAGCGCTCCTTGGCCTGCATCACTTCGGTCTCTTCGGAGTCGGCGTGGTCCATGCCCAACACGTGAAGGATGCCGTGCACCACGAGGAGCGCGAGCTCGGCCTCGTAGGTGCCGGCGTGGGTCGGCGCGTTCGTCGCCGCGACCGCGGGACAGATCACGACATCGCCGAGCAACAGCGGCGCCTCTTCGGGTTCGGCGCGATTGCTGGCCGGACCCGTCGGCCCGTTGTCGGGCCAGCGCCCCGCGCCGACAAGGTCGTCCTCCAGGGGAAAGGCAAGGACATCGGTCGGCCCGTCGTGTCCCATGAACCGCTTGTTGAGCTCGGCCATCGCGGTCTCGTCGATGAACAGCACGGACAGCTCGGCATCACCCCGAACTCCTTCGGCGTCGAGCACGTCCTCCGCCAGCCGTTGCCATCGCGCACCGTTCACCGGATGCGCCGACTGCTCGTTGGCGACGAAGACTTCGAGGTTGCCCTCGTCGGGCAACCGGCGACGCTTCGACGTGAGCGGATAGCCGGGCTCGTTCGTCATCGGCGCGTCAGCCCATCCGCTCGTACGCGTCGACGATGTCCTGCACGATGCGATGCCGCACGACGTCCTTGCTCGTGAGATGCACGAACGCGAGCCCGTCGATGCCCGTGAGCACTTTCTCGAGGCCGAGCAAACCGCTGCGCCCACCTTGCACGTCCACCTGCGTGACGTCACCGGTCACGACCACCTTCGAGCCGAACCCGATGCGCGTGAGGAACATCTTCATCTGCTCAGGGGACGTGTTCTGCGCTTCGTCGAGGATGATGAAGCTGCGATTGAGTGTGCGGCCGCGCATGAAGGCGAGCGGCGCGACTTCGACGGTGCCGCGCTCGAGTAACCGCTGCGCGCCGTCGGGCTCGACCATGTCGTAGAGCGCGTCGTACAGCGGGCGTAGGTACGGATCGACCTTCGCCATGATGTCGCCGGGCAGGAAGCCGAGGCGCTCGCCGGCCTCGACCGCGGGACGAGTGAGGATGATGCGGTCGACGTCCTTCGCCTGGAGCGACTGCACGCCCATGGCCACCGCGAGCCAGCTCTTGCCCGTACCCGCGGGGCCGATGCCGAACGTGATGACGTTCTCGCGGATGGCGTCGACGTAGCGCTTCTGCCCGCTCGACTTCGGACGTACGGCCCGCCCCCGCGCCGACCGCAGCACTTCGGCGGTCAACACCTCGGAGGGACGCTCGTCCGCTTTCACCATGTCGATCGTGCGCGTGACGCTCGCGGGTTCGAGCCGGTGGCCCTGTTGCAGCAGGATCACCAACTCCTCGAACAGGCGTCCGACTCGATCGGCCTCGCCCGGTTCGCCGGCAATGGTGATCTCGTTGCCGCGCACGTGGATCTCGACGTCGCCGAACGCGCCTTCCACCAGCCGGAGCAATTCGTCGCGCTGGCCGAGCAATCCGGTCATGAGGTGGTTGCCGGGAACGCTGATCTTGACCTGAGTCGAGCTCACGGGAATCGGGGTCAGCGTACCGTTGAGCCGTGGATCGACCCCCGCACGCGAGCACCGAGGGGATGCTCGGAAGCGGTCTCGTCGCTCGGCTGGACCGGTGGGCAGCCGATCTTCGCAGTGACGATGCGGCCGCGGCGAAGGCCCGGGAGCGGTGGCTGCTCGTGCAAGCCGAGGAGTCGTCGACGTTCGCCGGCGTACTGGTCGACCTCGCCGAACAGACCGCCACGGTCGTGATCGAAGGGCGGGCCGGTCGGCGTCATCGAGGCGTCATCGTCGCGGTCGCGCAGGACTTCTGCGCGTTGCGCACCACGCACGGTCGTGAAGTGCTGCTGTCGTATCAGGGCGTGGCGTCGGTGCGCCCGGAACGACGATCGACGGCACCGACGGGCGACCGTGCCCTGCACCTCGAAGCCTCGCTCGATGAAGCACTGGCAACGCTCGCCGAGAGTCGACCCCGCGTGCTCGTGATGACGCTCGCCGGTGCGAGCGGACTGGCGGGAGAACTTCGATCGGTGGGCCGCGACGTGCTCACGCTGCGATTGGACGGAGAACCCCCCGCTCCGACCTACGTAGCCGTCAACGCCATCGCGGAGGTCAGCCTCGTCGACGGCTGACGCACGCGGACCGGTCACTTCGATTGTTCGACTGGCTCCGGATAGAGGTGTTCGAGCGTGCCGGGCTCGATACGGCAGGAATCGATGAACGAATCGACTTCGTCTGCCTTCAGGCGGATGACGCGACCGAACCGGTAGGCGGGGATGTCGCCCTGGTCGATGAACCGGTACAGGGTGCGGGCGGTGATGCCGAGACGCTTGGCCGCTTCTGCCGTGGACAACCACCTGATCTCGCTCACGAGTCGCGACACTACACCGCTTCTTCGTATTTCTCGATGGCTGAGATGGATTCTCTGAACCGCGCCACTTCGACTACTCTGCGTGGCTCAACACAACGCAATGCAGTTTTGCAGTAGCAGCAAAGGGCGAATGCAGTGGCAGTGGTAGTGACACCGGCGGAGCAGCGCGCGCCGGCAGAAGCAGCAAGGGCGATCGTACGGCGGCGGACACTCCCGAGTAGCCGGGCGGTAACAGGCGGATTCCTCGTGGCGTTTGCCGCGCTCGGTGTCTTCGTTGCCGCTCGCGGCGCCGGGCGCACATCGAGCCACAGCTACGTGGTGGTGGCGCACGACGTCACCGAAGGGACGACGCTGGCACCATCCGACGTGACGACGGCGACCATGGATCTTCCCGACGACGTCGCCGGCCGGAGCTACACCGATGTCGGAAGCGTCGTCGGCCGCATCGCGGTGGCGCACCTCGGCGCCGGCGAGCTCGTCCAAGCCAGCACCGTTGTCGGAGGCGACGCGGCCGACTCACGGGTGGAGCTGTCCATTCCTGTCGAGCGGGCGCGGGCCGTGGACGGCTTGTTGCTGCCAGGCGAGAGGGTCGACATCCTTGCCACGTTCGGCTCCGGCACCGACGGCCAAACCCTCGTCGTCACCCGCGATGCCGAGATCCGGCGCGTCGACAACGGGTCGCGAGGCGCGCTCGGTGGCGGTGACACCTCGGTCATCGTCCTCGCGGTACCGGACCCGGACGCGGCACTGGCGGTGACCCACGCGTCGCAGGCCGGCAAGGTCACTGTCGTCCGTTCGACGGGTGTGCAAGATCACGGAGGCGCATCGAGTTACCAGCCGCCGTCCGCGTCAGGAACGGGAGACGTACGTGGCACGGGGTGATCGCTTCGTCGCACTCGGTCTGGCGCACGCCCGCTCGAACTGGTTCGGCGATGTCGCCAGATGGTCGAACTCTGCCGCGCTCCCGCTCGAGTTCGTGAAGTGCGTGACCGTCGAAGAGGTGAGGACGAGGTTTCGGACCGGCCGACCGTTCTCGGCGTTGCTGATCGACAGCCGCGTCAGCGGTCTCGACCGCGACCTGGTCGACGAAGCGACATCGCATGCATGCGCGGTGATCGTCGTCGATGACGCCCGCGTCCGGCGCGACTGGCCCGCCCTCGGCGCGACCGCCGTGCTGTCCGACGACTTCGGACCCGACGAGCTCCTGGACGCGCTCGAGTCGTTCGCGGTCCGCATCGGTATCGCCGAGACGCCGATGGCCGATCCGACCGCTCGCGCCGCGGCCGCGTGGCGTGGACATCTCGTCGCCGTGACCGGGCCCGGCGGCACTGGCGCGTCGTCGGCGGCCATGGCGATTGCCCAGGGTCTCGCCGCCGATGTGCGCCTCGGCGGACTCGTGGCGCTCGCTGACCTGGCCCTCGACGCCGACCAAGCGATGCTGCACGACGCAGGTGACGTCGTCCCTGGCGTACAGGAGCTCGTCGAAGCCCATCGCAATGGGCAGCCGACCTCGACGGAGATCCGCGCGCTCACCTTTGCCGTCGGCGATCGCGGTTACGACTTGTTGCTCGGACTCCGCCGTCATCGCGACTGGGTGACCATCCGGCCGCGGGCCTTCGACGCCGCGCTCGACAGCTTGCTTCGTTCGTACAAGGCGGTCGTCGCCGACATCACGAGCGACTTCGAGGGCGAGCGTCACTGCGGATCCATCGATGTCGAGGAGCGCAACGTCATGGCCCGCACCACTGCGGCGGCCGCCGACGTCGTCGTGGTAGTCGGCAGTCCCGGGCCTCGCGGCGTGCACCGCATGGTGCGCCTCGTCGCCGCACTCGTCGACGTAGGGATCGACGGTGAGCGGATCTTGCCCGTGGTGAACCGAGCACCCCGCAGCCCTCGCAGCCGGGCGGAGATCACAGCCGCGCTCAACACGT
>DASXPN010000054.1:0-42310 GCA_036493595.1 Acidimicrobiales bacterium | reverse complement strand
GAGCCGATTGCGCCACGTCGTTCGACGCGTCTGCGGCTCGTTCATGTAGTGCTCGAGCGTGGCGGCCTTCTCCGCGGCCGGATTCTTCGTCCAGATGCCGTTCGGACCGCGGAAGTCCCGGATGCCGCTGTCAGTTGAGATGCCGGCGCCGGTGAGCACCACGATGCGATTCGAGTCGTCGATCCACGACCGAACGAGCTCGACGTCGTTGCGATGCGAGTCATCGTGCGAGCCATCGTGCGAGGTGTGATCGGAGCCGGGCATCGCCTCGAAAACTACCGGCGCCGGCCCTTGACAGCGCCTCTTCCGTCGACATGAAATGACACGACCTTCCCCCTCGGATGTGATCCCTTCCCGTGGAGGAAGTCATGCTCGTCGCTGTCGCCGACGGCCCGCTCACCGAAGTCGCCGTGCGCCCTTGGCCCGACACCGTGATCGACCAAGTCGGCCACGATCCTCGCTCTGCCTACGTCGAGCGATTCTGGTTGGGCGTGCTCGGCCCGAGCTCGGTCGTGTTGTTGCGCCGGCTCGCCAACGAACTCGAAGCGAGCCCGGCCGGATTCACCTTGCCGCTCGAGGAGACCGCCCGCACGCTCGGGCTCGGCATGCGTGGTGGTCGCAACTCGCCGTTCCTGCGGACCATCACCCGTTGCGCGCAGTTCCATCTCGTCCACTTCGACGAACGGGCCGCGACGCTGCTGGCGCGTCGCAAGCTGCCGCCGTTGACGCGTGGCCAGGTCACAAAGCTTCCGGAGCGGCTGCAGCACCAACATCACGACTGGCAGGCGAACCCCGCGCTGGCGGACGAACGGCAGCGTGTACGCAGCCGGCGGCTCGCGCTCAGCTTGTTCGAGCTCGGCGAGGGCGTCGAGGCCACGGAGATGCAGCTGCTTCGTTGGCGCTACCCACCCGCGGTCGCGCGTGAGGCAACCGCATGGGCGTGGCGACGCCACAACGACGCGCGCGCCGCGGCCGAGTCCGTCGACCCCGAGCCGACGCCGGCGGCCTAGTGCTGCGCGTGCCGGCCGGAGCTCGTGTCACTGGGGGCGTTTGAAGGTGCGAAGCAGTTCGATGAGCGTGCGCACGCCGAACCCGGTGCCGCCCGCCGAGAGCTCACCGTCGTCGTCGTCGCCGAACGCGGGGCCGGCGATGTCGAGATGCGCCCAGGGGATGCCGTCACCGACGAAACGACGCAGGAACAGCGCCGCCGTGATCGTGCCCGCGCCGCGGCCGCCCACGTTCTTCAGATCCGCGATCTTCGATTCGAGATCGCGCGCGTACGCGCCCCACAGAGGCAGTGGCCAGAGCGGTTCACCGGCCGAATCCGCCGCGGCGCGCACCTGGTCGACGAAGGCGTCGTTGTTGCCGAGCACGGCGGCGACCTTGTTGCCGAGCGCGACCACTGCCGCGCCGGTCAGGGTCGCGGCGTCGACGATGGCAGCCGGCTTCTCCTCGCTCGCCGCGGCGAGCCCGTCGGCGAGGATCAAGCGTCCTTCCGCGTCGGTGTTGAGCACCTCGACGGTCGTGCCGCTGCGGTACCGGATCACGTCGCCGACTCGCTGCGCGTCACCGCCGAGCATGTTGTCGGTCAACGGCAGGAAGGCTCGCACCCGCACCTTCACCCCGAGGTCGGCGGCGGCCGATACCGCGGCGGCCACGGCGGCCGCGCCGCCCATGTCGCCCTTCATGCCGACCATGCCGTCGGTGGACTTGATCGACAGGCCCCCCGAGTCGAACGTGATGCCCTTACCCACGAGCGCGACCGTCATGCGCGCTTCGGTCTCGGGCTCGTAGGTGAGCTCGACCCAACGAGGCGGAACTGCGGAACCGCGGTTGACCGCCATCAATCCGGCGTAGCCGCCCTTCGCGATCGCGTTCTCGGTGAGCACCTTCACCTTGACGCCGTTGCGGTGCGCGAGGGCCTTGAGCTCGTCGGCCAGCGCGGGCGCGGTGAGCTCGCCGCCGGGTTCGTTGACGAGATCGCGGGCGACGGCGACCGCTTCGGCGACGCGCACACCGCGCTCGAGTGCGGTGCGCGCCCGCTGTCCCCCACCTCCGATGACGGTGACCGATGTGAGGCGGTTCGGTTTCGGGTCCGAGCGGTACTTCGTGAAGCGATACGCGCCGAGCGCGAATCCTTCCGCGACGGCCTGGGTGGCGGGCAACGTCGTCGCGATGCGTTCGCACCGCGATACGGCCCGCGCCGCCGCACCTGCCGCCTTGCGCTGCGCCGGCTCGCCGAGGCCGTTCTCGCCCTTCTCGCCGAGGCCGACGAGCAGCCGGCCCGCCAACCAGACGGTCTTGCCGAGCTCGCCGTCGAAGCCACTGGCGCGCACGACCGGATCGTCCGGCGCCGCGCCCTTGATCACTCCTTCGACGACGACATCGACGTCTTCGGGCACGGCACGGGCGATGTCGAACGAGATCACGAGGCATGGTCCTTCCGGGTCGGCAATGAAGTTCCTTCCGCCCACCGCGCCATCGTCCACAACAGATCGGACAACCGGTTGAGGTAGGCCACGGCGTACGAAGCATCGTCCGCCGCCGCGATCGAATGGCGCTCCGCTCGGCGCACGACGGTGCGGGCGACGTCGAGCAGCGCGGCGAGCCGAGTCTCACCGGGCACGACGAACTCGGTCGGCGGCTCGAACCGACCCGAGAGGTCGTCGATCAATGTCTCGAGGGCAACGATCATGTCGTCGGTCACGAGGTTCTGTCCGGCGACGAGCTTCGGACGCTTGGCGGCATCGGTCGCCATCTCCGCCATGAGCACCCAGAGTTCGCGTTCGAGTCGTACGAGCAGCGTGTCGAGCTCAGAGCCGCGGTCGCACTCCGCGCGCGCGACACCGAGCGCGGCCTGCGCTTCGTCCACCGCGCCGTAGGCAGTGGGCGCCGGATCGTCCTTGCGCACGCGCCCGCCGTAGAGCAACCCCGTCGTGCCGTCGTCGCCCTTGCGGGTGTAGATCTTCACCGCCGGCGAGCCTACGGCGCGCTCGAAGGCAGAAACTGGGCTTCGGGCCTGAGGCCTCGGGTTCGTAGACTTGTCCGAATGGCCCGGAGTCGCTATCTCGCCGCGATCGATGAGCGGGTCGTCGTCTACGACGGCGCCTTCGGCACCTACATGCAGCAGCAGGGTCTGACGAGCGACGACTTCGGCGGGCACGAGCTCGAAGGCTGCAACGAGATGCTCGTGCTGACGCGGCCGGATCTCATCGCCCAGATGCACGACGCCTTCTTCCAAGTCGGCGTCGACGTGGTCGAGACCGCGACGTTCGGCGCGTTCGCCGTCCCGCTCGGCGAGTACGACATCGCCGACAAGGCATACGAGATCAACGTGAAGGCGGCGCGGATCGCGCGCGAGGTCGCGAGCGGTTATGAGGGTTTCGTCGCCGGCTCGATCGGGCCGGGCACCAAGTTCGCCTCGCTCGGCCAGATCCGCTTCGCCGATCTGCGCGATGCGTACGAGGTCGAGTGCCGCGGTCTGCTCGAAGGCGGCGTCGATCTGCTGCTGATCGAGACCCAGTTCGACCTGCTCGGGCTCAAGGCCGCAGTCGTGGGCGCTCGCCGGGCGATGGCGGCGCTCGATCGGCAGGTGCCGCTCCAGGCCCAGGTCACGGTCGAGCTGACCGGCCGCATGCTGCCCGGTACCGAGATCGCGGCGGCACTGTGCGCGATCGACGCGTTGAAGGTCGATGTCGTCGGGCTCAACTGCGCGACCGGTCCGGCGGAGATGACCGAACACCTGCGCCATCTCTCGCAGCACTCGCGGATGCCGATCTCCTGTATCCCGAACGCCGGGCTCCCGTCCGTGGTCGACGGTGAGATGCACTACGACCTCACGCCTGACCAACTGGCGGAGTATCACGCCCGATTCATCGGCGAGCTCGGCGTGCAGGTCGTCGGCGGTTGCTGCGGCACGACGCCCGAGCACTTGCGCGCTGTCGTCGATCGTTGCCGCGATCTCACACCTGCGCCGCGCTCGATCGAGCACGAGGCGGGCGCGGCGTCGATCTACTCGTTCACGTCCTTCGATCAGGACATCACGTACCTGACAATCGGCGAACGCACCAATGCCAACGGGTCGAAGAAGTTCCGCGAAGCGATGCTCGAAGCGGACTGGGACACGTGCGTGCAGATGGCACGCGAGCAGGAGAAAGAAGGCGCGCACGTGCTCGACGTGTGTGTCGATTACGTCGGCCGTGACGGCACGGCCGACATGGACGAGATCGTCCGCCGCTTCGCAACGCAGGCGACGGTGCCCCTGGTGCTCGACTCGACCGAACCGCAGGTGATGGAGGCCGGGCTGCAATGGCTCGGCGGACGTGCCCTGCTGAACTCGGCCAACCTCGAAGACGGCGAAGCACCGGGGTCCCGACTCGACCGGGTGTTTTCGCTGGCACGCGAGTACGGCGCCGCCGTCATCTGCTTGCTGATCGACGAGGAAGGCCAGGCGCGCGACGCGGAGTGGAAGTTGCGGGTGGCCCATCGCATCTTCGACATCGCAACACAGCGCTACGGCCTCGAGGCGAGCGATCTCATCTTCGACGCGCTGACGTTTCCGCTGTCGACCGGCGGCGAGGACCTCCGCGGTGACGGCATGGCGACGATCGAAGCGATCCGCCGCATCAAGGCCGAGTTGCCCGGAGCGCACACCGTGCTCGGCCTGTCGAACGTCTCGTTCGGTCTGAAGCCGGCGGCGCGCCACGTCCTCAACTCGGTGTTCCTGCACGAGTGCCGTGAAGCGGGGCTCGATGCGGCCATCGTCCACGCGGCGCGAATCGTCCCGCTGAACCGCATCCCGGAAGAGCACGTGCAGGTCAGCCTCGACCTGATCTACGACCGGCGCGACGCGGCCACCGGTTACGACCCGTTGCAGAAGCTGCTCGAGCTGTTCGAGGATGTCGAAACGACCGCGACGGTCAAGGAGGACCGCTCGGACTGGTCGCTCGAGAAGCGCTTGTCGCAACGCATCATCGACGGTGACCGCGACGGGCTCACCGACGATCTCGACGAGGCGCTCGCATCGGGGATCACCGCACTCGAGATCATCAACGACGTCCTGCTCGAGGGGATGAAGGTCGTCGGCGAGCTGTTCGGTTCGGGGCAGATGCAGCTTCCGTTCGTGCTGCAATCGGCGGAGACGATGAAGACCGCCGTCGCCCACCTCGAACCGCACATGGAGAAGGTCGAGGGCGGCAACACGAAGGGTCGCATCGTGCTCGCCACCGTGAAGGGTGACGTGCACGACATCGGCAAGAACCTCGTCGACATCATCCTCACGAACAACGGCTACGAGGTGCACAACCTCGGCATCAAGGTATCCATCACCGAGATGATCGAGAAGGCGCTCGAGGTGAAGGCCGACGCCATCGGCATGAGCGGCCTGCTCGTGAAGTCGACGTTGATCATGCGCGACAACCTCGAAGAGTTGAACGGTCGAGGTCTCGCCGAGATCCCGGTGTTGCTCGGCGGCGCCGCCCTCACGCGTTCGTACGTCGAGCGCGATCTGCGCGACGTCTACGGGGGGCGGCTCTTCTACGGCAAGGACGCGTTCGAGGGATTGCGGGTGATGGATCGTCTCGGCGCGGTGCGTCGGGGCGACGAAGCCGACGATCCCGATTGGGGACGAGTGCCGTCCGAGTCCCGCGTGCCATCGCGTTCGTCGGTCGGCCTCGCCGAGCGCACGCCGGTCGATCCCGCGGCGGTGCCTTCACGATCCCCCGAGGTCGAAGAGGACAACGAGATCTTCGTGCCGCCGTTCACCGGTGCTCGCATCGTGAAGGGTCTCCCGATCGACGACATCGCCGGCTTCCTCAACGAGACGGCGCTGTTCCGCAACCAGTGGCAGTACCGACCGCAGAACGGTGAGGACGACGACGCGTTCAAGCACCGCGTCCGCCCGATCCTCCGCGATGAGCTCGCCAAGGCGAAGGCCGACGCGCTGCTGCAGCCCGCGGTCGTCTACGGCTTC
Organism: Acidimicrobiales bacterium; assembly: GCA_036493595.1. GTDB lineage: Bacteria > Actinomycetota > Acidimicrobiia > Acidimicrobiales > JACDCH01 > DATAES01. The sequence continues at coordinate 36,339 of DASXPN010000054.1, read as the reverse complement.
TTCCCCGCGTCGGGTGACGGCAACGACATCGTGATCTGGGAGGACGAGTCACGCGACCGCGAGCGCACGCGGTTCGCGTTCCCGCGCCAGACGAAGTCGCCATTCCTATGTATCGCCGACATGGTGCGACCGATCGAGGCGAGCGAGGTCGACTACGTGGCGTTCCACATCGTCACGATGGGTCCCGCGGTGTCGGAAGCGACGGCCAAGCTCTTCGCCGACGACCGCTACCAGGACTACCTGCACCTCCACGGTCTCGGGGTCGAGATGGCCGAGGCCCTCGCCGAGTACTGGCATCGGCGCATCCGTGAGGAGTGGGGCTTCGTCGGTGACGACGGCCCGTCACTCGCAGGGCTGTTCCGCCAGCAGTATCGCGGCGGGCGGTACTCGTGGGGCTACCCGGCTTGTCCCGATCTCGAGGACAACGTGCGCGTGTTCGAACTGCTCGACGGCCAGCGCATCGGACTCGAGTGCTCGGAGGAGACCGGCTTCCAGTACCAGCCCGAGCAGACGACCTCCGCGATCATCCTGCACCACCCGAAGGCCAAGTACTTCGTCGCGAGGTAGCGCGGCGCGAGCGAGCCTGCGCCGTTCCTTGTCGACTCACCCACGGGACCCGAGGCTCTGTCGACACAGAACGTGACGTTGCGGCATCTGTGTCGACTCGGCCACCGGCCACGGTGGCTCAGTCGACAATGTGCGAACGACGGGGGGCGGCGGGGGGCGCGGGGTCAGGCGGGGGGCGCGGGGTCAGGCGGGGAGCGGTAACTCCTGTTGCAGGGTGGCGGTTGGTTCCCAGAGGTCGCCGAGATCGTCGACCCTGTCGAGCACATCCGGGGCTTCGAACGACAACGGCGCTGCATCGGCCGCGGCGTCGACCTCCTCCCACGTGACCGGAGCCGACACCGTCGGCGCGGGACGGGCGCGCAATGAGTACGCGCAGATCGTCGTCTTGTGGCGGGAGTTCTGGCTCCAATCGATGAACACCTTGCCCTTGCGCAACTCCTTGCGCATGTTCGACAGCACCCGATCGCCGTGGTGCTTCTCCATGGCTTGCGCGACTGCGAGAGCGAAGCCGGACGCTTGCTCGTGCGTGAGTTGCGGCCGGTTGACCGGCACGTAGACCTGCAGCCCCTTCGAGCCGGACGTCTTCGCGAAGCATTGCAAGCCGAGTCCATCCAGCACATCACGGATCCAGAGTCCGACCTCGGCGCAGTCCTTGATGTCCGCCGGCGCGCCCGGGTCGAGGTCGAACACGACCATCACGGGTGTCTCGATGTCGTCACAGCGCGCCATCGGCGCGTGCAACTCGAGCGCGGCGAGGTTCGCGGCCCAGACGATCGACGCCTGGTCCGCGAGACGGCAGTAGTCGATCTCTCCCCCACGATCACCAGGACCGGGCGCGACCTGCACCCACTCCGGCCGATGCGAGGGGCAGCGCTTTTCGAAGAACGAGCCGGCGTCGACCCCGTTCGGGAAGCGGCGCATCGTGATGCCGCGGTCGCCGAGGTGCGTGAGCAACACCGGCGCGATACGCGCGTAGTAGTCGATCACCTCGCCCTTGGTGAACCCCGTCTCGGGGTAGAGGACCTTGTCGAGGTTCGACAGTTTGAGCTCACGGCCGTCGATGGTGACGGCCGTCGGCTTGGACTCGGGCACGACGTTGGTCTACCCGGTGGCGGGCCTATGCGGACTTGCGCTTCCTCGGTGCCGCCTTCTTGGCGGCCGTTCTCGTGGCTCGCGCCGGCTTCGCGTCGTCATCGGCCTCGCCGTCAGCCGGCTTCTCGTCGGCGGGCCGTCCTGTCGGGTGGCGTTTGCGGGACTCCTTGGCGGCAGCGACGCTCGCCTCGAGTGCGGCCATGAGGTCGACGACCTTGTCGGTCGACGCGGGTTGCGGCGCCGGGACGAGCTCGGTCTCGCCGGCGGCCTTGCGTTCGATCAGGTCGAGGACGCGGTTGCGGTAGGTGTCCTCGAACTTGTCCGGTTCGAACGCCGCCGACAGCGACGCGATCAGCTGTTCGGCCATGCCGACCTCGCGGTCGCTGACTTCGACGCCGTCGAGCCCCTCGAGCTCGTTGATGGTGCCGGCGTCGTTGACCTCGTCCGCATAGACCATCGTCGACAGCAGCAGCTTGCCGTCCTTCGGTCGCACCGCGGCGAGGTACTGCTTCGACCGCATCACGAACCGGGCGATGCCGACTTTCTGCGATCGTTCCATCGCCTCGGCGAGCAGCGCGTACGGCTTCGTCGTGGCCTTGTCCGGCGCAAGGAAGTACGCGGCGTCGTAATAGATCGGATCGATGTCCGCGAGATCGACGAACTCCTCGATGTCGATCGTGCGCACCGCCTCGGGGTCGAGCGCCGCCAGGTCGTCGTCGTCGATGAGCACGTACTCGCCGGACGGCAGCTCGTATCCCTTCACGATGTCCTCGTTCGACACCTCGGCGTCGTCCTCGGCGGACACCTTGCGATAGCGGATACGAGACCCGGTACGGCGGTCGATCTGATTGAACGACACAGACTTCCGCGACACCGCGTTGTAGAGCTTCACGGGGATGTTGACCAGCCCGAAGCTGATCGACCCGCTCCATATCGCTCTTGGCATGCGCACAAGTGTGCCCGCTTGTCAGCGTTTTGAACAGCAACCCGGCCCCGACGATGGTCGTTCGGGGAAGGGGCGAGTACGGTCCGACGGGTGGGGGCCATGCGCACACCGCTCGAGGGCGTGCGCGTGCTCGACCTGTCGCGGGTGCTGTCGGGCCCGTCGTGTGGCAAGGCGTTGGCGGACCTCGGGGCGGACGTGATCAAGGTCGAGCCTCCGGAAGGTGACCTCACCCGCACCGCGCAGCCGAGGGTCGGTGGGCTGCCCGTCTACTTCGCGCAACAGAACTGCGGGAAGCGGTGCGTGTCGGTGGACCTTCGTCTCGATGCCGGTCGTGAGGTCGTCGCCGCACTCGCCGGGGAAGTCGACGTCGTGCTGGAGAACTTTCGCCCCGGCGTGCTCGATCGACTCGGGCTCGGCTACGAAGCCGTGCGGTCCCGCAACCCGAAGGTCGTCTTCTGCTCGATCACGGGATACGGCCAGGACGGGGCGATGGCGAGCCGGCGCTCGTATGCGCCCGTGATGCACGCAGAGTTGGGGCTGATGGAGTTCTCGGCGCGCAAGCTGCACCACGAGCCTCGACCCGAAGCCGTGTCGCACGCCGATCTGTCTGCTGGCGCGCAGGCGACGGTGGGCATCCTCGCCGCGCTGGTGCAGCGCGCGCACACCGGTGAAGGACAGCACGTCGACGTCTCGATGGCCGAGGTCATGCTGCAGGCCACCGAATGGACGGCGGTCGAACTGGCGGGCGGCGAGGGCGACCTGTTGCACATCTTCGGCAGCTTCAACGCACCTGTGCTCCGCCTCGGCGACGGCACCGTGGTGCACATCCCCGGTGATCCCGTGTCGAGCTTCCCCGCGTGGTGCGCGGCGATGCAGCGCCCCGACCTCGAGGGCGACGAACGATTCGCCACGCGCGAGGCGCGCAACGCCAACCGGGCGGCGATGCTCGAAGTGCTCCAAGGCTTCGCGGCGACGTTCACCGACTTCGAGGACTTCGAAACGGCCATCGGCAAGGCGCGACTCGCCGTCGGCGAGATGCGCCCGCTCACCGACGTCAAGACCGCGGCATGGGCAGCCGAACGCGACGCGCTGATCGACGTCGGCGACGAGGCCAGTGGCCCGCTCCGCCTGCCGCGCTCGCCGTTCCGCTTCTCGGCCGCCACGGGAGTCGGCACCAGCGGACGTCCCGCGTGGCAAGGGCAGCACAACCGTGAGGTGTTGCGCGAGGTGCTCGGCTACGACGATGCCGCCATCGAGCGGCTCGAAGCAGACGGCGTGCTCATCGCGCGACGTCCGCCGCGCTCCTGACTCGCACTCGTGACGTCACACGATGTCGATCACACGACGCCGCGGTCACTCGCCCACCGCGTGAGCTCGTGGCGCGTCGACAGTTGCAGCTTGCGCAACACCGCGGACACATGCGTCTCGACGGTCTTGACCGAGATGTCGAGCCGGCGGGCGATCTCCTTGTACGTGTAGCCGCGGGCGATCAAGCGCAGGACGTCGCCCTCCCGCGCCGTCAACTTGTCGAGGTCCGGATTGTGCGACGTCGTCACGATTGCGGGCGTTCCCGCGAACGCGTCGAGCACGAACCCTGCGAGCCGAGGTGAGAACACTGCGTCGCCGTCGCGGACGCGACGGATGGCACCCGCGAGCTCCTCGGGCCCGATCGTCTTGGTGACGTAGCCGCGCGCGCCGGCGCGAATGACGGCGATCACATCCTCGGCCGAGTCCGACACGGACAGCGCGAGGAAGCGAACATCGGGGTCCGTGCGCAAGACCGCTTCGATGACGGACTTGCCGCCGCCGCCCGGCATGTGCACGTCGACGAGAACGACGTCCGGCTTCGCGGCGCGGATCGCGTCAATCGCATCAGCGACATCTGTCGCCGCGCCCACGACGTCGACCACGCCATCGAGCTCCGCGCGGACGCCGGACAGGAACAAACCGTGATCGTCCACGAGGAACACCCGCGGCGCCGCCCCGGACGACTCGCTCATCGATCCACGGGGGCTGCGCCCCCGAACCCCATCCACGCCCGGCTCCCTAGCCGTCGCTCGGCCGTCATGAGCTCTCTACGTTCTCTCATCGATCCACGGGGGATACGCCCCCGAACCCCATCCACGCCCGGCTCCCTAGCGGTCGCTCGGCCGTCATGAGCTCACTACGCTCGCTCATCGCTCCACCAGCTCGAGCGCGACTTCGGTCCCCTCGGCGGAGGAGGACGTGATCGTCGCCGTCCCACCGTTGCGGGCCATGCGGTCGCGGATCGACGACGCGATCCCTTGGCGATCCGCGGCCACTGAGTCCGGGTCGAAGCCGCGGCCGCGGTCGCGCACGAACACGGCGGTGTGACTGTCGTCCGCTTCGAGGTAGACGGACACCGACGGCGCGCCCGAGTGCTTCGCGGCGTTGACGACGGCCTCGCGCGCCGCCTGCACCAGCGAGTCGACGCTCGGGCTGAGCGGCCGGTCGCCGACCGTCACCACGTCGACCTCGACGCCGTGGGCACCTTCCACCTCGGCGGCCATCGTCGAGATCGCGCTCGCCAACGTGCCGCCCGAGCCATTCGTGCCGGTGTACAGCCACGACCGCAGCTCCCGCTCCTGGCGCCGTGCCAGCGCCGTGAGCTCACGGGGCTGGTCGGCCTTGCGCTGGATGAGCGCCAACGTCTGGAGCACCGAGTCGTGCAGGTGAGCAGCCATCTCGGCTCGCTCCTCGGAGCGGATCCGCTCGCGCCGCTCGGCCGCCAGTTGCGTGGTCATGTGGCGGATCCACGGCGCGAGGATCAGCGCCAGCCCGGCCACCGTCACCACCACCGCGATGACGACCTGGCGCGCGGCGGCGAGCGCATCGTTGGCAGCAAGGAAGGTGCCGAGTCCGGCGAGCACGAGCAGCGCACCGAGCCCGAGGCGCAGGGCGGACTGGCGGCCGCCGACCAGCAACGCCAGCGGCCGGCCGGGAAGGCGATTGGCCGCCTGCCCCAAGCGAGCCCGCTCCTCCTCGCCCGTCCGAGCCCACAACAACGCCACCCCGAACCCCGCGAGCGTCAGCGGCCACACGATGGCGTCGCTGAACCACAGTCCGAGGTCGCGGAGCAGGAGCAACGTCCCGGCGACCACGAGCCCGATCGCCAGCGGTTGTCGCAGATCACCACGGCGGAGATCGACGCGGTCGAGATTGATGCCACGGCTCCCGTCGGGCTCGCGCATCAGCCACCACAGGCCGATGTACAGCGGGATGCCGACTCCTCCGGCAACAGTGAGGATGATGAACGCGGCGCGCACGATGATCGGGTCGACGCGCAGGGCTGCAGCGATACCGCTGCACACACCCGCGATGAGACGGTCTTCGCCGCGATGCACATTGCCGAGGTGGGGCCGATCACGCGAGGCCATCGCCCCGGCATGATCCCACAGGGGTCAGGGCGCGACCATCGGGCACGACCCTGACCCGGTCGGGGTGATCCCCGATTGTGAGCGCCCGCACGCCACCGGATGATGGCGCCATGGAACCGCAATCGACGGCGACGCGACGGTTGGTCCGCCGATCTCACGATCGTTACATCGCGGGCGTTGCAGGAGGCGTCGCCGACTACCTCGGCGTCGATCCCGTCATCGTCCGCATCGCCTTCGTCGTGCTCACATTCGTCGGTGGCGCCGGCGCGATCGCTTACGCCGCCGCCTGGTTGCTCGTCCCCGAGGCGGACCGGGCGACCAGCCTCGGCGAGGACGCATGGCGCCAGCACAACTGGGCTCGCATTGCGGGCTTCGTCCTCATCGCCATCGCGGCGTCGATCGCACTCAGGCCGCTGTGGTGGTTCGGCGGCAGTGCGTTGACCGCGACATTGCTGATCCTGCTCGGGCTGTACCTGCTCTGGCATCGAGACGACCGCGACAGCGATGGCATTGGTCCACATGCCGGCCCCGGTGCACCGCCCGCCGGCACACCCGAGACCGCGCCCGCACCGCCACCAACCATGCCGACTGTCACGACACCGACGGGCACGACACCGGCCGGCACCGAGGAGCTCACCGCGCCCGAATCGACGGCGACGACGGCGACGACCGCGACGGCGGCGACGTCAGCGGGTTGGCCGCCTCCTCCCCCGCCTCCACCCGCGTTCGCACAGCCGCCGCCGCAGCCCCACCCGAAGCGGCAACGGCGCGGCCGGGGCATCGGCACGCTGACGTTCGCGCTGCTGCTGATCGGAGCGGGGGTGGTCGGCCTGGTGCTCGCGGCGGGAAGAGACATCGAGGCCACCCACGTGTTCGCCGGCGGGTTGCTCGTGGTCGGCGGCGCGCTGGTCGTCAGCGCGTGGTTCGGCCGCGGCAGCGGACTGATAGTTCTCGGCGTGTTGCTCGTCGCGCTGATGTCGGTGAGCTCGCTGATCGACGTGCCGTTCAAGGGCGGATTCGGTCAGCGCACGGAGCATCCGACGACGATCAGCAACATGCAGCCCGAGTACCACCTCGCTGCGGGAGAGCTCATCATCGATCTGCACAGCGTGCCGTTCGTCCCGGGGACGACGACCGACGTCACCGCCACCGTCGCCACCGGTCATCTCGTGGTCATCGTGCCTCGTGACGTCGAGGTGGACGTCCACGCCCACGCCGGTGCCGGTGACATCCGCTTCCTCGGCGACGACGGTCACAGCGGCGTTCAAGTCGACCGCGACGGGGAGCTGCAATCGTCACTCGGCGCCGCGCACCTCGACCTCGATGCTCGAGTCGGATTCGGACAGGTGGAGGTTCGCGATGCCACGGCATGACATCAACATGACGACTCTGACGGCTGGCGTGCTGTTCCTGGTCATCGGCGTCTACGGGATCAGCGTCTCGCCCGCGCACCTCGCCGACAATTTGCGCTGGCTGTGGCCGGTGATGCTCATCGGCATCGGGTTGGCGCTGCTCCTCAGGCCGTCCCGGTTACGGCGCCAGGACGGCTCGAGCGACGAGGTCGGCGCCGAACGCGGTGAGGATGGCGAGGTAGAGGAGCCCGGTCGCAGCCATGACCGCGGAGTAGGCCCGCTCGCGTAGTGCGGCGCGCGTGACCATGACCAGCACGATCGTGGTGATCGCGCATGCGACCCAGAACCAACCGAGCAAGCCTGCGTAGCCGTCGTCGATCGAACCGTCGAGCACCGACACCATCCCGACCGGCCACAGCATCGCGGCAATCTCGAACGGCCACACGATGGCGACGCAACGGACCATCTCGAGCAGCGGCCCACGCGCGAGACCCGGCTGCACGAGGTACCAGTGGCCGAGCAGCATCGCGTCGGTCACGCTGCCGAGGAAGGCAGCGCCAACGACCGTCCGCACGACGGCCAGCAGCTCGGGGTTGCCTGCGTGGATCCCAGCCGCGATGAGTCCGACCAGTCCGATCGCCGGAGCGATCGTGTCGAGCACGGGAGGGAACTCGGGCACTCCTTCGAGCGGACCGTCGCTCACGCGATCGATGCCCGTCATCGCGGTGACCCGCGCTGACCGCGACGCCACCCGTTCACGCTCGAGCAACACCCCCGCTCGCCTTCGCACGATCGACACGCCGAGCGCGACCGCGGTCGCGATCGCGACGAGCACCGACGCTCCGTCGCGCACGGGCACCGGGTCGACCCGTACACCGATGAACGCGGCGCCGGCGGCCATCACGAGGTACGTGCCGCGCAGCAACCATCCGTAACCGATGCCGACCTCACGACGGCGGGTCGTGATCCACAGGAAGAACAGACCGCCGGTCGCCCATTGCAGCAGCACTGTGGCTGCATCGAGCTTGATCACCGAGACCGCGACTCAGGCGTCGACGACGACGAGGGAATGGTCGACGGTGTTCAGCGCGTCGGGTCCGTCGACCGCGGCGACGACGATGTCTTCGAGCCGCGCTCCCCACTTGCCCTGGAAGTAGATGCCCGGCTCGACCGAGAACGCGTGACCGGGCGCCAGCGCTTCGCAGTTACCGCCGACGATGTACGGATCCTCGTGTTCCTCGATGCCGATGCCGTGACCGGTGCGGTGGATGAAGTTCGGCCCGTAGCCGCCTTCGGTGATCAGCCGTCGAGCCACGCCGTCCACGTCCTCGCACGGTGTGCCGGTCGTCGCCGCCGCCACCGCCGCTTGCTGCGCGTCGTGGAGCACGGCGTAGAGGTCACGGAACTCGCTGGGTGGTTCCACGCCGCCCGCCCACACGCAACGTGTGATGTCGGAGCAGTAGCCGATGCCGGCGCCTTCGTCGCTGTGATCGCGCATGGTGCCGCCGAAGTCGCAGAGCACGACCTCACCGGCTTGGATGACGCGGTCGGTGGCGTCGTGATGCGGGCTCGCCGCGTTCGGACCGGAGCCGACGATGGCGAAGTTCACATGGTGATGTCCCTCGGCCACGAGGCGGCGGCCGAGATCCTTCGACACCTCGGCTTCGGTGCGCCCGACGAGCGGGATCGCACCGGCTTGCAACTCGGCCGCGATGCGGTCGGCGGCCGCGGCGGCGCGGCGCAGCGCGGCGATCTCGGCTGCATCCTTGACGGAGCGCAACGGCGCCATCACTTCGCTGGCCTTGCGGAACGTCGTGCGCGGCAGCCGCGCCTGGAGCTCGAGCAAGAAGCGGGACCACGTGCGATCGCCGATCGCCGCCGTTCCCACCGCGCCGGCACCACGGGCGAGGCCGGCCACGAGCTCGACCGGATCGTCGGTCTCCTCCCACGCCACGATGGCGAACAGTTCGGGCCGCTCGCGCACCCGGGGCGCCTCGAGACGGGGCACGACGAGCGACGCGTCTCCATCGCTCGGGAGCACCAACATCGTGAGCCGCTCGAGCGGCATCGCTTCGTAACCCGTCAGGTAGGGAAGGTCAGGCCCCACCGAGAGCAGCAACACGTCGACGTCGAGCTCGCCCATGCGGGCACGAGCCCGACGCATCCGTTCTTGCAGCACACCCCAACGTTATGGGGCGACCCGTGGCTTCAGCGAAGCTCGAGCTCGCGGCGGCGCCGGCTCGACCGGCTGAGGAGGTAGCCGGCGAAGGCGATCGCCAGCAGCGCACCCACCAGTGCGGCGTCGGTCGAGCCACCCGTGCGAGCCAGACCCTGCTCAGGCGCCGGAGCCGGCGCGGCGGCCGGTGCGGCCACCGCGATGCCCTCGACCGTGGTCTTGGCCAGGCTGAGGCTCACGCCGCCCTGCGGGAGACCCTTGAGCAGGTCGAGCGAGACACCGGCGGCCTCGGCATGCGTGGTGCCGTCGGGCAGTTTCGTCTGCGAACCGCCCCCGACCGTGATGCACGAGGTCAACGGGTCCGGCAGCGGAAGGCACATCGACTGACCGGGGGCGACGGTGACGCCACTGGCGAACGGCGCGCCGGCCGGCCCGAGTGCGGCCAGGATGTCGTCGGCCAAGGTGATCTTCACCAGCGAGGGGTCGAAGTTGACCGTCGCCGCTCCGGTGTTGCGGTCCACGCTGATGGTGTTGGACGAAGCCCCGACTGTGATCTTGGCAACAGGATCCAGGTTCAGCGCGTCACGAGGCAGCACGTCGATGACCGCGCCCTGTGCCGTCGCCGTGCCGACGACGTTCGCCGAGTCGGCGTTGACCGCCTTGCTCTCCGCTTGGGTCGGGCCCAGATCGATGTGCACGAGCTCACCACTCTGGTTGAGGGCATCCATCAGCGAGCTGATCAGCGAGTTGCCGTCGATGCCGGTCGTGTCGAGCTGGGTGAAGACGGTCTTGAGTTGGTCGAGCACCGGCTGGACGTTGCTCGTGATCTGGCTCAACGGCAGCTGCTTGAGGAGGTCCGCGGCATTGAGCTTGAGGTCCGCCACATCTGCGGTCGAGACCGACGACGGCAGACCATCCGCGATCGAGGCCGTGCTGGAAGAGCAAGCCGTCGAGAGGTCGATCACGGGCACGGACGGCGGCAACGTCAGCGGGCCGCACGTGCCGGGGGCGGGCGTCCCCGTCGTCTGGCCGTCGCTCCCGGAGGACGCGTCGATCTGGTTCTGGTTGCCGATGCCCGGAAGCGCCAAGCCGATGCCCGTGGCGTTGGCCTTCGGATCCGATGACACGTCGGTCTGGCTCAGGCCGAGGGTGACACCCTGGCCGAGCACCTGCAGGTCGAGTCCGGTCGCCTTGGCCGATGCCTTGTAGGTCGTGCCCGGGGCTGCTTGGGCGCCCGCGGGGGCGGCGAGTGCGACAACGAACGCGAGCAATGCCGCCACGCTGAAGAGCGGGCGAACAACACGAACGCGGATCACGGCAGCCCCCTGAGGTATGTCGGATTGGTGCGAAGGCCCTATTCGGCCCGAGCGGCGCCAATTCCTTCCGCTCCCCCGGCCAATCCGCGCAATCCGTCAGACAGCGGTTGCTCGCCGCGGCGACAGCGCCAGCGACACGCCGGCGGCCTCGTCGGCCTCCGCCGCGTGATAGCTCGACCGGGTCAGCGGCGAAGCCTCGACATGGGCGATGCCCAGGGCCTCGCCTGCCTCCTTCAGCCGGTCGAACTCGTCCGGCGCCCACCATCGAGCCACCGGCAGATGCTGATCGGTCGGACGCAGGTACTGGCCGAGGGTCACGATGTCGACGCCGACGGAGCGCAGGTCGGCGAGCGCGCCGAGTACCTCGTCCTCCCGCTCCCCCATCCCGAGGATGATCCCGGACTTCGTGGTGTGGCCCGCGTCCTTGGCGCGCGCCAGCACAGCAAGGCTGCGGGCGTAGGACGCGCTCGGTCGTACGACGCGCTGGAGCCGGAGCACGGTCTCGAGGTTGTGGTTCACCACATCCGGGCCGGCGGCGAAGATCGTCTCGAGCGCGGACGGATCACCCTTGCAGTCGGGGACGAGCACCTCGACGCGCACGTGAGCCGTCCGCCGTCGAATGGCCGCGATCGTGGACGCGAACGCGGCCGCGCCACCGTCGTCGACGTCGTCGCGCGCGACCGCAGTGATCACCACGAACCGCAGTCCCATTCGTTCGACGGCTTCGGCGACGCGCGCCGGTTCGGTGTCATCTATCGGCAGTGGATGCCGGGTGTCGACGAGACAGAACCCGCACGCTCGCGTGCACCGCTCACCGTTGATCATGAAGGTGGCGGTGCCCGCCGACCAGCACTCGAAGATGTTGGGACAGCCCGCTTCCTCGCACACGGTGACGAGAGAGAGGTCGCGCATCGTGCGCTTCAGCCGGATGTAGTCGTCGGTGATCCGCAGCCGGGCCTTCACGAAGTCGGGCTTGGGCGACGCGATCGACAGACCCTCGCCGACACCGGCCTCGGCGAGACGATCCTGGCGCCGCAGAGGCTCGCTGCGCTGGCGCGGTTCTCGCCACGCAAGGTCTTGGCGTTCGCGGCCACCGTCACCCCATCGCTCGACCGCGCGCGCGGCGATCGCGTCGACGACGGCTCGCATGTCGACGTCGACGCCCTCGGCCGCGAGCGAGGTGACCCGCTTGTCGCGGATGCCGCACGGCACGATGTGATCGAAGTAGGTGAGGTCGGGATCGACGTTGAGCGCGAAGCCGTGCATCGTCCGCCCCCGACTGAGACGCACACCGATGGCCGCGATCTTGCGATCTTCGATCCACACCCCCGGATAGCCGTCCAGCCGCGCCGCCCCCGGCAGACCGAGATCGGCGAGCGCATCGATGAGCAACTGCTCGACCGATCGTACGTAGGCGACGGTGTCGGCCATCCCTCCGCCCCGTTTACCGGGAATGGTGAGGATCGGGTAGCCGACGAGCTGCCCGGGTCCGTGGTACGTGACGTCGCCGCCGCGGTCGGTCTTCACCAGCTCCGCGCCGACGTCAGCGGGTGGCACGAGCACGTTGGCAGGGTCGGCGCGGACGCCGAGCGTGTACACGTGTGGATGCTCGAGCAGCAACAGGTGGTCGTCGGGCGAGCGCTCGAACAGCGCGTGCTGCAGCACCTGCGCATCGCGGTACCGCACGCGTCCGAGCCATCGCACGCGCAGGACGCGGGTCACGGGGTTAGAGCTCCTGGGACCAGTCGTGGGTCTCGAGTCGCGTCTTCACATCGCGCAGGAACGCGGCTGCGTAGGCGCCGTCGAAGGCGCGGTGATCCCATGCCAGCGCGATGTTGCCGATCGAATGGATGGTGATGGCCTCGCTGCCGTCGGGTAGGTCGACGACGACCGGCCGGCGCCGCACCCCGTCGGTCGACAGGATGGCAACTTGCGGCTGGTTGATGATCGGCAACGTCAGCAACGTGCCGAACGGACCAGGGTTCGTGATCGTGAACGTGCTGTTGACGATCTCGTCGGGGCTGAGCTTCTTCGAGCGCGCCCGAGCCGCGAGATCGCTGATCTCGCGCGCGATCGCACGCATGCGCTTCGCGTCCGCGTCGTGGATGACGGGCACCATCAGCCCTTTGAAGTCGAGGTCGACCGCCACACCGAGGTTCACGTAGTTGTGGACGACCAACTCGTGTTCACCGATGGTCGAGTTGACCTCGGGGAACTCGCGGATCGAATCGATGACCGCGCGCGAGATGAACGGCAGATACGTGAGGCTGAAACCTTCCTCCGTCTTCCACGTGTCCCGCTCCGCACGGCGCACTTGTTCGACCGCCTCGTAGTCGACCTCGATGGCGGCGTACACGTGCGCGGAGGTCTGCTTCGAGCGGATCATGTGCTCGGCCGTGCGCTTGCGGATGTTGGAGAACGGAACGACCGTGTCGCGCTGGCCCGGCTCCACGGGAGCGGCACTCGCCGCCGGCGCGGAGGCGGCGGGCGCGACGGCAGGACGTGACGGCGCGGACGGGCGTGACGGCGCCGCGGGCTGGCTCGCCGGAGCTTGCTTCGACTCGATGACGGCGAGGACGTCGTTGCGGGTGATGCGCCCACCGGCGCCCGTCCCGGTGATCTGCGACGCGTCGAGATCGTTCTCCGTGAGGAGCCGGCGGACCACCGGCGACAGCAGCAACTTCTCGGCGTCACCCCCGCTCGGGCGCTCTTGCTTCGGCGGCGCGCTCGCCGGCGCTGGCGCAGGAGCGGGAGCAGGCGCCGGCGCGGCTTGCGCCGCTTTCGGTGCTGGTTCCTCGGCGACGGGAGCAGCGGCAACTTCCGGCTCGGCGTCGGGGGCAGGCCCTGGCTGCGCCTCGGCGGCCGCTTCCGGCTGGGCGTTGCCGTCGGCCGAGGGCTCGGCCGTCGCGGCCGCGCCGCCCGCGTCCCCCGGCGGCGAATCGGCGATGACCGCCAGCACGGCGCCGACGTCGACCGTCTCGCCCTCGGGCACCTTGATCTCGGTGACGTAACCACCGGTCGGAGACGGCACCTCCGAGTCGACCTTGTCGGTCGAGACCTCGAAGAGCACCTCGTCCTCGGCGACTTGGTCACCGACCTGCTTGAACCACTTCGTGATCGTGCCCTCGGTGACCGTCTCACCGAGTTGCGGCATCGTGACGTCAGCCATGCAGGCTCCTCCCGGTCATCGCCAGCACCGACTCACCGAAGAGCTCGCTGAGCGATGGGTGCGGTTGGATGAACTGCGATACCTCGTCGACCGTGGCCTCCCAGTTGACGGAGAGGTAACCCATGCCGAGTTGTTCGGTGACCCAGGGCCCGACCATGTGCACTCCGATGATCTTTCCCGCTTTGCCCGTCGACGGATCACGCTCGGCGATGATCTTCACCATGCCGTCGGGCTCACCGATGATGAGCGCTCGACCGTTACCGATGTACCGGTGCTTCGACGTGACCACGTCGAAGCCCGCCTCCTTGGCGGCCTGCTCGGAGTAGCCGGCGAACGCGACTTCGGGATGGCAGTAGATGCACCACGGCACCTTGCCGTAGTCGACAGGAATCGCCGTCTCGCCGAGGATGTCCTTGATCACGCAGATGCCTTCGGCGAAGCCGACGTGCGCGAGCTGCGGGGTGGCGACGACGTCGCCGACGGCCCAGATGCCGTCCTCCCCGGTGCGGCAGTACTCGTCGACTTCGACGAAGCCGCGTCGATCGACGACCACCGCTGTCTGCGCGCCGTCGAGACCGAGTGAATCCGAGTTCGGGCGGCGACCGACCGACATGACGACGAGGTCGACCTCGAGCGACTCGCCGTCGCCGAACTTCACGTTCGTCCCCTTGCCGCCCTTGTTCGACTCGTGGCCCGTGACCGCCACACCGGTGCGCACGTCGATGCCCCGCTTCTTGAAGGACTTGAGGACGACTTGGGTGATGTCGTTGTCGCAGCCGGGGAGGATCTTCGGCAGGGCTTCGAGGATCGTGACCTTCGTGCCGAGGTCGCTCATCATCGACGCGAACTCGCAGCCGATGGCGCCGCCGCCGATCACGACCGCCGAGCCGGGGAGGTGGTCGATCGACAGCAGTTCGTCGCTCGTGACGACGAGTTGCCCGTCGATGTCGAAGCCGGGGATCGTGCGTGGCAGCGAACCCGAGGCGAGGATGACCGCGTCGGCAGTGAGCTCGACCTCGCCCGACTCGCCCCCGGAAACCGTGACCTTCTTCCCGGGGCGTAGCGTGCCCGTGCCGAGATAGGTCGTGACCTTGCGACCCTTCAGGAGCCCGGTCAGACCTTTGCACAACTGGTCGACGACCTTCTGCTTGCGCGCCATCGTCACGGACCAATCGAGCCCGGGCTGGTCGGTGAGGATGCCGAACTCCTTGGCGTTGGCGACATGGCGATAGGTCGACGCCGTCTCGAGCAGCTCTTTGGCCGGGATGCATCCGACGTGCAGGCACGTCCCGCCGACCTTGTTGTTCTCGATCATCCCGATGTCGAGGCCGGCCGACGCGCCGTACAGAGCGGCCGCGTAGCCGCCGGGACCGCCACCGATGATCACGACGTCGTGGTGCTTCTCGGTCACCTCGGTGACTCTAACTAGGCGGTCGGGTGAACCACTCCACGGTGCGCGCCAACCCGTCGTCGAAGGACACTTCGGCCCGCCAATCGAGATCGCGAGCGACGGCGGACACCTCTGCGCACGTGTGGCGCACGTCGCCCGGACGGGGGTCGGTGTGCTCCGGTTCGGGCTCGACGTCGAGCAACCGTCCGATGATGGCGAGCATGTCGAGCAACGAGTACTCGCTCCCGCCGGCGACGTTGAAGGCGCGGCCGGCCACGCTCGCGGGAGCGGTGGCCGCGGCGATGTTGGCGGCGACGACATCGCTGATGTACGTGAAGTCGCGACTCTGTTTGCCGTCGCCGTGCACGAGCGGAGGCCGGTCGTTGCGCAGGGCGTCGATGAACAAGGGGATCACCGCCGCGTAGTGCGACTCCGGTCGCTGCCGTGGCCCGTAGACGTTGAAGTAGCGCAGCGCGAACGTCTCGAGTCCGTAGAGCTCGGTGAAGACGCGGCAGTAGTGCTCGCCCGCCAGCTTCGACACGGCGTACGGCGAGCGCGGTAGTTGAGGTGTCGACTCGGGTGTGGGCAGCAGCTCGGCGCCCCCGTACACGCTCGACGACGATGCGTACACGACCCGGCGGGCGCCGGCGTCGCGAGCGGCATCGAGGATGGTCAGCGTGCCATGGGTGTTGGCACTGTCGGTCTCCAACGGATGCTCGACCGATCGCAGCACGGCGCGGTGCGCGGCCTGGTGGAACACGACTTCGCAGCCGTCGACGGCCGTGCGCACGGCGTCGAGGTCGTCGACCGATCCGACGACCAGCTCGGCCGCAGGATTGATCTGCGCCTCGTAGCCCGTCGAGAGGTCGTCGAGCACGCGGACCGGGTGACCGCGCCCGATCAACTCGTCGACGAGGTTCGAACCGATGAAGCCGGCGCCACCGGTGACGAGACAGGGCCATGGATCAGTCATGTCGGATAAAGGTACGCGGCGAGCGCGGGACTACTGTGCGCCGACCGATGAGCAGCGCCACGACACGAGCCCGTCAGCGGGCACGGACATGAGCACGCGGCGGCTCATCGTCGCTGCGCTCCTCTGTGGGCTCGCGATCCTCGTCGCCTTCGCCGTCCAAGTGTTCACGGCCTCCCGATGAAGAACGCACTCGGGGCGATGCAGTCCGCGCTCGTGCTCGGTGGGGGGTCGGAGATCGCGCAGGCAACGCTTCGGCGCCTGGTCCCGCAAGGATGCCGCACCATCACGCTGGCGGCGCGCCGGCCCGACGATCTCGCTGGAGAAGTCGACGCGCTGACCGCGGCAGGGGCCACTTCGGTCCGTACGGTCGCGTTCGACGCGCTCGACACCGCCTCGCACGCGGACGTCATCGACAAGTGCTTCGAAGCGGGCGACGTCGACCTGGTGCTGATCGCGTTCGGTGTGCTCGGTGATCAGGACGTGTTCGACGACGACCCCGAAGCCGCGGCCGAGCTGGCCCGCGCCAACTATGTCGGTGTCGTCTCGTCCGGCCTCGCCGCGGCGCGTGCGATGCGGCGCCAGGGTCACGGCACGATCGTCGTGCTCTCGTCGGTGGCAGGCGAACGGGCCCGCAAGTCCAACTTCGTGTACGGGTCGTCGAAGGCGGCGACGGACTCGTTCGCGCAGGGCCTGAGCGACAGCCTCGCCGGCAGCGGCGTCGGCGTGCTCGTCGTGCGCCCGGGCTTCGTCCACACGAAGATGACCGCCGGGATGGAAGCGGCACCCTTCTCGACGAGTCCCGACGCGGTGGCCGAGGCCATCGTCGAGGGCTTGGCCGCCGGCAAGCAGATCGTGTGGGTGCCGTCGCTGCTGCACTGGGTCATGGTCGTTTTCCGTCACCTGCCGCGGCCCGTATGGCGGCGCGTGTCGGCGAACCGGTAGCCGGCCGTACCCGGCATACGCTGGAGCAATGGTGCGGGAAGAGGTCGAGCTCCGCGAGCTCCCCCCCGAGGAGCCGAACGGTTCGCTCGTCGCCGGCCTGGTGCGCACGGCACGGCCGAAGCAGTGGACCAAGAACGTCCTCGTCTTCGCGGCACCCGGCGCCGCGGGGGTGCTGACCCAGGCCACTCCTCTGGTCCGCACGCTCATCGCCTTCGCCTGCTTCTGCCTCGCCGCCAGCGGGACGTACTTCCTGAACGACGCCGCCGACATCGATGCCGACCGGCTGCATCCCAAGAAGTGCACACGTCCGGTGGCCGCCGGCATCGTCAGCGTGGGCACGGCGCGGGTGGCCGGCGTCGTCTTGATCATCGCGTCAATCGCCCTGTCGTTCACCGCCCGATGGCAACTCGCGGTGACCGTCGCCGCTTACGTCGCGGTCACGACGCTCTACTCGTCCGTGCTCAAGCACATCGCCGTCTTCGACATCGTCGCGGTCGCGGCCGGTTTCGTGCTCCGCGCCATCGCCGGCGCGACAGCGACTGGCGTCCCCATCTCGGATTGGTTCTTCATCGTCGCGTCGTTTGGTTCGTTGTACATGGTGACGGGGAAGCGTCACGCTGAACGCGAGCAGATGGGATCCGATGCGCACACCACTCGAGCAACGCTGGCCGAGTACACCGACAGCTACCTCGCGTACCTGCGCGCCGTCACGTCCGGCACGGTGCTCGTCGGCTACTGCCTCTGGGCGTTCGAGAAGGCCCACGAGACCCAGGCCAGCATCCCCTACTACCAACTCTCGATCCTTCCGTTCGTGCTCGGGCTGTTGCGGTACGCGCTGCTCGTCGACCAGGGGCGCGGTGAGGCTCCGGAGGAGATCATCCTGTCGGACCGCACGCTGCAACTCATCGGTGTGTTGTGGGTGATCGTGTTCGGGTTGGGCGTGCACACGACCTGATGGCGTCCACCGAACCCTCCGAACGACAGATCCTCACCGGCTGGGGCCGCGCCATGCCGTCCGCCGCAACCGTGCACAGGCCGGTGCACGTCGACGCGATTGCGCCTTGTCTCGACGAGCCCGCGACACGGGGCGTCGTGGCGCGCGGGCTCGGCCGCTCGTACGGCGATGCCGCGCAGAACGCCGGCGGCGTCGTGGTCGACACCACGGCGACGGGTGCAACCAGCGGCATCCGGGTGGTCGACGGCACCGTCACCGTTCCCGGGGGCACGAGCCTCGACGCGCTCATGGCCGAAGTCGTGCCACAGGGCTACTTCGTCCCCGTGAGCCCGGGCACGCGCTACGTCACGGTCGGCGGGGCGATCGCCGCCGATGTCCACGGCAAGAACCATCACATCGACGGGTCCTTCGCCAACCATGTGCGTTCGCTCCGGCTGGCCGTGCCCGGGGGCAAGGTGCTCGACATCGGCCCCAGCGAGGATCAGCAGCCGGAACTGTTCTGGGCGACCACGGGTGGCATGGGTCTCACCGGCATCATCGTCGAGGCCACGGTCTCGCTCCTTCGCATCGAGAGCAGCATGGTGCTCGTCGACACCGATCGCGTCCGCGATCTCGACGCGGTCATGACGCTGATGGACGAGGGCGACGCCCGCTACCACTACTCGGTCGCGTGGATCGACCTCATGGCCACCGGGAAGTCGATGGGACGATCCGTGCTGACGCGTGGCGACTTCGCCCCTCGCGGTGCGCTCCAACCCGGCCGGCGGGGTGATGCCTTGCTTCCACCTTCTCGTCGTGTCGTTCCCGCTCCGCCCGCGCCACCCGGGCTGCTCAACAAGGCGTCGATCCGCATCTTCAACGAGCTGTACTTCCGGCAGGCGCCGGCGCGGCGCCGGGGTGAGCTCCAGTCGATCCCGCAGTTCTTCCACCCGCTCGACTTCGTCGACGGCTGGAACCGGCTCTACGGTCCGCACGGCTTCCTTCAGTGGCAGTCGGTCATCCCCTTCGGCCAGGAGCGGACGCTGCAGCGGGTCGTCGAGGCCTTGAGCAACGCCCACTTGCCGTCGTTCCTCGCCGTGCTGAAGCGCTTCGGTGCGGCCGATCCCGGGCCGCTGTCCTTCCCGCTTCCGGGATGGACGCTGGCGCTCGATCTGCCGGTCGCCCACGGTCCCGCGCTGGCGGTGTTGCTCGACGACCTCGACCGTGAGGTGGCCGACGCCGGCGGGCGCATCTACCTCGCGAAGGACAGCCGCCTGCGTCCCGAGATGGTGCCGGTGATGTATCCCCGCCTCGACGAGTGGCGCGAGGTCAGGCGCTCGGTGGATCCGCAGGGCGCGTTGTGCAGCGACCTCGCCCGTCGCCTCCACCTCCTCTGACCACCGCGAACTTCGGGCCGATTGTGGGGCTATAGCCCCACAAGCGCACCAACATTCGGGTCAGTCGGGTCAGTCGGTCTCAGTCCTCGCGCCGGTGGCGCAGGTACAGGCTGAACAACTCGGCCGCGCCGATGGCGATCGCGCTCGTGAGGAGGAGCAGCACCCACACCTGCATGTTCCGTGTGAACCACAAGAAGTGGACCGTCACCTCTTTGTTGTTCTGCAACACGAAGATCACCACGACGAGTGCCAGTAGGACGGCACCGATGAGCGCCGGAGGAACGCCTCGCTTCTGCGCCTGGTCGCGATCGCGATCAGCCATGCCGTGATCGTACGGCGCTGACCCTCAGGGTTCGGGGATCGCGGCCCGGTCGACGAGGCGGTAGCCGACGCCCGGTTCGGTCACGAGCCGCGGCGCGCTCGGGTCCTCGCCCAGCTTCTTGCGCAGTTGGCTCGCGTACACACGGAGGTACTGCGTCTCGCTGCCGTACTCCGGGCCCCACACCTCTTGCAGGATCGCTCTGTGCGTCAGCACCCGGCCGGGATATCTCGCCAGCAACGCGAGGAAGGCGAACTCCTTCGGGGTGAGCTCGACGTCCTCGCCCGCGACTTGGACGCGGTGATGGGGGACGTCGACCACGACGTCGCCGACGGTCAGGATCGGATCGGGTGGCTCCCCGTCGACGGCGCGCCCTCGGCGGAGCGCGACCCGTACCCGAGCGAGCAATTCGGGGGTGGAGAACGGTTTGGTGACGTAGTCGTCGGCGCCGATGTCGAGCGTCTCGACCTTGCGCTGCTCACTGTCGTCGACGGTGAGGACGATGATCGGCACGTCCGACCATGTGCGGATGCGCCGGCACACGTCGCGCCCGTCCATGTCGGGCAGGCCGAGGTCGAGGATGATCGCGCCGGGGTCGCTGACCGCGGCCGCGTCGATGCCGTCCTTCCCTGTCATGGCGAGCACGGCGTGATACCCGCGCGCTTCGAGTGCCGCGCGCAGGGCGCGCCCGATCGCCGGCGTGTCCTCGATGACGAGCACCGTCTCACCTGTCACGCGTGCAACCTCACGACCGGTGCACCGGGAGCGTGAACACGAACGCGGCGCCCTGATGCCCGGCACTCGCCGCGGGCGCGCCGTCGCCGGCCTGCACCGCGATCGATCCACCGTGTGCCTCGACGATGGCGCGGCAGATGGCGAGGCCGACACCACTCGACGTCGAGCCTTCGCCGCGCCGAAACGGTTCGAAGATGCGATCGCGATCGGCCGGGTCGACGCCTGGGCCCTGATCGGCGACCACGACCTCGATCCATCCGTCGTGCTCACGCGCCCGCACCCGCACCGTGCCACCGTCGGGCGAGTGGCGGGCCGCGTTCTCGAGCAGGTTGGTGACCACTTGGTCGACGAGCGTGTAGTCGGCATCCGCCAGCGGCAGCGTGAACGGCACGTCGACCTGGACGCGCACGTTCCTCAACACGCGGTTCAGCTTGCGCACGCGATCGGTGAGCAACTCGTCGAGCGGCACCGCTTGGCGCTCGGGGGTGAGGGATCCGGCTTCGATGCGACTGAGGCTCAGCAGGTTCGCCACCAGCCGGTCGAGCCGCTCGGCTTCGTCGCCGACGAGATCGAGCAGCTCGTCCCGCACCTTGTCGTCGTAGTGCGGCCCGTCACGCAGATCCGATGTCACCGCTTTGATCGTCACCAGCGGCGTGCGCAGATCGTGGGACACCGAGCGCAGCAATGCCGACCGATCGTCGCCCAACCGCTGGAAGTACGCCGATTCTTCGGCGAGGCGCGCTTGCGCGTCGAGCAGATGGCGCTGCTGTTCGTACAGCTCTTCGATCTCCGCGGCGCGTTGCTCGGCCAGTAGCCGGCGTTCACCCTCGAGTGCGACGAGTGTGCCCACCGCCAGCGCGACCGCCGTGAACACGCCGAGCGCCACGGCATCGTCGACCAGGTCGAGCTTGAACGTGTTGTAGGGCGGCAGGAAGAACACTTCGAGGGTCACGGCTGCAGTCGCGGCGGTGAGCACCGCCGCGATGCGCCCACCTGCCCACGCCGCCACCACCACGGGGACCACCAGCGCCAGCGCGTCGGTCGCCGTGCTCGTACGAGCCCGGAACGGAATCAGGATCGCGGCGATACCGGCGATCAGCGCCACGCCGACGAGCGTGGCGCCCACACGACCGAGCGGCCGCCGCGAGTTGCCCACGTCGCGATCTTGACGTGATCTTGACATCGCGCCCCAACTGCTTGACGGCTTCTTGATACCGGGCCCGGAATCTTGACTGTGTGACTCAGACGATCGAGCCCGACCACGCCCCCGCGGCATCGCCCAACGGCGAGCGGGCCGCCGGGCGCGTGACGCTGGTGCCTCAACCGCTTCCGCCCGCGCCGCAGATGGACCTTCCCGAGTCACGGTCGTACCGCATGAAGAACCGGTTGCTCGGGCCGCCGCTGCACACACAACAGCTCGAGCACGAACGACTCGGGATCCCGACCGCGCTCGCCGTCTTCTCGTCCGACTGCATCTCGTCGTCGGCGTATGCGACCGAACAGATCCTGCGGGTCCTGATCCCCGTCGTCGGCGTCTTCGCCTTCAGCTTGGTGCTGCCGATCACGAGCGCGCTGCTCGTCGTGCTGTTCTTCTTGATCCTCTCCTACAGGGAGACGATCAAGGAGTACCCGACGGCCGGTGGCGCGTACATGGTCACGCGCGACAACTTCGGTTTGCTGCCCGCGCAGGTCGCGGGCGTCTCGCTGCTGACCGACTACATCCTCACCGTCGCGGTGTCGACCGCAGCCGGCACCGATGCGCTCACGTCGGCGGTGCCCGCGCTCGCTCCGTATCACGTGCTGGTCGCTCTCGGGTTCGTCGGCATCATCGCGTTCGGCAACCTTCGCGGGGTCAAGGAGTCCGGCAAGCTGTTCGCAGCGCCCACGTACTTCTTCATCGCCATCATGCTCGTGATGCTGGGGTTGGGCGCGTACAAGGGTTTGACCGGCAACTTGCAGCCGGCCGCGCTCGAGCCGGGCGGCCAGATCAACTTCGCGCACGACGCGCTCGGCGCCGGGCTGTTCTTCGGAGCCGGTCTGTGGATCGTGCTGAAGGCATTCGCCTCCGGTGGCGCCGCGGTCACCGGTGTGGAGGCGATCTCGAACGGCGTGACGGCCTTCCGCAAGCCCGAATGGCTCAACGCCCGCCGCACCCTCTTGATCATGGGCGCGACGCTCGGCGTTCTGTTCTTCGGTCTCTCCGCGCTGTCCACGAAGGTGCGCCCTGTGCCCTACGCCGAAGGCACACCGACGGTCATCTCACAAGTCGGCAAGGCCGTGTTCGGCGGGGGCCCGCTCGGTCACCTCATGTTCTTCGGGCTGCAAGCGGGCACGATGCTGATCCTCGTGCTGGCGGCCAACACGAGCTTCGCCGACTTCCCTCGTCTCGCCAGCTTCCACGCCGGTGACAGCTTCATGCCGAAGCAGTTGACGAAGCGCGGCCATCGCCTGGTGTTCTCCAACGGCATCATCGCGTTGGCCGTGTCGGCCGCGGTCCTGATCGTCATCACGAGCGCGAAGGTCGATCACCTCATACCGCTGTACGCGGTCGGCGTGTTCACCAGCTTCACGCTGAGCCAGGCCGGCATGGCCCGGCATCACGTGCGCAAGAAGGAGCCGGGCTGGCGCCGCGGCCTCTTCATCAACGGCACCGGTGCGATCCTCTCGGCCGTCGTCGACGTCATCATCATCGTCACGAAGTTCAAGCCAGCCGGGCAGCCGCTCGGTGCCTGGGTGATCCTCGTGTTGGTGCCGGTGATGGTCTACGGACTCACCAGGCTCAACAAGCAGTACGAAGCGGAGGCGAAGGAGCTCGCGGCTGACGTGCGCGCCGCGGCCGAGGCCCCGGTGTTCCACCGCCACACGGTGTTGTTGCTCGTCGACGAGCTCGATCGATCCGCGGCCAAGGGAATCCAGTACGCCCGAAGCCTGTCGCCCGACGAGCTGCGCGCCGTCCACGTCGCCATCGACCTCGACCGGGCCGAACACCTGATGAACGACTGGCTGCGGCTCGGGCTGACTCGCTTCCCGCTCGAGCTCGTCGACTGCCCGGACCGTCGCGTCGTGCACTCCGTGCTCGAGGTCGTGTGCGAGGCGATGGTGGACGGGCACACCGAGGTCACCGTCCTGGTGCCGCGGCGCGAGTACCGCCGCTTCTGGCACCGGTTCCTCCACGACCGCACGGGCGAGGCGATCGCGAAGGCCCTGGCGCGGTTGCAGCACGCCAACGTCACGTTCGTGCCGTACCAGCTCGGCAACGACGTGGAGGACGCGATCACGACCGGATCGAAGGAGGAGACACTCGTATGAAAACCAACGGGGTCGAGACGGCCAACGGGTTCGAGACGGCCGGCGGGACCGACACCGTCGACGCCGCGACGCAAACCGTTCCGATCGCGGACGTGCGCTTCCGCGAGCGGGCCAACGTCTGCGGCCGCATCCGATCGCTGCGGGTGCGCCCGTGGGGCGACAGCCCGACGCTCGAAGTGGTCCTGGTCGACGAGACCGGCGGTATCACGTTGGTGTTCCTCGCCCGCCGCCATCTCGCGGGGATCCGTCCCGGCACGATCATGCGCGCCGAAGGGATGGTGGGCGCGCATCAACGGCGGCTCGCCATGCTCAACCCCGTCTACGAGCTGCACCACGTTCCCGCGTCGCACTGACCCACACCGAGAACTGCGAGGATCGCGGCATGATCGCTGCCTTCTCCATCACGCCGCTCGGCGGGGGTGATTCCGTCAGCGCCGCGGTTGCGGACGCCGTCGCCCTCGTGCGGGCCAGCGGGCTGCCGAACGAGACCAACGCGATGTTCACCAACGTCGAGGGCGAGTGGGACGAGGTGATGGACCTCATCAAGCAGTGCGTGATGAATGTGGGCGAGGCCGCCCCGCGAGTCAGCGTCGTGATCAAGCTCGATCACCGTCCCGGTGTCGAGAACGCGATGCAACACAAGGTCGAGGCCGTCGAACAGCGGCTGCGCGAGGCAACCTAGAGCCCGTCTGTATCCTCCAGCCCGTGGGACTTCGTGATCGCGCTCGTCGCCGTTTGGCCGCTCCCGTGGCCGAGCTCGACCGCATGCGTCTTTCGGATCGCTACACAGGCCTCGGTGTGGACAAGGTGTGCGACCTGCCGCTGCGCCAGCCGTGCCGGCTCGCCGGGGAGGTGCAAGGCATCAGGGTCGTCCCCCGCGCCGGAAGCCCTTCGCTCGAAGTGACGGTCTCCGATGGCAGCGGTCGCGCCGTGGCCGTCTTCCTCGGTCGACGCCGGCTGCCCGGCGTGGACGTCGGCCGCGGGGTCGTCCTCGAAGGCGTCGCCCGCAAGCAAGGCGACCGCACCATGCTGCTCAACCCCGCCTACACCCTGCTCCCCCACTGACAGGCGTCAGTTCTTGTCGGCGACCGGATCGGGGTCGCCCAGCACCTCGGCCTTGCCGTCCTCGATGTGATACGGCACCGACACCACGACGGTGTTGCGGCGGAACAGGAGGCGTCCCTTCAACATCAGGGCGCTCTGGTTGTGCAGTAGCTGCTGCCACCACCGGTTGAGCACGAACTCCGGCAGGATCACCGTGACGATGTCATTCGAGTGGGCGCGGTCGAGCTCGTCGATGAACTCCACCACCGACCCGGTGAGATCGCGGTACGGCGACAGCTTGATCTCGAGCGGGATGTCGAGATGGTGCTCGACCCACTGCTCGTGGATCTCAGCTGCTTCTTCCGGCCCGGTCACCACCGACATCGCGACCAACCGGTCGGGCGCCAGCGACTTCGCGTACGTGAGCGCGGCGAGCGTGGCCCGGTGCACCCGACCGACCAGCACGACGATGGTGTGCGTGTGGCGGGGCTGGCGGTACTCGCCATCCACGCTCAGCGCGGCCTCGACCTGGTCGTAGTGGTTCTTGATCGACTTGAAGAACAGCACGATCAGCGGGATGAGCGCGGCCGGGATCCACGCGCCCTTCGTGAACTTCGAGACGAGGACGATGATCATCACGAGTCCGGTGGCGAAGGCGCCGGTGGCGTTGATGCCGAGACCCACCTTCCACCGTGGCTCTCGCAACCGCCAGTGGTGCACGACCATGCCGGCCTGGGACAGCGTGAACCCCGTGAAGACACCGACCGCGTACAGCTGGATGAGCAAGCTGGTCTGGCCGCCGAAGCCGATGATCAGGACCGCGGCCGCGCCGGACAACACGAGGATGCCGTTCGAGAAGACGAGCCGGTCACCGCGGTTCGCCAGCTGGCGCGGCAGGTAACCGTCACGGGCGATGATCGAGGACAACCGGGGGAAGTCCGCGTACGCGGTGTTGGCCGCGAGTACGAGAATGGCGAACGTCGAGATCTGCAGGATGAGGTAGAGCGGCGTCCCGCCGCCGAACACGGCACGGGCCATGACCGACAGCAACGTCTCGTTCTCCGATGGCGTCGGCGCCAGATGGTGGGCCAGCACGGCGATGCCGAAGAAGTACGTCCCGAGGATCACGCCCATGATCGTGAGCGTCCGAGCGGCGTTCCTCGACTCGGGCTTGCGGAAGGCCGGCACGCCGTTCGAGATGGCCTCCACTCCGGAGAGCGCGATGGCACCCGACGAGAACGCCCGCAGCAGGATCAGGACGGTGAGCCCTGTCGCCGTCCCCCCCGTGAGCTCCTGGATGCGAGCGGGGTTCGGGGGCAGCGGCTGGAGGTGACCGCTGAGGGACTGGTACAGGCCCGAGACCAGCAGGAGACCGAGCGCAACGATATAGACGTAGGTCGGCCCCGCGAAGATGCGTCCTGATTCCTTCAGGCCGCGCAGGTTGGCGAGCATCATGACCAGGACACACAAGAGGCATATCGGCACACGAAGCTTGAACAACGTGTCGTTCTGCGCGGCAGAGAGGATGGCCGCGACGCCGGCAGAGATCGACACCGCGACCGTGAGGATGTAGTCGACGAGCAACGACGCGCCGGCCACGAGTGACGGGAGCTCACCGAGGTTTTCGCGCGAGACGATGTACGACCCGCCACCGTTCGGGTAGGCGTAGAGCGTCTGGCGGTACGACGTGACGACGATGACCAGCAGGATCACGACGACGATCGCGATCGGCACCAGCTTCGACAGGGCGATGGTGAGGCCCGCGGCGGGTACCAGGACCAGCAGGATCTCTTCCGTGGCGTAGGCGGTGGACGAGATCGCGTCCGACGCGAAGACCGGCAACGCCACCGACTTGGGGAGCCGCTGGTGCGCCTCTTCCGCTGACGCGAGGGGGCGGCCGACCAGGACGCGTTTGAGCGCGGAGGGCATCAGTCCCGGCGTTCCATCAGGATCCGACGAGGAGTTGGCGCACGGCTTCCTCGCTGTCCGGAGTCACGAGCACCAGCACCTCGTCGCCCTCGAGCAGCGGGGTGTCGCCTCGGGGCACGACCACGTGGTCCTGGCGGAGGATGGCGACAACGGTCGAGTCACGGGGGAATCCGAGCTCGACGATCTCGCGGTCGATGGCGGGCGAACCTGGAGCAAGGGTCACCTCGACGAGACCGGCGCGGCCACCCTCGAAGCTGAGCAACCGGACCAGGCTGCCGACCGACACCGCCTCCTCGACCAGCGCGGTGAGCAGGTGCGGAGTCGAGACCGAGACGTCGACGCCCCACATCTCGTTGAACATCCAGTCGTTCTTCGGATTGTTGACGCGGGCCACGACCCGGGGCACCGCGAACTCCTGCTTCGCCAGCAGCGAGATGACGAGGTTGTCCTCGTCATCGCCCGTGACCGCGGCGACGACATCGGCCTTCTCGACGTCGGCTCGCGCGAATTCACTGACCTCGCAGGCGTCGGCGAGCAACCACTGCACACCAGGTGGTTCGTGGAGCGCTTCGGCCTGGTGTACGCGATCCGGATCGACCTCGACGAGCAGGACGTCATGACCGGCCTGGTGCAACTCGCTGGCGATGAACGTGCCGACCTTGCCGCCCCCTGCGACCACGACCCGCATCAGTGGGCTCCCGCGGTCGTGCTGTCGTGAAGGCGCTCGTCGAAGGTCGCGATCTTGTCGCCGCTGACGGCGGCGTACACGACGTCGCCGTCCTGGAACATCAGGCCCGGCCGCGCCACCTGTGACACACCGAGGCGGGAGACGGCGATGACGCGCACGTCGCCTTCGGCCTCGAGGCCGGCGGCTTCGCGCCCGGCCCATGCCGCCGGCATCTGCCGCTCGACGAGACAGACCCGGGCACTGGGATCGATCCACTCGACCGCGTGCGACTCGGGCAGGATGCGGCGCAGCACCCGCTCGATCGTCCACTGCACGGTGGCGACGGTCGGTATGCCCAACCGCTCGTAGATCGCCGCTCGTCGAGGGTCGTAGATACGGGCCACGACGTGCTCGATGCCGTAGGTCTCCTTCGCCACCCGGGCGATCATGATGTTCGAGTTGTCGCCGTTGGTCACCGACGCGACAGCGTGGGCCTCGCGGATGCCGGCCTCTTCGAGGCGATCACGGTCGAAGCCGACACCGACGATGCGGTTGCCGGCGAACGACGGCGACAGGCGGCGGAACGCCTGCTCCTTGCGATCGATGATGCCCACCGAATGTCCTGCCGCCTCTACGGCTTCGGCGAGGCCGGATCCGACCCGACCACATCCGACCACGACGACGTGCACGTACTCCCACCTCCCGTGCCCTGAAGGGGGTGGGCACGACCGCGGCATCGTACCGATGCGCCAGAGCGTCGTGAAAAGACAGCCCGCTCGGCCGCCCTCGGTTGCTTCGAGGTCAGCGCTTGAGACGGCTGGTGATCAACTTCGGGACCGCGGCAGGACCGCGGACGGGCTCGAACCGATCCGATGCCTCCGTCAGACGCGAGTCGTCATCGTCGGACAACTCGAGGTCGGCCGCGGCCGCGTTCGCCTCGAGTTGCGCGACGCTCGACGCGCCTGGGATGGCGACGACGTTGGGGCGACGGACGACCCAGGCCAACGCGACCTGCGCGGGTGTGGCGTCGTGCGCTTTGGCGATGTCCCGCAGCGCGCCGAGCAAGGGCGCGGCGCGGTCGAGGTTGTCCGGAAGGAACAGTGGGTTGTTGCGGCGCAGGTCCTTCGGCACGTTGAGGGCGCTGTACTTCGCGCCCAGCAAGCCCTGCGCCAGCGGGCTGTAGGCGATGATCAGGCGATCGTGTTGCTGCGCGAACGGCACCAGCTCCCGGTCGGGCTTGCGCACCGCGAGGCTGTACTGCACCTGGTTGGACAGGATCGTCGAGCCGAGCTCCTTCTCGAGCGACTCCCACGCCGAACGCGAGTAGTTGCTGACGCCGACGTTGCGCACCACGCGGGTCTCGACCAGCCGGCGCAGGCCGTCCGCCAGCGTGCGCTTCGGCAGCGCGGGGTTGGGCCAATGAACCTGGTACAGGTCGACGACGTCGACCCCGAGGCGCGCCATCGACTTTTGGGCGCGGCTCTCGATGAACCCCGGCCCGACGGGCGGCACGACGGGCAGCAGCTTCGTCGCCACGAACGCCCGGTCGCGTCTGTCGGCGATGGCCCGCCCGACAATGCGTTCGGAGTTGCCGAACCCGTAGACCTCGGCGGTATCGAGCAGGTTGATGCCGAGATCGAGGGCGCGGTGCACGATGTCGATCGCGGTCGAGTTCGCGTACTCGTCGCCGTACGACCACTCACGCGACCCGAACTGCCAGGCACCGACTCCGATGACCGAGACGTGCACGCCTCCTACATCCACATAGCGCATGCGGTGCATTCTTCCGTAGGTTCACGTGGGTGCGCGTCGCCATCACGGGATCACACGGGCTCATCGGCTCTGCTCTCGCCGAATCACTTCGCCACGACGGGCACGACGTCGTGGCGCTCGCCCGGGATCATCTCGACGAGCGGGCGTTGCAAGGGCAGGACGCGGTCGTGCACCTCGCGGGCGAGCCGATCGCGGCGAAGCGATGGTCGGACGAGCAGAAGCAGCGGATCGTCGACAGCCGTTCGCGCACGACGGCGCAACTCGCGAGTGCGATCGCGAACATGTCCGACCCGCCCCGGGTGTTCATCTCGGGATCGGCGGTTGGCTACTACGGCGATCGCTCCGACGAGATCCTTCACGAGGACTCCGCCGCGGGTGACGACTTCCTCGCCGGCGTCTGCATTGCATGGGAAGCGGCGACCGCACCAGCCACCGCCGCGGGCGTGCGTGTCGCTCACATTCGCACGGGTCTCGTGCTCACCCGCGCCGGCGGCGCGCTGGCCAAGATGCTGCCGTTGTTCCGCCTCGGCCTCGGCGGCCGCTTCGGTTCGGGCCGGCAATGGTGGAGCTGGATCTCCCTCGACGACGAGGTGGGCGCGATCCGCTTCCTCCTCGACCACGATGTTGCGGGTCCGGTGAACGTCACAGGCCCGGCGCCGCTGACCAACGGCGAGTTCGCGAAGGCACTCGGGCGCGTGCTGCATCGACCCGCGGTGCTACCGGTACCGCGATTCGGACCACGGTTGTTGTTGGGCGCCGAGCTCGCACAGCAGCTGTTGTTCTCGAGCCAGCGGGTGGAGCCGGCCGTGCTCAGCGCGAACGGCTACCGGTTCCGCCATCCTGATGTCGACTCCGCAATGCGGGACGCGCTCGCCTGACCGCTCGGTGCTACTTGGGCGGCATCCGGATGCCGCCGTCGACGCGGATGGTCTCCGCGTTCATGTAGCTGTTCGTCGCCAACTCGACCGCCAGCGTGGCGAACTCTTCGGACCACCCGAGCCGGTGGGGGAACAGCACGCCGGCCTTGAGCCGGTCCTTGAACTGCTCCGCACCTTCGCCCTGGCCGTAGATCGGTGTGTCGATGAGTCCGGGCGCGATGGTGTTCACCCGGATCCCTACCGCCGACAGGTCGCGCGCGATCGGCAACGTCATGCCGACGACACCACCCTTCGATGCGGAGTACGCGGCTTGGCCGATCTGACCGTCGAACGCGGCAACCGAAGCCGTGTTGACGATCGAACCGCGCTCACCGAACTCGTCCAGCGGCTCGGTCTGGCTGATCGCGGTGGCGGCGAGACGAATGCAGTTGAACGTGCCGATCAAGTTGATGTTGATGACCCTCGTGAAGATGTCGAGGCTGTGGGCCGACGAGTACTCGCCGTCCTTGCCGATGGTGCGCTGCGGCCAGCCGACGCCGGCACAGTTCACGAGCACGCGCAACGGGCCGAGCTCCTTCGCGGCGTCGACCGTCGCGATCACGTCGTCCTCCGAAGTGACGTCGGTGTGGCTGAACGCGCCGCCGAGATCCTTGGCGACGGCCGTGCCCTTGTCGTCCTGCACGTCGGCGATCAGGATCTTCGCCCCGCGCTCCGCCAGCAGGCGTGCTGTCGCTTCACCGAGACCTGACGCGCCACCGGTGACGATTGCTGCTGATCCCGAGATGTCCATCCAGCGGACGCTACCGATCACCACATCGGCGCACGAAAACGACCGTCAGGTGACGACGGCGATGGACTTCGTCAGCCCCAGCACGCGCTCGCGGTGCACGCCCGCCGGCCCGGCGCCGAGCAACGCCATCGTCTGGCGAGCAGTCAACAGGTGCGCGTCGTTCGCTCGCGTGTGCGCTTCGACGACGTCGTGGGCGCGACCACCGTGGCCGATGTCCATGTGTCGCAGCATCCACACCTTCATGCCGTACGGCATCACCGCGAAGAACGGCACCCCCGTGTGCGGCTCGATCGGGAACCAGCGGCACGGCACCTGCACGTAGCACCGGCGCCCGACCCGCCGGACCTCGCGGACCATGCGCCGTTGCTCTTCGAGACCGCCGACGTGCTCGAGGGTCGAGTTCGACACGACCAGATCGAACGACGCGTCGGGGAAGTCGATCGACTTGCCGTCGCCGACGAGGGCCCTGACGCGTGCGTGGGTGCCGTCGAAATCGAAGTACTCGGTGTTGAGCAACGTGATGTCGACGCGCTCGTCGTCGGCGACCGAACAGGTGCGATCGGACATCGATCGCTTCGTCCAGTAGTCGGCCGTGCCGCCCACGTCGAGGAGGCGCACGGGCTGGTCGACACCCTGCATCGCCTCCCGGATCAGCGTCTCGATGACTACGAAGCGAGAGGATCGGAGCCTGTTCGACAGGGAGTCACTCCGCGTCGTATCTGCTGCCCGTGTGAACACCCGCCGTGCGCTGAGCGCTTGGACCTGCACGGAATGAAAGGGTACCGCCGCGTTGGGCGTACGTCTCTTCACCCATCGCGCGGGAAATCAGGACGCGGCGGTGTGCACCACCTGGCCGTACGAGTCGAAGAAGGCCGCCAGATCACGGACGAGGTCACTCTGCGAGGCCGCCGCGAACAGGAGCGGCTGGTACCTCGTGATGTCGTACGAAGTGGTGCCCATCGCCTCCACGTCCCACTCGTGGACCTCGGCTCGGTCGAACACATCGAGCTCGCCGTAGGACGACAACAGCCCCGCCCCGTACGCCTTCAGCGCACCGTCCTCCCACACCACGCCGAACTCGATCGTGAACCAGAACACCCGGGAGAAGAACTCGAGCTCGTCGGGAGTGCTCGCCCGCCGCGATGCAGCTCCGGCCGCCTCGTACAGGTCGGCGAACTCCTCGCTGGCGAGCATGCACACGTGGCCGACGAGCTCGTGGATGACGTCGGGCTCGGGTGTGTAGAAGGGCACGGAGTGATGGCGGACGTACTGCGTGGCGAGGAACCTGCGGTCGGCGAGGGCGCCGTAGAAGTCGCGGGCGGGAACGAGCCCGGCGACGGGCCGTACCTGGAAGCCGGTCAGGCCGGCGAGCCGCTCGTTGACCTCTTGCAACTGCGGAACGCGGTCGCGCGGAAGTGCCAGGCGCGCGGTGGACTCGCGGTACGTGCGGCACGCGACTCGCTCGTGCTTGGCCGAGAGCTGCGTGGACACTGTCGCCCACACGTCGTTCTCCACGTCGGTGTACGGCACGAGCGGGATGGCGGTACCCGGGACGTAGGCGGCCGCGGTCGACGCGATCTTCGCCCGCCGGGACCGGTACGCCCTGTCGCTGAAGCCGGGATGGTCCGAGGCGAGCTCGACGTCGTCATGCGAGTCCGTCACAGAATCAGCCTGCAACGCAACCGCAGTTCGTTCAAGCCCTGACTATCCGCGACCGCGATTTGTCCATCAGTTCGCCGAATCGTTCAGCGTCTTGCGCAGGCGGGCCTACTTGTTCAGAAGACCGGCGACCACGTTGATCATCACGGCGATTATCGACGTGCCGAACACGAAGGACAGCAGCGCGTGCCGCAACGCCGCCCGGCGAATCGGCTTCGTCGTGAGGTTGGTGTCCGACACCTGATATGTCATCCCGATCGTGAAGGCGAGGTACGCGAAGTCGCGGTAGTCCGGCTCGCCGTCCTCGTTGAACTCGACCCCGCCGTCGCCCACGTAATAGATGTGCGCGTAGCGAAGGGTGAAGAGCAGGTGCACCAGCAACCACGAGAGCACGACGCTCAGTACGGCCATCGTCGTGATCACCGCCTGCGTCCTGCCCCCTTCTTGCGAGGCTTTGACCAAGCCGAACCCGACACCCGCGAGGCTGGCCAGGCTGGCGGACACGAGCAGCACGTCGGCCGCCGCGCGCGAGTCGTCCTCACGGGTCGCAAGGCGGGCGGTCGCTTGGCTGTCCTTGGACAGGATGATCGTGAGGATCCAGACGACGACGGTCGCCGCCGCTGTCCCCCATCCCGCCAGCATCGCCAGTTGCCACGGTGCTCGAACGAGGACCATCGCGAAGACGGCAATGCCGAGCGCTCCCGCAACGATCACCCTCGTGCGGGCCACTACGTCCCGGTGGCCCCGATGATCTCGGTGATGCTGGTCGCTTCGGTGGCCCGACGACGTCATGGCGCCATTGTCACCTGCCGGCGGGCACCCTCCGGGCCGCCAGCGTGGCTTCGGTCGGCTGACGGAGGTCGTGCACGAGACCGACGCGTTCGAGGAGGCGCAACACCACGTAGGTGACGTCGATCTCCCACCAGTAGAAGCCCTGGCGAGCGGACAACGGATAGTGGTGATGGTTGTTGTGCCAACCCTCCCCGCCGGTCAGCAGCGCGACGCCGAGCGAGTTGCGGCTGGTGTCGTTCGTGTCGTAGCGGCGGCGACCGAATACGTGGGCGAACGAGTTGACGGCAAAGGTCGAGTGCCACAGCAGCACGGTCGACCCGAAGAACCCGACGAAGAGCCCGCTCCACCCGCCAATGAGGAACGCGAGCACACCGAGCGACCACGGCCCGATCCAGTCGTACTTGTTCAAGAAGCGAAGCTCGGGATACTTGGCGAAGTCGCCGATGGCGTCGAGATCGGTGGCGCCGTACTCGCCCGACAGGATCCAACCGACGTGGCTCCACCAGAAGCCGCGCTGCGGTGAGTGCGGATCTCGATCGGTGTCGGTGTAGCGGTGATGGACGCGATGGTTGGCCGCCCACCACAACGGACCCTTCTGCACGGCGGTGACGCCGCCGAAGGCGAAGACGAACTGCATCACTCGTCCCATGCGGAACGACTTGTGGGCGAAGTACCGGTGGTAGCCGGCGGTGATGAAGAACATCCGAACCTCGAAGAGCACGACGACGAGCACGAGGTCGAGGGGGTGGATGCCGGTCCACAAGCCGAGTAGCGGCAGGAAATGGCAGACGATGAACGGCGCCGACGTACGCCAGCTGGTGGGATTGCGGCGCCGCAAGAGTTCCTCGGTGGGCTCGGGAACGGGCAGAACGCGCAGCCTACCTACTGGACGGTAGGTGGGCGCCCGTCGGACGCGAACCTCGGGTCCATTGTGGGGCCCTGGCCCCACAATGGAACCAACATTGGCCAAGCTTGGTGATCTTCACGCAACCGTTGCGCACACTCGCGGTCCTGTTGGTCGGGTTCTCGTTGATCGCGGGCTGCAGTTCGAAGTCGAACCACACCGCACTCGCGAACCCGCTCGCCGACATCGGCAACGGACTCCGAGGGCCGAACGGATTGCACGCGATGATCTACGCGAGCGGGCTCGCGCACGCGACCGCGATGGCGTTCGACGGGCAAGGACGGTTGTGGGTCGCGACCGCCGATTACTCCGATGCGGGGCAGGACGCGCTCTACATGATCGACGGCGCGGGCGCCGCCCCGGTCGCGGTCGTCACCGGACTGCACACCCCGCTCGGTCTCGTCTGGATGGGCGACTCACTGTTCGTCAGCTCGAAGGAGCGCGTCGACGCCTACTCGGGCTTGAACGGCAGCGCGTTCACGTCCACCCGAAATGTGCTCACGCTCCCGGCGGGTGTGGGCGAGGTGAACGGGCTCGTGATCGCGCCGGACGGGCGCATGCAACTCGGTATCTCAGCGCCGTGCGACCACTGCACGCCCATGTCGGACATGTCTGGTGCAGTGGTGTCGTTCCTCCCCGACGGAACCGATCTGCGGGTGGACGCGCAACGCATTCGCGCCCCGATCGGGCTCGCGTACTTCCCGAACACCGATGATCTCTTCGTCACGATGAACCAGCGCGACGACCTCGGCGACCAGACCCCCGGCGACTGGCTCGCGATCGTCGCGCCCGGTCAGTCGTGGGGCTTCCCCGATTGCTACGGCCAGGGTGGCGCGGCCTGCACCGGGGCACCGAGCCCGATCGCCACGCTCGACCCGCACGCCGCGGTCGGCGACGTCGTCATCGTCACGGGACAGCTCGGCGCCGCGACCGGCACCGCCGCGCTCGTTGCCGAATGGCAGACCGGCAAGGTCCAACGGGTCGCGCTCACCGCCCAGGGTTCGTCGTTCACCGCGACGGTGTCGCCCTTCCTCACGGGTATCGCCAACCCGTTCGGTCTGGCCGTCGGGCCGGATCAGGCGCTGTACGCGGGCGACTGGAAATCGGGAACGATCTACCGGGTCGCGACCAATTGATCGGCCGCGAGGGGCAGGATTGTGCGGGCATTCACAGCCTCCTGCCAGTTTCGACCTTCATGATCGCGGCAAGAAAAGCGGAAGGGAGGTGAACGACATCGCCATTCGACTGAAGCACGCAGTCGCCGGATGTGCACTCGCCGGTGTCATGCTCGGCAGTGGAGCAGCCGTCGCGTGGGGGCAGACGGACAGCTCCTCGAGCAGCGGCCCGTCGACGACGCAACCGAACTCGTCCGGCTCCACTCCGGCTCCGGCTCCCGGCCAACACGGAGGGGATCCGGCGAACTGCCCGAACATGGGATCAAATTCCGGTGGAGGCTCGAACGCACCGAGCTCCTATCCAGGCGTCTGACCCAGCCCCATCCGAAACGAACCTCATCACGAAGGGCTCACCGCATTCCACCAGCGGTGAGCCCTTCTGTTCGTCCCGCCGTCAGTTCGTGGGTGACGCCAGTTCGTCCCGACGCCAGTTCGTCCCGCCGTCAGTTCGTGGGTGACGTCAGGTCGTAGACGGTGATGTTGCCGACCGTCGTCGAGGTGAAGTTGCGCTCGACGTAGGTCGTGATCTGGCTCGACGTGGATGCGCCAGCACCACCGAACCCACCGCGACCGAAGCCGCCGCCGGCGATGAAGTAGTGAATGTCACCGGCATCGACGTAGGACTGGAACTGCGCCAGCGTCGGTGAGGGATCGGTGCCGTTGAAGCCGCCGATCGACATCACCGGGTCATTCGTGGCGAGCTGGTAACCGGA
>DASXPN010000053.1:0-43583 GCA_036493595.1 Acidimicrobiales bacterium | reverse complement strand
GGCGAGATCTCCAGTGGGATATCGCGAAGCAGCACCATCACGTCGGCGTTGCTCCGCACTCGCTCTTCGTGCTCCGCCAGGCTGGCGCGCAGCTTCGGCGTCTGCTCGTCCACATGTTCGTAGATGCCGTCGACGCCGCCGTATGCGTTGATGAGCTTGGCCGCCGTCTTCTCGCCGACGCCGGGCACGCCCGGAAGGTTGTCGGAGGGGTCGCCGCGCAACGCTGCATACTGCGTGTACAGCTTCGGAGCGACACCGGTGCGCTCTTCGATGCCGGCCTCGTCGTACAGCGCGTAGTCAGAGACGCCGCGGCGGTTGTACAGCACTTGTATCAGCGGATCCTCGACGAGTTGGTATGCGTCGCGATCGCCGGTGACGATCAACACTTCGTCGCCTTGGTCGCGCGCTTCGGTCGCGAGCGTCGCGATGATGTCGTCCGCCTCGTATCCCGGCGCCTCGATGATCGGGATGCGCAACGTCTCGACCACTTGCCGTACGAGGCCCATCTGTTGGCGCAGGATGTCGGGCGCCGCGCTGCGGTTGGCCTTGTAGTCGGCAATCGCCTCGTGCCGGAACGTCGGCTCGGGCCGGTCGAAGGCGACGCCGATGCCATCGGGCTTGTGGTCGCGCACGAGGTTCAACAGCATCGACGTGAACCCGTAGACGGCGTTGGTGACCTGCCCGGAGGCGAGCGTGATGTCGGTCGGCAGCGCGAAGAACGC
Organism: Acidimicrobiales bacterium; assembly: GCA_036493595.1. Taxonomy (GTDB): domain Bacteria; phylum Actinomycetota; class Acidimicrobiia; order Acidimicrobiales; family JACDCH01; genus DATAES01. The sequence goes on along the minus strand of DASXPN010000053.1, from coordinate 42,861 downwards.
TCGATACGTGAGCGAGTTCCCGTCGACCAGCATCAGCTTCGCCATGCACGCAGCCTATGGACGAGCGCCGGGACGTGAGCGCGGTACTCCGCGTAGCGCGTGAGCTCACCGGGCTGCGCAACGAGACGAGCGGCGAGCGCGGCCGCGACGTCGGGTCGCCGCTCGAGCACACCTATCTGCGCCTGCTGGGTGTGGATGGTGAACGCGACGCCGCCGGACTCCGGCAGCCGTCGCAGCGCCTGGCGCTCGCTGCGCAGCCAGAGCTGTTCGGGCGGCATCGCCGGGTCGGCGGCCGCGGGCGGGTCCGGGACGAACAGGTCGCCGGTCTCGTGGATCAACCAGTTGCGACGCGTCATCACTACGCCCGGGCGCAACCGTTCGACGAACATGTCGACCTTGCGCGCCAACTCCTGCTCGTAGCGCGGCACCGGTACGTGGATCCGGGACACCGGCAGGCCGATCTTGTCCCGCAGACGCCAGTGCGACGGGAAGCACACGCACGCCGCCGCGAGCACGAGCCGCCCGCTCGCATCCGGCAGCAGGACGCACAGGTCCTCCTGCACCGACCCCGCCGCCCGCTCCAACGCGCCCGACCCGCCCGACGCGCCCGACGCGCCCGCGCCGCCCGATCCCCCGCCGTTCTCCGGGTCCATTGCGGGGCCATGGCCCCGCAATGGCACCAACATTCGCCCGCCGTTCTCCAACATTCGGAGCAATTCGGCGCAGGCGGGTGCGGAGTCGATGTCCGGGGCGAACGCGAGGACGTCGACGCGGTGCTCGGCGAGGAGGCGACGCTTCAGCGCGAGCTGCGAGTCACGTTGGTCGTCGACGATGCGCCATTCGGACTCGTCGGCGCGGCTCAACCCCATCGACAGCCAGGGTGGGCCGGATGCGGTCAGCGCGAGCTCGTCGAGCCACGCGGGCGCGCGCTCAGGGATGCAGGGATCCGTCGATGACGTCTTGAGCCACCTGCTTCAACGTGCTGCGCGTGTCCATCGCCGTCTTCTGGAGGAACCGGAACGCGTCGGCCTCGCTCATGTCGTGGTTGTCCATCAGCTTGCCCTTGGCCCGGTCGACGACCTTGCGGGTCTCGAGCTGGTCGGTGAGCGACAGGTTCTCGTCGGCGAGCGCCTTCATCTCCTGGAATCGCCCGAGCGCGACCTCGACCGCGGGGATGAGCTCGCTCTTCTGGAACGGCTTCACGAGGTACGCCAGCGCGCCGGCATCGCGCGCCTTTTCGATCAGGTCACGCTGGCTGAACGCAGTGAGGATCAAGACCGCCGCCTGCTTGTCGGCTGTGATCTGTGCGGCGGCGGTCAGGCCGTCCATCCCGGGCATCTTCACGTCGAGGATGGCGAGGTCGGGTTGTTGGTCCTTGACGAGCTGGACAGCCTCGTCGCCGCGGCCGGTCTCGCCGACCACTTCGTAGCCTTCCTCTTCGAGTGTCTCCTTGAGATCGAGGCGGATGATGGCCTCGTCTTCAGCGATCACGACACGAATGGGCACCGTTGTCTCCAGTTCGTCCAATGACGGGCGAACCCGTGCGGGCTCAGCGGGATTCTGCAGTGAGTCGATCGAGGAGCTCGTCCTGTTTGCGTTCGAGCTGCTCGATCGAGGTCTGCACTTCGGATCGATGGCGTGAGTAGGCGTCGGCGTGGCGTTGCGCCTCGTGATGCTCCCGATCGGCAAGCGGAGTCTCGGAGACGAGCGCCCGGATGCGAGCGTCGTCAGCTGCGTCGGTGAAGTGCGCTGCCTGCTCGTCGGTCAGGACGAGTTCCTCTCGGAGTTGCTTCAGCCGATCGCTCACCTCCATCAGGCGGCGCTCGAGCATCGACCGAGACATGCGCGCATTGTAGGCGTGGCCCCGCGTTGCATTTGCTTGACTACCCCTTACTCCGATGCGCCGCCTCATCATCCTCGCGTTCATCTGGGGCTGGTCCTTCCTCTTCATCAAAGTGTCGGTCGAGGGGATGAGCCCCCCGACCGTCGCGTGCGCGCGTGTCGGTCTCGGCACGCTCGTGCTCCTGGCCGTCCTGCGGACCCAGCACAAATCCCTGCCCACCGACCGCACGCTGTGGCGCCACTTCGTCGTCGCCGCCATCTTCGCCAACGTCATCCCGTTCACGCTGCTGGCGTGGGGCGAGGAGCGGATTTCGAGCGCGTCGACGGCGGTGCTGAACGCGTCGACTCCCCTCTTCACCGCAATCATCGCCGCCGTGTACCTGAAGGACCGGCTCCGTCCGATCCAAACCGCGGGGCTGCTCCTCGGTTTCGTCGGCGTGAGCGTGGCCGCCGGGTTCGGCGGCGGCGACCTCGCGCACTCCTCGGTGTGGGGTGAACTGGCGGCGATCGTCGCCGGCGCGTCCTACGGCGTTGCGTTCACGTACATGCGGCGGCACTTGACCGGCATCGAGCCCACCGTCGCGGCGGCCGGGCAGTTGGCCGTGGCCACGTTGCTGTCACTCCCGCTCGCCGTCGGCACATCGATCTCGTCGGGCATCCATCTCGATGCGCACATCGTCCTCGCCATCACGCTGCTCGGCGTGTTCGGCTCGGGCATCGCGTACATCCTCAACTACCGCGTGATTGCGGAGCTCGGCGCGACGCGCGCGTCACTCGTCACGTACATCATTCCCGTCGTGGCGGTGACCGTCGGCGTCGTGGTGCTCGACGAACCGTTCGAGTGGCGACTGGTCGCGGGCGGCCTGCTGATCGTCGCCGGGATCGCGCTGGTGCACCCGCCGCCGATGTTCCGGCGTGGGCGCGTGCAACCGATCCTCGGTCCCGCGGTGTTGCTGATCGTCGTGGCACTCGTCGCTCTCCCGCTGGCGAGTTGCAGCTCGACGGGCAGCTCGGCGTGCGGCAAGGCACACACAGAGCCGCTCGATCCGAACTTGAGTCACGTGTTCCCGAACGCAGGCGAGCCGCAGTACACGACGAACCCGCCGACGTCGGGTCCTCACACGCCCGGAGCGCTGCCGGGCGGTGTGCTCACGCAACCGCTGTCGAAGCCGTCACAGGTCGGCGCGCTCGAAGCGGGAATCGTCCTGCTCCAGTACCGCGACCTGAGCAGCGCGGACCTGACCTCGCTCTCGCAACTGGCCGCCGACAAGGTCGTGGTCGCGCCCAATCCGGATCTTCCCGATCGCATCGTCGCCACCGCGTGGCTCAACAAGCAGACGTGTTCCGCCGTCGACCTCCCCGAGCTACGAGGATTCGTCCGCGATCATGCGGGCCGAGGCCCGGGAACCGACCGGTAGCGAGCGATGGCAACGGACGCGTGGGGAATCGAGGACGGGTACTGGGACATCCGAGGCGAGTGGCACGAGACCCTGCGCTCGATGCGACGCCACCTGCGCGTCGCGATGGGCGGGCTCGGTGACGTCGAGGATCCCCCGCCGCACACGCGCCCGGTCTGGTTCGTTCGTCACGGCACCGCGCCCGGCATCAACCGGCCTGCCGAGCTCGCGCTCGAGGACGGCACGCGCGTCACCGCGATCGATCGGCTCCCACCCGATCTGCCCCTCGGCTACCACGACCTGCTCCCGAACGATGGCGGCCCCACCACCCGCCTCATCATCACGCCCGACCGTTGCCATCTCGCAGGTCTCGATCGGGTATGGGGCTGGACGGTGCAGCTCTACGCGGCCCGGTCGGCGCACAGCTGGGGCATCGGCGATCTTGCCGACCTTCGCACGTTGGCTCGCTGGTCGAACGACGCCGGCGCGCGCGTTCTCGCGATCAACCCGCTGCACGCCCCGAAGCCACTGCCGGACCCGGAGCCGAGCCCGTACTTCCCGAGCAGCCGGCGGTTCCGCAATCCGCTCTACCTCCGCATCGAGGAGGTGCCCGGCTACTCGACCGACGATCCCACGCTCGCCGAGGCCGCGGCTGCTGGACGCGCGCTCAACGGTTCGCGCGTCATCTATCGCAACCATGTGCACAAGCTGAAACTCGACGCGCTCGAGCGGCTTTGGTCGCAGTTCGACGGCGACCCGCGCTTCGACCGCTATGTCGCGGAGCAGGGCGTCGGGCTGCGCCAGTACGCGACGTACTGCGCGCTCGCGGAGCAACACGGATCCGGTTGGAGCGAATGGCCGTCGGAGCATCGGCGGGCGGACAGCCGCGGTGTCGAACGCTTCATGGCCGCCAATGAGGATCGGCTCCGGTTTCACTCGTGGATCCAGTGGCTCCTCGACGAGCAGCTCGCCGCCGCAGCGGCGGGAGCGGGCGGGGTCGCGTTGCTCGGCGATCTCGCGATCGGCGTCGATCCCGACGGCGCGGACGCGTGGGTGTGGCGCGACGTGCTCGCGCCCGGTGTGCGCGTCGGCGCACCCCCCGACGAGTTCAACCCGGCCGGCCAGGACTGGGGCCTTCCGCCGTTCGTGCCGTGGAAGCTGCGCGCCCTCGGCTACGAGCCGTTGGCGGCCACGTTGCGCGCCTCTCTTCGTCATTGCGGCGCGTTGCGCATCGACCATGCGATGGGACTGTTCCGCCTGTTCTGGATCCCCGAAGGTTGCACCGCCGAGGAGGGCGGCTACGTCCGCTTCCACGGCACGGAGTTGCTCGACATCGTCGCCCTCGAGAGCGCGCGCGCCGGGGCGGCGATCGTCGGTGAAGACCTCGGCACGGTCGAGGACGAAGTCAGGGCCCTGCTGGCGGAGCGATCGGTCCTGTCGTACCGCCTCGTGTGGTTCGAGCGCGAGCCCCCCGAAGCCTTTCCGCAGCAGGCCCTGGCGGCGGTGACCACGCACGATCTGCCGACCATCGCGGGCCTGTGGACGGGCGCCGACCTCGAGGACCAGCGGCTCGCAGGGCTCGATCCCGCGGACGACGGTGCCGAAGCCCAACGCCAGTGGCTGCGTGAGCTCACCGGCCTCCCCGAGGACGCGCCGGTCGACGACGTCGTGGTGGCGACCTACGAGCGGCTGGCCGCGGCCCCTTCGCTCGTTCGGGCCGCATCGCTCGACGACGCGCTGGGTGTCGAGGAACGACCCAACATCCCGGGTACGACCGTCGAGCGACCGAACTGGTCGCTCGCCCTGCCCCTCCCGATCGAAGCGGTGCTGGACCATCCGCAGGTGCAGGCAGTTCGGCGAGCCCTTAGTGGCGAACAGTCCGAAAGGTTGACGGACTAGTTCGATTTGACTAAGTGAAACCGTCCGATCGGGTCATGTCCCTCACCGTCCGATCGGCCGATACTCCACAAGGGCAATCCCCTCCATTTGGGACGACCAAGGAGTCGGGACACACGTGGATTCGCAGCGAAGGGTTGGGCGCTTCGCCGGCGAGGAGGGCGCAGCCATCGTAGAGATGGCACTGGTTGGCGTCCTGCTCGTCCTGTTGCTGTTCGGAATCATCTCGTTCGGCTACCTGATGGGGTTCCGCCAGAACATGGTCCAGGCGGCCGCTGAGGGAGCCCGCCGCGGTGCCGTCGCGAAGCCCGGCTCGGAAGCCGGCAACGAGGCACTCGGCGGTGCCTCCGACGCCGTGCATGCCTTCGGCCAGGACTGCGGGGTGGGCGGCATGAACTGCTCCGTGTCGGTCGACCGCTGCGAGAACAACATCACGGTCCAGTGCGTGACGGTCGCGCTCGACTACGACTACCAGGACTTCCCCCTCCTGCCCGACGTCCCCATCGTCGGGGCGTTGCTCCCGAAACACATCACGACGCAGTCGGTGGCGGAGATCAATCCGTGAGACCCGACGACCGCGAGCGCGGTGCCGTGCTCGTGATCGTTGCCCTGAGTCTCGGGTTCCTGATCACGATCACCGCGGTGACCGTCGATCTCGGACGGCTGTCGTTGCGACGTCGCGACATGCAGGCGGTCGCGGACGTGGTGGCCCTCGACATGGCGCGGCTCGTGAACGGCCGAACCACGCAAGAAATTCTGACCGAGTCGGACCCGAGCTGGACCGACTCGCTCGACCAGAGCGCGGCCCGCAACGACTTCTCGTCGTCGAAGCTCGGCTACACGTTCGGCGACATGAACGGATCGACGTTCGTCGAGAACAACGCGGCCGCCCATCGCCCGACCGCGGTGCAGATCACGGCGACCGATGACATCGCCTACTTCTTCGCGCCCGGCGGCGGCGAGGTGTCCAGGCAGGCCGTCGGCTCGCTCGGCGACTCGGCCTGTTTCACCGTCGGATCGTTCGCCGCCGCGATCACCGCGACACCGACTTCGTTCCTACCTGGGCTCTTGAACAGCGCGCTCGGCGTCGACATCGCGTCGTACGACGGGCTCGCCAACGCGCAGGTCACGCTCGGCGACATCGCGTCGAACCTGGGTCTCGGATCGCCGACCGACCTCTTCAACAGCACTGTCAACGAGCGGGACTTCTTCATCGCGTCGGCGCAGGCACTCAGCCAGGCCGGCGACACCGCCGATGCGGCCGTGCTCAACTCGATCGCGTCACAGACCCGCAGCACCTCGACATTCCAGTTCGGCGACCTGATCGCGATTCAGCAGGGCGGCCAAGATGCGGCGCTGAGCAGCGCGTTCAACGTGCTCGACCTCGTTGCCGGCACCGCGTTCCTGGTGAATGGAAGCAGCGCGCTCGCCATCCCCGATCTCGGGGTAGTCCTTCCCGGACTCGCCAGCGCGACCGCGTCGGTATCGATCATCCAACGGCCGGACCGGGCCTGCACCGGCGTCAACGAGACACCCGGAGCCACCACTTCACAACTGGCGCTCACGCTCGACCTCGGTGTGCAAGCCGGCCCGTTCGCCGTGGCGAACGTGGAGATCACGGTCGACATGGCGTCGGCCACCGGCGTCCTCGTCGACCCGTTGTCGTGCGGGCCACCGGCGATCGTCAACGTCAACGTGCAAGGGTCGCTCGTGACGACCTCGATCAACCAGACGATCCTCGGCGTGACGACCACGCTCGTGCCGCCGGCACACGGAGTGGGTGCAAGCATCGTGAGCTTCACGCTCCCGCCCGACTCGTACGACCAGTTCAAGCGGACGGGCAGCGGCAGCATCGGTCTCGCGACGACCGACCTGTCCGTTCTCGCTCCAGGTGTGCAGGTGTCACTCAACGCCTCGCTGCCGATCATCGACTCGTTACTCGTCAGCCCTCTTTTCAGTGACTTCGCGGGACTGACCGTCGCCGGCGCGGATGTCGCCGCGCACTCGACGAGTTGCAACGACGTGCTCCTCGCCAAGTAATCGTTCACGTCACCAGTGGCGCTCGAATCAGGCGAACGGACGGGTCCCGGCGCGCCTCTAGCCTGCGTCGCGTGCCCGAGGCATCGACCGGCGACGACCCGTTCCCGCTCGGCCGGCTCGCGTACCTGTACATCGGCACGAACGACCTCAAGGCAGACCTCGCCTGGTACGACGAGGTGCTCGGCGCCGATCTCGTGTGGCACTTCGAGGCGTTCGGCGCCGACGTGGCCGCCGTCCGGGTCGGACCGGAGGGATCACCGCTCGTCCTGCTCGCCGACCATCGCCCGGTGCCGAGCTGTCTGCCGATCTGGTCGGTGCGGTCGCTGCAGCACACCTCGGAGTGGCTGCAAGCGACCGGCTGGCTCGAGACCGCGGTACGAGTGGGTGTGCCCGACGGTCCGTGCCTCGTGCTCCACGATCGCAGCGGGAACGAGGTCGCGCTGCTGCAACAAGATCGTCCCGATGCGATGACCGACGCGTACCGTGACCTCACGAACCCCCGCCGACGGTGACGTCCCCGTGCAGGCCAACATCGCGGCCATGCCGGGCTGGAAGCGCGACGTCGGCGCCCGGCTGGACGCGCTCATCGCGCGCACCGTGCCCGACGTGCCCAAGGCCGTGAAGTGGAACTCACCGTTCTACGGCATCGAGGGCCAAGGCTGGTTCGTCAGCTTCCATACGTTCACGAACTACGTCAAGGTGACGTTCTTCGGAGGCACGTCGCTGCGACCCGTTCCGCCCGGAGGCACGGCCAAGGACGCGCGCTGGATCGACATTCACGAGGACGATCTCGACGACGCGCAGATGGCAACGTGGCTGAAGCAAGCGGCGGCACTCCCGGGCTGGGGCACGTCCTGACCACGGTGACCTCGACGGTGCCGGCGTCTGTGCCGTCGATCCCCTGATCGGTGTCGCGTCAGGGCCTCGGCACCCGCGCCGAGATGATCGCGGCCATGATGTCGAGCGAGGGGGCTGACGATGACGAACAGGGCGGAGCAACTGGTGACGATCGCGAACCCGGAGCAGGCCGAGAGCTGGAACGGCAGCGAGGGCCGGCGCTGGTCCGAACATGCGGAGAGCCACGAGCGGGCCAACCGTCGCCATACGAGGCGCCTCTTCGCGGGAGCGGCGGTGTCCGCGGGTGATGCCGTGGTCGACATCGGCTGCGGAACCGGGCAAACCACCCGCGAGGCAGCTCGGCTCGCAACCCGAGGGTCGGCGTCGGGCGTCGACCTGTCGGCGTCGATGCTCGAGCACGCGCGTGAGCAGAGCCGAGCCGAGGGCCTGACGAACATCGCCTTCGTCCAGGCGGACGCGCAGGTTCATCGCTTCGACGCGCAGGCGTACGACGTCGCGATCAGCAGCTTCGGTGTGATGTTCTTCAGCGACCCCATCGCCGCATTCACGAACGTGGGTCGCGCGCTGGTCCCGGGAGGTCGGGTGGCTCTGGTCGTGTGGCGAGAACTGGCGAGGAACGAATGGATCACCGAGCTACGGTCCGCAATGGCAGTCGGCCGCGAGCTCCCCGAGCCACCTCCCGGTGCGCCGTCACCGTTCTCGCTCGCGGATCCTGATCGCGTGCACACGATCCTTCGCGCCGCCGGCTTTGACGACATCGACGTCGAGTCAGTCGACGAACCCCTCGATTTCGGCGCCACGCCCGACGACGCCTACGCGTTCCTGCAGTCGCTCGGTGTCGTCGAGGGCCTCACGCACGGCCTCGACGAGACACAACGGGCGGAGGGATCCACCGGATTGCGCAGCACCATCGATGCCCACGCCGCCGCCGATGGCGTGCTGTTCGGGGCGTCTGCGTGGCTGGTCACCGCCCGCCACCCGTGAGCGCCCACTGAACGATGGCCGCCGAGCGATGCCTGGCTCCCGACGCGACCGGCGAGCGGTCGCGGTGACGGACATGGGTTTGGTGCCCCGAGAGGGATTCGAACCCTCACTGTGCGGGTTTTGAGTCCGCTTCCTCTGCCAGTTGGGATACCGGGGCGGGACGACGAGCGTAATCTCGGGCGATGGCCGGCCACGACGACGTACGACCGTCGAGACGACGCGTTCGCCGAGCCGTGGTCCTCGTCGCGCTGGCCACCGCCGTCATCGTGTTCCGCAACCGCAAGATCGCGCAGAGCGAATCGAACCTCACTCGCTGACGCCGAGGCTTCGACAGCTGTTCGACTCGTCTTCACATTTCCGCGACACAACTGAAACCTCTTGCCGCGACGGTTGGTCGGACATCGAAGCGACCACCCCCGGGAGTCAATCCACGCATGACCATCGCTTTCACGTTCCCTGGCCAGGGTTCACAACGGCCGGGCATGGGTCGACCCTGGGTCGACCACGACTCGTGGGAGCTCGTCGAGGAGGCATCGGAGGCCGCTGACCGCGACCTCGCACACCTCCTGTTGGATGCAGAGGCCGACGAGCTCACCGAAACCCGTAACGCCCAGCTCGCCACGTACGTCCTCAGTCTCGTCACGCTCGACGCGGTCGAACGGCTCGGGCTGGAGCCGACGATCGCCGCCGGCCACAGCCTCGGCGAGTACACCGCGCTCACCGCCGCGGGCGCACTCGACTTCACCGATGGCGTCCGGCTCGTCGCGGAACGCGGCGAGGCGATGCAAGTCGCCGCCGACGAGCGCACGGGAACGATGGCGGCCGTGCTCGGCCTCGACGACGACAAGGTGGAGATCGCGTGCATGCGCGCGGCCGCGGATGTCTGGGCGGCGAACTACAACGCGCCCGGCAACGTCGTGATCGCCGGCGACCCCGACGCGATTTCGTCCGCCGGCGTGATCGCGAAGGATCTCGGGGCCTCGAAGGTGCTGCCGGTGAAGGTCAGCGGCGCGTTCCACACCCCGTTCATGGCACCGGCGCGCGACCGGCTCCGCAAGGCGTTGAGCGCGGTCGAGTTCCGCGCGCTGGACATCCCGGTCGTTGCCAACGTCGACGCGACGGCCCATGACGATGAGACGGAGTGGTCCGGTCTGCTGACCGCGCAATTGTGCAGCCCGGTGCGCTGGCGCCAGACATTGCATGCATTGGCCGACAAGCGGATCACGACCTTCGTCGAGTTGGGCCCGGGCACCGTGCTGAGCGGGACCATCAAGCGCACGCTCGATGGCGCTCGCATGCTCGCCGTCAACACGCCCGATGATCTCGACACGTTGCTCGAGCGCATCGAAGGAGAGTCAGGCGCGGCTGCTCACGAAGGCGAGCATCTCTTCATGACCGAGCGCGTCGTCGTCAGTCCCGCGGCGGGGCTGTTCGAGCCGATCGCCGATCTCGACGCCGGGCGGCCGATCCAAGCCGGCGATCTGCTCGGCACCGTCGGCGAAGCGGAAGTGCGCTCGCCGTTCTCCGGGCGCATCGAGGGTGTGCTCGCCCATCTCGGCGAGCGGGTGATGTCACGCCAGCCGATCGCCTGGATGCGCACCGCGTGACCGCTGGTCGTCCTGCATGATGTCGTCGTGAAATCGGCGCGCATCACCGGGTGGGGCACTGCCCTTCCGGACAAGGTCGTCACGAACGCCGACCTCGAAACCATGCTCGATACGACCGACGAGTGGATCTTCGAGCGCAGCGGCATCCGCGAGCGACGTATCGGTGGAACCACGTCGACGCTCGCGGTCGCGGCGGGCGCGGCGGCGCTCGCCAAGGCCGGCATCGCCCCCGGGGACATCGACCTGCTGATCCTGTGCACGACGACGCCCGACCAGCAGGTGCCGGCCACCTCAGCGGTCGTGCAACACGAGCTCGGACTCTCGTGCGGTGCGTTCGATGTCAACGCCGCATGTTCGGGTTTCGTCTACGGCCTCGTCACCGCATTCCAGTTCATCAGCACGGGCACCATCGAGCGCGTGTTGGTGATCGGGTCCGAAGCGCTGTCGCGCATCGTCGACTGGGATGATCGAACGACCGCGGTGTTGTTCGCCGACGGTGCCGGCGCCGTGGTCCTCGCAGCCGCTGACGGCGGTGAGCGCGGCAGCCATCTGCTCGGCTGGGACCTCGGCTGCGACGGTTCGGCGCGATCGATCCTCGATGCCGACATCGGCGGCTACCTGCGCATGGAAGGCCGTGAGGTGTTCCGGCGTGCGGTGCGCGTGATGATCGACTCCGGCCGCCGGACGATGGAGCAAGCGGGCGTGACCGCGGACGACATCGCCCTCGTGGTGCCCCACCAAGCCAACATCCGCATCATCGAGTCGGCCAACGCAAAGCTTGGGTTGTCGATGGAGCGGACCGCGCTCGTCCTCGATCACACCGGCAACACATCGTCGGCGTCGGTCCCGCTCGCGCTGGTCGACGCCATCCGCAACGACCGGGTGTCGGCGGACGACCTGATTCTCTTCATCGGCTTCGGCGCCGGGATGACGTGGGCGTCGGCACTCGTCCGGTGGGACCCGTGACGGACGAGTCGAGGGTCGTCGTCGTCACCGGCGGGACCCGCGGCATCGGGCTTGCATGCGCGCGCGCGTTCGCCGCGGGTGGTGATCGCGTCGCCGTGCTGTCGCGTTCGTCGACCACCGACGAGTTCCCGTGCTTCACCTGTGACGTCTCGGATGCGACGGCGGTCAACGAAGCATTCGGCAAGGTCGAGGCCGAGCTCGGCAAAGCGCAAGTCGTGATCTCGAACGCGGGCGTGGCCCGCGACACCTTGCTCGTCCGCATGAAGGACGACGAATGGCGCGAGGTGATCGACACCACTCTCACGGGCGCATTCAACGTCACCCGCCGCGCCATCCCCTCGATGATGAAGGCACGGTCGGGACGGCTCGTGTACATCTCGTCGGTCGCCGGTCACATCGGCACGCCGGGGCAAGCGAACTACGCGGCGGCCAAGGCCGGCCTCGTGGGGTTCGCGAGATCAGTCGCGCGCGAATACGCGACGCGCGGCATCACTTCCAACGTGGTCGCTCCAGGTCCGATCGAGACGGACATGACCGCGTCGCTCGGCGACTCGTGGCGGGACCAGACGGTCGGCGCCGTGCCCGCGGCGCGCTTCGGTACGCCCGACGAGGTGGCCGCCGCCGTGCGCTTCCTCGCGTCGCCTGATGCTGGTTTCGTGACCGGCGCCGTGCTGCCAGTCGACGGCGGCTTGGGTATGGGTCACTGACATGTCGACCACTACGGTCTTCGCAAACGACAAGGAGAAAGTCACACCATGAGCGACGAGCTGTTCGAGCGGTTCCGCAAGACGGCGGCCGACAGCCTGAGCAAGCCGGTCGACGAGATCACGATGACCGCCAACTTTGCGGACGATCTCGACGCGGACAGCCTCGACCTGGTCCAGATGGTGATGGACCTCGAAGAGGAGTTCGACATCACTGTCGACGAGGACGAGCTCGAAGGGATCACGACCGTCGGTCAGGCCTTCGATTTGATCCAGTCGAAGCTGTGACGTCGTCACGCCGCGTCGCCGTCACCGGAGTGGGCGTGCTCAACGCCTGCGGCGTCGGGCGTGACGAGTTCTGGTCCGGACTGCTCGCACCGCAGCCGACAGGCGAGCGGCGCATCACCGACTTCGATCCGATCGAGTTCTTCGGCAATCCGAAGGAAGCGAAGCGCACGGATCGCGTCGCACAGATCGCGCTTGCCGCGGCGGACGAAGCGGTCACGCAGGCCGGCGCGATCGATGTCGATCCCGACCGCGCCGGAGTGCTGTTCGGTACCGGCGTCGGTGGCCTCGAAACGCTCGAGGCACAGGTCATCGTTCGCTACGAGAAGGGCGAGCGGCGGGTGTCGCCGTTCCTCGTACCCATGATGATGGCGAACTCCGCGGGCGCAGCGCTGTCGATGCGGTACGGCTATCGAGGTCCGTGCGAGACGACGGCCACCGCATGCGCGGCCGCGACGCACGCCATTGGCAACGCGGCACGGCTGATCACGACCGGACGATGTGACGTCGTACTCGCGGGCGGTAGCGAAGCATCGATGACGATCACCGCGATCGCCGGCTTCAACAACATGACCGCCCTGTCGTCCAGTGGCACCTCTCGACCGTTCGATGCCGAACGCGACGGGTTCGTGATGAGCGAGGGCGCCGCGGTACTCGTGCTCGAGGACTGGTCGATGGCCGAGGCGCGTGGCGCCACGATCCTCGCCGAGGTGTTGGGCTCCGCATCGAACGCGGATGCCCACCACATCACCGCACCATCACCAGGCGGCGTGGGCGCGGTGAAGTGCATGAAGCTCGCGCTCGACGACGCGGGCGTCGAGCCGCCCGACATCGTGCAGATCAACGCGCACGGCACGTCGACGCCGTTGAACGACGCAGCAGAAGCAGAGGCGATCGCCACGCTGTTCGGCACGCCCGGTCCCCCGGTCACGTCGACCAAAGGGGTCACGGGTCACGCTCTCGGCGCGGCCGGCGCGCTGGAAGCCGCGGCGGTGGTGCTGTCGATGAAACATCAACTGATCCCACCGACGGACGGCACGAAGGCCGTCGATCCGGCGCTGCCGTCGATCGACCTCGTGGTCAAGGAGCCTCGGCCCTGGATCCCAGGACCGACCTTGTCCAACAGCTTCGGCTTCGGCGGCCACAACGGCTGCCTCGTCCTCGGCCCCGCCTGACGCCCGCGGTTCAGCTGAGCAGGGCGCCCTCGAGGCGCAACAAGTGCAGCTTCATGTCGAGTCCGCCGCCGTAGCCGCCGAGGGCGCCGCCCGTCCGCAGGACTCGGTGGCAGGGCACCACGATCGGCACCGGGTTGGTCGCCATCGCCGTGCCGACCGCCCGGCTCGCTCGGGGATGCCCAACTCGGTCTGCGAGCTCCTTGTAGCTGACCACGTGACCGAACGGGACCTGCGTGTACAACGTCTCGAGCACTTCGCGGCGAAAGCCGTGCGACAGCCGCCAGTCGACGGGAACGTCGAACGACGTCCGGCGCCCGGCGAAGTACTGGTCGAACTGCTTGCGGACCGTGTCGAGCCGCTTCGGATGCTCGACCACCCGCGGCGAGATGTTGTCCGCCAGGTCCTCGAGGAAGAGGTCGACCTCGGCGCGGGACAGCGCGACCCGCACGAGACCCTCGTCCGTCGTCGCCAAGAGCATGGGGCCGACAGGCGTGTCGAGCTCCGTCCATGCCACCTCGACCAGTCCCTCACGGTCGGCGCGGCGCCGGAACGCCGCCATCGCCTCTTCCAGTGCCGTGGCTTCCGTCGGAGGTCCGGCACTCAGCTGAGTCTCGATCTTCGTCATTTCACGTCCTCCCGCAGTCGTTGCAAACCCGCCCGCACGTTCTGGCGGGCCGCCGCCTCCGAACACTCCAGCGCCACCGCGATCTCGCAATACGGCCGATCGGCCACGAACCGCAACAGCACGGCGCTGCGTTGCTTCGACGGAAGGCCCCCGACGCGGCTCCACAAGTCGTCGTCGAACAGTGCCGGCGCGTCGTGCACCGGCCCCGCCGAATCGGCCATCACACCGACCGGCACCGGTCGCCTCCCGTTGGCGCGGGCGGCGTCGATGACCTTGCGGTGCGCGATGGTGAACAACCAACCACCGATGTTGTCGTCGTGCGGCAACGTCGGGTACGCGCGTAACGCGGCGATCATCGTCTCCTGGAAGCAGTCGTTGGCGTCGTGGATGCCGACCGCACCGACCAGGTACCGGTGCAACGCCGGGCCGTGCTCGTCGAGCACCGTTTGGAACGCAGGCAGCCCCATGTACGTAGAACGACGGTGACGCCGGCGGTGTGAGATCAGGCCGACAGCGACTTCAACAGGTTGGTCGCCGTGTCCTTCGGGCTGATCTTGTACCAGGCGTTCTCGATCTTTCCTTTCTCGTCGACGAGGAAGGCCGAACGCAGGATGCCCATGTACTTGCGGCCGTACATCGACTTCTCCTGCCAGACGTCGTACGCCTCCGCCACGCCGTGCTCTTCGTCGGCGAGCAGCGGGAACCCGAGGCTGTACTTCTCGTCGAACTTCAACTGCTTGCCCGGCTTGTCGGGGCTGATGCCGACAACCGATGTGTCCCCTACCTTCGGCAGGATGTCGCGCAGCCCGCATGCCTGCTGCGTACAACCGGGGGTGTCGGCCTTCGGGTAGAAGTAGACGAGCACCTTTGCGCCTTTGAAGTCGGACAGCTTGACCTTGTTGCCGTGCTGGTCGACGAGGTTGAAGGCGGGCGCTTTGTCACCAGGCGAGAGCGGCATGGCCCGACGTTATGCGCTGATTCAGACTCATGAAGCCGCGCTTCTGTGTTCGGCGATGCGATCGAACAGGCGCGGCCACGTTCGATCTCCCGGGCGTGGACACGCTGCAGATTTCGGCGAGCGGCCTAGGTGCTTGGCAACGGTCGGCGGCGCTCGGCCTCCACCGCGAAGACCCGGTTTCCGTGCAGGCCGGGGCCCGTCTCCCGGTAGCCGAGCGGGGCGAGGTGCTCGTCGAGCCAGACGTCGTCGAGCTGCTCGACGACGAGCACGGGCCGGCATCGCTCGATGGTGGCCATCGCCCCGGTGAGGGCTTCGCGCTCGTACCCCTCCACGTCGAGTTGGATCACCGAGACCACGCGATCTGTCGGCACGACGTCGTCGATGGCGACGACGTCGATGTCGACGGCGGTGCCGTTGCCACGTGTGTCGGGGACCAACCGGCTGCCTCCGCCGAGCGGGACCCCGCGTTCGTCGACGACCTCGAGGCGGGCGGTGCTGGCGCGGGCTCCGACTCCTGCATGGTGGAGCCGGGTTGACGTGGCTCCGTTGAGGGCGACAGTGATCGACGCGCAGCGGTGGTTCTCGGGATTCGGTTCGAACGCCCAGACCCGCCCGTCGGGAGGGACAGCCCGATCGAGGGCGGGGAGGAAGTCACCGAAATAGGTGCCGGCGTGAATGACATCGGCCGTCGCGTGCTCCACGAGGAAGGCGATCGTGTCGGGTTCCCAGACTTGGCCTGCGAGCACCGCCTGCGCCGCGGGACGGCCGTGCGAGCTGTGCGGCACGCAGTACACGCCATGGACGTTCGTCGCCATGTGACACGCGAGCGTCCTGTCGCCCTCGATCGGAAGCCGCAATGGGTGGCGGAGCCGGCGGTCGCGACGCGTCGCTCTCAGCCGCTGCCGCAGGCCGACCGGTATGGCGCTGAGGAGCAGTCGACGCGCCAGCACGAGCGCACGGCTACGCACCGGGCGTCCCCGGGCGGACGCGTGCCCAGCTCCGCGAGGTAATCCAGGTCTTCGGGTAGAAGTAGACGAGCACCTTTGCGCCTTTGAAGTCGGACGGCTTGACCTTGTTGCCGTGCTGGTCGACGAAGTTGAAGACGGGCGCTTTGTCACCAGGCGAGAGCGGCATGGCCCGACGTTATGCGCTGTTCAGATCGTCGCGTACGTCCAACGCAGCCGACTCGGCACCGACATCGCCGGCGCCGCAGACGGGGTTCTGGGTCGACGCAGCCACGGGCGGAGAGGCTCAGTCGACCCAGACTCATGACGCCGCGCTTCTGCGTCGACGCAGCCACGGGCGGGGAGGTTCAGTCGACCCAGAACGAGCGTGCGCCGACTGTCGGCCGACCGACGGTTCAGCCGACGGAGCCCGCCGGCACCACCCACTCGACGCGCTGGCCAGTGACTGCGTGGCGAGTAACCGTTGCACTTGGCGCGCCCGGCGGACGTCGTCCACCGATGTCTCGATCAACTCGAAGGCGTCGAGTGCCTCGAACGACAGATCCCACTCCTTGGCGCTTCGGGCGGAGTAGCCAATCTCGAGGTCGGTGATGCCGGCTCGCGCCCGCGAGCCCGCCGCAGCCAACGGCTCGACCACGGAGCGAACGTGGCGGTGGCGCAATCTCGTGATGACGCTCGTGTCGACGAGATGCGTCAGCGCCATGCGGATTCGCGGTCGTCGAGCTTCAACGACGCAAGTCGATCGAGGGACTTCTGGATCTCCGACGAGCGCGTAGAGATGCCCTGCCGCTGCGGAGATCTCAGGACCCGGCGTTGATCATGTGCTCGGCGGTCATGGTGAAGTACTCGAGCAAGCGACGCTCGATGTCCACGTCGAGGTCTGCCTCGAGGACGGACGCGGACATGGCGCGGTACCACGCGTCGCGTTCAGCCGGTCCGATGGCGAACGGCATGTGCCGCATGCGCAACGCGGGGTGGCCGCGTTCGCGGCTGTAGGTCGGCGGGCCGCCCCAGTACTGGATCAAGAAGAGGGCGAGGTGGCGCTTCGGTTCGGCGAGGTCATCGGGGTACAGCGGCCGCAGCACGGGATCGTCCTCGACTCGTGCATAGAACCGGTCGACGAGGTCGAAGAAGAACGTCTCACCTCCGACCGCGCGAAAAACGTCGAGTTGCACCCGTCGTCAAGCCTCGCCGTCAGCTTCGTTCGATCTCAGGACCAAGCCGCCCCGTCCGCCAGACCGACGGCCCGTGGCACATGGTTTCAAGGGACGCGGAACTCGATGTGGATCCGGTGTCTCGGGTCGAGCATGCATCGAATCTACCGGCCGGTCACTCGGGCTCTCCCATCTCCCGCAATGCCTTCGCCAGCGCCGCTCGCAACCGGCGGGCCGACTGCGGCGCCAGGTGCGCCACCATCCCCGCGCCCGCGCCGCCCACCGCTTCGAGCGTCAACTCGACGCGGAGGTCACCGCACTCGTCGCAGTCGTCGAGCGCCGCCACCGCCCACGCGAGTTGCGCGCGCTCGGGATCGTCCGCCGGGTGATCGTCCGTGCCGTAGTCCGCGAGCTTCTTCACAGTTGCGAGTCAACCACCGACCGGGTCTCAACCATCGACCGGGTCGAACGCCAGGCCCTCGACGACCTCCGCCGTCGGCAACGCGGCGAGCAACTCGGGCGGGCCGAGCACCTTGCAACTGCGGCTGCCGCCCCCGAGGATGATCCGCGGCCGGAGCGCGACACGACTGTCGATCCAGACGGGAATCGAGTCGGGTAGGCCGACAGCGGTGACGCCGCCGATCTCCATTCCGGTGACGTCCCGGGTCGTGTCCGCATCGGCGAACGACGCGCGCCGCACGCCGAGCTTCGCTCGCACCGCGCCGTTGACATCGAGCCGAGTGGTCGCGAGCACCACGCACGCAACGTAGACACGCGGGTCGCTCTTGCCGACGATCAGGATCGTGTTCGCGGAGTCCTGGAGCGCGTACCCGTACGTCGCGCAGAAGGCCGCCGTGTCGGCGAGGGCCGGGTCACAGGGGACGATCTCGTAGTCGACATCGAGCGCCGCGAGTCGAGATCGAACGGTCTGCTCGGCGTCATCCACTCGACGATGGCTACCCGCGTCAGTGGCTGTGCGCGCGACGGCCCGCGTACAAGCGGCGATCGGCCACGGCGACGAGGTCGTCGCGCGGATCCTCGGGCAGCGAGGCAATGCCGATGCTGCACGGTGGCGCGCCGGCATCACGCAGCCGCTGCTGCAATTCCGACGCGCCGGCCAGCATGGTGTTGCCCAGGATCAACGCGAACTCGTCGCCGCCGAGTCGGTAGCCACGGTCATCGGCGCGAGTGGAGGCTTGGATGGCAGCAGCCATCGCCCGCAGTGCGGCATCGCCGGCCACATGTCCCTCGGTGTCGTTGATCGTCTTGAGGCCGATGAGATCGATCATCGCGACGGAGAACGGCGTGCCGACGCGGTCGAAATGGGCGCTCGCCCGCGCCAGATCCTCGTCGAACGCACGGCGGTTCAACATCCCCGTCAGCGGATCGGTCAGCACTGCCGCCCGCAAGCGGATGATCTCGGATCTCGACACCGCGTAGACAGCGCGTTGCGTGATTGCCGCGACCTGTCGCATGCCCTCGAGTCGTTCCGGTGCCGGGAGCTGTTGGATCACCACCTGATCGAAGGCGTCCCGCAAACACACGAGCTGCGCGCTCGCCCTCTCCGATGAGCGTGTCTCGGTCGCGAAGCGGACCATGACGTCGTCGACGGGCGGGTCGAGCTCCCAACCGGGCGACTGTGGGCCTTCGAGGACGCTGACCACGGCTGCGACGACTTCTTCGGCGATGGCAGGGCGCGTGTCTGCGTCACCGTTGCTGTCGCGGGCCGGAGGTACCGACCGGCACAATTCGGACCACTTTTCGACGATCTCCGCCGCGTGAGTGCGGGACCGTGCGGCGAGCACCTCGTGGGCCACGGCTACCCCTTTCCCCCGCGTGCGCTGCTTGAACCGTCAGCTTCGGATCAACTGTCGCGTGGCTCGCAGATGATCACAGGGATATCGCGGTCCGTGCGTTGTTGATAGCCGTCGTAACCCTTGTACACCTCGATGATGCGCGGCCACAGCGCGGCCTTCTCGTCGGGCGACGCGGTACGAGCGCGCATCGGACGCGTCACGCCGTCTGTGGTCAGCTCGACGTCAGGGTTCGCCACGAGGTTGCGGTACCAGTCCGGGTGACGATCGTCGCCACCCTTCGACGCGATCAGTACGGCGCGAGCATCCTCGTAGATCGGCGCCGTGAGCATCGTCGAGCGGCGAGCGCCTGACTTGCGACCGGTTGTGTGCAGCTCGACCACTTGCATGCCGTAAGCCGTGCCGAGGACGCGCCCGCCGGTCACCCGCAGGATTGCCTTGTGACCGACGCTCATGGCCTTGGCCGCGACGTCGGTGACGGAGTCACGAAGTTCCATGCGTCGAGTCAAGCATCTTCCGTTGGACTGGCACCCAACCGGACCGTCGCTAGCCTCGGCCGATGGCCACGAACGAGAAGCCAAGCGTGTTCGTCACTCCCGGCGAGGCGCCGCCACCCGACCTCGTCATCGAAGACATCGAAGTCGGTGCCGGCGACGAAGCCCAGCCCGGTCAGCGGGTCGAGGTGCACTACGTCGGCGTGTCGTGGCGCACCCGAAAGCAGTTCGACGCGTCATGGGATCGCGGGCAGACGTTCGACTTCGGGCTCGGCGCCGGCCAGGTCATCAAAGGGTGGGACCAAGGCGTCGCCGGCATGCGGGTCGGCGGACGCCGGCGGATCACGATTCCCCCGCGCCTCGCCTACGGCAAGCAGGGCGCGGGCGGGGCGATCGGGCCCGACGAGACGCTCGTCTTCGTGGTGGACCTGCTCTCGGTCGGCTGATCACGCTCGGTCAGGCCAATCACGGTCAGCTCGGCGCGTCTTTGCGCTTCAGACCATGGCCGAAGAAACCGCCCTTCGGTCTCGCGTGCGCGTGGTAGTGGTCCGGGATGTTGCGCATGTTGTCGTCGACGTAGTGGTCGAAGTCGAAATACTCGACAACCACGGCGGCGAGTCGCTCGTGCAGCGCTGCCTTCACCTCCGCCGAAGGGGACGCGTCGTGCTCACGCCACACCACCATCGGCGTCGCGCAGATCTCGCACTCCGCGATCCAGCAGAGGTCGTCTTCGAAGAACCACGGTGTGATGCGGGCGGCTTCACAGAGATCGCAGCGCGCGCCGGGAATCGTGTCAGCCACTGTCGAGGCCTCGGCGCAACTCGGCGACGAACTCGGCCGCGCCGGATGGCCCCTCACCGTCGATCAGGCGGCGCACCAGCGCCGATCCGACGATCACGCCGTCGGCCACCTCACTCAGCGCCACCGCTTGCTCGGCGTTCGACACTCCCACGCCGACGAGCACCGGCTTGTCGGTGACAGCCTTCAATCGCTTCGCGATCACGCGCGCCGACTCCGCCACTGTGTCCCGCTCCCCCGTCACCCCCAGCAGTCCGACGCCGTAGACGAATCCGCGGGAGCGTGCGCAGACGAGTGGCAGGCGGTCGTCGGGCGCGGTGGGCGCCGCCAGCATGACCGTCTCGACACTGGCATTGTCGGCCACCTCGCACCACGGGCCGGCTTCTTCGAGCGGCAGGTCGGGCAGGATGGCGGCGTCGACGCCCGCATCGACCAGCGAGCTCGCGAACCGTTCGTGTCCCATGTGGAAGGCGATGTTGTAGTACGTCATCACGGCCATCGGCACACCGACGTCGAGGCCGCGCAGGTCACTCAGAACCGACTGCGGTGACGTACCTCGATCGAGGGCGCGTTGCGACGCGTCCTGGATGACAGGACCGTCCATGACCGGATCGGAGAACGGGATACCGATCTCGATGGCATCGGCGCCGGCGGCGGCAATCGCTTGCACGACACTGGTCCACTCGTCGTCGAGGCCGCCGGTCACGTACGGGACCAGGAGCTTGCGGCCGCGCTCGCGCGCGGCGCGTAATGCTTTCTCGAGATCAGCCATCGACGTCGCCGCCCAGCAGGTCGCTCACCTGCTGCACGTCCTTGTCGCCGCGGCCGCTGAGGTTCACGAGGACGCAGCGACCGGCGAGCTCGTCGCGCGCCTCGACGATCCACGCGATGGCGTGCGCCGGCTCGAGCGCGGGAATGATGCCCTCGGTGCGGGACAGCAACACGAATGCGTCGAGCACCTGCTCGTCCGTGACGGAGACGTAGCGGGCACGGCCGAGGTCGGCGAGATGCGCGTGCTCGGGACCGACTCCCGGATAGTCGAGACCGGCCGAGACCGATGAGGCCTCGAGCACCTGGCCCCACTCGTCCTGCAACAAGTAGCTCAGTGAGCCGTGGACGACACCGGGCACGCCGTGACCGACAGCCGCACCGCCCGCCGGCTCGACACCGACCAGCTCGACTTCGGGCCGCTCCGCGAACCCGCTGAAGATGCCGGCCGCGTTGGAACCGCCGCCGACGCAGGCCGTGACGACATCCGGATCGCGACCGCCGAGCAACGCGCGACATTGCTCGCGAGCTTCGTCGCCGAGCACGCGATGGAACTCGCGCACCATCCATGGATACGGGTGAGGCCCCATCACCGAGCCGATGAGGTAGTGCGTCGACTCGACCGTCGCCACCCAGTCGCGCAGGGCTTCGTTGATGGCGTCCTTCAGCGTGCGGCTACCGGTGAGAGCGGGACGAACGTCGGCGCCGAGCAGCCGCATACGGAAGACGTTGAGCGCTTGGCGCTCCATGTCGACCTCGCCCATGTAGACGACACAGTCCATGCCCATCAGAGCCGCCGCGGTTGCGGCGGCGACTCCGTGCTGGCCTGCGCCGGTCTCCGCGACGAGACGGGTCTTGCCCATGCGGCGGGCGAGCAACGCCTGACCGAGGACGTTGTTGATCTTGTGCGAGCCCGTGTGGTTGAGGTCCTCGCGCTTCAGCAACACGCGCACGCCGAGCTCGTCGGACAACCGGTGGCACTCGGTGAGCGGCGAGGGCCGGCCGGCGTAGTCGCGCAAGAGCGCGTCGAGCTCACTTCGGAAAGCGGCGTCTTCCCACGCCGCACGGAACGCGGCCTCGAGCTCGGCACACGCCGGCACCAGCGTCTCGGGCACGAACCGTCCACCGAAGCGACCGAACCGACCCTCAGGTGTGGGGTCGCCCATCACCTCGGTCACGTCGCTCAATAGTCCTCCTCCTGCCAGTCGAAGGGGCGATCCTCGGCATCGCCGCGATACCGGCTCGGCGCGGCCGCTCGTGCGTTGCTCACGAACTCGCGCACCATGCGCGCGTCCTTGTGGCCCGGTGCCGACTCGACGCCGGTCGACACGTCGACGCCCCACGGCCGGATGCGGTCGATGGCCTCCGCCACGTTGTCGGGCGTCAACCCGCCGGCGAGGATCACGCGGCGGTTGACCGGTGCTCCCTCGGCGAGCGACCAGTCGAACACCTCACCGGAACCCGGCGCGTGCGAGTCGACCAAGATTGCGTCGGCGCCGAAGTCGTCCGCTCGATCGAGCGCCGGATCACCCGCCGCGAAACCCTTGATCACGAAGGGGACACGCTTTCGCACCCACATCGTCTGCTCGGCGGTCTCGCGGCCATGCAGTTGCGCGGCTCGAAGGCCGGCACTGTTCACGATGTCGACCACGCGCTTGGCCGATTCGTCGCGGAACACGCCGACGGTCAGCACTTCGGGTGGGAGGCGGCGCACGATGTCGTGCACGAGCCCGAGCGCGACCTGCCGCGACGACGGTGCGAAGACGAATCCGACGGCATCGGCGCCCATGGCGATGGCGAGAAGCGCGTCCTCCTCACTAGTGATGCCGCAGATCTTGACGAACACTCGAGCGAGGCTACCGGTCGGTTGTCGCAGCGATCGTCCGCAATCCGGCCACTCCCGCGCCCGGATCGGCCGCCCGCACGAGGCTCTCGCCCACGAGCACGGCGTGATAACCGGCATCGGCGAGCGGTCGTGCGTCGTCGCTCGAACCGATCCCGGACTCCGCCACCCGCACGACACCGGACGGCATGAGCGGCGCGAGACGGACGGCGCGCGCCGTGTCGACCTCGAAGGTCACGAGGTCACGCTGATTCACCCCGATCAACGTCGCGCCCGCGTCGACGGCGCGCTGCAACTCGGTCTCGTCGTGCACTTCGACCAGCGCATCGAGCCGCAGTTCGAGGGCCAGATCGTGGAAGTCGCGTAGCTCCCGGTCGTCGAGCGCGGCGACGATCAACAACAGCGCGTCGGCACCCATGATCCGCGCGTCGCACACGTCCCGCGCGCTGACCGTGAAGTCCTTGCGCAAGACGGGGCAGGAAACCGCGGCTCGCGCCGCTCGGAGGTCGTCGGGCGAACCGCCGAAGAACTCGCGGTCGGTCAACACGGAGAGGCACGACGCCCCGCCGCGCTCGTAGTCGCGAGCGAGGTCGGCGGGGTCGAGGCCGGCGGCGATGTCACCCTTGGACGGCGAGCGGCGCTTGACCTCGGCGATCACGGCCAGCCGTCCGCTCTCTCCGCCCGCACGCAGCGCATCCGTGAACGGGCGCGGCGCAGGTGCGGCGCGGGCGAGATCGAGCAACTCGTCGAGATTGCGATCGTCGCGGCCGGCAGCTTCACGATGGGCGGCGAGGATCGTGTCGAGATACGTCGCCCTCATCCAGTCCTAACCACCATCTCACCGGCCGCCAACAAGTGGCGCGACCATACTTCGCGATGCCCGACGCTCTCCCTGTCGTTCTGGTCGAGGACGACGTCCACATCGCCGATCTCGTGTCGCTGTACCTCGACCAGTCGGGCTTTCGCGTCTACCGGGCCGACAACGGCGAGGACGGATTGCGCACCGTGGCCGAGCGCCAGCCTCGCCTGGTCATCCTCGACGTCGGGCTACCCGGCGAGATCGACGGGCTCGAGCTGTGCCGGCGGCTGCGCATGTCGAGTGACGTGCCGGTGATCATGCTCACAGCGCGTGACGGCGAGATCGACCGCGTCCTCGGGCTCGAGCTCGGAGCCGACGACTACGTGACCAAGCCGTTCTCGCCACGCGAGCTGGTGGCGCGGGTGAAGGCGATCCTGCGCCGATCCGACGGCGCGGCGCGCACGCATGGCCCGACCGTGCACACCGCCGGGCGAGTCGAGGTCGACACCGGCCGGGCCGAGGCGCGGGTCGACGGCGAGGTCGTCGCCCTCACGACCCGCGAGTTCGCGTTGCTGCTCTACCTCGCGGAGAACAAGGGCTTGGCGCTGAGCCGCCGGCAGTTGCTCGACGGCGCGTGGGGCGCGGACTGGTACGGCGACGAGCGCACGGTCGACGTCCACGTCCGCCAGCTGCGCAAGAAGATGGGCGACGCGCTTCCTCTCGCGACCGTTCGAGGCATCGGCTACCGACTCGAATGAGCGGCTCCGCATGACTCGCCGCCTCACGTTCGTCATCGTCGGCACTGTCTTCGCGACGTTGATCGTCGCCGGCCTCGGCACGCTCGTGCTGGCGCGCCTCGGCGCGCGGCAGCACACGGAGGCGGAACTGCGATCGCAGGCAAACGACATCGCGTCGTCCATCGACGACCTCAACAACCAAGGTGCGCTGCGCGTGCTCACTGGTCTGCGCAACACACTCGACCTCGAAGGCATCGAGGTCATGCGCTTCGGGCCGGCCGGGCGCACGGTCGACCAGTACCCGGCCGGGGTCAACCCGAGCGACATCGATCTCGACCAGCTACGAGCGGGCAAGACGTTGAGCGGCAACCACGGCTCGCTCGTGTACGCGGCCGCGCCCGCGCAAGTCACGCTCGCCCGCACCAACGGTGCCGGGCGCAATCAAGTGCTGGCCGTCGTCGTGCTGACCCGCCAGGCCGACACGCCGCTGCGTCCGGCGACGGGCTGGTTCCTCATCGCCGCGATCATCACGCTCGCCATCGGTGTGCTCGTCGCGTGGTTGTTCGGGCGCCGGCTGACGAAGCCACTGCGCGAGGCGGAGGGCGCCACCAAACGGATTTCAGCCGGCGACCTGACGACGCGGCTGCCCGTCGTGCATCCCGGCTCGAAGGACGAGCTCACTTCGCTCGCGGTCTCGATCAACACGATGGCCGAGACGCTGGAGCGATCGAAGGGGCTCGAGCGCCAGTTCCTCTTGTCGGTGTCGCATGACCTACGCACGCCGCTCACGTCGATCCAGGGCTACGCCGAAGCCATCGCGGACGGCGCGCTACCGGACGCCGCGGAGGGTGGCGCGGTCATCCTCAGCGAGGCCAAGCGACTCGACCGGCTCGTGCACGACCTGCTCGACCTCGCGAAGTTCGAGAGCCGCGAGTTCTCGCTCGCGCTCGAGCCGCTCGATCTCGCCGACGTCGTCGGCGCGACGGTCGACGGCTTCCTGCCCGAAGCGGACGACGCGTCCATCGCCATCGAGGTGCGCCCGCCGACGGAACCGGTGACGGTGCAGGGCGACACCGACCGCCTCGCGCAGGTCACCGGCAACCTCGTGCAGAACGCGTTGAAGTTCGCACGGTCACGGGTCGTCGTGTCCGTCGACAAGAGCGACGAGTGGGCGCGGGTCGACGTGATGGACGACGGTTCTGGGATCGCGACGGAGGATCTCCCCCATGTGTTCGAGCGCCTGTATGTGGCGCGTCGCCAACCTCAGCGCAGGGAGGCAGGCTCTGGGCTCGGTCTGGCCATCGTGCGCGAGCTGGTGTCCGCCATGCACGGCAGCGTCCGAGCGACTGCGGCTGACACGCAGGACGAGTCGATCGGTGGCGCCTGCCTCACGGTGTTCCTGCCGTTGGGGTCAGCGGCGCCGATCAATTCTGATCCGACGATGACGACGACGACCTCGACGACGACGACGACCCAGACGACGAGCGCGGAGGTTCCGACGACGAGCCCGACGAGCTCGACGAGCCCGACGACAAAGACGAGCTCGTAGCCGAGTCGGCGCACGCCGAGGTCGTGAGCGTGATGGGCTGGGGCGGATCGTTGATCGTCGGTCGCACCTGCACTTGCACCCCAGTGGCGCCCGGCGTGTGGCATTCGACGAGGAAGGTGGCGTCGCCGTTCGTATCGGTGAACTGGTTCGGTGAGCCGCCCGCCGACCAGTCCGGCCCGCCGACGAAGACGACGGACGCGTTCACGACCGGTTGGGCGCGGGCGATACCGCCGGTGTCCACCGAACGGTTCGCGACTCGCACGACGAATGTTGCCGGCTGGTTGCGGGTCGGCGGATCCGGCGCGATCGCGCTACTGACATCGAGGCCCGAGAAGCTCGCCACCGACAGGTCGAGACCACGCAGCTCCCCATCCGCCAGGAAGAACACCTGCGGATCCGTCTGCGCGAACGTCGGCGCGAGAAAGGCGCGCACCCGGTACCGCCCCCCGGCGATGTTCGGCGCGTCATAGCGGCCGTCCGGACCGGAGGTCACGTCGATCGGCACCGAACCACCGGCGAGATGCTCGAGACGCACGGTCGCCCCCGGCACCGGACCTTGCGGTCCGTTCACGGCGCCCGACAAATGCGCGGTCCCGGTGGCGCGGACCAGCGTGGTGGTGGTCGTGCCGTCGACACCGGCGATCGACACGCCGGTCAGGTCGACCGGCGCGGTGGTCGACGGCGGCGCGGTCGCGCTGGTGGCCTTCGGCGCCTTGACGTGCGGGAAGTCGCCCGTGCGCGCGCCACGGACCATGAAGAAGGCGAGCACGAGCAGCGGCACCGCGATCGGGAGTCCGACGCGCAGCTCCCGCGGCGTCGGCTTGCGCCAGCGGAGCTTCATGCCATCGGCAGCGCGACGACACGGCCGGCCTGCCCGGCAACCTCGACGTCGCTCCCCAGCGCGACAGTGCGACTGAGCGGCGCCAGCGCGACCGTCGATCCATCGTCAGTTTCCGCTGCGCTCGTGAGCGAGCCGATCGTGTCGCCACCGCGCACGATCTCGTCGCCACGGACGACCGCGCCGGCGATGCGCAGGCCGCGCACCGGCCGCGGCGCGCTTCCGCCGCGCGAGTCGATGCGCGCGACGAGCTCCTGGCCGGTGAAACATCCCTTCGTGAAGCTCACGGACGCGTCGATCAACCACTGCCCCGCTTCCACCGGGATGGTGGCTTCGGTCAACTCGTGGCCGAGCGCGGGCACCCCCGCTTCGATGCGCGCCCGCTCGTAGGTGGCGGCGGACGGGTCTGAGATCGCGACACCGGTTGGCGGTTCGACATCGAGCCCGAGCAGGTCGTAGCCGTCCGTTCCCGGCCACACGATCGGGAGGCAGTGGGCTACGCCGTTGCCGGCATCGCCCGCATCGCTCGGGGCCAGGGTCGCGTTGCGCACGGCAACGCCGCGCCAACCGTCCACTGGTTCGAGGTCGCACTTCGTGCGCAGCTTGAAACGAGCGAGACGGGCGACCAGTGCGTCGCCCCAACCGCCGTCCACGTCGAGCACCATCACGTCCTGCGCCTCACGGGTCACGCGCAGCCACGAGTCCACCTTGCCGGACGGCTGGAGCAGCAATGACCACGTCGAGTGTCCGATGGCGAGGGATTCGACATCCTGGCTGAGCTGGCCTTGCAGGAACGCGACGGCATCCGGTCCGCTCGCCCGCACCACATCGCGGTCGATCCAGGCGGCGAATGGTTCCCTCACGGGACCGAGACTACGAGCGAGCCGGAGAACGGCGCGTCGCGGTCATGCGGCGAGCCGCCGGCACCGCGGCCAGCAGCGCCTGCGCCTTGTTGCGACACTCGAGATCCTCGTGTTCGGGGACCGAGTCGACGACGATGCCGGCGCCCGCCTCGACCGACGCGCGGCCGTCGGGCTGGATGACCATCGTGCGGATCGCGATCGCGGTGTCGAGGTTGCCGGAGAAGTCGATGTAACCGACGACGCCCGCATAGGGACCCCGCTTCACCGGCTCGAGCGAGTCGATGATCTGCATAGCCCTCACCTTGGGCGCACCGGACACCGTCCCGGCCGGCAGCGTCGCCCGCAGCACGTCGATCGGCCCGAGCCCGTCACGCAGCGTGCCCGACACCTGCGAGGTGAGGTGCATCACGTGCGAGTAGCGCTCGAGCGTCATCATCTCGTCGACCTTCTCGGTGCCGAAGTCGACGACGCGGCCGACGTCGTTGCGAGCGAGGTCCACCAGCATCACGTGCTCGGCCCTTTCCTTCGGATGCTCGCTCAACTCGGCCGCGAGCCGGCGATCGTCCTCTTCAGTGTGGCCGCGACGGCGGGTGCCGGCGATCGGACGCGAGATCACGCGACCGTCGAGCAGCTGCACCATCGGCTCGGGCGACGACCCGACCAGCGTCAGCGCGTCGTTGCGGATGAAGTACATGTACGGGCTCGGGTTGACCTGCCGCAGCACGCGGTACACGTCGAAGGGATCGGCGTCGAGCTCGAGCTCGTAGCGCTGTGCGAGCACGACTTGGAAGATGTCGCCCGCGAGGATGTGCTCGCGCGCCGCCTCGACCGCGTCGCAGTACAGGCGCAGGCCCATCGACGATCGCACCTCGGGTAACGGTTCCTCACGATCGGGCGGCTCGACGAGTGGCTCGTCGATCGGCCGGGCACCGTCGCTCGCCAGCAGGTCGAGGCGAGCCAAGGCGTCGTCGTACGCCCGGTCGATGTCCGCCGGCGAGGCGTCGTACGCCAGGAACGCGTTGGCCACGAGCGTCACCTGCTGCCGGAAATGGTCGTACGCGGCGAGCTCGCCGATGATCGAGAGCACTGCGTCGGGGTTGCCGAGGTCGTCGTCGGGACCGCCGGGCAGGCGCTCGACCTCTCTCACCACGTCGTAGCCCAGGTAACCGACGAGGCCGCCATGCAGCGGCGGTAGTTCGGGCAGGTTCGGCGAGCGGTAGTGCGCGAGCAGCGATTCGACGGCCGCGAGCACGCCCCGATCGAGCGGCACGTCCGGCGGTAGCGGGCCTTCGACCGACAACCTCGCGCCGTGCGCGGTGAGCGTCGCGGCCGGGCGGCGGCCGACGAACGACCACCTTCCCCAGCGCTCGTGCTCGACGGACTCGAAGAGGAAGCCGGGCTCGTCACCGACGAGGCGAAGGAAGGCCGAGACCGGCGTCGTCAGGTCGGCGAGCAACTCGCGCCACACCGGGACGACGGTGTGTGCGCGCGCGAGTGCGTGGAAGTCAGCCCGGCTCGGACTGACCACTGGGACCGAACGAGCGGTAGAAGCAGCTGTACGCGCCCGTGTGGCACGCGCCCTTGCCCTCTTGCTCGACGACGAACAGCAACGCATCGGCGTCACAGTCGTAGTGAGCCGACCTGATGTACTGGCGGTCACCGGACGTGTCGCCCTTGCGCCAGACCTCTTGGCGACTGCGGGACCAGAACACCGTCCGCCCTTCCTCGAGCGACTGGCGAAGGGTCGACTCGTTCATCCACGCCACCATCAAGATCGTGCCCGTGCCTTCTTCTTGCACGATCGCCGGCACGAGGCCGTGGTCGTCGTACTGGACCCCGGCCAGCTGCTCTTCGGTGGCGGCGATCGGCGTGACGGTGGGCGACGGCATGGCGCTCAAAGGTAGAGGCCGGTCGAGCCCTCTTCGAGCCGTTTTGACGCCACCGCATGGACATCGCGCTCGCGCAGGATCACGAAGTCCTCGCCGCGCACCTCGACCTCGTAGCGATCCTCGGGGTTGAACAGCACCTGGTCGCCCGGCTCCATGTTGCGGACGTTCGCACCGGTGGCGACGACCTCGGCCCATGCGAGTCGCTTCGACATCTGGGCCGTGGCGGGGATGAGGATCCCTCCGGAGGTCCGCCGCTCGCCCTCGCCGGCGCTGGCCTGGACCAGCACGCGGTCGTTGAGCATCTTGATCGGGAGCTTGTCGCCGTCGCTCACCTTCGGCGTCGCCATTGCGGCAACGGTACCGTCCACTCGTGCGACCTCACGACTTGGCCCCGGCCGAAGGCGAGCCGGTGGCCGCGGTCGTGCTGCTGCATCCGCACCCCGAGATGGGCGGCGATCGCCTCAACAACGTGGTCACGGCGCTGTATCTCGCGCTGCCGCCGGCGGGGCTGACCGCGCTCCGGTTCGACTTCGGTTCGAGCGACTTCGCCGCCGCGGAGGCCGAGGTGATCGAGGCACTCGACCTGCTCGACGGGGTCGACGCCCTGGCGGGACGGCCGCGATTCGTGGCGGGGTACTCGTTCGGCGGGGGTGTGGGCGCCACCGTGACCGATGATCGCGTCGCGGGTTGGTTCCTCGCCGCACCCGCGCTGTCGATGGTGACGCCTTCGATCGGCACGGACCCACGCCCGAAGGCGATCGTGGCGGCCGAGCACGACCAGTTCTTCGCGCCCGCGCAACTGCAAGCAACAACCGAAGGCTGGACCAACACCGAGCTCACGACCGTCGCAGGGGCCGACCACTTCTTCGTCGGTCGTACTGACGCGCTCGCCACCCGATGCGTCGAGTGGATCAGGCAGGTCGCACCGTGATCCCGCGCGCGGCCATCACTTCCTTCGCTTCACGCACCGTGTGCTCGCCGAAGTGGAAGATCGACGCGGCCAACACCGCGTCGGCCTTGCCCTCGGTCACGCCCTCGACGAGATGATCGAGCGTTCCCACCCCGCCTGACGCGATCACGGGGATGTTGCAGGCACCGGCGACTGCTCGCGTCAGCTCGATGTCGAAGCCGTCGCGGGTGCCGTCGCGATCCATCGACGTGAGCAGGATCTCGCCCGCGCCGAGCTTCTCGGCTTCCTCTGCCCATGAGACGGCGTCGAGTCCGGTCGGCAGCCGCCCGCCGTGGGTGAACACCTCCCATCCCTGTTCGACCCGCCGCGCATCGATGGCGACGACCGCGCACTGCGCGCCGAACTCGTCGGCGATCTCGGACACGACCTCGGGACGCGTGATGGCCGACGTGTTGACCGACACCTTGTCCGCCCCGGCCCGTAGCAGTCGGCGCGCATCGTCCACGGAACGGATGCCGCCGCCGATCGTGAACGGGATGAACACCTCCTCGGCGGTGCGGCGGGCGACGTCGATGATCGTGTCGCGCGCGTCAGAGGACGCGGTGATGTCGAGGAACACGAGCTCGTCCGCACCCTCACGGTCGTAGCGAGCGGCGAGCTCGACCGGATCGCCGGCGTCGCGCAGGTCCACGAAGTTCACGCCCTTCACGACGCGACCGCGATCGACGTCGAGACACGGGATGATCCTCACCGTGCGCACGTGAGCACCGCCTCGTCCACCCTGAACCGCCCTTCATAGATCGCCTTGCCGACGATGGCGCCCGCAACACCGAGCTCGCGCAGCGCGACCAGATCGTCGAGCGTGCCCACGCCGCCGCTGGCGACGACGGGGACAGATGTCGCTGCGTGCAACGTCGCCAGTCCGTCGAGATCCGGGCCGACGAGCGTGGCGTCACGCGAGATGTCGGTGACGACGAACACGGCGACGCCGGGCAGTGCGAGCTCGGCCGCAACGTCGAGCAGGCGCCGGCCACTCCCCTGCTCCCACCCCCGCACCTTGACCTCACCGCCCCAGTGATCGAGGCCGACCGCGATGCGATCCGGCCATTGCGTCGCGAGCGCGCGCACGAGATCGGGCTCCTCGATCGCCGCGCTTCCGACGACGACCCGCGCGATGCCGTGATCCAGAAGGGAGCCGTCGCGTACGCCGCCACCCGCCTGCACCGGCACGTCCACCGCCTCCGCGATGGCGATGACGGTGTCGCGGTTCGACCCGGCACGTCGGGCCGCGTCGAGGTCGACGACGTGGATCCATCGCGCGCCGGCGGACTCGAAGGAGCGCGCCACTGCAATCGCGTCGTCGCCGTACACCGTCTCGCGGTCGAAATCACCTTGGTGCAGCCGCACCACCCGGCCGCCGCGGAGATCGATGGACGGGTAGAGATCGAACCCCGTCACGCCGCGCACCGCGCCACGAAGTTGCCGAGCAGCCGCAAACCGTTGGCGCCCGACTTCTCCGGATGGAACTGCGTCGCCGCGACAGTGCCACGCTCGACGGCGGCAACCACCGAGCCTCCGTAGTCGCACATCGCCGTCGCGTTCGCGTCGTCGTCCGGCGCGAACGAGTGCACGAAGTAGAACCACGCCGGGTCGGGTAGCCCGGCGAACAGGTCGGAGCCGTTGCGCGGCTCGATCGTGTTCCACTGCATCTGCGGATGCTTCACACCGTCGCCCAACCGCCGCACCACGCCGGGCAGCACGCCGAGCCCGGGCCGGCCGGGGTTCTCCTCCGACTCGTCGTAGAGCAGCTGCATCCCGATGCAGATACCGAGGAACGGCACCGCGCCGGTGGCCATCTCTCGAGCGACGGGCGCGAGCCCGGTGCGCTCGAGCGCGTCCATGCAGCGGGCGAACGCGCCGACGCCGGGCAGCACGACACCCGCCGCGTCACGGATGAGCGAGACGTCCTCGGTGAGGCGGGCATCCGCGCCGACATGCTCGAGCGCCTTCTGCGCAGATCGCAGGTTGCCGATGCCGTAGTCGAGAACGGCGACGAGAGGGCAGGCCCCCGCGTCGGTCACAGCGACCCCTTGGTGGACGGCACGCCGCCCCCTTCGACTCGCACCGCGGCCCGCAGGCATCGCGCAATGCCCTTGAAGGACGCCTCGATCACGTGGTGCGTGTTCTCGCCGGCGCGCTTGCGGACGTGCAGTGTGATCGCCGCGGTCGTGGCGAACGTGTGCCAGAAGTGTCCGGCCATCTCGGGATTGAACGGTGGTGCACCGAGTGGCAGCACCTCGCCGAACGGCACGTCCCACACGACGTACGGACGACCGGAGAGGTCGAGTGCCACTTCGACGAGCGCTTCGTCGAGAGGGAACAAGCCGCTCGCGAACCGGGCTACGCCGGCCTTGTCGGAAAGGGCTTCCGCGAACGTCTCACCGAGCGTGATGCCGACGTCCTCGACGGTGTGATGGCCGTCGACATCGAGATCGCCGGTGGCCAGCAGCTTCATGTCGAAGCCACCGTGGCGCGCCAGCTGATCGAGCATGTGATCGAAGAACGGCAGCCCGGTGCTCACCTCCGCGCTGCCGGTGCCGTCGAGGTCGAGGTCGACGAGGATGGCCGTCTCCTTCGTCTCCCGCTTGCGGGTCGCGACTCTGCTCATGTCAGCACCTCCTGGAGCGCACTCAACAACGCGTCGTCCTCGTCCTGCGTACCGACCGTGATGCGCAGACAACCCTCGAGTCGCGGCCACCCGCCGCAGTTGCGGACGAGGACGGACCGATCGACGAGCGCTTGCCACACGTCCTCACCGTCCGCGGTTCGGAGGCGGACGAGCACGAAGTTGGCGGCTGACGGCCACACGTCGAGCGGCAGATCGTTCAACGCCGCGGTGAGCCGCCCGCGCTCCTCCACCAGCGCGGCGACCCGCGCATCCATCTCGTGCCGGTAATCGAGCGCGAGCCGGCCGGCGACCTGCGTGAAGACGTCGAGGTGATACGGCAGGACGACCTTGTCGAGCTCCGCCACGAGCCACGCCGGCCCGACGAGATAGCCGAGCCGGGCGGCGGCCATCGACCACGTCTTCGAGTACGTGCGGGTGACGACGAGGGGGACGTCGTCGCCGACGAGCTCGAGCGCGGACCACGGCGCGAACTGTCCGTACGCCTCGTCGACCACGACGAGGCCGGGCGCGAGGTCGAGCACCTTGCGCACGGTGTCCTCGCTCTCGATGAGGCCGGTCGGATTGTTCGGCGAACAAAGGAAGGTGATGGCTGGTGTCGCCTCTGCGAGCACTCGCTCGACCTCGCCCATGTCGAGCGTGAAGTCCTCGCTGCGTTCGCCCGTCGCGACCGCGGTGCCGGTGATGCGGGCGATGTGGCTGTGCAACGCGTAGGTGGGCTCGAACACCGCCACCGATCGACCGTGGCCACCGTACGTGAGGCACAGCGTCTGCAGCACCTCGTTCGATCCGTTCGCAGCGAAGATCTGATCGGGATCCACGCCGTGAAGATCCGCGATCGCGGCGCGCAACTCGCTCGCGGCGCGGTCGGGATAGCGATTCCAGTCGATGCGGCGCAACTCGTCCGCCAGCCGTTCCGTAAACGCCGCCGGCGGAGGTTCCGGTGCTTCGTTGGTGTTGAGCCGCACCTTCACGTCCACCTGCGGCGAGTGATAGCCGGACATGAGCGCGACGTCCTCGCGCGGCTCGATCCGCTCGTGTGGCTCCCCTGCGGTCGCACGGTCGGTCCCTCGCTCGCTCCGCTCGCTCATCTCTTCACGGGGGCTGCGCCACCGGACCCCATCGCCGCCCGGCTCCCCTGCGGTCGCACGGTCGGCCCTTCGCTCGCTCCGCTCGCTCATCTCCTCCGCCGCCTGATGGAGTCGGCGTGCGCGGCCAGGCCCTCTGCCTCCGCGAGCGCGACGACGGCGGGGGCGAGGCGATCGAATGCCTGGCGGTCGACATCGATGACGTGCACCGGTTTCGTGAAGTCGTCCGCAGTCAGCGCGCCGGCGAACCGGGCAGAGCCGTGCGTGGGCAGGACGTGTGACGGGCCAGCCACGTAGTCGCCGATCGACGCCGGCGCCCACGATCCACAGAACACGGCGCCCGCGTGACGGACCATCGGCACCAGCAGTTCGGGATCGGCAACGAGCAGCTCGAGGTGCTCGGGCGCGATGAGGTTGGCCACGGCCATCGCCTGCTCGGGCCCGTCGACGAGCACGCAGCGACCGTTGGCGTCGAGCGTCGACTCGATCTCGGCCCGCCGCGGTGCGTCCGCCGCGAGTGCGGCGATCGCCGACGTGATCGCGTCGGCGGCAGGCTCCGACCACGTCACCAACCACGCCAGACCTTCGGGTCCGTGCTCCGCCTGCACGATGACATCGATGGCGGCGAGATCGGGTGCGACGGTGTCGTCAGCGATGACGACGACCTCCGACGGGCCCGCGAATGCGGACGGCACGCCGACCCGGCCCTCCCCCGCCACCTCTCGCTTGGCGACCGCGACGTAGAGGTTGCCGGGCCCCACGATGATGTCGACCGCGGCGATCGATTCGGTGCCGTACGCCATCGCCCCCACCGCTTGGGCGCCCCCGATGCGGTACACGGCGTCGACGTCGGCGATGGCAGAAGCGGCCAACACGACATCGGGCACGCGGCCGTCGCGGTCGGGCGGCACGCACACAACTATCTCGTCGACACCCGCGACCCGCGCCGGCACTGCGGTCATGAGGACGGTCGACGGGTATGCGGCGCGGCCACCCGGCACGTAGCAACCGGCTCGTTCGACCGGTTGGCGCAGGGTGCGCACGCGGAGACCCTCACGGTCGTACGTGACGGCCGGAGCCATCTCGGCCCGCGAGAAGTCGGCAACGTTGGCGGCGGCAGTCTCGAGCGCGTCGCGAACGTCCGCCGGAATGGAGTCGAGGGCCCGCTTGCGCTGGCCGTCGGGCACCACGAGCTCGTCGAGACGGACGCCGTCGAAGCGCTCGGTCGACTCGCGGACGGCGGCGTCACCGCGCTCGCGCACTCCGGCGAGGATCGTCCGCACCGACGCCACGACCTCTGCGCTGGCTTCACCGCCCGACGGTCGAGGCAAGGCGGCGCGCAGATCTCGCGCACCGCGGACGTCGACACGAGCAAGCACCCCGAAACGGTAGTGGGCCGCGCGCCGGTCTCCGACCGTAGAAACTGCACAGATGGACGGACTCGCTCCGCAACTCTCGACCATCGCCAACTCGCTCGACGACCTGACTCGTCGCATCACCGACATCGCGGACACTCGTGCCGACCGTCCCGACGACGACGTCGCGAGTGAGCTCTACGAAGTCGAGCGCACGTTGCAACACGCGTCGAGGCGGTTGCAGCGCATCATCGAACGTTCCTGACTCGGGCGCCATTTCGCCGTTACATGGCGAAGGCTCCCGTCTCCGGGAGCCTTCGCGGGCGACACCAGGCGGCGGATCCCGATGTCGCAGGAACCAGGTGGCGGGAACCTGGTCAACGAGAACCATACATCCGGATGGACTTTTTCTGCACCGTCGAACTCGCGTCACCACTTGCCTGCGGACGGACAAAACCCCGCAAGTACGCACGCATTGCACATCGGTTTTCGCGCCGTACACACCTGTCGACCGTGCAGTATCAGCCGAAGGCTGAACACGCCGCGCTCCGGTGGGGGCACCATTGCGTTGAGCTCGTGCTCGACTTTGACCGGATCGGTCTCTGTGGTGAGTCCCAACCTCACGGAGAGACGTCCTACATGCGTATCCACCGGCAAGCCCGGCTGATTCATGGCGACGCTACGGATGACGTTGCCGGTCTTGCGTCCGACGCCCGGCAGGGTCACGAGATCCTCGAGCCGCTCCGGCACTTCGGCGTCGAACCGTTCGACGAGCGCGGCGGCCATGCCGAGAAGGCTCTTGGTCTTGTTGCGATAGAAGCCTGTTGATTTCACGATCTCTTCGACGTCCGCGGGATCCGCGGCCGCGAGCGCCGCGGGTGACGCGTACCGCGCGAAGAGCGCCGGCGTCACCATGTTGACGCGCTCGTCGGTGGTCTGGGCGGAGAGGATCGTGGCGCAGAGCAACTGGAACGGTCCGTCGTGGTCGAGCGCGCACAACTCCTTCGGCGAGCCCGGATACTCCTGCGCCAGCAGCCGCATGGTTTCCTTCGCACGGCCCTTCGGACTCCGGGGTGTGCCCACCGCTTCACGCTACTTTCGGCCCTGTGAGTGACGGTGACCTGCGGATCTCGCGTGCACCACGAACGTGGTTGACCTACGCGGATCGCGCATCCCTCGATCGGGCCCTCGCCGCGATCGCCGAGCGAGGAGGCGGCGCCGTGCGCTGGTGGGTCACCGATCCGGACACGGCCGACGACCATGCGGCCACGGCGCGCGGCCTGACGGCGGAGCGAGACCTGTTGCAGATGCGGCGCCCGTTGCCCGTGGAGGAACCCATGCCGAAGGTCGCGGTGCGGCCCTTCGTCCCCGGACAGGACGAGGGTGCGTGGATCGAGGTCAACAACCGCGCGTTCGCGTCGCACCCCGAACAAGGTGGTTGGACACCGGAGGTGGTCGTCGAGCACGAAGCCGAGCCGTGGTTCGATCCGCAGGGGTTCCTGCTGCACGAGGACGCCGGCAGCGGACGGCTCGCCGGCTTCGTGTGGACGAAGGTCCATGCGGACGAGAAGCCACCGGTCGGTGAGATCTACGTCATCGCTGTCGACCCGGACTTCGGGGGCCGCGGCCTCGGTCGCACACTGACGATGGCAGGGCTCGACTGGATGCATCGCGTCCGCGGCGTGGATCGCGCGATGTTGTACGTCGACTCCGCCAACGGCGCGGCGGTGCACGTCTACGAAAGGCTCGGGTTCACTGTCGACCACGTCGACCGCGCCTATGCAGGCGACGTCGCTCCCGCATAACGCCCGCGCCGGGCTCGCACATCAGATCCCGACGCCGACGAGCTTGCCGATGAAGAAGGTGACGCCACCCGCGACCGTCGCGATCGCGACTTGGCGAGACGCCGAGAACAGGACCGATCGGCCGGTGAAACGAGCGAGCAGCGCGCCGACGATCGCGCAGGCGGTGAAGCCGAACACCACTGATGCAACCGCAGCTCCGGTGCCGGATCCGAAGAACCATGGAAGCAGCGGTACGAGTGCACCGATCGCGAACGAGAGGAACGACGAGACCGCGGCACCTCGCGGTGAACCGAGTTGGTTCGGATCGATGCCGAGCTCCTCGCGCGCGTGGGCCTGCAACGCGACCTCGGGATCGCGCATCACCTCCTGCGCGAGCTCGCGCGAGAGGTCGGGGTCGATGCCGCGCGACTGGTAGATCTGGGTGAGCTCGACGATTTCCACGTTCGGATTGCGCCGAAGCTCGCGCCGCTCCACGTCGAGCTCTCGCTGCAACAGCTCGTTCTGCGCTCGCATCGAGACGTACTCGCCGGCTGCCATCGACACCGCGCCGGAGATGAGACCGGCCAGTCCCGCGAGGCGAACGATGCCGGCACCAGGGTTGGCGCCGGCGACGCCGAGGATCAACGAGACGTTCGACACGAGCCCGTCGCTGACGCCGAACACGGCGGCTCGGGCGCTGCCGCTGCGCACGTCGACGTGATGGTGCTCGGGCCGCGGCGCAAGCTGCGCTCGGTCGGCGGCGTGTGCGGGTTCGGTCGCTCCGGGTTCGACGGTTGCCATCGCGCCCGTAGCCTAAGTGCGTGCCGAGCCGCTACGACGTCGATCTCGACGCGCTCGCGGCGGTGCTGTCCGACCAACCCGCGTACCGCGTCCGGCAGGTGTGGGACGGGCTCTACCACCAACACGTCGCCCCGGCGGACATGACGACGCTGCCGAAAGCCCTGCGGGCCCGGCTGGACGACGAGCTGCCCGGCTCGCTCGAGCCCGTCGTCGAACGGGTCAGTGACGGCGGCGACACGGTGAAGTTCCTGTGGCGCCTGCACGACGATCGAAGCATCGAGACCGTGCTCATGGCCTACCGCGACCGGGTCACCGTGTGTGTCTCGAGCCAGGCCGGATGCGCGATGGGATGTGGCTTCTGCGCCACGGGCCAAGCGGGGTTCGAGCGCCACCTCACGACCGGCGAGATCGTCGAGCAGGTGGTCCGGTCGATGGTGCGAGCGGCGAGCGGCGGCCGGCGCGTGTCGAACGTCGTGTTCATGGGGATGGGCGAACCGCTGGCGAACTACGACAACACGTGGACCGCGGTCGAACGCATCCACGACGAGCTCGGGCTGTCGGCCCGCCACCTCACGCTGTCGACGATCGGGATCGTGCCCGGCATCCGCCGCCTGGCGAGGGAACGACTGCCGGTGAACGTTGCGGTGTCGTTGCACGCCGCGAATGACGAGTTGCGCAACGAGCTCGTCCCCATCAACAAGCGCTACCCGCTCGCCGACCTCGCGGCCGCCTGCCGCGACTATCTCGCGGCGAAGAACCGTCGTCTGTCCTTCGAGTGGGCGTTGATCGACGGCGTCAATGATCGCCGCAGCGACGCGGCCGAGCTCGCGGCATACGCGCGCCCACTGCGCGCTCACGTCAACCTCATCCCGCTGAACCCGACTCCCGGGTGGCCGACGCGCGGCACTCCGACCGCGGGCGTGCGGACATTCCGCGAACGGCTCGTCGAACTGGGCGTGAACGTCACTGTCCGCCGCACCCGCGGCACCGAGATCGACGCGGCTTGCGGACAGCTCCGCGAGACCCACCTCTCCCTCCGCAACTCCGGGTCCATTGCGGGGTCATAGCCCCGCAATGGAACCAACATTCGAAGTCAGCGGACGAGGACGGTGACCCGGCGGGTCGCTCGGATCGCGTTCACCAGGTGCTCGCCGCGGCGGACCTCGGCGTCAGGCCACACCACGCATCGGTCGACGGTCCCCTCGACGGAGGCACGGGCGCCGACGACCGACTCGCCGCCCGACCACGTGAGGTTGGCGGCGAGATAGGACGCCGGCGTGCCGCAGTCGGCCCACGGCACCTCGTCGTCGAGCCGGACCGAGGCGAGCCGTCCTTGGGCTGCTGCCCGCAGCCAGATCGGCGTCAGGCCCCGGGGCTCGGCAGGGATGTCGACGACGTCGCGCCACGGCAACACGCACCCGGCGATCGGCACACCGGGAGCGAATCTCTCGGCGCGCGAGACGAGCACGCGGATGCGCTCGCCATCCCATCCGTCGAGCAGGACGGCCATCGACTGCGGGCACCACGTGTCGCCGTTGGCAACGAGCACCGGCCGCGACGCGATCCAGTCCCGCAGTCGTCCGAGCGCGCCGGCGGTGCCGAGCGGCTCCGGCCGATCGTCCTCGAACGAAAGGTGCACGCGGTCCGCAAGGTGTGACTCGACCTGCGCTCGTCCCGCGTGAACGTTCACTGCAAGTGACTGCGTGACCCCGTCGAAGCGTTCGATGGCGTGGTCGATCAGCGCCCGATCGCCGAGCGGGCACAGCACTTTCGGCCGCAACCGGGTGAGCGGAAGAAGCCGGGTGCCGGCACCGGCGCCCAGCACCACACCTGCAACACTGTCAGCCATGCAGACCCGCCGGTGGCTCGACCCGACGCAGCCTCAGACCCTGCAGATCGCAGTCTTCCTTCTCTACGCGCAAGCCGTGCTGCTCTTGCTGTTCGGCGCGTTCATCAGCATCGGCGGGCTCGCGTTGGTCGCCGGCGGCATCGGCGCAGGCTATGGCATCGCCAACGAGCGCAAGTGGGGCTACGGCCTCGGACTCCTCATCGCCTTCTTGCCGTTCATACTGCGCATCATCTTCCTCGGCATCGGCCGAGTGTTCAGCGCCGACATCATCGACTTGATGTTCGAGATCGCTCTCGTCGTGTTGCTGCTGCACCCGCAGTCACGCGAGTACGAACGCATCTGGTTCAAGTGACACGTTCGGTTCGAGTGGTCTGCTGCAAGTGATCTGCTTCGAGTGAAAGGTCCCGCGCATTCATGAGCGAGCATCCCTCCGTCACCGGTGTCGACGGCCTCAAGAGCTTGGTCGGCGAGCACATCGGCTACAGCGACTGGATCGAGATCACGCAGGATCAGGTCAACACGTTCGCCGACGCGACCGGTGACCATCAGTGGATCCACGTCGATCCCGAGCGAGCGAAGGCCGGTCCGTTCGGTGGTGCGATCGCGCACGGCTACCTGACGCTCGCGCTCGGCCCGTACTTCCTTCCGAAGATGTGGGACGTTCACGGTTTCTCGATGGGCGTCAACTACGGGTGCGAGAAGGTTCGCTTCCCGTCGCCCGTACCGGTGGGCGCGAAGGTGCGGTGCGGCGCGACGGTCGACGAGGTCGAAGAGGTCGCGGGCGGCGCCCAGGTGAAGATGACGCTCACGTTCGAATGCGAGGGCGCTCCGAAGCCGAGTTGCGTCGCGCAGGTCGTGTACCGCTACTACTCCTGACAACGCCGGTACTCCTGACGACGCCCGGCGACACGGTTACTGGGGCATCCGCATCGGACGACACAGCGCCTGGCCGCCACCGGTCGCGACGAGCTTGCGATCGGACGTCCAGAGCCGGCCGTTCCAGCCCAGCAAGCCGCCCTCACCGACCGGCGAGTAGCCGTCGGTCATCAACCAGTCCGTGGTGGCGGGGCGATGGAACGACACGGACACGTCGAGACTCGGCGCATACAGGTTCGAGTTCTTCCACGCGTGCGGACGGCTGGCCGACGGCCAGCTCTGCACGTCGACGAGCACGACCGCGCGGCAGGCGTCGACCCACGGGTCGCTGAAGTCTCCCTCGAGGAATCGGTGCCACTGCTGGTATCGGGGTGGCATCGGGCCCGCAGGCGGCCAGTCGTAGCTGAAATCGAGCGGGCGCGATTCGAAGTTCGACCAGAAGGGGAACGGAGGCCCGGCGCTGTCCTCGACGTCCGCGAACAGCTCCTCGAAGTTGCGCAGACCGTCCGGTCCTTCGACGTCGGGCGCGACCGCCTCGTCGTGGATCAACGCCTCGATGCCGTCGTCGACGGCCCACACGAGCGCTTCGAGGATCCTGCGATCGCCCTGGGTCATCTCGACGCGGTACGACGCGGCCACCTTCGTCGAGCGCAGCTCGGTGACGGCGAGCTCGACGGTGTCGAACTTGGCGACCGACAAGTAGTGGCACGTGAAGCTCGCCGGCCGGGGGAACACGGTTTCGGCGCCCGCCGCCCGCAGCGCCACCGACGCCACGAAGCCCCCCATCGGCCCCCAGATCTCCCATGCGTTGCTCAAGGTGGCGCGGTAACGGCCGTCGCCGCACGACTCGACTGCGGTATCGATCCCCAGGTCCGCCATGCCGGCAGTCTTTCCGATCAGCGGAAGTTGGGGATCACCTTTTCGGCGAGCAACCGCAACGACTCCGTCTCGGGATAGTCGGAGCACCAGGGCACGAAACCGGTGCAGCCGAGATCGACGTAGGCCTGGATCTTCTCGGCCACTTCGTCCGGAGTACCGACGAGGTTGCCCTGGCGCCACGAGTCGAGCGGCTCACCCCACATCGACTTGGTACCCGCCTCGACGAGCTCTTGTTCGCTCTCGCGGATGAACACCTCGCCCGAGATCGTCTTCGCGATCTCGTCGTAGTCGCGGCCCACGGCCGTGCAGTGCTGCTTCAGCACCTCGGCCTTGTGTGCCCACTCGTGTGGCTTGCCGCCGAAGTTCGAGCAGTCGGCGTGGCGGGCGACGACCCGCAGGGTCAGCTGCTCGCCTCCGCCACCGATCCAGATCGGCGGGTGCGGCTTCTGCACCGGCTTGGGATCGCACTGCGCGCCCTGCAACTGGAAGTAGCGACCGTCGTACGCGACGTCCGGCTCGGACCACATCGCTTTCACGATCTCGACGGTCTCGCGCAGCGTGCCGATGCGGTCCTTGGCGGCGTCGAACTCGTAGCCGTAGCCGTGGAATTCGTGTTCGTACCAGCCGGCACCGATGCCCCAGTCGAGGCGTCCGCCGCTGATGACGTCGACCGTGCTCGTGATCT
The DNA here is from genome assembly GCA_036493595.1 of Acidimicrobiales bacterium. GTDB lineage: Bacteria > Actinomycetota > Acidimicrobiia > Acidimicrobiales > JACDCH01 > DATAES01. The sequence goes on along the minus strand of DASXPN010000053.1, from coordinate 100 downwards.
TGGCCAGCAGCGCGGGGTTGCGGTACGGCGCGCACCCCACCATCTGGCCGAGGCGGACGCGGCTCGTGCGCTGGCTGATCGCGGCCATCACCGTCCAACA
>DASXPN010000052.1:0-24808 GCA_036493595.1 Acidimicrobiales bacterium | reverse complement strand
GCGCCGTCGCCATGGCCAACGCCGGCCCCGACACCAACGGCTCACAGTTCTTCATCTGCATCGACGACTGCCGGCGCAAGCTGCAACCGCTCTACAACCTCTTCGGCTACGTCATCGACGGCGTCGACGTCGCGCAACAGGTGCAGGAAGGTGACGCGATGCGCTCGGTCACGATCACGGAGCGGGCATCCGACTGAGCAGTTCGGGTCCGCAAAAACATGAGCTCGCCGACGCACGACCACGACCATCCGGCTATCCCGCCTCCGACCGTCGAGGAGGTACGCGACGGCGTGTTCGCGTACGTGCAACTCGACGGTTCGTGGGGACTCAACAACGCGGGCTTCCTCACCGGTCGCGACGCGGTCACCCTGATCGACACCTGCTTCACCGAGCGTCGCACGCGCGCCCTGGTCGACACGATCGCCTCGGTGACGCCACTCCCCTTGCGAACGCTCGTCAACACCCACCACCACGGTGACCACACGCACGGCAACTACCTCGTGCCGTCGGCCACGATCATCGGTCATGACTTCTGCCGTGACGAGATGATCGCCAGCGGACACATTGCCACGGGCCTGTTCCCCGGGGTCGACTGGGGACGGCTCGAGGTGGCGCCACCGTTCGTCTGCTTCGACGACCACCTGAATCTGTACGTCGACGATCGCAAGGTCGAGTTGCAGTTCGTCGGTCCCGCGCACACCACGAACGACGTGATCGCGTGGCTGCCGCAGCAGCGGGTGTTGTTCGCCGGCGATCTCGTGTTCAACGGCGGCACGCCGTTCGTCGTGATGGGTTCGGTGTCGGGCTCACTCGCCGCGCTCGAACGGCTCCGTGGGCTTGGCGCGGAGGTGATTGTCCCCGGCCATGGTCCCGTGTGCGATGCGTCGATCATCGAGACGCAGGTCGCCTACTTACGGTTCGTGCAGGACGTGGCGCGGCGCGGCTTCGACGGCGGCACGCCACCGCTCGATCTCGCGCTCGCCACCGACCTCGGGCCGTTCGCGTCGCTGCACGACCCGGAGCGGATCGTGGGCAACCTCTATCGCGCCTACTCCGAACTTCGGGGTGAGCCGCTGGGTCGGCCGATCGACCCGCAGGCCTTCGCCGACATGGTCACCTACAACGGTGGCAAGCCGCTTCGATGCCTCGCCTGATCGAGCTCGACCATCGCGTCGATCTGCGACGCACGATGGCACTCGTCGGTCACGGTCGTTACGACCCGACCATCCGCTTCGCGGTCGACGGCGTGTGGCGGGCGACCATCACGCCGGACGGACCGGGCACGATCCATCTCGCGGTCGACGGCGACCGGGGGAACCGGGTGCGAGCCGACGCGTGGGGACCGGGCGCGGACTGGTTGCTGGCGGCCGCGCCCGGGATGTGTGGCGCGCTCGACTCGCTCGAGGGTTTCGAGCCGTCGTTGCATCCGGCCATCGAACGGCTGGCTGCGCGCCTTTCGGGCATGCGCTTGTGCCGGACGGGGCGCGTGCTCGACGCGCTGGTTCCCGCCATCCTCGAGCAAAAGGTCACCGGGTTGGAGGCCCGCCGCTCGTGGGCCTCCGTGGTGCGTCGGTTCGGCGAACGCGCCCCCGGCCCGGCGGGCTTGCTCGTCGCGCCGGAGCCGGCGCAGCTACGGACGATCACGTCGGCCACGTGGCACGGGTTGGGTGTCGAGCGCAGGCGAGCAGAGACCATCCGCCGCGCCGCGACGGTCGCCGCCGCGCTCGAGGCGGCGAGCGACGCGGCCACGCTGCGACAACGGCTCACGGGCATTCCCGGCATCGGCCCGTGGACCGCGGCCGAGGTCGCCATCGTGGCCCTCGGTGATCCCGATGCGGTCAGCGTCGGTGATTACCACCTCCCCCACGCCGTCACCTGGACGTTGGCCGGGGAGCCCCGCGGTGACGACGCCCGCATGCTCGAGCTCCTCGCGCCGTTCGCAGGACACCGCGGTCGGGTCGTCCGCCTGATCGAAGCCGGCGGCATGACCGCACCACGGCGCGGCCCCCGCATGCCACTGCGCCACATCGCCGCCCACTGACCCGCCCTCGCCCGGATTTCGGCAGGAAGGGCGTCGGAGTCGGGCGGTTCGGACGATGATCTCTGTATGACGGGGGTCGAGGCCGGAGCCGGCGACCAGGGAGTGGCGTTGCTCACCATGTACGACCACGCGCTACCGCAGGTCTACGGCTACCTCGCCGCTCGCACCCGCAACGCCGTCCTCGCCGAAGATCTCGCGTCGGAGACCTTCCTCGCGGCCGCGCAAGCAGTGCGGCGCGACGCCGTGCCCGATCTCACGGTCGCATGGCTGATCACGGTGGCCCGCAACAAGTTGGTGGACCACTGGCGCCGGCAGGAACGTGAGGAACGAAGTCTTCGACTGATCGAATCACCCGAGACGGTCGAGGACGACCTGGAGCAACACTTCGAGCGCCAACGGGCGCGGGACGTCCTCGAGCAACTCGGTGCCCATCATCGAGCGGCGCTCACGCTGCGCTACCTCGACGCGCTGTCGGTCCCCGAGGTCGCGGCGCTGCTCGGGAGAACCGTCCACGCCACCGAGGCGTTGCTGGTTCGAGCGCGCAACGCGTTCCGCGTCGCCTATGCGGAAGGGGGGTGCGATGACAACTGATCCGTTCGAGACATTGCGCGAGCCTCTCGCCCCGGTGGCGCCGCGACAGGCCTTCGCCGATCGGCTCCGGCGACAACTGAGGGAGGAACTCGGTATGGCAATCGACGCACAGCAGGCGACCCCGCATCTGGAGATCCGCGAATACACGCCGGCCCGGCTGCACTCCTTGACGCCGTATCTCGCATGCCGCGGCGCCGACCGCGCCATCGAGTGGTACCAGCAGGTGTTCGACGCGAGCCTGCTCGCTGACCCGATCGTCATGCCGGACGGTCACGTCGGCCACGCCGAGCTGCGCGTCGGCGACACCGTGTTCATGCTGGCGGACGAGTTTCCCGCCGAGCGCCACCTCGGCCCCGACACGCTCGGCGGCAGCTCGGTCGCGCTCATGATCCACGTGCCCGACTCCGATGCGACGTGTGCGCTGGCGGTCGCGCATGGCGCAGAGCAGTTGCGTCCGGTCGCGGTCAACTACGGCGCGCGATCAGGCGTGGTCCGCGATCCGTTCGGCCATCGTTGGATGATCGCGACCGCCGTCGAGCCCGACGACCTTCCGGTCGAGGATGTGCCCGGCCGTCGGTTCGGCGACATCGGCTACATGACCCTCGAAGTACCCGACGGTGACCGCGCCCGCCGCTTCTACGGCGCGCTGTTCGGTTGGGAGCTGCGCGGCGGCTACCAACCCGGCTCGTATCACGTCTCGTCGATCACGCCGCCTTCCGGCATTCACGGTCGCGAGGGCGAGCCGGAGGTGCGGCTGTACTTCCGGGTCGACGACATCGAAGCGGCCGCCCGCAGGGTCACCGAGCTCGGCGGCCAAGTCCTGTCCGTCGCGCAGCACGAGTCCGGCGGCAACGCGCAATGCGTCGATGACCAAGGCCTGCGCTTCGACCTCTTCCGTCCCCGCCCCGGCTACTGACTCCCGAGACTGACGCGGCGCCTCCCGCCACTGACGCGGCGCCCGCAAAGTCACCCTGCTTTCGTCGCCGCACGGTTAGCGTCGGCGCCCATGCGCCTGCTCGTGGATACCACTCCGCTGAGGGTGTCGCGCGACTTCAGGCGCCTCTGGATCGGCCAAGCGGTGTCGTTCCTCGGGACCACGATCACGATGGCCGCGCTGCCGTTCCAGGTGTTCCACCAGACGGGATCGTCGTTCGCGGTCGGCATGCTCGGCGTGGCGCAGCTCGTGCCGCTGCTGGCGTTCTCGCTCATCGGCGGCGCGATGGCCGACAGTGTCGACAAGCGCCGGATGCTCGTGGCGATCACCCTGATCTCCATGAGCTGCTCGATGGCGCTGGCCGTCAACGCGTCGCTCGGCCAACCGCAACTGTGGTTGCTCTATGTGATCGGCGCGGCGGCCAGCGGTACGTACGCGGTCACGTTCCCCGTCGTTCGATCGCTGCTCCCGTTGATGCTCGAGGAGGAGCTCCGTCCGTCCGCGTTCGCGTTGCAATCGACCTATGGCTCGTTCGGGATGATGGCCGGTCCCGCGGTCGCGGGCGTGATCATCGGCATCTTCGGACTGACGACCGCGTATGCGATGGACGTGACCACGTACGCGATCGCGCTCGCCGTCTTCTTCGGCATCGCGCCGTCACCGCCGGTACATGGGTCGTCGCCGGCATCACGCGCGTCGGTGCTCGAAGGGCTGCGTTACCTACGTGGTCACTCGGTGATCATGGGCATCTTCGGCATCGACCTGCTGGCGATGATCTTCGGGATGCCGCGCGCGCTGTTCCCTGCACTCACCGAACGGCTGGGCGGTGGACCGGCCCTCTACGGCCTCTTGCTCTCGTCCGTCGCGGCGGGCGCGTTCGTCGCGTCACTGGCGAGCGGATGGACGGTGCGCGTCCGCCGTCAAGGACGTGCCGTGTTGTGGGCGGTCGCCGCGTGGGGCGTGTGCATCGCGATCGCGGGGCTCACCACCGTGACGCCGATCGTCCTGCTGATGCTCGCGTGCGCTGGCGCGGCCGACATGATCTCGGGCGTCTACCGCTCGACCATCGCGGCCGACGTCACCCCCGATGGCATGCGGGGCCGGGTCAGCGGCGTCGAGATCGCGGTGTACGCCGGCGGGCCGGTGCTCGGTGACGTCGAGGCGGGCATCGTCGGCGGCATTGCCGGCGTGCCGTTCGCCATCGTGTCTGGTGGCATCGCCTGCGTCGTCGCCGCGGGCGCTTTCGCGGTGGGCGTGCCGAGCTTTGCTGACTACGTGAGCACGTCAGGGCACGTAGATGCCGAGCCACGCGAGGGCGCACAGCCCGAAGAGGCCGGCGCCGCAGACCACGACCGTCACGCGTTCGGCAGTACGTGAGGGCACCAGCATCGCCAGTGCGATGACGAGCGGGAAGGCGTTGAGGCCGTAACGCTCGATCGAGTTGAGGTTCTCCGACGCCAGCGACGTGACGACGATGGCCGCGGAGAACATGCCGTACGAAGCCGGCAACCGTTGGAACACGACCACCGTCAGGACGATGAGTGCGATCGCGAACGGGAAGTGCAACCCGTGCTTGTCGAGGTGCACGAGATCAGATGCCGCTTGTCCGACGCGGATGATCGGGTTGGCGACGTCGCCGCGTAGATCGGTCTGCAATCGCAGCGGCAGCTTCCAGTCGCCGAACTCGCGATCGACCCACCACAGGTAGGTGGCGGCGCCGGCCAGCGGCGCGAGCACGGCCACGGCGCGCGCCGGAAGCTCACCAACCCGCCGGTTGCGGATCCCCCGCCCCGCTTCGACCGCCGCGGCCAGGGCGAGGAACACGCCGGTCGGCCGCGTGAGCCCGGCGAGAAAGCCGGCGATGGCCGCCATCCACCACCGCTCGCGGCGCAGGCCGACGAAGGTCAGCGCCGCGAGCAACACGAACAGTGCCTCGGCGTACGCGAACGTCAGCACGAACGCCGACGGCACCAGCGCGAACAGCAGCGCGGAACGTTGCGCCGTGCGGCGGTCGCTCTCCATGCGCGCCAACCGGTACACGAGCCCTCCGGCGAGAAGGGCGCAGACGTTGGCGATCACGAGCAGCGCGGTGCCGGGGCCGATCTGCGTCACGTAGTCGAGCAGGCGTCCGAGGAGGGAATACAGCGGGAAGAACCGCAAGGCCTCGGTGGCCTCGAACGAGTAACCGTGTTGGGCGAGGCCGCGGTAGAAGGTTCCGTCCCACGCGAAGAGTCCGAACAGGCTGGCGTCGGGACGAACGCCGTTGCGCCGGTGCTCGATCCAAAGACGCGACGCAAACCACGCGGCAACCACGAGGACGCGTGCCGCGACCCAACCCGGCAGCGCGGCGCGCACTTCCGAGGCCAGGCCCCGCGTGCGCTTCACTTGGCGGCGGGACCGGGGAAGCGCGCCAGGCCGGCGTGTTCGAAGAAGCGGTCACCGTTCTCCGAGACGACGACCTGTCCCCCGCCGAGCTGCGCGCCCAACTCGCCCACCAACGCCTCGCACTGGCCTTCGAACGTCTCGTAGCTACCGCTCTCCACCAACCAGACCGAGTGGGCCCGGTTCGCAGAGGCACGGGACACGACCTCGGTGGCGAACGCCTTCGGATCCGCCTTCGCGTTCCGCTCGGCGTAGTCGCGCCAGTCGACGCGATCAGGTGAGCCGAAGGTGGGATAGACGACCTGGGAGATCGACGCGGGTAGCAGCCGGTGCATCGACGGCCCGAGTTGATCCGGGCAGATCACGACGAGATCCCCGGGTTGGAGATCGGGGCGCATGGCTGCCGCGACATCACCTGCTTGCGTCCGATCGGTCACGACGTTGTGGACGCCGCCGACAAGACCGACCACCAACAGCGTCGCGACGACGATCGGAAGGACCACAGGCATGTCGAGCTGCAACAAGCCGATGGCGGCGACGATGAGGAACAGCGGGAAGATGACCGCGGCGTAGCGCGTCGCGAACGTCGTTCCGGTGACGTACTCGGCGAGGGCCGCGAGCACGAGCGTGAGCCCGACGACGGCGGCCTCGCGGCGCACCTGAGGCTGCGTACGCAGGTCGAGCTCGAGGCGGTAGCCGTCGCGCTTCGCGGCGAGCAGGCCGAGGAGGAACAGGGCCAGGAGTCCCCAGCCGAGCAGCACGCCTTCGGCGAAATCGCCGCCGCCGAAGTCCTGCAACGACTCGGTCACCATCGTCGTCGGTCGGACGACGCCCGCCCATGGCGTGCCGGTGTGCGCGGCCTGGGACAACATCGAGGGCAGCCACGGCAGGAAGAGCACCCCGCCCAGCACGATGGCGATCAGAACTCGCGTCGTCGTGCGCACCACGTCACTCGCAGGAGCGTCATTCGTAAAAGCGTCGCTCGAACGAGAAGAGCCGTCGCTCGCGAGCGCCTGGCTCGAGCGGCGATGCCGCCAGGCCCGGATCGCCAGCACGACGATCGTCGAGCCGAGCAACCACATCGCCCAGTAGTGCGTGAACAGGAGCGCTCCACTGACCAACGTGATCCCGGCGAGACGGCCGAACGATGGACGCTCGAGTGCGTTGCGCACGAGGAGGTAGCCCGCGAGCACGAGCACCATCAGGAGCGAGTACATGCGCGTCTCGGTCCCGTACCGGATGGCGAACGGCGACAGCGACAGCAGCACCACGAATGCCCAACCCGCTCGCGGTCCGCCCGCCCGACGGCCGGCGAGCCAGCCGAGGGGCAAGGCGATCACGGCGAACACCCCAGAGAGCGCGCGTACCGCGATGTCGCTCTGACCGAACACGTCCATCCAGCCGTGGAGCAGCACGTAATAGAGCGGCGGATGGCCGTCTTGGCGTAGCGCGGCTCCGATGTCGCCGAGGGGCAGGCGGGCGATGTCGACCGTCAGCGCCTCGTCGAGCCAAAGGTGCGAGTGTGTCCAGAAGCGCAGGACCAGGCCGGTGGCGACGGCGACCGCGACCACGGCGGCCTCGACCGGCCTGAGCGAGCCGTGCCTCGTGCCGGCCTCTCGCGGTTCGTCGGCAGACGGTGAGCGGGCCTCGGTATCAGTCAGCACGCGGCCCGGCGGAGAGTGCATCGACGGGGGCTCACTGCCTACGGACTCTAGTGAGGGGTGTCCGGGGCCCTGACTCATGACCCGTACACTCGCCGCAGATGGACCAGCGCGTGACCGACGGATCGACCCCAGGCCAGTACGCCGACCACCAGATCGTCGTCATCGGAGCCGGGCCCGCGGGGCTCACGGCGGCGTACAAACTCGCCAAGTCGGGGGTGTCGGCCACCGTCCTCGAGTCGGATTCGGTGGTCGGCGGCATCAGCCGCACCGTCGAGCGCGACGGTTGGCGCTTCGACCTCGGCGGCCACCGCTTCTTCACGAAGGTGCGGGTCGTGGAGGAGCTGTGGCACGAGATCCTGCCCGACGGCGACTTCCTGCTCCGCCCCCGCATGAGCCGCATCTACTACGACGGCAAGTACCTCGACTATCCGCTGAGAGCGTTCAACGTCCTGCGCACGGTGGGCATCGTCGAGGCGATCCGGTGCGTGCTGTCCTACGTCTGGATCCGCATACATCCCCCGAAGGATCAGACCACCTTCGAGGGTTGGACGGCCGCTCGCTTCGGATGGCGCCTCTACCGGATGTTCTTCAAGACCTACACCGAGAAGGTGTGGGGCGTGCCCGCCACCGAGATCCAAGCGGACTGGGCCGCGCAACGCATCAAGAACCTGTCGTTCCTCAATGCCGCGATGAACGCGCTGCTCCCGAGGCGCAACCAGAAGGACATCACGTCGCTGATCGAAGAGTTCGAGTACCCGAAGCTCGGTCCCGGGATGATGTGGGAGCGATGCTGCGAGTTGGTGGAGAAGTCCGGCGGTCAGGTGCTGATGGAAGCACCGGTGACGCGCATCCAACACGAGGGCGGCCGTGCGGTCGCGGTTCACTACGACGCCGGCCCCGGCAACGGCGGCACCCTTCCGGTGACCGAAGTGATCTCGTCGATGCCGCTCCCGCACCTGCTTCGTGCGATGGACCCGCCGGTCCCCGACGATGTCCGGCGCGCCGCGGACGACATCCACTTTCGCGACCACCTGTCGGTCGCGCTCGTCGTTCCGGCCGAGGACGCGTTTCCCGACAACTGGATCTACGTCCACGATCCGATCGCCGTCGTGGGTCGCATCCAGAACTTCGGCTCGTGGTCGCCGTTCATGGTGAAGGAAGGCAAGACCTGCCTCGGGATGGAGTACTTCGTCTTCGAAGGCGACGAGCTGTGGACGATGAGCGACGACGACTTGATCGAGCTCGGCAAGAGCGAGCTGGCGAAGCTCCGCCTCGTCGATCCGTCTCACGTCGAGGCCGGTTACGTGGTGCGCATGCCGAAGGCATATCCCACCTACGACGAGTCGTACCGCGAGAACGTCGAGACGATGAAGCAGTGGTTGGGCGAGCACGCCCGCAACGTGTATCCCGTCGGTCGCAACGGCATGCACAAGTACAACAACCAGGATCACTCGATGTACACGGCGATGCTCACAGTCGACAACATCCTCGACAGCGCCGGCCATGACATCTGGTCGGTGAACGTCGAAGCCGAGTACCACGAGGAAGTGGCTGACGCCGGCGGTGATCGCACCGGCCGCGACGCGCCGATCATCCCCCGCCATGCGGTGGAGGAAGCAGCGTCGTCACGGCATCGCCAGCACCCCTGATCGGGTTTCGTCGACCGCGCCACCGCCGGAGCGGCGCACCCATCCGGTGAGGAGCCCCGCGGCGAGGATGGCGAGCAACGGGTCCACCGGCACGTGGAACCGCGGGTCGCCGAAGAACGCGACGATCGGGAGCACACCGACGCCGAGCACCGACATGAACACGAGCCAGCCTCCGAAGTCGCGGCGCCGCAGCCACCACCACAACGACACCACCGCGAGGATGCCGACGGCTGCGTACCAGAGGTTGGCGAGGACGGTCACGGTGGTGCGGACGGCGTCGGGCAGGAAGCGATCCTCGTCGTAGGACTCGGTGGCCCGCACGCCGTCGGCGTCGCTGCCGAAGCCGTACCGAAGACGTGAGAACCACAGCCGCACCTCGGTGGCAGGGTGCTCGCGCACGAAGGTCAGCGCCGTGTGTTGGCCCTCGTCGTTCTTGCGGACCTCGGACTCGGGCCGGTGCAGTCCAGGTATCTCGTTGTTGCAGAACGCAGTGATCTGGAAGCCACCGGTCGCGCCGGGCTGGCGGCTCATGCACAAGTTGTCGCCGCTGTTGGTCGACAGCACCGGCGAGCCCATCACGGCCGCGTTGCGGATCACCCACGGCACGAGCACCGCGCCGCACGCCAGCGTGACCACACCCGTACGCGCCAGCGTCGTTCGCCAACCGAGGCCGGCAACGAGCCACGCGACCGCGAGCGCACCGAGCAACGGGAGCGCGACGGGACGTACGAGTGTCGCGATGCCGATGGTCGCGCCGACCGCGACGAGCCGGGACCATTGCGATCCATCCCGGCGCACGTTGATGGCGAGCCAGAGCGCCAAGAGCATCACCGCGATGAACAGGGTTTCGCTCAAGGTGACGGCCGTGTGCACGATCAGGTTCGGCCAGAACGCGACGAGCGCAGCCGCCACCAGCGCCGTCCGCTCGTCGGCGATGCGGCGAGCGATTGCGAATACGAGGACGATGCCGGCCGCGGCGGCGACGAGATTGACGACGACCGCGATGGCCGTCTGCCCGTCAGGCAACGGCGTGTGCAGCGTCAACCAGCGGATCGCGCCCAGTACCGCCGCGTATGCAGGCGGGTAGTACGCGGTCGGAGCGAAGCCGATGCCCGGTCCGTTGAAGGGAGCCGGGTAGCTGTACCCGTGTCCGTGCGCGATCGAGTCGGCCAGCAGCCGGTAGAAGAGCGGATCGTGCAGCCCGGACGGCGTGCGTGCCGCGTATGCCGCCCACGCCATGCGCAACACCATCCCGGCCGTCACGATGGCGACGAGCAGACCCGGGATGCGCCATCTGTCCCGGAGCCGCTCGCGCGGTCGTGCCCGCGTCGATGCCGCCGTCGGTGCCGCCCCCGGTGGCGCCGTCACCCCGGCAGGCGGCGGGCCACGCAGAGGACCGAAGTGCCGAGGGGCAGCGAGGCCCGGCCCACCACGGCGCGTTCCAACCGGGTGAGCACCATCGCGGTGCGGTCGATCACCGCCGAGGTCTGATCGAGACCGAGCTCGGCCTGCCCCCCCGATGCCAGGCGGCGCTTGGCCCACACCGGGGGCACGAGCCAGCTGAAGACATGGGTCATCAGCACGGGCGCAAGACCGGCCGCCGCCAGTTGCGAGCGCAGCACCGAGGGCTCGTAGCGACGGTGGTGCCCGAGCACCTCGTCGCTCGCGCTCCACAGCCACTGATGAGCGGGCACGTTGATGACCACCACGCCATCGGGTGCGAGCACGCGTGATGCCTCACGCAACGTCGCGATCGGATCGGCGAGATGCTCGATCACGTCCAAGAGGCACACGACCTCGGCGCAACCGCCTGCCATCGGCAAGTGGTCGACCGAGCCCCGCGCCGTGTCGAAGCCGTGGCGCCGGCGCGCCTCGAGGGCAAGCGTGGCACTGCCTTCGACGACAAGCGTGCGATCGGGGTTCCAACCGAGCATGGCAGTGACCCCACCGGCGCCACCGCCGGCATCGACGAGCCAACCGTCGCGATGCGACAGCGTGCGCCGCAGCGCGGTGGACACGAGCGCCGCCTTGCTGCGGAACCACCAGTGCGATCGATCGACGGCGGCCAGTTGCGCGGCGTTCACGTCGTCGAACACCTCGTTCGATGTGTCGGCATCGCTTGCGCTCACCGCGATGATCGGTGGTGCATGCAGCTGCTCGGCTCGAGCAATGCGAGCGCGGCGCCAGATCCGCGGTGTGGCCAGCACCATCGCCATGCCGTCGCGGCCGACGTTGAGCCGCGACCGGCTGTCGTGGCGCCACTCCACCGGCACCTCGAGCACTTCGATGCCGAGCGCCTGCGCGACGGCGACGAGCTCGGCGTCCCACGCGTAGCCGTCCTCGTGGAGGCGCGGCAGCACCACGTCCCACACCGCGCGGGCCGCAACCTTGGCGCCGCACTGCGTGTCGACGACGCCGGGGGTGAGCGTCACCTGCAACAACTTGTTGTACGCGCGCCCCAATGCTTCGCGCACAGGACTCTCGGGCTGCACGAGCCGCGAGGCCGGAAGATCTCGTGAGCCGATGGCGAGCACCGGGGCGCGCATGGCGGTATCCATCACCCGTTCGAACTGCTCGAGCGGCGTGGAGAGGTCGAGATCGCAGAAGCCGCCATATGGCGTCGTGAGCTCGGCCAGGCCGACCGCGACAGCCGCACCTTTGCCCCGGTGAGGGCGGCGAAGGACGCGCGCCGGTGCGCCGGACGTACCGCCGATGAGCTCTTCGACGGCGGCGACGGAACCGTCGACACTGCCGTCATCGACGAACACGAGCTCGCTGCCCGCCGGCTGATCGCCGATGAAATCGAGCAGGGGCTTGCCGTAGTCGGCGAGCCGCTCCTCCTCGTTGTACATCGGCACGACGAGGCCGATCGGTGCTCGCACCGTCAGCCCGAGTTGGGAGACGAGTCGACGGGCGCGAGGAACAACGCAACCGTGTACGCGTCCCATCGCCGTTGCAGGTCCGCGTAACGCTCGAACCGAGGGAGCCAGGTGCTGTCGAGCACGAGCGCGTGCGCGTCGAGCAGATCACCGATCTGGTCGAACGGAAGGAGTGACTGCAGGTCCGCCGGCAACGGCCCGAGCTCGCGCCCTGCGTCCGTGAGTTGCAGACCCTTCGTTGCGATGTAGCCGCTGAGCTGCGAGCGCAGCGCGTCGCGCTCGTGTTGCTCCGCGTCGGTGAGCCCGTACGCGATGGCGACGCGCGTGGCCCCGGGTTGGTCGGTCACGGCCGCGTCAGCTTCCCGCATGAACAGACGTCCCGATGCGTGGCCGTCGAAGCGACGGGCGTTGCCGAGCTGATGCACCATCCCGTCGTCGGTGACCACGATCTCGATGCCGCGGCGATCGAGCGCGTTCATGACCGGCACGCTGTACGGCTCGGCGAAGCGCAGCCCCTGCACGTCGAACAGCAGCGTGCCCGAACCGTCGAGCGCGCCCAGCTGGCTGAGCAAGGTGTGCGTCGACGGGATCGAACCGGCGTCGGCACTCGGGCCCACGCGCTCGTTGTCCGTCGGCAGGTTGATCACCGCGAGGACCAGCGTCGCGACTGCGAACACGCCGGTGACGGTCGTGGCCCGGAACGCGGGCAACCGGCGCCCGATTGCGATCAGCGCCGCGAACAACATGAAGACACTGATGGGCCACAACCAACGGAACTGGTGAGGGGCGATGCCGAAGAACCCGCGCGGCAACGTGCCCGCGGTGACGAGCGCGCCGCCGACGGCGACGAGGGCGGTGCCGAGGGCCGCGGTCGCGGTGCGATCGCCGCGCCGGCGGGTGTCGCGCAGCAGCAACGCCAACAGACCGACGACCACCGCCAACGAGATCAGCGCGGCCGCGATGGACGGGACGTGCGCGAGGTCCGGCTGTACACCGGCCAGCGGCCTGCCGTTGTCCTTGGGGACGAACGCGTCACCGAATGACGGCCGCAACCACCACGGCGGCAACGACAGGATCGACGCGACGAGGCGCGAGCCGAAGCCCCAGCCGATGGTCTGCTTCGCCTTCCCGACCGTGCTCAGCAGCAAGCTCAGGTTGCCGTTGCGCCCGTGGGCCACCTCCTCGACGAGAGGCGGCGACCACAGCACGAGGAACACGACGGCCGAGACGACGGAGGTGCGCATCACCCTGCGACGCAGCGCGGGCCAACCGTCCGGATCTTTGCCCCGTCGGCGGCGAGTGTCCCACGCCAGCGCGGCCACGCCCCACAACGCCAGCACGGGCACCAGCACCGCATAGCTGAGATGCGTCTCGAGCACGAGGCTCGACACCGCCACCGCCCACGGCAACAGCTTCAGGTCACCGCACGCGAGCGACCACACGAGCACCACGAACAGCAGGAAGGGCAACAGCATGGCGTGCGGCTGCCATGGATCGAACAGCAACTCGCTGCCCATCGACCACGTGAGGCCGGCCACCATCACCATCGACGCGGTGGCGACGAGTGGCCCACCCCGCCGGTAGGCGACGACGGCAATGGCGATGACGGCGGCGCTGTTGATCAGCAGGATGCCGATCGCGAGGCCGGGCGAGTTGAACAGCTTGACCGGGATGGCGAGGAGATCGAAGAACAGCGGGCCCGGGTTGTTGACGTTCGTGCTGGTGCTCTGCGAGGCGGACGTCCACGTTCCGAGCAAGGGGAAGTGGTGACTGAAGACATCGCGGGCGCGCAGTTCGAAATACGCGTTGTCGCCGATTGGTATCCAACCGCGGTTCAGCGCGCCGACCGTCGCGCTGATGAGCGGGACGAGCGCGATCGCAACTGACGCGAACGAGATGCGCCGTGCGAGTGGTGACGGGGGCGGTGTCGCGTCGGACCAAGAGCCGGAATGGTCGACAGTGCCGCCGTCGACACGGTCGCGTGTGGTGGCGCGGTCGATGTCCGTCCCGGTCGCCATCAGTTCTCGGTGCCGGGCGGCGCGAGGAAGATCGCGGTCGGCATGCCCAGGTCGAGCATGGACTGGAGCCGCTCTTGGATCGGCTGGTTCTGCGGTGACGTCAACCGATCGTCGATGGCGGCGCCGAAGAGGTTGGCGTCGACGTTCGGGATGATGTCGTCGAGGCCGGCGTCGTGCAGCATCTGGATCGCCTCACCCCGCAGGCGTGCGAACTCGGCCTGCTGCTCGGGCGTGCGGGGATCGACGTACGCGACCTCCACGGCTCCTGGCTTGGCCCGCCACTGATCGATGAAGAGGCCGGTAGCGAGGTGGATGACTGCGGTTGCGTCGGACGTCTCGACGACTCGGCTCGTCGTCATGGGCACCCGCGCGTAGGAGGGCACGCCGGCGGTGAATCCGTTGCGCTCGAGCTCGAGCACGATGCCGTAGCCCTGCGAGCCGATGTAGAGCGCGTCTGTCCATGTGACCGAGTAGCGGCCGTCCTTGCCCGTGGCGGTGCCCTGGTGGTCGAGTAGTGCCTGCTCGGTCGGCGGCATCACCGACGCGAGAACCGAGGACAGCTCCGGCGCGGGAGGCTTCGCGTTGCGAGCGTCAACCGCGAGCGCGCCGCTCGAGATGACGACGAACGCACCAAGCGACGCGGCTACAACCTTCAGCAGCCGCGGTCGCGCGTCGGCGCTCACCTTCTTGCGCGCAACTTCGATGGCTGTCCACGCGGTGGCGAACAACATCACCGCGGTGAGCGCCCACGACCACAGCATCAGGTAGAACCACAAGTGCCCGAAGATGCGCGCCATCGAGATGACCGCGAGCACGAGGGACGCACCAATCACGACGTCGAGGCGCAACAGCCGTGAGTGCTTCATGCGCCATGCGCCGACGACACTGACACCCCACAGCGCAAGCAGGAGCAGGCCCGGCACCACCGACCCGTCGGGATCGCCCGCGGCGTTGACCAGCGAACCGGTATCGGCGTGCTGTTCTGCCGCGAACTTCGAGATGTCGAGGTGCAGCAACTCGAGCCGCACACCGGTGCGGAAGCCGACCGGCTTCTCCGGGGGATGCTGGAAGTAGTCGCGCAGTTGCGCGAGGTTTCCGGGGTCGTGACGGAGCTGGTCGGCGACAACCGGCGACCACACGATCACCCCGACGGCGAGCGCGACGAGGCCCCAACGCACGAGCGATCGTCGCGCCGGCGACTTCGGCGGGGTTCGGCGCGCCAGCACGACCGCGCCGCCGACCGCGAGCGCGCCGAGGCCCAAACCGAGACCGAGGTACGGAAGGTGGGTCTGCGACGCGAATGAGGCGGCGAAGACCGCCACTGGGAACATCACGAAATCGCCACACAGGATCGACCACACGGCGAGCATCAGCACGACCCACCACAGCAGCGGCAGGTATGGGTTCCACGGCTCGGTCAGCGTCCCGACGCCGTAACCACGTACGAGGAATGCGAGCACGACGGCGACGGCGAGCAGCAACCGGTAACCGCCGCGCCGCTGCGCGATCACGAGGCTGATGCCGATGGCGAGAACGTTGAGCGCCGCAGTCGCCGCCTCGAGTGCCCACGCGCTCGATCCGAACAGTCGATAGAACGGCGCCAGCGCGTAGAAGCTGAGCGGGCCGGGATGGCTCCCCTGCTGCGCCAGCGTGCCGATGCGACCGGGCAGGCCGATCAACGGAGTGTGTGCGGTACCCACGTCGCGTACCCGCACCTCGGTCATGGCGAGATCCAGCACCGGGAACCAGTGCGTGCTGTGCAGCGCCAGCGCCGCCACCAACAGCGGCAGAGAGATCACCGCCAGCAACACGAGGATCAACAGCCACGGACGGGACACGAGCCCGTGCCACGTGCGCTCCGACCACGACTGCGGTTCGGCGTGGTCGCACCCCGAAGACGGCGGCGCCGCCGCATCCTCGGCCACCTCGTCATCGGCCAGCACGGCGCCGGGCGAGTGAACGGGCGGCATCGAGCGAGTATAGGAACGAGACCTTCCGGAACTGGAGACGCCCCCAGGTGTCCCGAGACCCGTCAGGGCCGGCGACACAGCCCGTGAGCGTCGCCGACCCAGGCCGTCAGGGCAGGCGGCGCAGTACTTTCAGGGCGCCGAGGCGCACCGGGGACTGATGGTGCGAGCGAGCGCCGTCGAGGTCGTCACGCTGCTCGGCCCGGTGCGTCAGGTACCAGTCGTACGACTCGATCAGCATCGATGCGTTCGAGTGGCGGGATTGCCAGTCGAGCTCCGTCTGCGCCTTGGTCGTGTCGAAGTAGAGCGACTCGCCGTAGAGGAGCCAGTGGTACGGCGCGAACGGTGCCAGCCCGACCGTGGTCAGCGCCCGCATGCCCGCCTTCGCCGCGCCGACCGGCAGCGAGCGAACGGCCGAACCGGTGCCCGCATGATCGACCAGCGCCTGGATCGTCTCGCGCATCGTGCCGAACTCGCTCGCCCCGATGTCGTACGTCGCGGGGCCGGCGCGATCGCCGGCGCGAAGACATGCGTCGGCGAGGTCGTCGGCGTGCACGAGTTGGTACCGGTTGTCGCCGCGGCCGAGGACGTACACCGGCGCGCCCGCGGCGATGAAGTCGAACAGCACCGCGAAGATGCCGAGGCGGCCGTGACCGAGGATCGTGCGCGGCCGCACGATGCTCACATCGAGGCCCGACGCGGCGGCTTCGTGGCACAACTGCTCGGCTCGCACCTTCGCCCGCCCGTACGCCTCGACGGGACGGCACGGAGTGTCCTCCCGCACCGGGTTCGACTCTGGGATCCCGAACACCGCGCTCGACGAGGTGTGCACGACCTTGGCCACGCCCGCCTCGCGCGCACCGACGAGCACGTTGGCCGTGCCGACCACGTTCACCGAGTCGAACAATGCGCGGTCGCGGGCGAGCGGCACTTGCGCCACATTGTGCAGCACCACATCCACGCCTTCACACGCGGCGCGCACCGCGGCTCGATCGCGCACGTCACCGAGGATGTACTGGAGGGAGCCGTCCACCGACGACGGAGCGTTGAGGTCGAAGATGCGCACCCGGTCGCCGCGCGCGATCGCCTGGCCGGCGAGGACGGTGCCGAAGTAACCGCTGCCGCCGGTGACGAGGATCGTCCTCGCCACTACAACTGCTCTCCGTTGGCGACGCACCAACGGATGCTGGCTCGCATCCCGTCGAGCAACGACGTCGGTGGTTCGTAGCCGAGGTCAGCGCGCGCCAACGAGATGTCGCACGCGATCGTGTCCTTGAGCTCACCGAGCACGTGCACTGCTTGCACGTATCGACCGCGGCCCTGCACGAACTTGTCCGCCGCCTCCGCGATCGAGCCCGCGATCGCGGGGATGCGCAGCGGTTCGCGGTCGGTGACGCCGAACCCTTCGAGCACGAAGGCCTCACGGATGGTTTCGAACACGCGGCGCAACTCGTAGGGCTCGGCATCCGCGATCCAGTACGCGTGACCGGGCGCGGCCGGCGCGGTCTCGGCCAGCAACAGACCGTGCACGAGATTGCCGGTGTAGGCCATCGACCGCTGCTGCGTTCCGTCGCCCACGATCGGGAAGCGGCCGCGGCGAACGGCGGCGAGGAACTGAGTCTGACGCTCGGGCTGAAACGGACCGTAGAACCACGGCGGGCGCACGATCACCGTTTGCAGGTCGCCGCTCTCGAAGCTGCGCATGACGAGCATCTCGGCTTCGAGCTTCGACTGGCCGTAGGCCATGTACGGGTGGAACGGCGACTCCTCGGTGAAGCGGTCGTGCGGCGACGGGTTGGCGCCGAACGGCGAGTTCGACGAGACGTGCACGAACCGCACGGCGCCGGCGCGGCGGGCACGGTCGAGGGTGAGCTGCGTACCGCCGACGTTCACGTCGAACAGGTCGCGGACCTTGCCGCCGGGATGTATCACACCGGCCGCATGGAAGACGGTCGTCGGCCCGACGCCGTCGAACAACGCGTCGAGCGCCGACGGGTCGCGCACGTCACCGACGACGGTCTCGACGGACGCCCCGATGACGGCGAGCAACGACGCGTCCGCTTCTTCGTGCACGAGGCAGCGCACACGCTCGCGTTGAGGAGCGAGCGCGCGCACGAGGTTCTGCCCCAACCATCCCGCGCCACCGGTGACGACCGCGGTCGAAGCCGTCACGCGGTCGCGTTGGCGAGGAAGTGGTCCGCGTTGCGCGCCGCGATGGTCATGATCGCCGCCTGAGGATTCACGCCAGGCGCGTCGGGCAGCAACGACGCGTCGTTGACACGGAGGTTGCGGAACCCCCAGACCGATCCGAAGCTGTCAGCGGCGGTGCGGGCGCGGTCCTCGCCCATGCGCACCGTCGACGTGAGATGCACCGTCATCAGGTTGGCGCTCGACCGCTGCACCGCATCCCACCACGACACGAGCTCGTCGCGCCGGCGCACGACCCGACCGTCGATGACCGACGGGTACAGCTCGGTGGCGCCGGCGGCGAGCAACACCTCACCGAGGTGAATGAGACCGCGAGCGAGCCTGCTCATGTCGGCATCGGTCAACCGGTACGTCACGATCGGCGAGCGCAGGCCCGGAACCGCGAGCACGCGTCCGCTGGCGTCGCCACGGATGGCGGCGTAGTACACGAAGACGCGCTCCCAGTCCGCGAGCGCCTCGTCGAAGTGAGCGGCCGAGTCGGACAGCGCGAGCGCGATGTGACCCTTGCGGCTCACCGATCCGCCAATGGTCAGGCTCGGCGCGAACTCGGTGATGCGGTGCATCGGGACGCCCTCGTGATCGAGCGGGCGGGGGAAGCGCGCCGCGATCTTGATGGTCGGGTGCAGCTTGAGGCCGCGTCCCGCTTGGCCACGGATGCCGCTGCGTTGCAACAGTGCGGGACTCTGGATCGCACCGGCGCACACGAACACGTGGTCGGCTGCGATACGCACGCTCTCGGTGGTGCCGTCTGGACGGGTGCGCTCGCAGCACGCACCTGTCACGCGATCGCCCTCCGTGAGCAGCCGCACGACGCGGCAGTCGGGCAGCACCGTCGCACCGCGCTCGACCGCGTGCGGGATCAGCGTGCGCGCCATGGTCTGCTTGACGCCCCGGTTCTGCTCGTCGTAGCGGAACACTCGCGGGAACTCGACAGCGCGCCAACCAAGCTTGGTCGCCCCCCGTTCGAGCGTCGCCGACGAAGGCGGTGGGGCCGAGGGCAGGCGCGACACACCCTGGACCTGTTCGACCTCCTCGGCGTAGCGCTCGAGGATGTCGTCGCCGAACTCGTCGATGCGGTACTGCCGGCGCCATTCCGCCGCGAGGTAGTCGGGCAACCGGTGCCACAAGCCCGAGTTGATCTCGGTGCTGCCCCCGACGCAGCGGCCTTCCGCATACGCGACTGGCGGCGCGCCGAGCGTGGCGCACGAACCGCGGTGGCGGTACTTGAGCACCATCTCCTCGAGCGAGAAGGGCTCGACCGCGTCGGGGGCGATCCACGGCCCTTCCTCGACGACCGTCACCGTGCGGCCCGCCGCGCTCAGCCGCGACGCGGTCGTCGCGCCCCCTGCTCCGGAACCGATCACGAGGACCTCGGTCTCGAGCACCGTCATCGTGTCGACCGCGCCGCGCCGGACGTGACCGGTAGCTCCTGCTCGGCGAACAGCACGAGCGAACGGAACAGGCGGACGTACTGGCGGATCTGCGGGATCGGGCAGGTGTCGAGCGTCCGCACGCTCAACCGCTCACCGCCCGGCACCCGCGCCCAGGCACCGAGCGCGACCGAGGCGGCCCCGACCGAGGCGCGCAGATGCTCGGGCATCGAATGCAATGCCCCTTCCACGAAAGCTGCGACCTCTTCGCGCCGCTCGGGGTCGCCCGTCGTCGTCAGCCGGGACACCACTCGGCGCTCGAACCAGAGCACGTCCGGAGGTTAGTGAACCGCGCCACTACCCTCTGGCCCGGCGATGAGCGAGCGAAACCAACCAGCGTGAGCGCAGGCGTCGACGTCTCCCCGCACGCGGAGGAGGCCACCGAGGTCCGAAACGGCGGCCGATTCACGCGATGGCTGCCCATCGCGATCGTCGGCGTCGTCGCGCTCCTGCCCCTGCGGGGACTCATGCGCGCGCCTGGCCCTCCCATGGAAGAGGGCTTCATGCTCGTCTTCCCCGAAGAGGTGCTGCACGGGGCCATCCCCAACCGCGACTTCCTCCATCTCTACGGGCCGGGCAGCCTCTGGGTGCTCGCCGCCATCTTCAAGGTCTTCTCGACAACGTTGTGGACCGAGCGCGTCGTCGGCTACCTCCAGCAACTCGCGCTGATCGGCGCGGTGTACGCCATGGTCCGCCCGTGGGGACGGCGCATCGCCGTCGGCGGCGCCGCGATCGCGGCCATCATCATCATCCCGCCCATCGGTCTCACCGCTCTCGCGTGGGTCGGCGGGGTGGCGCTCGGGCTGTGGGCCATGGTCGCGGCGTTGCGCGGGAGGTTCCTTCTCGCCGGCATCCTCGCCGGGTTCGCGCTCCTCTACCGCCCCGACCTCGTGCTCGCGGTGGGCCTCTGCTTCGCCGTGTTGTGGGGGGCGCTGGCCGTGGCGGAGCGCAAGCGGCTCTTCGGCGGGCTCGCCATCGGCGTGAGCCCGTTCCTCGTCCAGATCGCGCTGGCCGGACCGGGCCACGCGTTCTACGGCATGGTGATCCAGCCGGTGTTCCAGCTGCGGGCCGGCCGGCATCTTCCGCTGCCGCCGTCGTGGAGCCACTTCGACGGCTTCCTCCAACGGGCGGGCGTCCTCAACGAGCCGCCGTGGCCGTTCCCGTCTCCCCCGTCGCCCGGACAGTTGACGCTGTGGCTGTTGCTGCTCGTCGCGGTCGTCGCCGTGCTGCTCGTCGCGGGATGGCTCGTGCGCCGCGACGCGACGGCCACGCTGGCAGGGCGGGCGGTGCTCGTGATGGGCGCGTTCAGCTTCGGCCTGCTCCCCCAAGCACTGCAACGACCCGACTCGACCCACCTCGCGTGGGTGAGCGCGGTGCCGTTCGGCCTCTTGCCGGTCGCGATCGCCGAGCTGCTGCGTCGCCGCCGGCCCGCGTGGTCGCCGACCCGGCGGGTCACGGCGGCCGCGTTGATGCCGGCCGTCGTGCTCTTCCTGCTCGTCCCGCATCACACGTTCCGCACGTATGCGGACGCCGTGGCGCAGACGTTCGGCAAGCACCGCGAGTCCTACGTCATCGAGAACGAGGGCCGTTCGTTCTATTACGGCCGCAAGGACGCGGCCGACGCCGTCAATGCGATGCTGCCCGTCGTGAACAGCATCGCCCGACCCGGCGACAAGCTCTTCGTCGGCACCGGCGACCTGCGCAAGACGCCGTACAGCGAGGCCTTCCTCTACTACCTGCTGCCGCAGACCCGCCCCGCCACCCGCTACATCGAGATGGATCCCGGCGTCGCCAACCGCGACGACTCCGGTCTCGCGGACGACCTCCGGTCGGCCGACATCGTGATCCTGTCGTCGATCCGCGACGACTGGGTCGAGCCGAATGCATCGCGCAACTTCGGGTCCGACGTGCCGAACCAGGTGCTGCGCCAGGACTTCTGCATGGTCGGCTCATGGGGCAAGGGCCTCTTCGGCCGCGGCCTGTATGAGCTCTATCAGCGGTGTGATGGCCGCTAACCTCGGCGGCCTCATGCGCACGATGGTCGTCGTGCCCACCTACGAAGAAGCGGGCAACATCTCCGAGCTCCTCCAGCGCATCCGCGCTGCCGCGCCCGATGTCGACGTCCTCGTGGTGGACGACAGCAGCCCTGACGGCACGGCCCGCTTGGCGCAGGCGCTCAACGACGAGCTCGGCCGCATCGACGTGCTGGTCCGGCGGGAGAAGGCGGGTCTCGGCACCGCGTACCGCGCCGGATTCGCGATCGGCATCGAGCGCGGGTACGACGTCATCGTGCAGATGGACGCCGACCTGTCGCACGACCCGGCCTCGATCCCGCCACTGCTGGGTGCGCTCACCGACGACGTCGGGCTGGCGATCGGGTCGCGCTACGTGCCCGGCGGCCACATCCCTCACTGGCCCTGGCACCGTCGCTTCCTGTCCCGCTACGGCAACCTCTACACGCGGCTCGCGCTCGGCCTGAAGGCGCATGACCTCACGTCGGGGTTTCGCGCGTGGAAGGCGAGCACGCTCCAGCACATCGACTACAAGTCGACAAACGCCACCGGTTACCTGTTCCAGATGGAGATGGCGTACCGCGTCGCGCAGCACGGCGAGCAGATCGCCGAGGTGCCGATCACGTTCACCGATCGCGTGCGGGGCACGTCGAAGATGTCCGGCGCGGTGATCTTCGAAGAGCTCACGAGGGTGACCTGGTGGGGTCTGCGCGACCGCGTTCGGCGCGTCCTCCACCGATAGACCCCACCTGCCGAATGTTGGCGCTATTCCGGGGCTATCGCCCCGGAATGGACCCGGAGAACGGCGTCGGTTCGTCAGTACGGCCGTTCGTCAGTAGGGCCACGGCCCACGCTTCAACCGCAGCACGATCAACACCTTGATGACGAGGTTGCGAGCGAACCACGGCAGCTCCGCGAGCTGCGCGGTCGTGTTGCGGACACGGTTGCGGCCGGCGACCAGTTCCCGCCGGTACTCGACCATCGATCCCGATCGACCGACGTAGCGGAAGCGGAAGCCGAAGGTGAGCGCCCGCAGGATGGCAAGCGTGACGCCGACCGAGCTGAACGAGTCGTGGACGAGCATCGTGCCGCCGGGTGCGACCCGCCCGCCCCACGCCCGAATGTCCGCCAGCGCAGGGCCATAGCGGTGGGCGCCGTCGATGTAGAGCAGCTCGACGTCGCCGTCGATGGCCCCGAGCGCCTCGTGCGAGAACGACCGCGCGTGACGGACCCGGTGGTCGACCCCGGCGTCGCGCAGGTTCTCGTGGAACACGTCATGATCGACGGCCGCGGCCTCTTCGAACCCGCGGATCTCCTGGGGGCCGCGGTCGTTCCCGGCGTGGGGGTCGATGGCGACGAGGTCGACACCCACCGGTGCCGCCGACGCCAGGATCACCGTCGACCGGCCGCGGAACGAACCGATCTCCACGATCTGGTCGCCCGGCCGTAGATCGACAGCGCGGTCCCACAGACGCCGAGCCTGTGCATCGGTCATCCAGCCCTCGATCTTGGCCGTTGCGTTGAGCGCCGCATCGAAGCCATCGACCATTCCCGTCGACGCTAGTGGTGCCGAGTACCCTCCTCGGCGTGGCTCTGTCGGCGTCCGACGGCAGCAGGCCGAGCATCGCGAAGATCGGCGACCTCGCCGCCGCCGCTGGCTTGCGCCGAATCCATGTGCTGTCGTGGCGCGATCTCGCCGACGTCGAGGCCGGCGGGTCGGAGGTGCACGCCGCCACCGTCGCGAAGCTGTGGGCCGAGGCCGGCATCGACGTGACGCTGCGGACGTCCTACGCGCAGGGCCAGGCGCCGGTGGTGATGCGCAACGGCTACAAGGTCATCCGCCGCGCCGGCCGCTACCTCGTGTTCCCGCGAGCGATGGGGTCCGAGGTGCTCGGCCGCCACGGTCCCCGTGATGCCCTCGTCGAGATCTGGAACGGCATGCCGTTCTTCTCGCCCGTGTGGAACCGCGGCCCTGGCATCGTGCTGCTGCACCACGTGCACGCGGAGATGTGGAAGATGGTGCTCGGCGACGAAGCGCCGTGGGCGGCCACGCTCGGCGACACGATCGAGCGGCGTATCGCCCCTCTCGCGTACCGCAAGTCGCGCATCGTCACGCTGTCGCAGTCGTCGAAGGACGACATCATCGAGATGCTGAACCTTCCGGCGTCGCACATCGACGTCATCCCTCCCGGCATCGACCCGATGTTCACGCCGGGCGGAGACCGCGCCGCGAAGCCGCTCGTCATGGCCGTCGGCCGGCTGGTGCCGGTCAAGCGGTACGACCACCTCATCCGATCCGTGGCCATCGCCCGCCGCCTCCGGCCCGACCTCACCCTCACCATCGTGGGCGAGGGCTACGAGCGGGAGGGGCTCGACGACGTCGTGCGCGAAGTCGACGGCACCGAGTGGGTCACATTCGCGGGGCATGTGTCCGACCACGAGCTGGTCGACACGTACCGGCGGGCCTGGCTGGTAACGAGCGCGTCGGCCCGCGAAGGTTGGGGCATGTCGCTCACCGAGGCGGCGGCCTGCGGCACGCCAGCGGTCGCCACTCGCATTCCCGGACACACCGATGCCGTCGTGGACGGTGAGACCGGCGTGCTCGTCGACCGTGACGACGACGCCGCGCTCGGCGCTGCCATCGGTGACTTGATCGACGACCACGAGCGCCGCGCCCGACTCGGCGCGGCTGCGCTGGCTCGCGCCGCGGGCTACTCGTGGGAGGCCACGGCGACGGGCATCATGCGCGCGCTCGCGGCCGAAGCCCAGCGCCACCACCGTTGAGGCACGCGGCTCCGAAGCGGAGGCGCGACCTCCGCAGGAGGTCGACGCGCGGCATCAGGGATCGATGGCCGCTCGTACTGCTCGGCGCCATCTGCTACATCCCGCTGCTGTTCACCGCGCCGGGCGAGATCGGCGCCGACACCAAGACCTACCTGTATCTCGATCCAGGGCGCCTGCTGTCGCGGGCCGCCTCCATGTGGGACCCGAACATCGGCTTCGGCACCGTCACGCATCAGAACATCGGCTACC
>DASXPN010000051.1:0-32397 GCA_036493595.1 Acidimicrobiales bacterium | reverse complement strand
GTCGTCGATCCGATCCCGATCACGGTGCCGCCCAACAGCTACAGCCAAGTCGCACTGCAGGACCAGACACGGGTGCCGAAGGGCATCGGCCACAGCGTGACGGTCCGATCGCTCTCAGGGCCCGGAGTGATCGCCGAGCGCGTCATCAGCGGCGTGGCCCCTGCGCCTCGACGTGGCTACGGCCCTGCGCTCGGTGCGCCGCTGCAAGCAACGAACTGGCTGTTCGCCGATGGCAGCGCGGTCGCCAACACGTCCGCCGAGTTCGTCACCATCTTCAACCCGTCGCCGGACACGGTCGCGCGCGTGTCGGTCGCCGCGCTGGCGCAAGGACAGAGCCTTGCCATCGATCAACTCCAAAACATCGAGGTGCAGCCCGCCGCCCGCCTGACCCTCGAGCTCGGCGCGCACATCAATCGTCCTGATCTCACCGTCATGGTCTCGACATCGTCACCGACGGTCGTCGAGCGTGTGCTCTATCCGGCCGCCGGGAGTGGCATCTCGTTGTCGCCCGGAATGCCACTGGCCGATTCGGTCTCGCTGCCCGTTCGTGCGCTCGTGACGACGACCACCACCACCACAGTGCCAGCCACCATCGCGCCACCCACCACCACTGCGCCGCCCGCGACGACCGCGCCTGTGACGACCGCGCCCGCAACCACCGCGCCCGCGACGACGGCGCCGGCGAACTAACCGAGAAGGGCGCGAGCTTCGTCGGAGGCGTGAACGACGACCGCGTACGAACCGACGCCGCGGACCCTGGATGCCTCGACGGCGAGGTCCTTCGCCCGCACCGAATGCAGCGCACCCGAGGACTCGTCGAACTCCAGGTCGGTGACATCGCCGGCGCTGTTGCCTTGGTCGTTCAACAGCACCTTGCCGAGCGGGTCGCGCCGGCCGGCCACGTCCGCCTTGTCGGCGTCGGATTCGGGGGCCCGGAGCGACGACGCGTCCTCGATGAGCACCGCATCGGGGCCGAACCCGGTGATCGCGGCCCACGGCACGAGTGCGTCGCTTCGACCGTTGCGGACGACGACATCTGCGATCCGCCGCTCGGCCGCGTCAGTGACGAAGTGACGTACCTCGCCGAGCTCTTCGGCGCTTGCTCGGCTCAACACCGGGCGACCGATCGCATCTCTTGCGTTGATCATTTCGGCGTCCCTCCGAGCTCGGCGCGGAAGTCGTCGACCGCGGCCCCGAAACCGACGAGGTCGTGACGTACGAACCGTTCGATGTCGGCCGGCACCACCAACGCGTCGCCCGACACCGCGAGCTGCACCGGCCGCGGGATGAACCACGTCTCTCTCGTCCCGTCGCGTTCGAGCTCGTAGCCGACGGCTTCACCGTCGCCACCCACCAGCAGCACCAGGTCGCGTACGACGCCCAAGCGCACGCCGGCATCGGTGACGACCGCGTCGCCGAGGACGTTTCGATCGTGCTCGGGCGCGGCAACGGCGCCGGGCGCTTCTGCCGGCGCAACGAGACATGCGCCCTCGTCTTCGATCATCACCGCGTCCTTGCCGATGGCGGTGACGAGGTCGATCGGCAGGACTTCGCGTTGCGGTCCGCGCAGCGCGCCCCGCTTGTTGAGCGTGAACCCGAGAAGCCGCCCTTGCTCGGACCCGTAGACGACATCTTTCACCTCGGACACGTCTTCACCGCCGACCGTGACGATCGGGAGACCGATGAGCTCCGAGGCGCGGAGGAGCAAGGTCATGGCTTCGACTCGGGTGAGCCGGGTCGCTGCGACTCTCGTGCTGCGATCACACCGCCGGAACGACGACGGTTTTGTACAACGAGCACCGCCGCGCCAATGGCGACGATGATGAGAAGAACGACGACTACTGCCATGACTGCGGGCTACCCGGTGCTCGGCGCAGTCAGCCAGAATCCGGCGCTGTCAGGGTGCCGGCGGCGCGTTGTTGTCCGGCGTGCTGTCTCCTGAGTCGTAGAACCGTTGCTCGTGCTCGCCGTCGATGACGCCATCGTCGGTCGCCTTGCGGCGCGCTTCGTCGATCTCCGTCTGGAGCTCGTCGAGCTCGTCGTCCTTCGGTGTGGTCATGGTGGCGGGTTACCCGCAATCGGCGTGACTGACTCGCCACTGCTCGCGCCTAAGGGGCTCGAGCGCAGTGCACGGACGATCGTTTCATGTGCGTTCGTTTGGCCTGCGGCTTCCTGGGATAACCACCTTGTAGGACAAGGAGGCACCATGCCCAGCACGACTCATTCGGTGATGGCACGGTTCGACGAACCAGACGTCGCCCGCGAAGCGATGGTCGACCTCGAGGAGAGGGGCATCGAATCGGCCGCAATTCATCTCGTCGAACAGCCGGCCACCATTCCGACGCGCGAAGGCGGCCTGCATGCCGACCTCAGCGCGTCACGCCGGATCGCGGGCAACTTCGCCCGTGATGGCGTAGTCGGGGCGGTGATCGGTGCGTTCGTGTTCGTCGGCGCGTTCGTGTTGATCGGGGTCGAGCCATTCGGTGTCGCGGTGTTGGTCGGTGTCATCGCCGGTGGGATCGCGGGTGCGTTGATGGGCGGGTTCTTCGGTGCGGCGTGGCGCTTGCCGGTGAACGAGGACGCGCTCGACACGTACGCGCTCGACCCGAGTGATCCGCAGGGTGTCGCGGTCGAGGTGCGGGTGGAGGATCCGGACGTCGCCGCGGAGGCCATCGCGGTGTTGCGGGCTCATCATCCGCGGATGCTCGAGCGCCGGGCCGCGTAGACGCCGGCCGAACGCGAGAGAGGCACTGGTCATGCCGCGAGCCATCTGGTCGGGATCCATCAGTTTCGGTCTCGTCAACGTGCCGATCAGGCTCTACGCCGCGGTGCGACGCAAGGACGTCCACTTCCACCAACTCGACGAGAAGACCGGAGCGCGCATTCGCAACCGGCGGGTGTCGGACACGTCTGGGCGCGAAGTACCGAACGAGCGCATCGTGAAGGGCTACGAGGTCGACAAGGGCTCCTACGTCCCCGTCACCGATGACGAGCTCGAAGCGGTCGAGCCCGAACGCACGCACAGCATCGACGTCGAGGACTTCGTCGCGCTCGAAGATGTCGATCCGTTGCAATACGTCAACACCTATTGGGCAGTGCCTGACGGCAAAGGCGTGTCGAAGGCGTATGCGTTGTTGCGTGAAGCCATGGAGCAGACCGAACGAGTGGCGATAGCCCGCTTCGTGTTGCGGACCAAGGAGCATCTCGTGATGCTGCGTCCGGTGGACAATGCGCTGGCGCTGCACACGATGCTGTACCCGGACGAGATCGTCGCCGCGTCCGGCATCGACGGCCTCCCGGTGCGGGCGAAGGTCGACCCCCGCGAGCTGAAGATGGCGACCCGACTGATCGATTCGCTGACCGTCGAATGGGATCCGAAGCGGTACAAGGACACGTACCGCGAGAAACTGCTCGACGTGATCAAGCGCAAGGCAGAGGGCGAGGAGATCGTGACCGAGCCCGCGGAGGCGAAGTCGGCGGACGTGGTCGATTTGATGGCCGCGCTCGAGGCCAGCATCGATGCGAGCAGGAGCCGGGCCGGGAAACGCACGACCAAGTCGCGATCCCGTACCCGCAAGAGCGCCTGAGCGTGACGGGCTGCGTATGAGCCCACGCCAGAAGGATCCGCTCGAGGAATATGCGGCCAAGCGCGACTTCGAGGCCACCCCGGAGCCGTCGGGTGAGCGCGTTCGCTCGACGAAGGGCACGCGTTTCGTTATCCAGCAGCACAGCGCCACGCGGCTGCACTGGGACCTTCGTCTCGAGCGTGACGGTGTGCTCGTGTCCTGGGCCTTGCCGCGAGGGGTGCCGCGGGACCCGAAGGAGAACCACCTCGCCGTCCACACGGAGGATCACCCGCTCGAGTACCTCGACTTCCACGGCGAGATACCTGACGGCAGCTACGGCGCCGGCTCGATGAAGGTGTGGGACACGGGCACGTACGAGACCGAGGAGTGGCTCGACCGCAAGGCAGTGGTCGTGTTCCACGGTCGCCGGGTCACGGGCAAGTACGCCCTGTTCGCCACTCGTGGCAAGGACTGGATGATCCATCGCATGGATCCTCCGGAGGACCCTGAGCATCGTCTGCCGCCGCGCGACTTGCAGGCGATGACTGCAACCCCGGGCGCTCTTCCACGGGGCAAGGACTGGGCGTTCGAAGTCGAATGGAGCGGCACACGAGCGCTCACCGTGAACGAGCCGGGCCTCACGATCATCTCGGACGGGTTGGCGCGCGAGGTGTCCTCCGCGTTCCCCGACGTTCGCAGGATCGGGCGGGCGCTCGGTGCCACCGAGGTCGTGCTCGACGGCGTGATCACCGCGGTCGATGAGGGGTCGATCGCCCGCCGGTTGGCAGCGAAGTCCGATAGCACCGTTCGCCGCTTGGCCCGCGATCATCCCGCGACCTACGTGATCTTCGACGTGTTGTGGTACGACGGTCGGGCCCTCGATGAAGAGCCGTGGCACACGCGTCGAGACCTGCTCGACGGTCTCGGACTGGCGGATGATGCATGGTCGGCGCCGGCCGCGCACGTCGGCGATGGCGCCGCGATGTCGGAGGCGGCGCGAGGTCAGGGAGTGAAGGCGCTCATCGCGAAGCGCACGACATCGCGGTACCGGTCCGGGAGCCAATCCAAGGACTGGATCCGCGTCGTCCTGTGATGCGGAGTGTCCGAGGACGGCGGGCTGAAGCCAGCGTCAGGTGCGCTCGAGGACCACAACGGGAAAGTCGCCGCTGAGGGTGGTGAAGCGCACGACCCCGCCGGCGTGAGTGCCGGCAGTGAGCACGTTGTGCCAGCTG
Organism: Acidimicrobiales bacterium; assembly: GCA_036493595.1. Lineage (GTDB taxonomy): Bacteria > Actinomycetota > Acidimicrobiia > Acidimicrobiales > JACDCH01 > DATAES01. The sequence continues at coordinate 27,599 of DASXPN010000051.1, read as the reverse complement.
CCGTCGGGCAGGTGCACGTTCGTGTCGGCGAACGACGAGGAGAGCGGGAGACGGGGGACGGCCGCCACAACCGCTTCGCCCCGCAGAAATGCGACGAGGTTGCCCGCGTCGGCGCCGTCCACCGCGAGCGGCGCGTAGGTTCCGGCGCGACCGAAGGAGTCGGCGTGTCGCGCTCGTAGTTGCAAGCAGGCATGGGCCAATGCCAGCTTCGGTGCGCCGCTGCCGCGCTCGTCCCGCCACGCCGCCGCGGCCGCGTCCGTCCGACCGTCGAGCGCCGAGAGCATCGCCGTGCGCATCGAGTAGTCGACGGGACGGCGGTTGTCGGGATCGACGAGGCTGTTGTCCCACAGCTCCGTGCCCTGATACGTGTCGGGCACGCCGGGAGCGAGCATGCGCAACGCCACCTGCGCGAGTGCATTGATCCGCCCCGGATCGACGAGTGGTGCCACGAACCGGTCCAGGTCAGCGACGAACTCGTCGTCGGACAGGATCGCGTCGACGAACTCGTGCACCGCGCGTTCGTAGTGTTCGTCGGAGCGAGTCCAGTTCGTGCGCCGCTTCGCCTCGCGCAACGACTTCTCCACGACCGGCCACGCGCGTTCGACGGGCAGGGGATGAGCGCCTACGAGGGTCTGGTAGATGAACCACTCGTCCTGATGGTCCGGCGCGTCGGCCTCGACGTCCCGGAGATGGTTGTTGATCGCACTCCAGTGCGCGACCGCGGCCGACCACGCGTCGGGGATCTCCGACAGCAACGCGAGTCGCGCCCGCACGTCCTCACTGCGCTTCGTGTCGTGCGTCGACGTCGTGAGCATCGCCTGCGGCCACACCTGCTGTCGCCGCGCGCACTCGGCATGGAACGCGGCGGAGTCGACGGCCGTGTGGTCGGGTTCGCTGCCGACCTCGTTCAGCGACAGCAGCGGCGTCCACCGGTAGAAGGCGGTGTCCTCCTCGCCCTTGGCCGCGACCGGTCCCGTGAGTTGTTGGAAGCGCGCCACCGCCTCTGCCTCGTCGGGTCCCGTGAGCCCGCCGGTGAACAGCACTCGGAGGAGATCCAGCAGATCGGCATCGAGATCCGGCATGTCGCGCTCGACGCCGTCGATCGCGTCGTTCACGAGCCGCTGGTCGAACTCCGACGGGCTTTCGTTCGCCCGCACGTACGCGCGGTACGCGCCGACACGAACGATCACTTCGTTCGTCGCCTCCCGCAACTCGGCCCGGGTGAAGTCCCGCCATCGCCGGCGCCCCTCGCACACGCGCACGAGGAGGGCGACGAGCCGCTCGAGGTCGGCGTCGAGCCCGTCACCCAGGACGTCGCGGCGCGCCGCCAGCCTGACCTGCTCGTAGCGGGCATCGTGGGCGATGAAGCGCTGATAGGTCTCGAGGATCCGGTCGAAGCCGTCCCCGTCGACGAACAGGTTGCCCACCAGCGCGAGGAATTCGTAGCCGGTCGTGCCGTCCACCGGCCACGACGGGAGCCGTTCTGACGGTCGCAGGATCTTCTCGACCACCAGCCAGGCTTCGGGCGCCCGCGATCGCAGGTGCTCGAGATAGCCGGCGGGATCGCGCAGGCCGTCGATGTGGTCGACGCGCAGTCCGTCGACGGCGCCGTTGAGCACGAGTCGCAGGATCAGCTGGTGACAGTCGACGAACACCTCGGGTCGCTCGCTGCGCATGGCGACGAGCGAGTCGATGTCGAAGAATCGTCGGTAATCGAGCTCGTGCGCCGCCGATTGCCACCGCGCGAAGCGATGGTGCTGGCGATCGAGGATGGCGTCGAGGCGATCAGGGTCGCCATTGACCTCGGACAGCACTTCGATCACGTCGCAACCGCGCCGCCCGGCGATCGCCCACAGCTCGTCCGCCGTCTCGGGTGACAGCGGCGCCACGTGGTCGAAGTAACGGGCAACCAACGCATCGCCCTTTCCCCGCTCGAGGTGGAGCTCACCGGAGTCGAGCACGCGGCCGTAGTGGTCACCGAGCACGGGCAGCATGACCGAGCCCCGTAGCCGGCGCGACGGCGGATCCCAGTCGATGTCGAAATGATGGGCGTACGGGCTCGACTCGCCGTGTTCGAGCACCGACCACCACCAGGCGTTGTCCGCGGTGGCTGCCATGTGATGGGGGACGATGTCGATCACGACGCCGAGGCCATGCTCGTGTGCGGTCTCGACGAGCGCCTCGAAACCGGCGTCGCCACCGAGATCGGCCCGTAACCGGGTGGGATCGACGATGTCGTAGCCATGCGTGCTGCCCGACGCAGCTTCGAACACCGGCGACAGGTACAGATGCGAGAAGCCGAGATCGGCGAGGTAGGGAATCAGTCCGGCCGCGTCCTCGAAGCCGAACCCCGGCTGGAGTTGCAGCCGGTACGTACCGATGAGCTCGCGTTCCATCAGCCGACGACCGCGACCGAACGCGGAGGTAGCACGACGCGTGCGCCGTCAGCGACCACGTCATCTCTTGATGCGAGCAGCACGCCGCCGCGCCCTTCGACCGAGGCCGTCTCATCCGACAGGTTGACCGCCACCGCCGTGGCGTCACGCCACACAAGCATCGTCCGGCGATCCTCGTCGACGTCGACCGCGATCGATTGGGGTCGCGGGTCACACAGTTCGGGGCGATCTCGGCGCAGCCGTAGCAGCGAGCGATACCAGTCGAGCATCTCGAGATGCTCGTGCCCGTCGAGCTCGGCCCAGTCCAACCTGGCGGACTCGAACGTCGCCGGCGCGAGCGGATCGGGGATCTCTGCGGTGTCCCACCCGAACGCGGCGAACTCCTCCCGCCGGCCCGCGCGGACGGCTTCGTCCAGAGAGGGATCACGCGGTCCGGCGAAGTAAGGGAAGGGCGACGATGCCGCCCACTCCTCTCCCATGAAGAGCAGCGGGACGAAGGGACTCGTGAGCACCAACGCGGCCGCGATCTTCGCCAGGTCCGCACCGACGAGATGTGCGAGACGATCTCCCTTGGCGCGGTTGCCCACCTGATCGTGGTTCTGCGCGCACACGACGAACCGCTGGCGGGGCAGATCGTCCTTCGGACCGGTCAGCGCAGCGGCGATCGCCGCCATCGAGCCGTACTCGGCGTAGTAGCCGTCCTGTTCGCCGCTGCACGCCGCGTGGACCGCGTGGTGCACTTCGTCGCGCCACTCGGCGGCGAGCCCGTGCCCGCCGGCTTCACGGGCCGTCACCGCGAGCGGTTCGGTGTGCGGGTACTCAGCGATCAGCGACAGCGGCCTCCGCAGTTGTGTCGACAGCGCGTCGACGGCTTCGCTCAGGTCTCGCAGCAGGTGATGCTCGGATTCGTCGACGAGCGCGTGCACCGCGTCGAGTCGCAGCCCGTCGAGGTGGTAGTTGCGCAACCAGCCCAGCGCGTTGTCGAGGAAGAAGCGGCGCACCGGCCTGCTGTCCGGGCCGTCGAGGTTGACGGCGTCGCCCCACGGGGTCTGATGTCGATCGGTCGTGTAGGGACCGAACCGGTTCAGATTGTTGCCCGTCGGCCCGAAGTGGTTGTAGACGACATCGAGGACGACGCCGAGCCCGCGCTCGTGTGCGGCGTCGACGAAGCGCTTGAAGCCGGCCGGGCCGCCGTACGGCTCGTGCACCGCATACAGCAGCACACCGTCGTAGCCCCACCCCCGATCACCGTCGAACGCATTGACGGGCATGACCTCGACGATGTCGACGCCGAGGTCGGCCAAGTGGTCGAGATGCTCGATGGCGCCGTCGAAGGTTCCTTCCTCGGAGAAGGTGCCGATGTGCAACTCGTACACGGCCGACCCCGCGAGCGGCACCCCGCGCCATGCGCCATCGGTCCACTCGAAGTCTCCGTGATCGACGACACGCGACGGGCCGAACACGCCCTGCGGTTGGCACTCGGACTCGGGATCGGGAAGCGGTTCGCTGCCGTCGACCGAGAACGCGTAGTCGTCATCGGCCGGCAAGGGCACGTCGATCCTGAACCGACCACCGCCCGCCGGCTCCATCGGCAGGCGACGACCGAGCGCGCTACCGCCCGGGGCGACCCGCACGAGATCGACCGTCGTTGCTCGCGGTGCCCAGACCTCCATCGCGCTCTCCGCCCTGTACGGCCGTGTGGCCTCAGCGGCCGACAGCGTTCTCGAGCTCGGACTTGTTCATCTTCGACCGCCCCTCGATGTGCTTCTCCTGCGCCTCGGCATAGAGCTGGCGGTAGGTGCGCCCACCGGGACCCCTGTGCGAGCGCAGGCCACCGCGGCGACCGGACGAGATGTCGTCGGTCGAGGTGCGACTGGCTTCCTTCGATTCGCCGTGCTGCGCCCGCTCCTTGTTCACCGTGCGGGCCGCGATCTCCTCAGCGGTGTCCTCGTCGCGACCGCGCTCCTCGAGCCCGTCTCTGATGTGCTCGTACTGCCGCTCGCGCTTGTCGCTCCACTGGTTCGTTCCACGTCGGGGCATGAGTCCTCCTCTGTCACCAGCCCACACCTTCGGCTCTACCCGGTGCGCAAGCCCGAGAACCGTGCAGTCACGAGCCGGTTGCGCGGCACAGCACGAGCATCGAGCGCGCGTCGACGTCCACGATGTCGCCGGGCTTCAGCGACGAGCGCTCGGCATCTGTCAGCCCTGTCGCCGTGGAGGCAGTGTCCTCTGTGAGCTCCCACGCGTCGCCCCAGCGCGACGGCGGCACCGTGAACCCGACCGGCTCGTGGTGCGCGTTGAACAGCATGAGGAAGCTGTCGTCGGTGTACTCCTCGCCGCGCCGGCCTTGCTCGAGCGCGTCGCCGTTGAGAAACACTCCGAGGGCCTTGGCGAAACCCTCGGCCCAGTCGCGGTCCTCCATCTCGTCGCCGGCGGGCGTGAACCATGCGATGTCGCTCACGTCGGTTCCGTGGATGGGACGGCCCTGGAAGAACGACCGCCGGCGGAACACGCGATGCAACTTGCGGAAGTCGATCATGGATCGCGTGAACTGCAAGAGGCTGTCGTCAGCCTCTTCCCACTGGTACCACGAGGTCTCGTTGTCCTGGCAGTAGGCGTTGTTGTTGCCGTGCTGCGTGCGCCCGATCTCGTCGCCGCCGACGAGCATCGGGATCCCTTGGGACAGCAACAGCGACGTGAGGATGTTGCGCTGCTGGCGGGCCCGGAGCGCGTTCACGTCCGGAGCGTCGGTGAAACCCTCGGCCCCGCAGTTCCACGAACGGTTGTCGTCCGCGCCGTCCTGGTTGTCCTCACCGTTCGCCTCATTGTGCTTGTCGTTGTACGAGACGAGGTCGCGCAACGTGAACCCGTCGTGCGCAGTGATGAAGTTGATGCTGGCGTGCGGACGGCGGCCGTCGTCCTCGTACAGGTCCGACGAGCCGGTGATGCGATATCCGAACTCACCGAGCGACTGGTCCGATCCGCGCCAGTAGTCGCGCAAGCAGTCGCGGTACTTCCCGTTCCACTCCGTCCACTGCGCGGGGAAGTTCCCGACCTGGTACCCGCCCTCACCGACGTCCCACGGTTCCGCGATCAGCTTCACCTGGCTGATGGTCGGATCCTGCTGGATGAGATCGAAGAAGGCGGACAGCCGATCGACCTCGTGCAGGCCACGCGCGAGCGTGGACGCGAGGTCGAAGCGGAAGCCGTCCACGTGCATCTCCGTCACCCAGTACCGCAAGCTGTCCATGACGAGCTGGAGCACGTACGGGTTGCGCATGTTCAGGCTGTTACCGGTGCCCGTGTAGTCCATGTAGTGACAGCAGTCATCGTCGATCAGCCGGTAGTACGCGGCGTTGTCGATACCCTTGAACGACAGCACCGGGCCGAGGTGGTTGCCCTCGGCGGTGTGGTTGTACACGACGTCGAGAATCACCTCGACGCCCGCCGCGTGCAGCACCTTCACCATCTGCTTGAAGTCCTGGACCTGCTCGCCGCGCTGACCACGATGGTCGTACTCGCCGTGCGGCGCGAAGAAACCGAGCGAGTTGTAGCCCCAGTAGTTGCGCAGCCCGCGTTCCACGAGGTGCGCGTCGTGCACGAACTGGTGGACGGGGAGCAACTCGATCGCGGTGACGCCGAGCGAGGTGAGATGGTCGACGAACGCAGGATGCGCGATGCCGGCGTAGGTGCCGCGCAGCTCCTCTTCGATCTCGGGGTGCAGCTTGGTCGCGCCTTTGACGTGCGCCTCGTAGATGATCGTGTCGCTCCACGGCGTGCGGAGGAGTTGATCGCCTTCCCAGTCGAACCACGGGTTCACGACGACGCTGCGCGGCACGAACGCGGCGCTGTCGTCGTCGTTGCGCTGCTCGGGGTCACCGAACCGGTAACCGAACACGGCTTCGTTCCACTGCACGTCGCCATCGACGGCCCGGGCGTAGGGATCGAGCAACAGCTTGTTGGGGTTGCAACGTTGACCGTGCTCGGGGTCCCACGGACCGTGCACTCGAAACCCGTAACGCTGGCCAGGCGTGATGTCGGGCAGGTAGCCGTGCACGGTCTGGCCCGTGCGCTCGGGTAGCTCGAGGCGCGTCTCTGCTCCGTCGTCGTCGAAGAGGCACACCTCGACCGCTTCGGCGGCCTCGGAGAACACGCTGATGTTGGCCCCGATCCCGTCGAACGAGCAGCCGAGGGGTCCGGGGTCTCCGGGGAAGATCCTTGTCATACCGCGGTCGATGCTTTCACGTCGCCGGGTGCTTCCCCGTCCGAGTGGGTAACAGCCGCGCGTGGCCGAACTCCCTTCGTCCTCCCGGACGTCCTCTTCGTCGGCCGCGACCGAGTGGCGACGGCTGGTCGCGGAGTCGGCCGAGTGCCGCAACTGTGATCTGTGGCGCAACGCCACGCAGACCGTGTTCGGTGAGGGACCGTTGACTGCTGACGCCGTGTTTGTCGGCGAGCAGCCAGGGGACCAGGAGGATCGCCAGGGCGCGCCCTTCGTCGGCCCCGCCGGCCGCGTGCTCGACGAAGGACTCGAGCAGGCTGGCATCGAGCGCGGGCGCGTGTACGTCACCAATGCGGTCAAACACTTCAAGTGGACGCCGCGCGGTAAGCGGCGCATCCACCAGAAACCGAATCGCGAGGAGGTGCGCGCCTGCGCGCCGTGGCTCGACGCGGAGTTCGAGGTGTTGCAGCCGCGGCTGGTCGTCCTGCTCGGCGCCACCGCCGCGCAAGCAGTGCTGGGATCGTCGTTCCGGGTGACCGCACAGCGTGGTCAACTGCTGGACTCGGCCCTCGCGCCCAACGTGATGGCGACTGTGCACCCGTCCTCGATCCTGCGCGGCGACCCAACGCATCGCGCCGACGCCATGGCGGCGTTCGTCGACGACCTTCGCGTTGCCGCATCTGTGTTGCACGACGGCGCTGCGCAGTAGCGGCCCCACGGCGAGCGCGGCGCGGCTAGATCAACCCCCGCCCGGGTACCCCCTCGTGAACCTTTGTCCGCAGGGAGAACGCCGACGTATGGGCACCGAGCCGCACGCAGAACGCTTTGCCGAGTACCGACGAAGTGGTGACCGATCGATTCGTAACGATCTCGTGCGGGAATACCGATGGATCGCCGTCCATTGCGCGCGCCGTTTCGCTCGGCGCGGTGAAGCGATGGACGACCTGCAGCAGGTTGCGCAACTTGGGCTGCTGAAAGCGGTCGAGCGCTTCGACCCGCAGTACGGCGTGATGTTCTCGACGTTCGCCATGCCGACGGTGCTCGGCGAGCTGCGCCGTCACTTCCGGGACCACACCTGGCCGTTGCGTGTGCCGCGCCGCATGAAGGACATGTATCTCGAGCTCAGCGCGTGCATCGAGGAGTTGGGCCACGATCTCGGGCGACCGGCCAAGGTCGAGGAGATCGCGGAGGCAATGCAGGCGAGCGTCGACGAGGTGCTCGAAGCCATGGAGGCCGGCGCCGCGTACCGCACCGCGTCGCTCGTCTCGGTGACGGACGCCGACGGCGATCAGGAACGGGCCGAGGGCTTACTGCTCGGCGAGTCCGACACGGAGCTCGATACCGCGGACACGCGCATGGCGCTGCGCAACATGGTGCGCGAACTGCCGCCGCGCGAGCGGACGGTGGTGTACCTCCGCTTCTTCGAGGAGCGCACACAGTCCGAGATCGCGGCCCGTGTCGGCGTGAGCCAGGTACACGTCTCGCGCATCCTTCGTGACACCTTGCACCGGCTGGGCGACCGGCTCACGGACTCCGAGATGGCGAGCGCGCTCAGCGCCTGACTTTCGGCGTCACGCACGCCACCAAGATGGCGACGTCGTCTCGCACGTCGTCGTGCGTGATCAGTTGGACGGTGTCTTCGATGAGTTGCGCGGTGGCTTCCGCGTCGACCACGTTGCGACGGTTCCGCACGAGCAAACCCAGATGCCGCTCGGAGAAGGGGTTCATGGCGTGCCGCTGCTCGATGACGCCGTCGGTGTAGAGGATGATCGTGTCCCCCTCGGCGAGCTCGATGGATTCCTCCTCGAACACCGGGTCCTGGCAGACCCCGAGTAGCACGCCCTTCGGCTCGACATGCTGGAAAGTGCCGGCGCTGCGCACGATGACCGGCGGCGGCTGACCCGCACGCGCGACCCGCGCCAGAAATCCGCCCTCGACCGGCTCGAGCGTCGCGACGGCGGCGGTCACGAAGCGCAGCAGCGGATCCTGACCCGCGTGCAACTGCTCGGCTTGGCCGTACAGCAGCGCGGTGTTGAGGTGCTCGAGGAGCGCGGCGGGAGCGTGGTCGGCGAGCGCGCTGGCGCGCAGTGTGTGCCGGGCGAGGCTGGTGAGCGTCGCCGCCTCCGCCCCCTTGCCTTGCACGTCACCCACAATCAGTGTGATGCGATCGCCGTGGCGGACCGCGTCGTAGAAGTCACCGCCGACATCGTGCGCGCCGGTGGCCGGCAGGTAGCGGCTGGCGAGTTGCAGCCCGGGCAACGGGAGCAGCGCGTCGGGGAGCAGGCTGCGCTCGAGCGTCCCCAACACATGCGAGCGCCCGCTGACGACGAGTGCCGCCGCGAGAGCTCGTCCCACCCGGTCGGCTGCCTCACCCGCCAGCACGCGCTCGTCGGCGTTGAGCTCGGGCCCTGCCACGCAGAGCCATCCCATCGGTACGTCGGCAGTGCCGATCGCCACGCACAACGCATGTTCGAACGGCAGCGCGGCGGGCGCGTCGTTGCGGCTGTCGCGCAACACGACACACGTACGACGCAGCGCATCGCCCAGTTGACGTTGCGTGGTCTCGACGACCAACTCGGGATCGAGCGCGCCGAGTAGTGCGTCATTCAGCGCGTCGAGGTGTGAACGCTGGGCGGCGAGCGTGCGCTGATGCTCCAGCTCCGCGGTCAGTTCATCGATGCGGCGCTCGAGTTCGTCGATCCGCGTCTGTCCCAGCGCAGCGATTCGGTCGTGTTTCCTCAACGAATTCCCCGAGAGGTCCGGACCGGTAGTCTGCCTCGGGCTGGGAGCAACGGGAAGACCGAGGGAATGGGTGCTGAATCGTCCGGCGAACGAACGCAACTCGGCTTGACGCTCACCACGTCCAGGTCAGCGGATCGAGTCGTCGTGCGCTGCACTGGCGAGCTCGATCTCGGCACCGTCGGGCCCTTCCTCCTCGCGCTCGAGGAGGCCATCGAGGCGGACTCCGGGCCGATCGAGCTCGATCTCGGCGCCTTGGCCTTCATGGATTCGTCGGGCGTCGGTGCGTACGTGCATGCCTTCCGCCAGGCGCAGTCGAAGGGTGTCCGGCTCTCGATCGGCGAGCGGTCGGGCGCGGTGCAGCGGGTGCTCGAGCTGTCAGGTGTCGAAGTGGCGTTGGCCGCCGAATCCGCCAACTGACGAGAGCCGCCGGCTGGCCCCGGCTGTTCGCTGCTCAGTGGTGTGCGAACGGCACCTCGAACCACACGATCTTGCCGCCTGGTACGGGGCTGCTACCCCACACCGCGGCCAACTCGTCGACCATCGCCAGGCCCCGCCCGGTGACGGCGGCGGCGCCACCGGGATGCAGGTGCGGCATCGCGTCGCTGTCGTCCTCGACCGAGACGCGGATCTGCCGATCGGACACGACGAGCTCGATCTGGGGCGACGATCCGGTGTGGACGATCGCGTTCGTCACCACCTCGCTCGTCAACAGCTCGATGATGTCGATGGTGTCGGCGGGGACGCGGCGCGCTTCGAGGGTCCGGCGGACCTTGCGGCGCGCCATGCTCACGGCTCGAGTCGTGCCTTCGAGTGACCAGCGATAGTTGCCGCCAACCGATGGTTCAAGGGTGATGAGTAGGTCGCTACCCGTTCTTCACCTCTTCGGAAACCATCAGCTAACTCACATTCAGGACATCGAGGAGACCGCTGATCTCCAGCGTTCGCCGCAGTGACGGGGACGGGCGCACGAGGGTGATGGTGCCGTCCTCTTCGCGGCACCGGCGGTACAGCGCGAGGAGCACGCTCAGGCCCACCGAGTCGATGAAAGTCAGGTCTTTGGTGTCGAGCATGAAGTTCCGTACACCGTCCGCGTGCAACCGGTTGAGGTGATCCCGCAGCGAGGGGGCAAGCAGGAGATCGATCTCACCACGCAATGTCACGGCGGCGGTGTCGCCGTTCAACTCCGTCAGCCACCGCTTGGCGTCGCCGTTCGACTCCGCCCCTATGGACGCAGCCGCATCTCGTAGCGAGGTCGTGGCTGTCGCCTCGGTCGCCGACGACGCTGTTGTGCCGAGTCCGTCCCCGCCCTCGGTCTCCCACTCGGACCACGATCTCGGCGCCCGACCCTCTGATTGCTCGATGAACTCGCCGAGGAACCACTCGCGGTACGACCGGATCGCGGGTGGCGATGCGAGCGTGACGAGATGCTCGCCTGCGAGGCAGTACGCGTCCGCCTCGTCGAGTAGCGCCCGAAGTTGGCGGCAGGCCTCGATGGCCTCGGAAGGCAACTCGTACACGAGGTCGACGGTGTCGCCGCCCTGACGGTGCACCTCTTCGAGGATTGTCCTCGGCTGCTCGGTGAACTCGTCGAAGCGTGTCGACAGCTCGTCGATGAGATTGAGCAGCCGCATCGGTGTCGTCTCCGCGACGGTGTCGGACTGTCGGATGAGCTCGAACTCGCGCAGCAACGCGTCGTAGTGCGCGTTCGTCTCGCGCTGAACGGCGATCGGCAGGCCCAGCAACCTGATTTCGACGAGCGCTTCGGTCACCGGTGTGACACCGCCTGCGCGAGCGGCAGCTCGAACCACACGGCCTTGCCGCTCGACAGCTCGTCGACACCCCAGCGGGCCGCCGCTGTGTCCACCATGGTCAGCCCGCGTCCCGTGACGGCGTCCGGTGCGTATGCCTTCATCGCGGGCAGCGCCGGACTCTCGTCGCTCACCGTGATGCGCACGTAGTCCCCACGGCTCTGGACCACGACCTCGAGTGGCGTGCGCGCGTGCAGCACGGCGTTGGAGACGAGCTCGGACACGAGCAGCGACACCAATGTGAGGTCGACGTTGCAGCCGTGTAGCGAAGCGGCGACAAAGCGACGCGCGACGCCGGCGCTCGCAGCTTCGGGCGGGAGATGCAACCGATCCTCGATTTCGGTCATGCACGACTCGCATCGACCGGTGTGCTGTTCAGCACGCCGGGACCATACTGGGCACTCGAAGTCGTGGCGCGGACTCGACGATGCGCCGTGGAGGTGTCCCACCGACATGACCGACCAACCGCGCGAACCGGATGACACGAGCGACGACGCCGACACGCTCGAAACGCCCGAGGAGTTGGAAGCGGACGCGGCGGCCCGCAATCCGGACGAAACCACGCGTAGGGAAGCTCTGGAGCTCGAACTCGAGGAAGAGGGCCGTTCGGATCTGGGCGCGGAGATCGGCGACGAGATCCAGTGATGCCGGCCGCGGTTGGCCTTGTGTGACGGCGTTCGAACAACTTGTGTCAGACGATGCTTCCAAGACCCATCCAGGTGCCTCCGGGTCAGCTGCATCGGCCCAGTACCCCTACCTTGCCGCCGTCAACCGCGCTTCGTAGCGAAACTCGGAGAACCAGCCCTCGCTGAGGGCTGACCGGCGTCCTACGAGCCCGTGACGCCCACCGGAGGGTCACCTTCGAGCGCCACCCGCTCCATGCGGCGCCGCTCGCGGCCGTAGTCGAGCAGCGCGTAGTGCATGGTGCAGCGGTTGTCCCAGAAGGCGACGTCGCCGGCGGACCAGTGCCACCGGAGTTGGAGTTCGGGCCGGGTGGCAAGTTCGAAGAGGAGCGCCAGCAGCGCGTCGCTCTCGCGGCGACGAAGCCCGTCGATCTTGATCGTGAAGAGCGGGTTGACGAACAGGCTGCGCCTGCCCGTCTCCGGGTGGACCCGTATCACCGGATGATGCGCCGGCGCCGCCGCCGCGGTTTCGGCGGCCTTGTTCCCGTCGCCTTCGTCGCGGGCGGCGAAGTAACCGCCGGCCTTCGCCGCGGAGTGCGTCGCGGTCAGCCCCTCGAGGAACGACTGCAACGCAGGCGAGAGCGCGTCGTAGGCCGAGGTCATGTCGGCCCAGATGGTGTCGCCTCCGACATCGGGTACGACGACCGCGTGCAACATCGCGCCGAGGGGCGGTCGCTCCTGGAACGTGAGGTCGCTGTGCCACACGTCGGCGCGTGCGCCGTCGTCGGAATCGAGCGACAGGATCTCGGGATGGCCTTCGACACTCGGCTCGACAGGATGAGCAGGCGTGAGCTCACCGAACCGCGACGCGAGCCGCGCCTGTGAGGTCGGATCGAGCGACTGCTTGCGGAACACGAGCACCTTGTGTTCGAGCAGCGCGCTACGGACGCGAGCGATGATGGCGTCATCGAGCGGCGCGGAGAGATCGACATTGCTGACCTCTGCGCCGAGGACCGTGGTGAGCGGAGTGACTGCCGGTGCGGGCATTCCCCGACGTTAGGCCGCGCCCTTGGTTCCTACCATGCGCTCATGGCCGTCGAGCCCGACACGAAGGACTGGACCTGGGTGCTCGAGCGCCCCTGCCCGGAGTGCGGCTTCGACACGTCGACGCTGAAGCTCGGTCAGGTCTCGCACATCGTCCGCGGCAACGCTGCCCGATGGCGGTTGGCGCTGGCGGATGAGCGTGTGGCGCGGCGTCCGTCCGCCGACGTGTGGTCCGCCCTCGAGTACGGATGCCACGTGCGCGATGTCTTCCGGCTCTACGACGAGCGCCTCGCTCGCATGCTCGCGGAGGACGATCCGCTCTACGCGAACTGGGATCAGGACAAGACCGCGGTCGACGACCGCTACGACCTCCAGTCGCCGGCGCGCGTCGCGCATGAGATCGACGGCGCCGCCGACGTGCTCGCTGGCCGCTTCGAGACCGTGTCGAGCGCGGACTGGCATCGGACCGGGCGGCGCAGCGATGGCGTGAGCTTCACCGTCGAAACCTTTGCGCGTTATTTCGTGCACGACCCGATCCACCACCTCCACGACGTGGAGATCGGGTACGAATTGCTGGGTCGCGGATGAGTGCCGCTAGTGCGGTTCCTTCAACGTCATGACGTTGAACATCGCGCCAGCGGGATCGGTGACCACCGCGAATCGTCCGGGCTCGATGTCCATCGGAGGGGCCACCGTCGTGCCACCCAACTCGCTGACGCGGGCGACGGCCTTGTCGGTGTCGTCGACGAGGAAGTACACCCCCCAGTAATTGGGCACCTCGGCGGGCAGTCCCGGTGGCCGCGCCATGATGCCTGCTACCGATCGACCGCCGAGCTTGCTCTCCGTGTAGCCGCCCGCGTCCGGAGTGCCGTACGACTCGTGCGTCCATCCGAAGACCGCGCCATAGAAAGCCTTCGCGGCGTCGACGTCGCTCGTGGCGAGCTCGACCCACGAAAACGTGTTCGGCTCGTTCACGATGGCCGCGCCGTTGTGCGCCCGCGGCTGCCAGATCGAGAACGCCGCGCCCGTCGGGTCGGCGGCAACGGCCATGCGCCCGAACTCCATCACATCCATCGCCGGCGCGAGCACTTGCCCGCCGTTGGCGGTGATGACGCCGACGGTGTCATCGGCGCTGTCGACGTTGACGTACATCATCCACACCGGTGGCCCGGGATTCATCTGCGGGCCGATGCCCGCGACCGGCCGTTCTCGAAGGGTGGCGATCGAGTAGCCGCCGCCTTCGGGAGGCCCCACCGGGATGTCCCAACCGAACAAGTCCGAATAGAAAGCGCGTGCCCCATCGATGTCGGGCGAACCGAGATCGACCCAGGAAGGCACGCCGTTCTCGTAGGAATCGACGTCCATTGACGTGACCTCCGCAGCGTTGTCGTTTGCGGAAACCGGTCTAGCGCGGAACGACGCGAAAACGTCAGGGTGAGCAGGTGAATTCTCCTGAGCTCGTCGCCGCCATCGCCGCCGAAGGCAAACGCATGGCGAGCGCGGCCGCAGCGGCCGGGCCCGACGCCGCCATTCCCACGTGTCCCGGGTGGTGCGTGCGAGACCTCGTGCGTCATCAAGGCGAGGTGCACAGGTGGGCGACGGCCATCGTGCGTGACCGCGTCCCCGCACCGGGTATTGATTCGGCCGAAGTCGTCGGGCCGTGGCCGGACGACGCCGACCTCGTGTCGTGGTTCACCACTGGCTACGCGACGCTGGTCGAGACGCTCGAGCGAGCGGACCCGGGTCTCGACTGCTTCGCCTTCCTTCCTGCCGCGTCACCGCTGCTGTTCTGGTCGCGCCGCCAAGCGCACGAGACCGGCATCCATCGGGTGGACGCGCAGAGCGCGCTCGGCCCGATCACGCCCTTCGCCGTCGACGTCGCCGTCGACGGCATCGAGGAGATGCTGTTCGGATTCGCCGGCCGGTCGCGCAGCAGGCTGCGGTCACCGTCGCCGCGTTCGTTGCAACTGCACGCGGTCGATGCGGCCGCAATGTGGACGGTACGGATCGGTGCGGATCGAGTCGACGTGGATCGAGACGACTCCCGAGTCCTCGCCGCGGTCGACGGGGCGGACTGCGCGATGCGCGGCGCCGCGTCGGACCTGTTCCTCGTGCTGTGGAACCGTGCCGACAAGAGCGCCCTCGATGTTGCCGGCGATGCCGGCGTGCTCGACCTGTGGCGCGACACGATGCGGATCGGCTGGCGCTGATCGAGGTTGCCCGTCGGAGCCCGCTCGCTCGAGCGATGTACGTGCGAACATGCGCGAGGTAGGGGAGGCGAGCGGGGTGAAGCGTCTGCGACGGTCGGCCGAGTGGCGGTTGGGCGGCGTGCTGTACGCGGCCAGCCCCCGGCTGACCGTCGGTTGGTGGGCGTTGGTCGTGCTGCGCGGGCTGTTGCCGGCCGCGTTCGCGGTTGCCATGGGCGTCACGGTGTCCGCGGTGGAGCACGGCGACGCGCTCGTTGTGCCGCTGACGGCGATCGGCATCGTGTTCGTCGCCATGCAGGCGCTCGGTCCGGTGCACGACGCGCTCGGCGCGAACCTCGGTGCGGTTGCCTCGTCGTGGTTGCACGATCGCTTGTTGGACTCGTGCCTGAGCCCGCCCGGCCTCGCCCATCTCGAACAACCCGACCTCGCGGACGAGCTGGCCGGCGCGCGTGAGTTCGACCTCGGGCTCACAGGGCCCAACATGGCTGTGTCGATGCCCAACATCGGCGGTGGCTTTGCCATGTTCGCGGGTGGCGTGGCCCAAGCACTGTTGCTGTTCGGCTACCACTGGTGGGCGCCGCTGCTGGTCGGCGGAGCGTGGGGTTCGACGCACCACTTGTTGAAGTCGGGCGCGATCTGGCGTGAACGCCAGTCCGACGACGTGGTCGAGCAGCAACGCCGCGCCGGCTACGCCTACCGGCTGACGGTGGACTCACCGGCGGCGAAGGAGATGCGGCTGTTCGGTCTCGCCGACTGGGTGGTCGGCGGCTTTGCGTCACTGCGGCGCGAGATCCTCGATCGCTCGTGGGAGGCCCGCCGGCTCGGCTACCGCGACACCCTGATCGCGATGGTCATCGTGACCGCGGCGAACGCCATCTTCTTTTGGTCGCTGGCGCGTGATGCCAACGCCGGGCACTTGGCGATCGGCTCGCTCGTGGTGTTCGCACAGAGCGCCATCGGCGCGAGTGCGCTCGCGTTCGGTGAGTTCGACTGGTGGTTGCGTACGAGCGCGCAACCCGTGCCCGTCGTGCTGGGACTCAGCGACCGCATGGGGCCCGTCGGCGCGTTGCCGGCGGGTGCCGTCGTCGCGTCTGCGATGCCGGCGCACGAGATCCGGTTCGAGGGCGTGCGGTTCCGGTATCCGACGAGCTCACAGGTCGTGCTCGACGGCTTCGATCTCACGATCCCCGCCGGACGCTCGCTCGCCATCGTCGGCCAGAACGGTGCCGGCAAGACCACGCTGGCCAAGCTGCTGTGCCGCATGTACGACCCCGCCGAGGGCGCCGTGCTCGTCGACGGTGTGGATCTCCGCGAGATCGACTTGCGTTCGTGGCGCTCGCGCATCGCCGCGGTGTTCCAGGACTTCGTCCGGTACGAGCTCTCGTTGCGGGAGAACGTCGCGCCCGCGGGGGCTTCGGATGACGACATCCGCGCTGCGCTCGAGATGGCCCGCGCCACCGACCTGGCCGAGCTCGATGTGACGTTGTCCCGCGCCTACGACGGCGGCACGGACCTCTCGGGTGGGCAGTGGCAACGGGTCGCGCTGGCGCGTGCGCTGTGTGCCGTGCAACTCGGCGCGGGTGTGATCGTCCTCGACGAACCCACCGCGCAACTCGACGTGCGCGGCGAGGTCGAGATCTTCGAGCGATTGCTCACCGCCACCCACGGCTGCACGACGATTCTGATCTCGCACCGCTTCTCGACCGTGCGTCACGCCGATCGGATCTGCGTCGTCGAAGCGGGTCGGGTGGTAGAGCTCGGCTCGCACGACGAGCTGATCGCGGCCGACGGCCGGTACAAGACGATGTTCGAGTTGCAAGCCAAGCGATTCGACGATCCCGTCGAAGTCGCAGTCGAAGCAGGTGAAACGGCGTGTTGAGCCTTCGAGCCGGGATGGAGGACGAGCAGCTTCCTTCGATGTGGCGATCGCTCTTGCAATCGATGCGGCTCGCGTATCGCGCCGAGCCGCGTCTGCTGGTCATCTCATTCGTGCTGGTCGTCGGCGCGTGGCTTCCTGACGCGTTCAGCGCGCTGTGGTTGAAGTTCCTCGTCAACGGCGTGCTCGAAGGCCGCCATTCGATGGTGGCGTGGGCTGCGGTCGGCCTCGCGGCCGCGGCGGCGGCTGGTTGGTTGTTGCGGACGGTCGGGAGTCGGGTCGAGATGCGCTTCCGCGATCGGGCGACGATCGAGGTCGAGGCGCACGTCGCCCACCTTCAGGCGTCGGTGGCGAGCATCGAGCACCACGAGCGGCCGGCGTACCTCGACCGGTTGCAGCTCCTGCGCGAGCAGGTCTTCCTCCTCAACCACATCTACAGCTCGTTGATGGGTTCGATCGGCTCGATCGGCCGGCTGGCGATCACGCTCGTCCTGCTCGCGTCGGTGAGCCCCGTGCTCGTGCTACTCGGCGTTTTCGCGATCCCGACCGTGTACGTGGCCTCTCGGCGCGCTGCGGCTGAGCGGCGCGCCGAGGAGCACGCCGCCCCGCACATGCGCTTGTCACGGCACTTGTTCGACCTCGGCACATCGGCCGGACCAGGCAAGGAGATCAGGGTCGACGGCACCCCCGACAGCATCGCCACCGCCCGCCGTGATGCATGGGACGGCTGGTACGCGGAGGTCAGCGCGGCGCGCTGGAGGAGCGCGTTGTGGCACGCGACGGCATGGACGATCTTCGGGCTGGCCTATGTCGGTGCCGTGGTGTTCGTCGCGTCGGGTTTGGACGCACCGGCAGGCGACGTGCTCCTGGTGCTGGCGGCCGGCGCCAACTTGTCGCGCTACCTCGGCGTCACCGTCGGGCAGGCAGAGTTCCTGCGGTGGACGATCGACGCCGCGCAGCGGCTCGTGTGGCTCGAGCAGTACGCCGAGCGCCATCGCGACCGAGCCGACATGCCGGTTCCCGACCGGCTGCGGGACGGGATCAAGCTCGAAGGGGTGTCGTTCCGCTATCCGGATACGGAGCGGCTCGTGCTCGAAGACGTCGATCTCGAGCTGCGAGCAGGGTCGGTGGTCGCACTCGTCGGCGAGAACGGCGCGGGCAAGACGACGCTCGTGAAGCTGCTGTGCCGCTTCTACGAGCCGAGCGAAGGACGCATCAACGTCGATGGGATCGACCTCGGCCGGTTGCCCACCGAGGAGTGGCGGACGCGATTGTCGGGAGCATTCCAGGACTTCTTCCGGTTCGAGTACGAAGCGCGCCGCACGATCGGCGTCGGTGATCTCGATCGGATCGACGACGCCGCCGTGGTCGAGATGGCGGTGGCTCGCGGTGGCGCAGCCGACGTGGTCGAGCGCATGCCGCGCGGTCTCGACACACAGCTCGGGCCGACATGGCGCGACGGCATCGAGTTGTCGATCGGCCAGTGGCAGAAGCTGGCTCTGGCGCGCGGCTTCATGCGCGACAGGCCGTTGCTCTGCGTGCTCGACGAGCCGACTGCCGCGCTCGACGCGGAGACCGAACACGCGTTGTTCGAACGGTTTGCAGCGGCGTCACGGGAGGCGAGAGCCGATGGCCGCATCACGGTTCTCGTGTCGCACCGGTTCTCCACCGTCCGGATGGCCGACCAGATCGTGGTACTCGATGGCGCCCACGTCGTCGAGTCGGGCACCCATGCCCAGTTGATGGATGCGCGCGGCACCTACGCCGAGCTCTACACGATGCAGGCCACTGCCTACCGCTGACTCGGTTCCAGGTCGCAGGCGCGGATGGCGGCGGCGGCGGCCGCTTTGGTGGCGACGTTCGTGTCGCGGGCCAGGCGGATGAGGCCGGGAAGCTTCCACGGCCGGGGGAGCAGGTAGCGGGCGGCCGCGCCGTAGTTGCCCGTGCCGTCCGGGTTGGCCATGGCCAGCACGGCCTCGTTCACCGGGCCACCGACGAGATCGCTGATCGCCCGGAACGCGGTCCACGGACGTCCTTGCGCGTCGCACACCGCCGCCACGGATGCCGTCTCCATGTCGCATGCCGTCACTGCTTGCGCTCGCATGGCGTCGACCGTGACGGTCAGGTCGTCAGATGTGCGGATGCGCCCGCCCATCGGTACGTCACCGAGCGGCGCCGGCCGGAATTCGGCGCCCGTGGTCGCGTCGATCACGACCTCGGGGACGAGCACGTCACCGAGCTTCACGGCTGGCGGCACGCCGCCCGCGATTCCGACCACCACGACGTGGTCGATCTCGTGATCTCGCAACAAGCGCTCGGTCGCCTCGGTCGCCGCCTTCGTACCGATCAAGGTCAGCATCGCCACGACGGATCGTTCGCCGAAGGTGGCGTGATACGACGGTGGTCCCTCGCCCGCGTCACGCTTCTTCAGGCCCAGCATCTGCACCAGCGGTCGCAACTCGGGCTTCATTGGTGCGAGGAAGCCGATGCGGCGGGGCGCCTCCGAGGCCGTCATGGCCGGAGACTACGGGCTCGACGCTGGACGTCCCCTTCCAACGCGGCGTGTCGTGGCGGGGCCGTCATCCGAGGCAGGGCACCGCTCCGTAGGAAGGTCGATGCCGGTTCGCGTCCTGTCGACCTCGCTCGCACCCTTGCTCCGTCGCGGCGCGGTGCGATAGTCCACGCGCACATGGACCGCGAGGATCTCACCGAGCTGTCCGACGCCGGCCTCGTCCTTCGTGTCAGCCGCTACCGGCAGGACGCATTGGCCGAGGCCTACCGCCGCCACGCGGGCGCGGTGTTCGGCCTTGCCCGTCGTCTCCTGGCCGACCCCGCTACCGCCGAGGAGATCGTGCAAGAGGTGTTCCTCCGGCTCTGGAACGAGCCGGAGAAGTTCGACCCGGGCCGCGGATCGCTGCGCGCCTATCTCCTCGCGCAGTCACACGGACGATCGGTCGACCGGCTTCGAGCCGATTCGTCTCGCCGCCAGCGCGAGGAGCGCGAGCTGCGGCGTACCGCCGAGGGCGGCTACGACCTCGAGCACGAGGTGTGGGATCTCACCGTCGCCGCGACCGTGAAGGACGCCATGGTCAAGCTGCCCGACGAGGAGCGGACTGCGATCGAGCTCGCGTACTTCGGCGGGCACTCGTATCGCGAGGTCGCCGTGCTGCTCGCGCAGCCGGAGGGCACGGTGAAGAGCAGGATTCGAGCGGGCATGCGCAAGATGCGCACGGAGTTGGCGAAGTCCGGCGTCGGCATCACTGGAGAAGAGTCGTGACCGAGCTCTCGCACCGCGACATCGAAGAGCTACTGGCCGCGTTCTGCCTCGACGCCGTCGACGACGACGAACGCGCCGCGATCGAAGCGCACTTGCCGGCCTGCCCACGCTGCCGCGCCGAAGTGGCCGACTACCGCGAAGTGGCCGCCCTGCTCGCCAATGGCGACACGCCCGCACCCGACGGCGTGTGGGATCGCATCGTCGAGGCGATCGAGGAGGAGCCGCCACCGTTGCGGCTGCAACTGGTGCCGAGAGAGATCGCGAACGATGCCGAGCCCGCCGTCGCTCCGGTCGCATCGCGTGGTTGGCGTTCCCCCCGGCGCATCGCGATCTCCGCGCTGTCGGCGGCCGCGGCCGTCGCGATCGTGGTGCTGGGCTGGCAGGTGCACGATCTGCGGAACCACGACGACAAGATCGAACAGCAGCTCGCCAGCGCGAACGCCACTCGTGAGACCTTGAGCGAAGCGAATCAGGCGATGCTTGATCCGAGCTCGCGCCTCGCGCGATTGACAGGGACCGAAGGCCAGCACGCGCTCGCGGTGTTGCAACAGGACGGTACGGGTTACTTCCTCGCCAGTGATCTGCCCGCGCTGAGCTCCGGTGTCTACGAGCTCTGGAGCGCGAACGCGAACGGCACGGTTTCTCCGCTCGGGTCACTCGACGGGCCGGGCGTGTCGCGTTTCACCGCCGGCGACGACGTCACGCAACTGATGGTCACGGTCGAGCCGGCGTTCGTGAACACGCCGACCAACAACCCCATCGCGCAGGGTTCGGTCGTCTGAATCGACCCCCGCTCGAACGGCCGCCGACACACCACGAGCGCGCGGAGCGTGATCACCGGCTCCACCGTCGTCCGTCGAGACGACAGTCACACCCTCGACCCTTGACGGGTTACCGGGGGTAACTGTTACGGTAGGTAACGGACATAGTTGGAGGTACTACACATATGGTCGCAATGCTTACCAAGGACGTAGACCAGCGGGTTGACCGGCTCAATTCGGCGTCCCTGCGGCGAGTCATCGAGCCCGATCACGCCCTTCCCGGTCAGATCGGTACGGGCCAGATCCTGCCCGACGACCTGTTGTCAGTTGCGGGGCTCGACCTCGACCTCACCCCTGAGCAGAAGGCGGTCCTCAGCCGCGAGGAGGTCGCGTCCATCGCGCAGGCCGGCGTGAACTTCGAAGCGGTGCTGATGGCCGGCTTCTCCTTGCGGGTCGTCGACTCCCACGACCTCACTGATCCGCGCGTCAGCTATCTGCTGCACGAGGTCGGTGAGGAGACGCGCCACTCGCGGCTCTTCGTGCGGATGATCGAGCAACTCGAACCCACGGCGAAGAATCCGTTCGCCCGCGGCATCCAGTCGTGGCTGATGCGGCGGGGGGTGCGGCGTGTCATCAGCTTGCCATCGCTGTTCTTCACGCTCGTGCTCGGTGGTGAGGAGATCCCCGATCTCGTGCAGAAGCTCGCATGCGAGCATCCGGACACCGATCCGTTCGTCCGCGAGGTCAACCGGTATCACCGCCAGGAAGAAGCACGGCACCTGGCCTTCGCCCGCATCGTGCTGCCGGAGACATGGCGAGACGCGAGCGTGATCGATCGACTCGCGGTCAAGTTCGTCGCGCCCCTGATCGTCGGGCAGATGTTCGATCAGCTCGTGCATCCGGGTGTGTACGAGACCGTCGGCTTGCCGGGCTTCGACACGTGGAAGCGCGTGCGCCAGTTGCCGAAGCGAGTCGCGCTTCGTCACGAAGCGACGCGCTCCGTGTTGCGCGCGCTGGTCGACGCCGAGGTCTTGGTGAAGGGCAGGATCCCGCGCGGTTGGCAGCGCTTGTGTGGGGTGGACCGCAGCGCCGAACCCACCAGCTGACCACAACCCGCCACTGCGCGACGGGAACGAACCCGCCATGGTGCGGGCCAACGTGACACGCTGACCGCGCTCGCTGGACATGTGGAGGGGAACGGCATGGCGCTCACGTTGACGCCCGCGGCGGCGGCCAAGCTCGCCGAGCTCACCATCGTGACGGGACAGTCCGACTCCGAGCTCGCCAGCGGCGCCGTCGAGCACCTTCATCGCTCGTTGATCGGGCTGGCCAGCACCGATCCCGACGCACCGAAGATCGACACCGGCCCGTTCCGCAAGCGCTACAGCTACCAACCGGCCGAGGTGGTGCTGCGCCAGATCGACGCCACGGACTTCGATCTGGAGGAGCCGTTCCAGTACCTCGACCACGCGGGCGATCCCCTCTGGATCGTGCCTGCCAGTGACGTCACCGATCTCGCCTCGACGCCGTGGTTCCTCACGTGGCTCGTTCCTCGCTACGGGCGCCACACGTTCGCCGCGCTGTTGCACGATCATCTTCAGGACCCGAACGTCCCCAACGCGGTGACGTCGGCGCACGCGGACGAAGTGTTCCGTGACGCGATGGGCGACACCGGTGTGCCGTGGCTGTTGCGCTGGGTGATGTGGGCAGCGGTGAGCGCGCGCACGCGCAAGAACGCGGGTGGTATCTCGATGATCACGGTGATCCTGTGGATGGGCTTGTACGCGCTGGCGGGTTGTGTCGGGGCGGCTGCGCTCGTGCTCGCAGTCGCGGCCGGGTCGCTCTCCGTCGGTACGGCCGGGAGCGTCGCGCTGCTTGCGCTGCTGAGCCCGTTCGTTCTCGGCCTCGTTTGGTGGCACGGCTACCGGTTCGCGGTGCTGACGGGCGTCGGTGTGTTGCTGATCGGCTACGCCGCGTTGCTCGACGTCGTCGTGTACGGGATCTACGCCGCGCTCGAGACGGCGGCCCGGCCGTTCCAGAGGCATCCGAAGCCGATTCGCTCGAGCAAGCTGGCAGAGCAACAGCAGGCCGCGCTCGCGCCGAAGTGACGGCACCGATCCGCGGTCGAGCACGACATGCCGGTCAGTCGACGGCGAACCTACGCGGTAGCGCAAGCTGCTCTGGCGGGAGCGGCCGTCCCCACAGATAGCCCTGCCCGTTGTGGCAACCGAGGTTGGCGAGCTTGCGCGCATGCTCGATCGTCTCGACGCCCTCGGCGATCACGCGGATGTCGAGCGAGCGGGCCAGGGCGATGACCGCGGCGATGATCGCCGCGTCCTCGCCGTCGTCTTCTGCAAGTCCGGCGACGAACGAGCGGTCGATCTTCAGCGCGTCGAAATGGAACTTCCGAAGGTGGCTGAGGCTCGAGTAGCCCGTGCCGAAGTCGTCGATGGCGAGGCGGACGCCGATCTCGTGCAGTTGTGTGAGCGTCGACCTCGCTTGCGCTTCGTCCGCCATCAGCGCTGTCTCTGTGACCTCGAGGCCGAGCGCCGCGGCCGGGAGGTCGTTCAGTTCGAGTGCGCGGCGCACGGTCTCGACGATGTGGTCGTCGTTGAGCTGGCGAGCCGACACATTGACGGCGACGGCCAGGTGCTCGAAGCCCGCGCGCTGTCGCCAGTCGCGCACGCGGCGACACGACTCCTCGATGACCCACTGACCGATGGCACCGATCAAGCCGGCGTCCTCGGCGACGGGGATGAACTCGTCGGGAGCAAGCAGGCCGCGCGTCGGGTGCTGCCAGCGGACGAGCGCTTCGGTGCCGACCATGCGGCCGTCGCGCAGTCGCACCACCGGCTGGTGGTGGACGCGCAGCTCACCGAGGCGCAGCGCGGCGCGCATCCCGTTCTCGATCTCGAGCCGGTGAACGGCGCGCAGGCGGGCGTCGTTGTCGAACAATTCGATGCGGCCGCGGTCCTTTTCCTTCGCCCGGTTGAGCGCGACGGCGGCGTCGCGCAGCAACGCTTCCGCGGTGTCGCCCGATCGCCGCGACAGCGCGATGCCGATCGACGCGGTCAGGTGAACGTCCTGCCCCGCGACCTTGAGCGGCGTACGCGCCCGCTCGGAGAGTCGCTTCGCGATGTCGAGCGCGCCGCTCTCGTCGCGCAGGTTCTCGCAGCAGACCGCGAACTCGCCACCGGTCAGGCGGGCGATGGTGTCGGCCGGACCCGTGGCGCCTTCGAGCAGCTTGCCGATGGCGATGAGCACTTCGTCACCGGCGCTGTGTCCGAGGGAGTCGTTGACCAGCTTGAGCCGGTCGATGTCGAGAACGACGACCGCCATCATCGACTTGTGATCGCGCCGCGTGCGATGCAACGCGTGGTCGACGCGGTCGACGAACAGCGTGCGGTTGGCCAGTCCGGTAAGGCCGTCGTGCAATGCCTGGAGGCGTAGCGATTGCTCAGCGACTTGCTGTTCGGTCACGTCGCGGCCGTCGAGCACGATCCCGTTGACGTGCGGATCGTCGAGCAGGTTGGTGGCGACGACCTCGAGGTAGTGCTCGGTGCCGAAGCGGTCGAAGACGTGGAACACGGCGGGCGCGTGCATGCCGCTGCGCGCCACGACGCCGTTGAAGTACGTGTCGAACGCAGCTATGTCCTCGTCCGCGATCAGTCCGCGCACGTCCTTACCGACACCGTCCGCCGTCCATCCGAGCAACGAGTGCGGATTGTCGTCGACGAAGGTGCAGCGGCCGAGAGCGTCGACAACCGCCAGCACTTGCGAGGCGCGGCCGGCGAGGGCGCGGTAGCGCCGCTCGGACGCGACCAGGGCGGCGTCGTGCTTCTTGCGATCGGTGACGTCACGCGCCACCACCACCACGCCGCACGCGATGTCGTCGCCGACCGGCCGCCCTGTGACTTCGAGATGGCGCCAGTTGCCGGAGTTCGATCGCATGCGCAACACGATCGGATCTTCGGGGCCTGTGCCATGGACGGCATCCATCAGCGCATCGGCCACGAGCGCGTGATCGTCTGGATGGATGAGGTCGAACATGTCCTGCCCGACGACGTCGTCGGGATCGAGGCCGAGCACGGTCGTCGCGGCAGGACTCGCTTCGACCAACCGTCCATTGGATTCGACCACCGCGATGATGTCCGCCGAATAGCGGACCATCGCCCGGAATCGCGCCTCCTTCGACCCGAGGTCGTGCAGCCGAGCCCGTTCCGTCACATCGGTGACGACGGCGAGCCCGCTCGCGACCTCGCCGTCGGCGAGCACAGGTTCGAACCGGCATTCGAGACGACGATCGGACGATGCCGACGCGACGGTGATCGTGTCACCGTGGATGGCGCGCTCCATGTACGAGTCACAGTCGTCGAGGTCGAAATACGCGCCGATCTCACCGAGCGATCGGCCGACGAGATGGCGGGGCATCTCGTCGCCGTCGAGCAACCTGCCCTCGGCCATCGTGCAGACACCGTGCCGGTCGAAGGTCAGTAGGGCGACGGGTGCGTGCTCGAGCACGGCACGGAGGTGGTTGCCGGAGGCGGTGTCGTTCGAGAGCCCGGTCATGAGCCGGTGCCGCCGTCGTCGGCCCGGACCAGCGCCTCGACGATGCGCCGGCTCAGCGCCGCAAGGTCTGAGTCCGAAAGACGCTCGAATCCGAGTTGGCCGAGTGCGTAGGTCCCCACTCGCAAGACCATCGACAGCCGCGCCACGGCCTCGGCCGACAGTTCCTTCGGCGCATCGCCCTTCTCTTGCGCCGCCAGCACGAACGCCACCGTCCCCTGCTCCCGTTCGCGAAAGTCGGCGCGCAGCCGATCCGCGAGGCCGTCGTCTCGTTGGGCGGCCGCGAGCGCGTCGAGCAACAGCGGTTCGTCGATCTGGCGGAAGACCATGGACGCGCCGAGCAGCGCCTCGTCGTAGGGCTTCTGGCGCAACTTCTCGAGCGACGTGTCGAACGTGGACGTGGTGCGCTCGACGAGCGCGCTCATCAACAGGTCCGACTTGTTCGCGAACTGCGAGTAGATGGCGCCGGTGCTGAGACCGGCGCGGCGGGCGATGTCGCCCACTCGGGTTCCGTCGTAACCCTTCTCCGCGAACGCTTCCGCGGCCGCCTCGAGCAACCGGCTGCGGACAGATAGCGGATCGGACCCTGGCACCAGGTGAGAATAATGTTATTCACCTAAATTCGAGCGTCGGCTCGACGTCCGCGACTCCAACTCTCCACGACGACGCGCCGAGCGGGAACCAGCCGGTCCACGCCGAACCGGAGAGCGTTCGCGCCCACGCATCACCATCGCCGCCGCCGGCGGTGACCGCGATCTGGCCCGAACCCGTCGCGGTGGCGGAAGGATCGGACATGATCCGACCGCCGAACGGTTCCCACGCGCCCCATCCGGCCCAGCCGGCCGATGCGAACCCTCGGTGCCACATCGCGCCGTCGGTACCTTGGACGAACACGTCAAGGTCGCCGGACGAATCGGACACGGCCCCCGGGCCGCCGACGAGGAGCCCACCAAGTGGCTCCCAACTCGCCCACCCATCGGAGAACCAGCGGTGCCAGAGGGCGCCGTCGGTGCCTTGTGCGAACACGTCGAGGCGTCCGGGCGCCATCGACACGATGGTCGGGCTGCCGATGATCGAGCCGCCGAGCGACTCCCAGTTGGACCACGCGCTGCCGGTGAACCAGCGGTGCCAGAGGGCGCCGTCGGTGCCTTGTGCGAACACGTCGGCGCGGCCCGGTGCCATCGACACGGCGGTGGGGCTGCCGATGATCGAGCCGCCGAGTGACTCCCAGTTGGACCACGCGCTGCCGGTGAACCACCGGTGCCAGAGCGCCCCGTCCGTACCGCGGACAAAGACGTGAAGCGTGCCCGCGATCCACGTCGCCGCGGGCGTCGACGTCGTCGCGCCGCCGACCGAGTCCCACTCGCCCCAGACACCGTCATCGAATGGACGTCGGTACAGCGAGCCGGACGGACCGGTCATCATGAGGTCGATCGATCCGTCGCCCCGGCTGGCGATCACCGGACCGGGGACCGGGAAGGCGCTTCCGGTGCGAGGCCAGTCGGTCCGCACGACAGGGATGCCGTCGCTGAAGTCGACGGGCTCGATGTACATCGCTCGGAACCCGTTGTTCTCGTAACCGACGGCGCCGCGCCATCCGTGCAAGGCCATGTCGACCGGTCCGCTCGCGGTGGTGACGAAGCTCTCGCCGCCGGGCCCGACGAGGCCTGTGCTTCCGGTACTGGCCCAACTGCCGTTGACCGTTTGCTTCGCGCACGGCCCGTTCGGAGGAGCCCGCGTCCCGGGGCGACGTGCCGCGGCGCGCCCCGGAATCGTAGGTGCTCCGGCTCTCGGGGCCCGGCCCACGCGCGCATGGCAGTGTGAGCGCAACTCACGTCGACGATCGAGGAGCACGATGCGCTTCGGTATCCACCTGCCCCAGTACGGCCGCACCGCCGGCGCGACCTCGATCACCGAGGCGGCGCGCGCCGCCGAAGCGCTTGGCTTCGACGACATCTGGGTCAGCGATCACGTCGTCCATCCCGCCGCGCAGAGCTATCCGTCACCGTTTCTGTTCGACCCGTTCATGACGCTGGCGTGGGGCGCGGCGGCCACGAAGACCATCGGGCTCGGAACG
>DASXPN010000050.1:0-17526 GCA_036493595.1 Acidimicrobiales bacterium | reverse complement strand
CGCCAGAAGCTCGTGTACGCGGGATGGGCGGGGAGGTATCGACCGGAGGAGATCATCTCCGCACAGGTGCTGCTGGCCGGCGTGATGCTCGCGTCCACGCTCGGCTACATCGCCCTCGCGTCGCCGTCGACCGGCGTCGCCATCATCCTCCTCGTGGGGATGCCCGCCATCGGCGCGATGTACCCCAGCGTGCGGCTGAACCGGCAGGTGCGGGAGCGCCACGACGCCCTCTTGAAGGACCTTCCCGACACGCTCGACCTGATGGCGATCTCGGTCGAGGCCGGTGTCGGATTCGAAGGGGCGCTCGGCATCGTGTGCGAGCACTTCGATTCCCCTCTCGCGGAGGAGTTCTCACGTACGCTGAAGGAAATGGAGTTGGGCCTCCCGCGACGGGATGCCCTTCAGAACCTCAAGAAGCGGACCGAGGTACCGGAGCTATCGAACTTCGTGCTGGCTCTGACGCAAGCGGACGCTCTGGGGATGCCGATCGGACGCGTCCTCAAGACCCAAGCGACCGAGATGCGAACGAAGCGCCGCCAGTGGGCGCGCGAGAAGGCGGCCAAGCTGCCGGTCAAGATCCTGTTCCCGCTGATCTTGTTCATCTTCCCGCCCGTCTTCGTGATCGTGCTCGGTCCCGCCGCGGCGAAGATCGGAGCCGTCTTCGGCTGATCGGCATCGACGACCCCCACGACCGGCTGGCACCGTTCCGGCCGGCGATCATCGCCGTGCGATGGGGCACGGTGGCGATCAGCCTCGTGCTGGCGGCCGGCGACTTGCAACGGGGCCGGGTGTCGTCGGGCGTGTGGGTCATCCCGATCGTGGCCTACGCCGCGTTCCGCACGCTGCGGCCGCTGCGGATGACCGAGGACGCGTCGAGCGTGCTCATCCTCCTGGCCGAGGTCGCATTCCACGTCCTCGCCATCGTGTCGACCGGCTACTGGGATTCGCCGTTCGTCTTCACGCTGATCACTGCGATCATGATCGCCGGCTTCTCGCGCGGCTTCGTGTTCTCGCTCGAGATCGTCGTGGGGTCGGTCCTCATCATCGGCGTGCCGGACTATCTCCGCAACGGCCACCAGTTCCGCACCGGCGGTCAGTGGGCGGCAGAGTTCGTCCTCATCGCACTGGTGGCCAGCTACACCCGCCGCATCTCCGGTGAGGCCGACCGCCAGCAGTCACTGGCGCTCGATCGACTCGGGCGCCTCGCCGATGCCAACGCGTTGTTGTTCTCGCTGCATCGTGTCGCGCAGACCTTGCCCGCCTCCCTCGATCTCGACGAGGTCCTCGACTCGACGATGGTCCGGTTGCGCGACCTCTTCGACTTCGCCGCCGCCGCGGTGCTCGTCCACGACGAGACGGATCACCATTGGGTCACAACCCGCCGCGAAGGCACGCGCCTGCAGCCGCGCTTTTCGACGGACGAGCTTCCTCCCGGTCTCGCCACGGCCGTGCGGGAGCAACGCACGGTGTCCGAGGTCAACCTGCTGGCCAACGGTGGCCCAGGGCTCGCTCCGCGCATGTACTCCGGCATCTACGCCGCGCTCTCGGCCCGGGGTTCGGTGATCGGCCTCGTCGCCATCGAGCATCCCGAGCCCGGGCACTTCAGCGCTCGTGACGTCGAGCTGCTCAACGGTTTCGCGGAGCCGGCCGCGCTCGCCCTCGACAACGCCCGCTGGTTCGGCCGTCTTCGCACGGTGGGCGCCGAGGAGGAGCGCACCCGCATCGCACGGGATCTGCACGATCGCATCGGACAGTCGCTCGCCTACCTCGCGTTCGAGCTCGATCGCATCGTCAAGACGGCTGGGCGCGGCGAGCCGGTCGAGGCATCGCTCGAACAGCTGCGCTCCGACATCCGCGATGTCATCCGTGAGGTGAGGGACACGCTGTACGACTTGCGGACCGACGTGTCCGAAGCCCAGGACATGCTCACCGTCCTCGATCTCTACCTCCAGCGGGTTCGGGAGCGCACCGGTCTCGACATCGTGATGCGCAGCCAGGAGACCGGCCGCCTGCCACTGCTCCAGGAGCGCGAGCTGTTCCGCATCGCACAGGAGGCGCTCGCCAACGTCGAGAAGCACGCAGGCGCCGCCCACGTCACGCTCATGTGGCAGTGCGACGGCACCACCGCGGTGCTCGAGGTCGCCGACGACGGCCAGGGCTTCCCGATCGGGCGAGCGGGCCGCCTCGACTCGTACGGGATCATCGGGATGCGGGAACGAGCGGCCAGCATCGGCGCCACCCTCGACGTCGACAGCACGCCCGGCGTCGGCACCCGCGTCCGATGCCTGCTCGGCGTCATGCCGGCGCCACGGTCGAGTCTGCTCGGTCTGCGTCGCTCGTCCGCGTGACGCCCTCGTCCGCGTGACGCCCTCGTCTGCGTGACGCCCTCCTCCGCGTGACGCCATCGCGACCTCGACGCGAACCGGCCACTAGATTCTCGCCAGATCACGAGGGGGATTCCCATGACGGCGATCCGACTCCTGCTGGCGGACGACCACCGCATGTTGCGTGAGGGCCTTCGCCGGTCGATGACGGACGAAGGCTTCGACGTCGTGGGCGAAGCCTCCGACGGGTTCGAGGCGGTCAAGCTGTCGGAGGAGCTCGAGCCCGACGTGATCCTCATGGACGTCACCATGCCGGAGATGGACGGCGTCGAGGCCGCTCGCAGGGTGCACGAGGCGCAGCCCGAGGTTCGTGTCGTCATGCTGACGATGCACGCCGACGCGGACGTCGTGGCATCGGCCATCCGTGCCGGCGCGTCCGGCTATCTCGTGAAGGACTGCTCGACCGAGGAGATCGCGGGTGCGGTCCGCATGGCCGCCGGCGGCGACACCGCGCTCTCGCCCCAACTGGCCTCGAGCATGCTCTATGAGCTCCGGCGCCTTGATCGAACCGCCGACGAGACCGAAGAGGAGCGAGTCATCACCCGACGCGAGGAAGAAGTGCTCCAACACATCGCCGACGGCTACTCGACGCCTGAGGTCGCGGAGCGCCTCTACATCAGCCAGAAGACGGTGAAGAACCACCTCGCCTCGATCTACCAGAAGCTCGACGCCCGTGACCGCACCCAGGCAGTCCTACAAGCAGTGAGGATGGGAATCATCCACTTGGACTGAACCTGCAGGTCACGACCTGGAGGCGCAAGGTGCCCGTCACGGTCCGTAGCGGACATGCGTCGAAAATGGGTCGGTCGACCTATGGATCGTTCCCACCCTCGCGTCGATAGATGTGATGACACGAAGCCAGTTCCCCGGGAACCGGGGGCGGTCGTCACCAACACAAAGGGAGCAGTGTCAAGAATGATCACCTCGTACGAGTTCCTCGCCACCTGGCTCCGGGCACGTTTCGACGACGAGAAGGGCGCCTCGCTGGTTGAGTACGCACTCCTCGTGGCGCTGATCGCGGTCGTCTGCATCGCCGCCATCACGCTGCTCGGCAACAACGCCTCTTCGAAGTTCAACAGCGTCGGCAGCTCGATCAACTGATCGACGTCAACCTGAGTTGTCGTGAGGGGGGGGCGGTGAGCCCGCCCCTCACGTAGTTCTGGACTCCAACCCACCAAGCAAAGCGGAGCATTGAGATGGCGGCTTCAACGGGCAGCACCAAGAGATGGCGGGACAGAGGAGCCGGGCTCGTGGAGTACGCCCTGCTGCTCGCACTGATCGCCTTCGTGTGCATCGGTGCCTTGCAGTTCTTCGGCGGCACCAACGGCGGCAGCGTCAGCCGTTCCGCCAACTCGATCGTCACCGCCAACTGACTGGGTTTCCCGGGCGGCCAAACGATCGCTGCACAATTCGACTACGGCCCGCAGACCCTGCCTGCGGGCCGTTGCGCGTGCATCCACCCCTGCGTCCGCGGAGTCTGCCGAGACTGTGGGAACTGGTCGTTCGGCCTATGCATGCCGTGACGTCCGGTTCCGATAACAGTCTGTGTCGGAGCGTTGCCTCCGGCCACAGCAAGATCCAGCGACAACGAGAAACCGGGAGCGAATTCGATGAGCACGACGTACACCTTCCTTGCCACCTGGCTTCGTGCCCGGTTCGCAGACGAGCGGGGCGCGTCACTCGTCGAGTACGCGCTCCTCGTCGCCTTGATCGCCGTCGTGTGCATCGCCGCCATCACGCTGCTCGGCAAGAACGCATCGTCGAAGTTCAACAGCGTCGGCAGTTCGATCAACTGAGCCTCTGCGGGCGCGACGCACCAACATTCAGGCGGCCGTGCAGCGTCAGCACCCACAATGGCTGCACTAGTCCTGTTGGCCAGCGGGAAATGGCCCGGTCAGCACCTTAAGTGGCGGAAATCGCGCGCCGATCCCCCTGGAGCCGGAGCCGCCAGGCCCCGGCGTGCGAGTTCGCACCACCCAAGGAGCTGACCGGATGACCTGTTCGTACACTTTCCTCGCTACCTGGCTCCGCGCCCGCTTCGGCGGCGACGACGGTGCTTCGCTCGTCGAGTACGCGCTGCTGGTGGCTCTGATCGCGGTCGTCTGCATCGCCGCCATCACGCTCCTCGGCAACAACGCGTCGAGCAAGTTCGACAGCGTCGGCAACTCCCTCAACTGACCAGGCTGACGGCTCGGCAGTGGTCTCATCGCCGGGCCCAGCGTGGGCGCTCTTGACCACCCGGGGCGCTCAGCGGGGCTCGGCGACGAGGAACTCCTGATCCGAGTACACGATCCGCCAATGCGGTGACGTGGCGAGGAGTTGAGCCAGTGCCTCGTGTGCCGGCCAGACCACGGCGCTGGCGTGCCACCGATCGAGGACCTCGTCCCATCCCGCGGTGCCTTCGTTCAGGATCACCGAATCATCGACGACCGACGCCGGGAACATGTCGTAACGGTCGTCGATGAAGACCTTCACCGCGGTGCCGTAGCGGACCTCGATGTAGTTGCCGACATAGTCGCGTGACACGACCCGCGAACCCGGTGCCAACAGACCTTCGCGCTCGGCCCAGGTGACAGCCGCCACCGGGTAGCCGTTGAAGCTGTACACCGGTCCCTTGCACGCGACCACGGTCGCCAGCACCCCGACGACGACGAGAGCCCCGGCCACCGGACGAAAGATCGATCGGCGCTCGTCGCCGCTCACGGTGCCGATGCCCGCGAGGCCGCGGGCGAGGCCGGGCACGAACACGATGCTGGCGATGACGACGTTGCGGGCACCGAGCAGCGAGGCCACGGTGAAGACGACCAGCGGGAGCCCCGCGCGCCACGACGGCCGACGTACCAGGGCGACGATCGCGAGCACGAGCACGAGCAGGAACGCGCGCTGGCCGACGTGGATGAACCTCGGCGCCTGCCACTCGATCACGTTCGACAGCACGTCTTGGCGACGCAGGAGCTCGATGGGGAACACGAGCAGTCGCGGGCCGAGCGGGTTGATCCCGCCGATGAGTGTGCCGAGTGCCGCCCACCGCAGGGCGCGCCACTCGACATGCGCCGCCTCGTGATCGAGCCACCTCCCGATGGCGAGGAGACCGAGCGCGACGAGCCCGAGCGGGAACGAGCCGTGGGTGTTGACCCACAACCACATCGTCGGCACGAGCCACCGAGGATCGAGCCGGCCCTCCCCCGCCAGCAGCACGAGACACAGGGCCACGAGGCCGAACAGCAGCGGGCGCTCGACCCAGCCGCCGTCGGCGCCGATCACGAGCAACGGCCCGACGATGATCACCCGGCCGATCAGCGTCTGCGCCGGGCGGGTCAACGTCCACACCAGCGCGGCCACGATCGCCGCCGGTATGGCGACGACCAGCAGCACGCCCGCCGGACCCCACAGCTCGTCGGCCGTGCCGTAGAAGACCGACGCCAGCCAACTCTGCACGACCCATGGGTGACCGAGTGCAGTGAAGCTGTACGGGTCGTGAAGCGGGATGTGATGGGTCTCGTAGATGATGCGACCCGTCGCCAGATGCGTGAAGTAGCTGTTGTCGTTGAGCGGACCGAGACCGATCAACAGCCCGACGAAGGCAACGACCCCACCCACGATGGCCGCGAGGGACGGCACGCGCGTGAACCGCGGGTTCTGCACAGTCAACACCTAGCGCACTCGATCACACAGGTGTGGGATGCGGCGGAGGCAGGAGCGAAGCGACGAGCCGATCAGAATTGCTTGTAGATGTTGATCATCGCCGGGCCGAGCACGATGACGAAGAGCGCGGGGAAGATGCAGAACACCATCGGGATCAGCATCTTCACGGGAGCCTTCTGTGCCTGTTCCTGAGCGATCTGGCGGCGCTTGACGCGCATCTCGTCGGCCTGGGCCCGCAGCACCCGCCCGATCGACACACCAAAGGTGTCGGCCTGGAGGATGGCGAGCACGAACGAGCGAACCTCGGGCACGTTGCAGCGCGCTTCGAGCGCGCGCATCGCATCGGCACGGCTCGAGCCGGCTCGCACCTCTCCGAGCATCCGACCGAACTCGTCGGACAGCGGCCCCGGCACCGCGGCGACCGTGCGGTCGAGGGCCTGCTCGAAGCCAAGGCCGGCCTCCACACTGATCGTGAGCAGGTCGAGGATGTCCGGCAGCTTGATGCGCAGTTGGTGCTGACGCTCCTCGACGCGGCGGTTCAGGATGGCGGACGGGCCGAGCACACCGCCGAGAAGGACGAGTCCGATCGCAGCCCACCTCAGCAGGCCGTCGAGCGCGACGAGAAAGAAGATCGAGGCCACGACCGCCGCGGCGAAGAAGAGAACCTGGGTCGCGAGAAACCGGTCGACCGCGTCCGCGCTCGGCTCGCCGGCGTACACGAACTTCTGGCGCACCTTGTCGACGTAGCCGGTCGGCGTGAACCGGCGACCGAGCTCGGTGAGCCGTTGCGCCGCGGGAACGAGCGCGCGCTCACGAAGCGGGTTCAGCAGCTCTTGGTCGCGAACGTTCTCGACCTCGTAGCCGTCGAGCTGGCGCAGCGAGCTGCGCACGACCGACCGCTCTTCGGCCTGGGAGGCGATGGCGAACACGACGAGACCGATGGCGGCACCGATGCCGACGACCGCCAGCATCCCTGATCCCGTCACGTCTGCGATCAACATGGCGTCACGTCCTCACACATCGATCTTGACGATGGAATTCATCCACAAGAACCCGCCGACCATGAGCATCAAACCACCGGCCAGCATCACGCGGCCGACGTTCTCGTCCCACAGCACCGTCATGTAGTCGGGGTTGATGACATACATGGCGATGCCCAACGCAATCGGCAGGATGGCGAGGACGTAGGCGCTGATGCGACCTTCCGCGGTCAGCGACTTCACGTCACGGCGGAGCCGCTCTCGTTGCGTCATCGTCTCGGCGACGGTCATGAGGAGCTCGGACAAGTTGCCGCCGACCTCACGCTGGATGCGGATGGCCATGACCGCCCAGGCGAAGTCCTTGCTCTCCATACGCTCGGCGACCGCGTCGAGCGATTCCTCGAGCGGGCGTCCGAGGCGAGCTTCGGTGACGACCCGACGGAGCTCACGGCCCATCGGCTCCGCCGCCTCCTGCGACACGGCCTCGACACCCTGCATCATCGAGTAACCGGCGCGCAGTGTGCCCGACAGCAACTGCAGCGTGTCGGGAAGCTGCGCTTCGAACTGGCGTCGCCGTTGATTCGACAGGAAGCTCAGCGTCGCCGGCGGCAACAGCCCCGCGATCGCCAACACGATGAGGAAGGCGAACAGGCTGCGAGTCACCACCAGGGTCAGCAGAGACACCACCACAGCGCCCGCGACGTAGAAGAGGATCGCCTCGGCCGCTCGCAGCGGAAGGTTGGCGCGCTCGAGGGAACCCTCGACCCGGGTGAGGAAGCCGCGCTTCTCGGCGAACTGACGGGTCAACTCGACCGCCCGCTGCATCATCGCCGTCTGGGCCATGCCCTGATCGGCATGGGTCTCGTCGTCGTCACCGGCGCCCGACACATAACCCTCGGAGTACGGCTGCAACATCGTGTCGAGACCGGTCCGGTCCTTCACGACGATGCTCATGATGGCGTAGGCGGCGAGCCCCGCGGCCAGCAACCCGAGGATGATGGCGAGGTACTTGCCGAAGTCGTTCTGGAACTTCGAGGTGAAACCGCTCGACGTCGACGGCGCCTGGTAGGCGAGAGCGGCAGTGCCACGGGCGTCCGAGCCCACGACGTACGAACCGCGGGTCGACGCGTCACCCACCGAGACGGTGAGGTCGTTCACGCCGCTGGTGGATTTTGACGCGTAGGTGAAGTGGTAGAGCCCCGACAGGTCCGCCGTGATCGACGTCATGAAGCCAGGGAGGTCGGAGGCCTTGGTGCTCTCCTGGTACACGCCACCGGTCGCGTCGGCGAGCTCGTGTGCTTCGCCCCCGAGCTTGCCGTCCTGCACGCCGAACGCGTACACCGAAGCGCCGGCCGACAACGCCGCGCCCTTTGCGTCTGCGAACGGCGTGCCCGTGCCGCTGTTGCCGTCGGTGACGAGCACGAGCGAACCGATGAGCGCCGGCTGGTCCTGGATCGTCGACGCACCGCGAACGACGCCCTCCCACAGCGCGCCGTCACCCTTCGGCGTCAGAGAGGCGAGCTGCGTGTCGAACGCATTGAGATCGGTGGTGAAACGCTGCATGACCAGCGCGTCGCCGCCGGCCGCCACGAGCGCGACCTGCATCCCCTTCGGGAGCGTGGCGGCCAACGACTTGATGGCGGCCTTGCTCTCGGCCAGCGTGGCGTTGGCGTCGGTCGACGCCGAGGTGTCCACGACGAACACGACACCCTGCTGGATGTTGGCCTGCGCCAGCGACTGCGGGTTGTTCGCCTTGACGTCGGTCGTGTTCTCCTGGGCCTTCACGCCCGACACGTCCGACGCGCTGCCGTCGTAGCGGAAGACGACGTCGACGTTGGTCGGGTCGGTGCTGTTCACCCGCACGAGTTGCACTTGGTGCCCGCTCGCGGCAGGCGCGGCAACTTGCGCGCCGGCCGGCATCGGGGCCAGCACCGCGACCACCGACAGGGCGGCACACGCGAAGACGGCGAACATCGTCCGCCGCGCCGGGCGGTTCATCGCGATCCCACGGCCTTGCGGGCGAACGCTTCGGGCTGGAACACCTCCGGGCCGAGGCGGATACCGAGGTCGGCCAGCTTCTCGGCGAACTTCGGCCGGACACCGGTTGCCTTCAGGTGACCGCGGAAGCGGCCGTGCTCGTCGACGCCCATGCCGAAGTCGAACAGGAAGATGTCCTGCAGCGTGATGACATCGCCTTCCATGCCCTGGACCTCGGTGATGTGCGTGATGCGGCGGGTGCCGTCGCGCAGGCGGGTCAGGTGCACGATCAGGTCGAGCGCGGACGCCATCTGCTCACGGATGGCGCGGACCGGGAGGTCGAAGCCCGACATCAGCGTCATCGTCTCGATACGGGCGAGCGTGTCGCGTGGACTGTTGGAGTGCACGGTCGTGATCGAGCCGTCGTGGCCGGTGTTCATGGCCTGCAACATGTCGAGCGCTTCCCCGGCGCGGCACTCACCGACGACGATGCGGTCGGGTCGCATACGGAGGCAGTTCTTGACGAGGTCGCGGATCGTGACCTGGCCTCGGCCTTCGATGTTCGGCGGCCGTGCCTCCATCGGGAGCACGTGCTCCTGGTGGAGCTGGAGCTCTTTCGCGTCCTCGACGGTGACGATGCGCTCGTCCGACGGGATGAACGACGACAGCACGTTGAGCGTCGTCGTCTTACCGGTGCCGGTACCGCCGGACACGATGACGTTCAGCCGGCCGACCACGCACGCCTGCAGGAACCGCGCGGCATGCGCGTTCAGGGTGCCGAACCGGATGAGGTCATCGATCTGGTACGGGTCCTTGGAGAACTTACGGATGGTGAGGAACGGTCCGCCGATCGCCAACGGATGGATGACCGCGTTCACGCGGGAGCCGTCGGGCAGGCGGGCGTCGACCATCGGAGTCGACTCGTCGATGCGACGACCGACTTGACCGACGATCTTGTCGATGATGCGACGCAGGTGCGTGTCGTCGACGAAGCTCGCCGTCGTGCGCTCGATGCGTCCCGCACGTTCGATGTAGACCTGTTCGGGTCCGTTGACCATGACTTCGGTGACGTCGTCGTCCTTGAGCAGACGATCGATCGGCCCGTAGCCGAGGATGTCGTCGGAGACGTCCTGGATGAGCTGTGCCTTGTCCGCCGCGGACAGGGGCGCCCGCTCTTGTGCGAGCGCGGCATGGAGCTGCTCGTGCACCCGGCGACGGAGGTCTTCCTCCGACAACCGCTTGTCGTAGAGGATCGGACCGAGCTCGTCGATCAGATGGTGATGGATCTTCTGTCGGAGCTCGTCGAGCATCGGATCGCGTCGATGAGTTCCCAGCGCCCCACCGCCGCCCTGCACCTCGTGCAGACGCTTGTACAGACTCATTCCCCTGACCCTTCCTTCTGGAGCTGGACGTCACCCGTGCCGGCTGACATCACCGCCGCTTCCCCTTCGCGTCCTTCACGAACAGGTCCGCCAACTGTTCGATCGAGCGCGCCACACCGGACTTCGGCGCATCCAGCACCACCGGTGTTCCCTTGTTGACTGACTGAGGCACGACGACGTCGCTCGGGATGAGCGAGTCCGCTTTGACTTGCAGCGTGCGCTCGACTTCACCCACGTCGAGCTTCACCTTCGAGTTGGCGCGGTTCAGGACCAGACGCAACTTCGACATCGGTGTGTTGAGCAGGCGCAGCGTCTGTAGACCGATCTTCACGTTCTTGATGTTCGGGATGTCCATGCCCGCCACCAGCAGCACGTCGTCGCTCACCTCGATGAGTCCGAGGACCACGTCGTTGAAGTACGCCGGCGTGTCGACGACGACATACGAAGCGAACGTGCGCAGCATCTCGACGATGCGCACCATCTCGTCCGCACCGATCTGATCCGCGAACGCGGGCTCGAGCGGGGCCGGCAACACGAACACACCCGACGGCTCGTGCCGCACGAGCAGGTTCTGCAACAACGACGGGTCGAGGCGATCGATCGAGCCGACCGCGTCGACAATCGTGTGCTGCGGCGCGAGCTTGAGCATCACCGCGACGTCACCGAACTGCAGGTCGGCGTCGACGAGCACGACCGGCTTCTCGCTGCGCTTCGCGAGGACGACCGCGAGGTTGGCGGCGATGACCGACTTCCCCGCGCCACCCTTCGTGGAGAACACGGTGATGACCTGCGCGAGCTCGGCCCCGGCTTCCGCGAACGCGGAGGTCGTGGGCTTGGCCGCTTGCAACGTCTCGACGACCCGCCGGACTGCTTCCCCGAGTTGGGTGGTGTCGACCGGCGCCGGCAACACGTCACGAATGCCGGCACGCAACGCCTGACGGAACAGCTCGGTCGAGAGCTCCGGCGCGATGAGGATGGCGCCGATCTCCGGACGGTCGCCGATGAGCTTTTCGGCCGCGGCGAGACCGTCAGGGCTGGCGCACGACGGACCGAGCACCGCCACCAAGGGGATGCCGGTAAGGCGTTCCCTCAGTGCCTCGATGCTCGCTACGGGCACCGCGAAGTCGCCGAGTTGCATGGCGAGGCGGCTACGCACCGCCTGATCCGCGTCGACTACGGCGACCGCGGCGCCCAACCCCCCGACCGGACTGGTCAAGGGTTGGTCGTCACGATCTGCTGGCTCGTCGTCACCGAGGAAGAAGCTCACGCTTGTCCGTTCCGGAAGTCAAGGGGTGAATGGATGGGTGCAGCGCTCTGATTGCTCAGCGCTGGTTCTGGATGCCGGCGGGGCCGTATGGCGTCAGCAGGTTGGGGTCCTCGCCGGGCAACTGTGCCGGGTACGGATCCAACTTGGGCAGCGCCTCTGGCGCGTAGTTCGCCGGGAGCAGGGTCAGGTAGAGGTTGTCGGGCGTGATCGACGCGATGAGCTGCGCAGCCTGCGCCGGCACCTCGAGCGTGATCAGACCGGTGTTGGTGACCGTCTGGGCCTGGCCGTTCGGCGTGGCCGTGTTCGTGCCACTGGCAGTGACCTCGCCCGGTTGTGGGATCGCGCTCTTGTCGACGAACAACACCTTCACCGCTTGGTAGAGCACGCGGGCCGGGTTACAGACGTCGGCCTCACCCTTGTTCTGGACGCCGCCAGGCTGACCCGGGTCGAGACCCGACACCACGGCGCCCTTGGCCGTGCTCGCCTGCGCGCAGTACGAGGTCTCGGGCAGCACCATGATGTTCACGAGGTCGCCCGGCACGATCACGCCGGCGACGCCGCGCACCTGATCGACCGAGACCGTCACGGCCACACACTGCGCCGGCTTACCGGTGCCAGGATCGACCGCGCCGCATTGGTCGGACACCCGGCCGGCGAACGTGATCTGGTTGTCGATCGGGTCGGCGAACATGCCGTCGACGAGGATCTGTCCGTTCGTGTAGTTCGCAACCGCGACCTTGTCGGCGATGATGCTCTCGTCCGTGATCGCCGTCTGCGGCTTGAACTCCGCCGGGATCTTCGTGTGGACCAGCGCACCCTGCTGCACGGCCTCACGACCGCTCAGGCCCTTCGGAATCTCCTTCTGGACCTTGATGATGTCCACCTCGCGCGCATTCGCGCGGGCGCGATCATCCGCGCTGTTCACGTAGTTGAAGACGAGATACGCAGAGATGGCGCCCACCACCACCGCTGCAATCAGGATCAACGTTCTGCGAGAGCTCACACCCACCTCGTTCCTTGTTCCAACACGGCCCGACGGCGTGAGATTGGACCGCGAAGCTCGCGGACGTCCCTCCAAACCGGCAGGACCGGCGGCTCCCGCGCTCCTGGCTCATCGTAGGAGTCGAGTACCGCCGGCGCGGAGGACCTATCGCAGCCTCCCGCACGGAACATGTCGGTCGATGCGCCCCCGAAACTGAGACAGGGTTCCGGAAAATTCATCGCTTCGCGCGTTCGGGCTACTCCGCGTGAATTCGGCCCTCTTGGGCACCGCGCTCCGTGATGTGCCGGCGCGGCGAGAGGCCGTCAGGCCTCCGAGGCCGGCTCCGCATCGTCCGAGGGTGCCTCGTCGGGGGCGACGGCCGCCTCCGGAATCGTCCCGTCCTCGGGTGCTTCGATCGTTCCGTCCGGCTCCGCGGTGGGCGCGGCGCCTTCGATCCCCTCGGACTTCTCGTACTCCTCCCAGGCCTGCTCGTACTGGGAGGTGTCGTAGCCGATGTAGTTGCCCTGCTCGTCGTAGGCGTGCTCGCCGAAGTGCTCGCGGTACTCCTCGGCGACTTCGCCGCCTTCCGCGGCCTGCTTGATCGACAGGCTGATGCGGCGCCGCGCGAGGTCGAGGTCGATGATCTTGACCCACAGCTCCTCACCGGGAGTGACGACCTGCTCGGGCAGATCGACGTGGTGCGCCGACATCTCCGAGATGTGGACCAGACCCTCGATGCCGTCGCCCACCTGGACGAACGCACCGAACGGCACGAGCTTGGTGACCCGCCCGTAGACGAGCTCGCCGACCCGGTGGGTCGTGGCGAACTCCTGCCACGGATCCTGCTGCGTCGCCTTCAACGACAGGCTGATGCGCTCGCGGTCGAGATCGACGTCGAGCACTTGGACGCTGACCTCGTCGCCGACCTGCACGACCGAGCCCGGATGATCGACGTGCTTCCACGACAGCTCCGACACGTGGATGAGGCCGTCCATGCCGCCGAGGTCGACGAACGCACCGAAGTTGACCACGCTCGACACCACACCCGACCGGACCTCGCCCGGCTTCAGGTTGGCGAGGAAGTCCTCGCGCTGCTCCTTCTGCGTCTCTTCGAGCCATGCCCGGCGCGACAGCACGACGTTGTTGCGGTTCTTGTCGAGCTCGATGATCTTCGCCTCGAGGCTGCGGCCGACATACGGCGCGAGATCCCGGACGCGGCGGAGCTCGACGAGCGACGCCGGCAGGAAGCCGCGCAGCCCGATGTCGAGGATGAGCCCACCCTTGACGACCTCGATCACGGGGCCGCGGACGACACCCTCTTCTTCCTTGATCTTTTCGATCGTGCCCCATGCCCGCTCGTACTGTGCCCGCTTCTTGGACAGGACCAAGCGACCCTCTTTGTCCTCTTTCTGGAGGACAAGCGCCTCGACCTTGTCGCCGAGGGTGACGATCTCGGACGGATCGACGTCGTTGCGGATCGACAGCTCGCGCGCCGGGATGACGCCTTCGGACTTGTAGCCGATGTCGAGAAGGACCTCGTCACGGTCGACCTTGACCACGGTGCCTTCGACGATCTGGCCGTCTTCGACCTCGACCATCGACGCCGCGTACGCATCCTCGAGCGACATGCCGCCGAGGTCGTCTTCGACCACCTGCCGCGGGATGTACTCCTCTTCCGCGGCCGGGCTCACCGGCTCCTGTGGTTCGATCGAAGCTGCTTCGGGAGCGGACAAGTCGGGGGTCTGGTCGGACAAGGGAATCGCCTTCTCGGATGAATGGTCTCGTCGGATGGGTCGGTCTCGCAGGCGCGCGAAACCCGGACAACGGCCCGACAGGCTACCCCACTTCGAGCGGCGGCGACGTGTCCGACTTGGTTCCGACGATCAGCAGCTCCGGAGTTTCGATCGTCGGCGTCGCGGGCTCGTACCGTCCGGGCTCGACCGACCACACATGTTCAACGGTCAGTCCTGCGCTCGCGGTCACCAGCGCGAGCTCGCGCGGCGTGTAGCACGTCGTCCAGAGGTCGGCATCAATCGCGTCGCCTTGCTCGTCTTTGAGCGAGGTGCGCTCGTGATGCACGCCGGTGGCGATGTCGAACACTCCTTGCTCCTGCGGATACTTCACCTGGAAGTACGACGAGAACGCGCTGACAGCGAACCGTCCTCGGGGGCGCAGCGCGCGTGCCATCCCCGCGAGCACGTCGACGTCGCTGCCCGGGCCCACGAGCCCAAAGGCGCCTTGGCACAACGAGATGGCCGCATCGAACTCGTCCCGGAACGGCAACGCGCGGGCGTCCATGCGCTCGAAGGTCACCGGATCACCCGGCGACGTCCGCTCTCTCGCGATGTCGATGAACCGCTGCGCGATGTCGACGCCGACGACCTCGACCCCACGCGCCGCGAATGTGAGTGCATGACGCCCCGGTCCGCAGCCGACGTCGAGCAGCCGTTCACCGGGATGGAGGCCGAGCACGCCGGCGAGGAACTCGACTTCTTGGGCAGTGCCCTTCGTGAACGAGTAGCGGAGGTACGCGGTTCCGA
Source organism: Acidimicrobiales bacterium (assembly GCA_036493595.1). GTDB lineage: Bacteria > Actinomycetota > Acidimicrobiia > Acidimicrobiales > JACDCH01 > DATAES01. The sequence continues at coordinate 2,369 of DASXPN010000050.1, read as the reverse complement.
GATGATCGGCGAGTGGCTCGAACCAGTGGGTGGGCTCGGGCTCCGTCACCCGCCCGGGCCGGGCTGCGTCGTCACGCAATCCCATCGGGGCGGCAGGAAGTTCCACGTCTTGTCGGCCCGGAGTTGCCCGTCGCACTTGTCGGCCGTCGACACTGCAACGGCGGCCGAGAACAACGTGTAGACGATCACGAGGATCAACATGACGAACAGCAACGAACGAATCGTGCGCCAGGTCGTTCCCACCGCTGAATCGCGCAGCGCCGGACGCCTCGACATGTCGGCCTCGTCCCCCTCAAGCCTTGGCGTCGGCCCACGTCGGCCCGAACGAAAGGTTGACGGCCAACGGTACTCGTAGCTCCGCAGCCCCACCCATCACATCGCGTGTGAGCGCGGTCGCTCGATCGTGCTCGTCGGGTGGAACCTCGACGAGCACTTCGTCGTGCACTTGCAAGATGATCCGGCTCTTCAGCATCTCGTCCTCGAGAGCGTTATCGAGCCGTACCAGCGCCACCTTGAAGATGTCTGCCGCCAAACCTTGGATGCCGGCGTTCATCGCCTGGCGCTCGCCCGCCTGACGAACGCGGAAGTTGCTCGAGCTCAACTCCGGGATGAGGCGGCGGCGACCGAACAACGTCTCCGTGTAGCCGCGCTCACGAGCCTCGGCGACGGTGCCCTCCATGTAGGCCTTCACGTTCGGGAACGCTTCGAAGTACGCGTCGAGGATGACCTGCGCCTCGTCGGTCGGGATATTGAGGCGCTGGCCGAGCCCGTATGCCTCCATCCCGTACGCGAGTCCGTACGAGACCATCTTCGCCTTCGACCGCTGCTCGATCGTGACCGCGTTCGGTTCGACGCCGAAGACGCGCGCGGCAGTGGCGTTGTGGATGTCCGCTCCGGACTCGAACGCCGCGATGAGACCGGGATCCTCCGCCAGGTGCGCGATGCAGCGCAGCTCGATCTGGTTGTAGTCGGCGACGAGCAGCTCACATCCCTTGGCTGGGACGAACGCCTTGCGGAAGCTACGGCCGAGCTCGCTGCGCACCGGGATGTTGTGCAGGTTCGGCGCATCGGAGCTCAGCCGCCCCGTGCGCGCCACGGTCTGGTTGAACGTGGCGTGGATCCGACCATCGGCCGCGACCTCGCTCAGCAGACCTTCGCCGTACGTCGAGCGCAGCTTCTCGACTTCGCGGTAGCGCAACAGGTGCTCGACGATCGGATGCTGGCCGGCGAGCTTCTCGAGCGACGCCGCGTCGGTGGAATACCCCGTCTTCGTCTTCTTCGTCGGCTGGAGACCCAGACGTTCGAAGAGGATCTCGCGCAGCTTCAACGTGGAATTGACATTGAACTCCTCGCCGGCGTCGTCCCAGATCGCCCGCGTCAGCTCGGAACACTCGGCCGCGAGGGTGTCGTTGAGATGCTTGAGCTCGGTGGCGTCGACCGCGATGCCGACGTCCTCCATCTTCGCCAGCACGCGCACGAGCGGAATCTCGATCTCGTCGTGCAACGCACGCATGCGTTGCGCGTCGAGCGCAGCAGTGATCGGCGGGACGAGCTTGGCCACGGCGAGCGCGCGGCGGCCTGCTTCGAGCGAGCCGTCCGACGCGTCGCCGTCGAGGTCGAGCTGCAACTCGCCCGGCACGACCGCACCCGCACCGACGGGGAGCTCGAGGCCCGCGTACCGGAGCACGAGGTCGGCGAGCAGATAGCGCGACTCCGCGGGATCGAGGAGGTACGCGGCGAGCATCGTGTCGAGGCACAGCGTGTGCAGGTCGGCGTCGAGCTGACCGAGCAGCGCTCGCATGAGCGGCTTCACACCGTGCGCGGCGACCGGGCGGCCGTTCTCACCGACGAGCGCCCGCAACGACTCGCGGACGGCGTTGTCGTCGAGCACGTGACGCGGGAGCCAGACCGTGTCCGCCGCCGCGTCGTCGCGCACGAATGCGAGACCCTGTAGCTGGCTACGACCTTCCGGCCCGTCCCAGCCGGCTTCGACCGCGAGCGCCGATTGCGACGTCGCATCGAGGAAACCGTCGAGCAACTTCTTCGCCTCCGCCGGCGTGTCGATGGTCTCGACCTCGGCCTCGAGCACCGCCACCGCAGGTACGGCACCGTCCCCAGCATCCTCACCGAACGCCTCGCCCAGCCGCTCTTGCAGCGTGCGGAACTCGAGGAAGTCGAACAGCTTCCTCACTTCGTCGCGGTCGAAGGGCTCGAGTCGCAAGCCGTCAGGCGAGATCTCCAGTGGGATATCGCGAAGCAGCACCATCACGTCGGCGTTGCTCCGCACTCGCTCTTCGTGCTCCGCCAGGCTGGCGCGCAGCTTCGGCGTCTGCTCGTCCACATGTTCGTAGATGCCGTCGACGCCGCCG
>DASXPN010000049.1:0-13848 GCA_036493595.1 Acidimicrobiales bacterium | reverse complement strand
GCCGCCGCAGCACCAGCTGACCGAGAGCTCGACTGATCGGCGGTTCGGCTGATCGGTGGTTCGGGACCAAAGTCCCGCGACAAACGGTCCGCGGACCCTGCTCTCGGAAGCGCCTCCGGGCGACGCTCGTAGTGTGACCGATCGCGCCTACAAGACGCTGTTCGCCTCCCCCTCCGACCGCGGCGACGACAAGGGCCCATCGAGTGCTTTGGCGCTGTCGTTCTCGGTCGTGCTGTTCGGCATCGTCGGTGTGATCGCGCTCGTCGTCGCTCTGGTCGTCGGCACCGGCGACAAGAACGACGGGGCCGCCACGGCCACGCCGGCCGCGGTCACGCTGACCGAGTTCGCCATCAGTCCGTCCACCATCAATGCCGACACGGCAGGCGGCTTGCACGTGACCAACAACGGCACCGTGCAGCACAACCTCGCCATCGACGGCACGTCACTGGCGACGCCGATGATCGACGCCGGCCAGTCGTTCCATCTCGACATCTCGTCGCTGCAATCGGGCGACTACACCGTGTTCTGCCAAGTGCCGGGACACAACGACGCCGGCATGACCGCGAAGCTCCATGTGAGCGCCGGCGACGGAACCCAAGTCGCCGCGGGAGCGGGCAGCGGCGACGCGTCGATGCCGGGGATGGACATCAGCTCGTCGTCGTCCATGACGTCCGACCAGATGGACCAGGCGATGAAGGACTCGATCGGCGCCTTCCCGGCCAAGACCGAAGGCCTCGGCGGCCAAGTGCTCGCGCCAACGGTGCTGGCGGACGGCACGAAGCAGTTCGAGCTGACTGCGGCCGTGACCAAGTGGGAGGTGTCGCCGGGCAAGACCGTCGACGCGATGACCTACAACGGCACCGTCCCCGGCCCGACGCTGAAGGTCAACCCCGGCGACCACGTGCGGATCCTGCTGCACAATCAGCTGCCCGAGTCGACGTCGATCCACTTCCACGGTTTGCTCACGCCGAACGCGATGGACGGCACCACCGACGTCACGCAGGACCCGGTGAAGCCGGGAACGGACTACATCTACGAATGGACGGTGCAGTCGACGCCCGCAGTCGGCATGTACCACTCGCATCACGACGCCGTGAAGCAGGTGCCGGACGGGCTCGCGGGGACAATCCTCGTCGGCGAGATGCCAGTGCCCGACGGGGTGACCGTGGCGCAGGAGGACGTCATGGTGCTCGACGACTCGGGCACGATCGGTTACGCGATCAACGGCAAGTCGTTCCCGGCCACCGCGCCGATCGTCGCCGAGCAAGGCGACTGGGTCGAGGTGCACTACCTGAACGAGGGAACCCAGATCCATCCGATGCATCTGCACGGCGTGCCGCAGGTGGTGATCGCGAAGGACGGTTACCCGCTCGCCAACCCCGAGACCGAGGACACCATCACGGTCGCACCGGGTGAGCGCTACACCGTTCTCGTCCACGCCACCGAGCTCGGCACGTGGGTCTGGCACTGCCACATCCTTCCGCACGCAGAGAACGACCACGGAATGTTCGGCATGGTCACGGCACTGATCGTGCAGTAGCGATGCCGCCGGCGATCATCCCCCGCTTCGAAGTGCTGACTGACGAAGAGTGCTTGCTCCTGCTCGGTCGCGAACCCGTCGGGCGCATCGCGCTGACGTCGGGTGCGCTGCCGGTGGTCCTCCCGATCAACTTCACGCTCGACCACGGGACGATCGTGTTCGCCACCGAGCCGGGCCTGAAGCTCGACGCGGCGCGAGCCGGTGCCGTGGCGTGCCTCGAGATCGACGGCATCGACCGATGGGCGCACAGCGGATGGAGTGTGCTGGCAACGGGCCGGATGAACGAGATCACCGATCCGCAACGGCGTGCGCGCGCTCGAGAGCTTCCGGTGAGCCCTTGGGCGGCTCCGGCCGCCCACAACTTCGTCGAGTTGAGCATCGACCTGCTGTCGGGCCGGCGCGTCAACCACCACGGTCGCAACCAACCATCTACCTGATCCGCGTGAGCCCCGTAACAGCCACACAAGGAGGTACGTCATGCAACAGACCAACAAGGACGATCGAGCGACGATCGGGGAGCTCGATCCCGAGGAGTGCCTCGTGCTGCTGCGCTGGGAAGTCATCGGTCGCCTCGCGGTTGCCGCCCCTGGCGAGGCGCCGACCGTGGTGCCCGTGAGCTTCGCGGTCGACGAGGCGACGATCGTGTTCCGCACCGACGAGGGCGAGAAGCTGTCGCTGTTGTTGCGTCAGCCGGTGAGTTTCCAGGTCGATCGGTTCGATTGGTACCGGCGGATCGGATGGAGCGTGCTCGTGCGGGGCGTGGCGGCCGAGATCGACATGAGCGAGCTCGACGGTCTCGACCTGCAACCGTGGGCGCCCGGTGCGAAGGCGCACGCGATCCGCATCGTGCCCACGTCCATCACCGGACGGCGGCTCGAGCTGTCGCCGGTCGAGGCGGATGCGCGCGGCTACCTCTGATTCGTGTGCACCGGCTTGGCCGTCCGCTGATCACGGCGGAGCCGGTGTCGGGCGAGGCGGCGGCATCTGACGGGTTGCGTCCGATGGCGCACCGGTCGCCGGCCGAGTCACCCGAACCCGCGCGTCGACCGCGATGATCCCGGCCGGGCTGGCGACCACCGGATTGAGGTCGAGCTCGGCGACTTCCGGCACATCCCGCGCCAGAAGTCCGAGACGGACCACGAGGTCCTCGAGCGCGGCGAGATCGACGGGCTCGCTGCCGCGGAAGCCCGTGAGCAGCGGCGTGCCCCGAAGCGATCGCACTGCCTCGGCCGCGTCCACGTCCGCCACCGGCGCGATGCGGACGGTTCGGTCTCGTAGGAGCTCCGCGGCCGTGCCGCCCAGTCCGAACAGCACGAGCGGGCCGAAGGTGGGGTCGCGGAAGATGCCGGCGATCGTCTCGACTCCCGGGCGTGCCATTGCCTGCACGAGCCCTCCGGTCATCGACTCGCCGACACGCTCGGTCATCGCGTGCCATGCGTGCGCGAGCTCGTCCGCCGATCGCAGGCCGAGCGCGACGCCGCCGATCTCGCTCTTGTGGACAATCGTCTCGCCACTGGCCTTCAACACGACCGGATAGCCGAGACCTTCGGCTGCTCGCCTCGCGGCGTCGACGTCGGCCACGAGCTCGGTCGCCGCGAAGGGGATGCCGTACGCGGCCAGCAGCTTCTCGATCTCGACGGGATCGAGCCATCCATCGGGCGCGCCACGCTCGAGGGCATCATGCACGACGTGACGGGCGACCGCGGGCCGCACGTCGTCGCGGTCGGGCTCGGGCGCCGCGGGACGGGCGCGCCATGCCGCGTACTCCGCCGCATTCCCGAGCGCGGCGACTGCGGGCTCGACTGATCCGAACACGGGCACGCTCGGCCCGAGGAGGGAGCGGTCACGGCCGACCAGCACCGCGACCACGGGTTTGGCAGAAGACGGCGCGGCCGCAATGGCAGCGGCGATCGCAGCCGGATCGGCGACCAGAGTGGGTGCGTGGATCACGACCGCGCCGTCCACGTCTGGATCGCTCATCACCGTGGTGATCGCAGCCGTGTAACGGTCAGGGTCCGCATCACCGAGAAGGTCGACCGGGTTCACGACCGACGCCGATGTCGCCGAACCCATCTGCTCCCGCAAGCGTTGTTGCGTCGTGGCTCCGAGCGTGGCGAGCTCGAGACCAGCGGCCGCGCAGGCGTCGGCCGCCATGATGCCCGGGCCGCCGGAGTTGCCGATGATCGCCACCCGCGCGCCCGCGGGCAGGGGCTGATGCGCGAGTACGAGTGCGCTGTCGAGCAACTGATCGATCGTGTCGGCGCGTACGACACCGCAGTGATGCAGCAGCGCGTCGACAACAACATCGTCGGCTGCCATCGCCGCCGTGTGCGACGTCGCGGCGCGACGGCCGGCGGCGGTGCGCCCGCTCTTGACCGCGAGGATGGGCTTGCGTCGCCCGATCCGTCGCGCCAGTCGAGCGAACTTGGCAGGATTGCCGAACGACTCGAGGTAGAGCAGGACGACGTCGGTACCGTCGTCGTCCTCCCAGTACTGCAGCAGGTCGTTGCCGCTCACGTCGGCCTTGTTGCCGAGCGACACGAACGCCGACATGCCAAGACCCGAACGCGCCGCCGCCTCCAGCACGCTGATGCCCACGGCACCTGATTGCGACGCCAGTGCCACGCCTCCTCGGGGTGGGCGACCCGCGCCGAAGGATGCGTACATCGAGACCGCCGGATCCGTGTTGATGACGCCGACGCAGTTGGGTCCGATGACTCGCATCCCGTGGCGGCGGGCCGCGGTGACAAGGGCCCGCTGCCGATCCGCACCTTCCGCGCCGACCTCGGCGAACCCGCCACTCACGACGACGAGTCCATGCACGCCCTTCGCCGCGCACTCCGCCACGATGTCGGGGACGGCGACGCTCGGGATGGCGACGATGGCGAGGTCGACGTCGCCGGGGATGTCGCTGATCGACGGGTATGCCGGCTGTCCTGCGACGGGGTTCGCCTTGGGGTTGACGGGGTGCACCGCGCCGGTGAAGCCACCGTCCACCAGGCTGCGGACGATCTCGTGCCCGACGGTGCCCGGGCGCCCGCCCGCACCGATCACCGCGATCGACGACGGCCTGAGCAACCGACCGATCGACCGAGACTCCGCCGCGTGCTCGCGCGACTCGATCCGTTCGACGACTGCACCTGAGAGGTCCAATGACATCTCGAGATGCACGACACCCTGCTCGAACGACGACACCGGTGAGAGTCCGGAGTCGCGGAACACCTGCATCATGCGACGGTTCTCGGGAAGCGTGTCGGCGACGAAGTGCTCGAGCCCCTCCGTCCGGCCACGAGCGGCGAGATGCTCGAGCAGCAGCGAGCCGACGCCCGTCCCCTGCCATGCGTCCGCGACCACGAACGCGACCTCGGCTCCCGAAGTTCCCGGCTCTCTGTCGTAGCGGGCGATGCCGATGAACGCGTCATCGAGCAGCGCGACGACAGCCTCACGGTCGTGATGGTCGACGTTGGTGAAGCGCTCGATCTCCCTCGCGCTCAGATGCGGATGGGGCGCGAAGAACCGCAACCGAGTGGTGTCGCCGGACAGCGTCGTGTGGAACGCCTCCAGTCGATCCGCGTCATCAGGTGAGATCGGCCGCAGTCGCACGACGGTTCCGTCGTGCAGGAGGGCATCGAGTGTCCAATCGACCGGCGCTGCGGCCGGATTCAGCATCACTCCATTGTGATCGAGAAGCGATACCTGGGGCGCCGGTGCAGTTGCTCGATGTCGTGGATCGCACCCCCAGCGGGCGTCAACTGCAAGACGACTGCATTCGGCTCGTAGAACACGGACTCGATGGCGTCTTCGTCGGCGTCGTCGGGATCGACACCACCGTCCGAGATCGCCGTGCGCACCGCGGTTCCGAGGCGGCCCTGCATGAGCCGTTGCATGATCGCCGGCAACGACTCGGGATCCTTGAGCAACCACGAGTGACTGCCGCCGTGCACGACCACCAGCTCGCCGTGTCCGCGGCTCGCGGCCGATCGGGACGTTGCCATCGGCACCGCGAAATCCCGGTCGCCGTGGATCGCGAACAGCGGGATGTGTTCCTCGGCGATGCGTTGGAGCATCCACCGGCTCCCTCGCGATCGCATGATCGAAACGGCGGGACCGACCAGCCGCCATGGGCGCCGCACGTGACCGAGGAGCGTGGGCGTGACCAACCGGCCGAGCTTGCGAGCTTGTACGGGATCACGGAGGAGCGGAACGGTCGACAGCGTGTCGACCACGAGCGCGACGCCCACCCCGGCGAGCAGCGGCGGGCAGATGCGGAACAGATTGACCAGCCGGTCCCACGCGTCACCGACGATGGCGTCGAGCAGGATGACCGCGATCGCGCGATCCGGCTGCGTGGCCGCGAGCTCGGTCACGAGCCGTCCGCCCATCGAGTGGCCTGCGAGTATTGCCCGCTCGATGCCGAGATGGTCGAGCACACGGATCAGCAGATCGGTGTAGTTCGAGAACGTGCCGGCGCCCGTCGGGAGTCCGAGTGTGCCCCCGTGTCCGGCGACGTCGATGGCGATGACCTTGAAGCCCAAGCCGACGAGGCGCGACAGCGTCTGCGCGTACAGGATGCCTTCGGCCGAGAAGCCGTGGACGACGACCAGCGGCACGCCGCGCCCGCTCACCGCCACGCCCACTTCGTGGCCATCGTCGAGCGTGATGTGGTGGCGCGCCAGCCGTGGGGTGACGACTCGACCGTGCTCGGGTGCAACCGGCGTGGTCGTGGGTCCGACGATCGGGGCGGTGACCTCACCTGACATCACCGTCAATTGTGGCGCACGAATCACCCTTCGCGGTGCACCCTCGCTGTTCGCGACGAGTGCGACGTTCAGTCGCGCGCCAACACCACGCGAGCGTCGTCGCAATCGAGATGCATCTGGTCGACGAGCGCGTCGTGGGAGTCGAACTTGAGCTCGTCCCGCAGCCGGCCGACGAAGCGAACCTTGGCGAGCTCGCCGTACAGGTCGCCGTCCCAGTCGAGCACGTGGACCTCGAGCAGCGGGTACGGCTGCGACTCGTAGAAGGTCGGGCGGTGGCCGAGCGACGCAGCCGCGGGCAGCACCTCGCCCGACGGCCGCTCGTACCAGACGGCATAGATGCCGTTGGCCGGCAGAAGGATGTCCGCGGGGACGATCACGTTGGCGGTCGGGAAGCCGAGCTCGCGTCCCCGCTCGTCGCCGTGCTGCACCGGGCCGCGTACCTCGTAGGGCCGGCCGAGCAACCGGTTCGCGCTCTCGAGATCGCCCTCCGCCAGCGCGGCGCGGATCGCCGTCGATGACACCTGTTCCTCGTCGACCGCGGGTCTGCCGTCCGCGCCGACGAGGTCGAGACCGATGACTTCGAACCCCGCTGTCGCCCCGACCTGCTCGAGCAACGCAACATTGCCGCGCCGCTTGTAGCCGAAGTGGAAGTCACTCCCGACCACCACGAGCTTGGCGTTGAGGCACTGGACCAGCACCTCGTTCACGAAGTCCTCCGGAGATTCGTGCGAGCGGGCTTCGTCGAAGTGGATGACAACCGTGAAGTCGACGCCCGTCTCCTCGAGCAGCTCGAGCTTCTGATCGATGTCGGTGAGCAGCAGCGGCGCCGACTCGGGACGCACCACGCTCGCGGGATGGCGATCGAACGTGACGACCGCAGTCGACAGCCCGCGTTCTGCGGCGAGCCGCTTCACCTCCGCGATCACCGCACGATGACCGCGATGCACACCGTCGTACGCGCCGATGGTGATGGCCGTGCCCGCGGGCGGACGAGGGCATGCACCGAGATCGCGAAGCGTCCGCACGGCGCGCAGGCTACTGAGCGCGTGCCAGGACTACGGCAGGCTTCACGGTGCCGGGCTTGTGGTGCTCGTACAACGCCAGCAGCTCGCCGGCCTCGTTGACCATCGCCCAAGGCCCCTCACCGGTGATCTCGAACGTGTCGGCGGGGAGCACCTTGCCGTTGGCGATCGCGGCGGCGACGGCTGCGTCCACTACGACATCCGGGTAGTCGCGCAGCGCGGTTGCGGGCGGCAGCAGCGCGTCCACGTCGATCTTGTCGATCGTGCGCGCCTGGTCGACCGTGAACGATCCGATCCCGGTACGCCGGAGATCGCGCAAGTGCGCGCCGCCCCCGAGCGCGGACCCGACGTCAGCAGCCAGCGAGCGGATGTAGGTCCCCGACGAGCACTGCACGTCGATGCGGAACACGAGCGGATCGTCCGTCGCGACGACCTCGAAGCGATGGACGGTGACGGGGCGGGCTGCGCGTTCGACCTCGATTCCGGCTCTCGCGAGTTCGTGGAGGCGGCGGCCGCCGACCTGCACCGCCGACACCATCGGTGGGACCTGCATGATGTCGCCGGTCAGCCCCGCCGCTGCGGCGCGCACGTCGTCGAAGGTCACGGCTGACATGTCGTAGGTCGCGGTCACCTCGCCGCTGGCGTCGAGGGTCGACGTCTCGGCGCCGAGCAGGATCTCGCCCGTGTACGACTTCGGTAGGACGGTGAGAAAGCGCAGCAAGCGGGTCACGCTGCCCGTGCCCACGAGCAACACACCGGTGGCGTCCGGATCCAGCGTGCCCGAGTGACCGACCTTGCGCGTGCCGAGGATGCCGCGCAGCTTCGCCACGACATCGTGCGACGTCCATCCGGGTTCCTTGTCGACGACAACGAGTCCGTCGACCTGCGGCCGATTCACGCGCTACGTGTCGTCGCCGAGATGGCGCAGCACGTCCTCGACACGAGCCGCAGACCGTTCGACCTGATCCGGCCGGAACGTCAAGGTCGGTGTGCGCTTGATGCGAGCTTCCCGCGCGATCGCAGCTTGCAGCGCGACCCGGTGCGACTCGAGCGCGGCGATGATCTCGTCGTCACGAGCTTCACGGATCGGCGTGTCGACGTACACCACCGCGTGACGCATGTCGGGTTCGACTTCGACACTCATCACCGTGACGAGCTCGAGATGCCCGTCGTCGATGCGCTCGATCGCGTCGGCGACGATCTGGTGCAGCAACTCGTTCAGTCGAGCCGTGCGCGGGTACGGGTGCACTCCCTGCGTCCGTCGCTTCACTCGTCGACCTCCATCCATCGCAGTTGCGCGTCCACGATCTCGACCTCCGGGAACGACCACACGAAACGCTCGACCGCGTCGAGCACGTCCCGCGCATGCGACTCGGTACCCGACACGACCGCCATCGCCAGCGTGGCGCGGTGCCACAGGTCTTGATGATCCACCTCTGCCGCGCTCACCGCGAACCGGTGGCGGGCGCCGTCCACGATCGGCCGGACGACCGCTCGCTTCTCCTTCAGCGAGTGAACGTCAGGCAGGTGCAGCTCGAAGGCCAGCGCACCCACGACCATCCCCTCCATTGTGTCGCGGTCCGTCGATCCGATTTGCTCGGGTCGACGCGCTAGGTGCGAGGGATCTCGCGGTCCTCGTAGGTCTCGATGATGTCGCCGGGCTTGAGGTCCTGGAAGTCGGAGAGCCCGATGCCGCACTCGTAACCCGCGGCGACCTCGCGCACGTCGTCCTTGAAACGCTTGAGCGACGTGATGCTGCCCTTCCAGATGATCGTTCCCTCGCGGAGGAAGCGGACCTTCGATCCACGGGTGATGGTTCCGGACTGCACGTAGCAACCGGCGACGCGCCCGACCCGAGGCACCGAGAAGATCTCACGGACCTCGGTCTCTCCGGTGACCACCTCTTCGAACTCAGGAGCGAGCAGACCGAGCATCGCGTTCTCGATGTCCTCGAGCACTTGGTAGATGATCTCGTACGTACGGATCTCGACGCCCTCGCGCTCGGCCAGCTCCCGCGCCTTGCGGTCGGGTCGCACGTTGAAGCCGATGATGGTGGCGTTGGACGCGGCGGCGAGCTGGATGTCGTACTGCGTGATGCCGCCGACCGCACGGTGGACGAATGACAGCTTCACCTCGTCGCGCTCGAGCTTCAGCAAGCTGCTCGTGAGCGCTTCGAGCGAACCGGTGACGTCCGCCTTGAGCACGAGGTTGAGCGTCGCCGCCTCGCCCGCTTGGATCTGCTCGAAGATGTCCTCGAGCCGGGCACCACCCGACATCGCGTGCGCATCGCGTCCGAGACCGGCAACCCGCTGCCAGTGCTCTCGCGTCTCGGCAACGTTGCGCGCGACACGCTCCTCGGGCGCGACCACGAACTCGTCACCGGCATCAGCGACGTCGGAGAGCCCGAGCACTTCGACCGGTGTCGACGGCCCTGCTTCGCGGACCTGGTCACCCTTGTCGTCGATGAGCGCACGAACGCGGCCCCACGCCGGACCGGCGACCATGGCGTCGCCGACCTTGAGCGTGCCTCGTTGCACGAGCACGGTCGCCACCGGACCGCGACCGACGTCGAGGTGCGCCTCGAGCACGACACCTTGCGCGCGGCCGCCGGGGTTGGCCTTGAGATCCTCGACGTCCGCCGTGAGCAGCAACGTGTCGAGCAGATCGTCGACCCCGAGACCTTGGAGCGCGGACACCTGCACCATCTCGGTGTTGCCGTTCCACTGCGTCGGGATGAGCCCCTGCTCGGAGAGCTGCTGCATGACGCGCTCCGGGTTGGCCTGCTCACGATCGATCTTGTTGATGGCCACGACGATCGGGACGTCGGCCGCCTTGGCATGGTTCAACGCCTCGATCGTCTGGGGCATCACGCCGTCATCGGCGGCGACGACGAGCACGACGATGTCCGTGGCCTGAGCGCCGCGGGCGCGCATGGCGGTGAACGCCTCGTGGCCCGGAGTGTCGATGAACGTGACCAGTCGGCCGTTCTTTTCCACTTGGTACGCGCCGATGTGCTGCGTGATGCCACCGGCTTCGCCGGCGACGACGTTCGCGTTGCGGATCTGGTCGAGCAGCTTGGTCTTGCCGTGGTCGACGTGACCCATCACGGTGATGACCGGCGGGCGGTCGACGAGGGTGCCGTCGTCCTCGTCGTCCTCGTCGGGCAGATCGAGCATCCTCTGTAGCTCGACCTCCTGCTGCTCGCCGGGATTGACGAGACGGATCTCCGCTCCGACCTCGGCCGCGAAGAGCTCGATCATGTCGTCGGTCAGTGACTGCGTCGCCGTCACCATCTCGCCCGCCTGCATGAGGAAGCGCACGACGTCGGCCGCGGTGCGGTTCAGCTTCGGGCCGAGCTCTTGGGGCGTGGTCGCCCGCTCGAGCACGACCACACCTTCGGGGACGGGCGCTGACGAGTGCGTGTACGTCGGCGTCTCGAACGGCTGCAACTCCTCACGGTTCCGACGGCGGCGACCGCCCTTGCGCGGGCGCGGCGTGCGCCGGCCGGCCGGACCGCCACGGCCACCTGGGCCGCCAGGTCCGCCACCGGGCCCACCGCCAGGACCTCCGCCACCGGGACGCCCGGCGAAGCCACCGCCACCGCCCGGGCGTCCGGCAAAACCGCCACCGCCGCCAGGGCCGCCACTGCTGGGCGGGCGCTGACCACCGGTGGGCCGCATGGACGGACCGCTGCTGCGGGCGCTGCCGGGCCCACCGCCACCGCCGCCGCTGCGCTGCGGAGTCGGTCCGCGGCCACCCATTCCGGGCGGGGGAGGGATCGGCTTGCCCGTCGACGAGATCGGTGCGCCACCGGGAGGCGGCGGGATCGGACGGCCACTCGATGAGGTCGGAGCTCCGGCGCCGGCTTCGGCGCGGGCCGCGGGCGCGTCAGCGGCGGGCGCGGCGGGAGCAGTGGGTGCGCCGGGAGCACTCGGTGCGCCCGGCGCAGTCGGTGCCGCGGAGGCGGCGGCCGGACGAGCCGGACGCGTGTCTCGTGGTGCAACAGGCGGGGCGGCAGGTGCAACGGTCGGCGTCGGTCGACTGACCGGACGGGAGGCCCCACCGGGCGGCGCCGGCGGAGGCGGTGCACCCGCGGGCGCGCCCGAGGCGGGCAGCCGGGTGGAGGGCTGCGTGCCACTCGAGCGAATGGCGCGCCCCGTGGGAACGGGGGCGGATGGTGTCGCCGATGCGGCTGCCGGTGCGGCCGCGGGAGTCGGCGCGGCTGGCGGTGTAGCGCGGGCCGCAGCGGGTTCGGTCGTGACGTCGGGCTCCGTGGTCGCTGCGGGCTCGCGCGCCGGCAACTCGGTGACCGGCGCCGGCTCGGGAGTGGGCGCCGGCTCGGGTTCGGCCGCGGCGGCCACCTTCTCCGGCTCGCGCGTCGGCGCGGGCGTGGGTTCCGGTTCGGGTGCCGCGGCCAGCGCCGGTGCCGGCGCCTCGTGCTCGTCGGGCGCGGGTGCGGGAGTCGCTTCCTCTGCTGGTGGAACCTTGGCCGGCGCCGCCTTGGCCGTGGCCTTCTTCGCGGTGGCCTTCTTGGCAGGCGCCTTCTTCGGCTCCTCGGGCTGCACGTCGCGCCGGATCCCGAGTTGGTCGGCCTTGCGCCGCACCCGGTCGGCCTGGGCCTCCTGGATGCTCGACGAGTGGCTCTTGACCCCGATGCCCAGCTGCTCGCACAAATCGAGCAGCTCCTTGTTGGTCAGCCCGAGCTCTTTCGCCAGCTCGTGGACTCTCGGGTTCTTGGGCAAAGAGGTTCCCTTGTCTTGTCGAAAATGCCAGGCGCAGCCCGAGCGGACAGCGCCCTTAGTCTCGCGCAGCCGAGGCGGATCGATTGAACTCGTTCCGCAACCGCGCGATGTCGTGGTCCTCGATCGCCACCCGTAGTGCACGTGCGAACGCACGGCGCCGGACGGCGAGCTCGAAACACGGGGGTGAGCCGGTGCACAGCCAGCAACCCCGGCCCGGCAGTGTACGGCCGACGGCGAGTGATCCGTCAGGAGTTCGGCCGATGCGGGTCAACTCCGGCTGTGGCCGCGATGCGCGGCACCCGATGCACGTTCGAACCGGCTCGATCGGCTCCATCGTCCCCACCCCAACACACCCCACCCCTCGCTCACGCGCTCGAACTCCGGGTCCATTCCGGGGTCATGACCCCGGAATGGCACCAACATTCGTCAGGGGGAGGGTTCCTCCTCGACGTGCATGGCGGCTTCCTCGGCGGATGGGGCGAGCTCGACTTCGATCGGATCGACCGGACCGCCGGGGGTGGCGTCGTCGTCCATCGCCGCCTCGGCCGCCTCGACCTCGTCGGCCGGCGCATCACCGAGCTGTGACCACTCCGCGGCCGACAACGCCGGGCCGCCCTCGGCCGGCTGCCACACCTGGTCACCCGAGACCGGGTCGACGACCCACTCGCCCTGCGCCCACTCCTCGCCGCCGTAGGCCTCTTCGTCCGCCAGCTGCGTCTCGCTCTTGATGTCGACGCGCCAGCCGGTGAGGCGCGCCGCCAGCCGCGCGTTCTGGCCTTCCTTGCCGATCGCCAGTGACAGCTGGTAGTCGGGGACGATGACCTCGGCGGTGCCGGAGTCTTCGTCGATGCGAACGTCCTTCACCTTCGCGGGCGACAGCGCCTTCATCACGAAGTCGGGCGGATCCTCGGAGAACGGAACGATGTCGATCTTCTCGCCCCGCAACTCGTTCACGACCATGCGCACACGCGCCCCGCGCGCACCGACGCACGCGCCGACGGGATCGACGTTGTTGTCGTTCGACCAGACCGCGATCTTCGTGCGGTGACCTGGCTCGCGGGCGCACGCCTTGATCTCGACGATGCCGTCGGCGATCTCGGGCACCTCGAGCTCGAACAGCCGCTTGATGAGACCCGGGTGCGTGCGGGACACGACGATCTGGGGACCCTTCGACGTCTTGCGCACCTCGACGATGTACGCCTTCACGCGGGCGCCAGGCTCGGGCCGCTCGTACGGCACCTGCTCGGCCTGCGGCAACAGCGCCTCGACGCGCCCGAGGTCGAGCAGCGTGTAGCGGCTGTCGTTCTGCTGGATGATGCCGGTGACGATGTCACCCTCGCGGCCCGCGTACTCCTCGTACTTCTGCTCACGGTCGATCTCGCGCAGCCTCTGCGTCATGACCTGCTTGGCGGTCTGCGCCGCAATGCGACCGAAGTCGGACGGCGTCACATCGATCTCGTCGCCGATCGGCTCGCCGTCGTCGTCGATCTCCTGTGCGAACACGCGGAACTCGTACGTGTCGGGGTCGATGGTGACCCACGCGTACTCGTACGCGTCCTCGCGACGCTTGTAGGCGGACTCGAGTGCGTCGGCGAGCGCGCTGAGAAGGGTGTCGATGGTGATGCCACGCTCGGCCGCGAGCATCTGGAGCGCTTCCATCATGTCGAGGTTGCTCATGAGGCTCTTTTCTCTCCGGCAGGCTTCTTGCGGGCCGGCTTCTCGGACGGACCCCATTCGAAAACCGTGCGCGCCTTGTCGATCTCGTCGTACCGAAGGTGGCGGTC
>DASXPN010000048.1:0-6837 GCA_036493595.1 Acidimicrobiales bacterium | reverse complement strand
TGCTCGCCTCGGGGCTGCGGAGCGCGGAAGTCCGAGTCTTGGCCGATATCGGTCACGAGGTGTTCCTCGAAACGCCGGCCGAGGCGTTCGGCATCATCCGCGACTTTCTCCGACCTGACTGAACCCGCCCCATACCGCCGGGAGGAGGCCGCGCCAGATCGAACAAGATGCGCGCGGCGTGGGACTTCTCTGGGACTGCTTCGCGGCACCCGACGACAGCGCTGCGGCATTCCTGCAGACTTGACCGAGCTGCACGCTGAACGGCAGCGATGCAAACGGGAGGCTGCATGCCCGAAGAGTTCGAGGGCGATCTTGCGGGAGCCATGTTTTGGGGCGCCGATCTCAGCGGCGCCCGTTTCCGCGACGTCAACCTGACCGACGTGAAGATCAGCCACGCGTGGCTTGTCAACGTGGACATCGACGCATTGGTCGACACGGTTGTCATAAACGGGGTCGATGTCACGGCATACGTGAACGAGCGTGACCTGTGGTACCCGCTGCGCACGATGCTCCGTCCGCCGGACCCGGCGGGCATGCGCGCAACGTGGGCGGCCCTCGAAGACGAGTGGGCGAAGACTGTCACCCGGGCGCATGCTCTCCCCGAGGTCGCGCTGTATGAGTCGGTCAACGACGAGTGGTCCTTCGTCCAGACGCTGCGACATCTCGTTTTCGCGATGGACAAGTGGCTCACGGCGCCGATTCTCGGAGAGAGTTTTCACTCGATCGGGTTGCCGAACAGCGGCTCCGTCGACTTCCCGTGGCCCGGCCTGGACTACGACTTGACGCCGTCGGTCTCGGAAGCTCTCGCCGCGCGCGCGGCTCGCGCCACGCGCTTTCGCAACTATCTCGCATCGGTTGCGACGACCGACTTCACTCGCCCGATCGACGTGCTCGAGAACGGCACGAACCCACTACAAGAGTGCATCTACACCGTCTTTGAGGAAGAGTTCTGGCACAACCGCTACGCACTGCGTGACCTCGCGCAGCTCGAAGCGGCGAAACAAGACCCGACTGGAGCGTCCCCGCGGCCTGCAGGGCTTCGGGCGACATCGCCCGTCACAGATCCGCCAATCGGGAGCGAACCGTTCGCCCCGTGGTGACACCGAATATCGCGACCGGGTGTCACCAAACTTCGGTGATGCGGATGACCGCCTGGGGTGCGGGTTCTGGGCCGCGTGTTCAGGGACACCATTGTTGTCATGGAGCGCGCCCCGAGCCGTCGTTCGGGTCGCAGTTGGTGTGAACTGAGCAGTCGCTCGACGCGCGACGGGACACCGGGGTCGACGATGATCCGTCATCTCCGCGCGAACACGGCGGCCACAACGAGATCTCACAGAGCAGACAGAGAGGGAGATTCCCGATGAAGGCGATCGTCGTGACGGATCAAGCCGCGGGAACGGCTGGAATGACGCTGGTCGATCGGCCCGAGCCACCGGCAGCGATAAACGACGTCATCGTCCAGGTTCATGCGTCGGGATTCGTCCCGACTGAGATGGCATGGCCGTCAACCTGGACCGATCGCCGCGACCGTGACCGGACGCCGTCGATCCCTGGGCACGAGCTGGCCGGAGTGGTCACCGCCCTCGGGTACGGCACGACGGGGGTATCGGTGGGACAGCGGGTGCTCGGCCTCGCGGACTGGCATCGCGACGGCACCCTGGCGGAGTACGTCGCCATCGAGGCACGCAACCTCGCGCCGCTGCCGGGCGACATCGACTTCACCGTGGGCGCGAGCCTGCCGATCTCGGGGCTGACCGCGTGGCAGGGGCTCTTCGACCACGGCCGCCTTCAGGCGGGGCAGAGCGTCCTCGCGCACGGCGCGGCCGGCGCAGTCGGGTCGATGGTGACGCAACTCGCACGCGAGGCCGGCGCCTACGTCATCGGCACCGGACGCGCCGCCGACCGGCAGACCGCGCTCGACTTCGGCGCGCAGGAGTTCATCGACCTCGACAACGACGCCCTGGAAGACGTCGGCGGAGTCGACCTGGTGTTCGACGTCATCGGCGGCGACATCCAGAAGCGGTCCGCAGGCCTAATCCGGGCCGGGGGAACCCTGGTCACCGTCGTAGGGCCGCCCGCAGCGCGGCCGACCGACGGCCTGGCGGTCGACTTCGTCGTCGAGGCCGATCGCCCGCAACTGAGTGAGATCGTCCAGCGGGTCCGCGACGGTCGGCTGCGGACGAACATCGGCAACGTCGCGAACCTCAACGACGCCGTCGGCGCGCTCAACCCGACTAAACGGATCAAGGGCAAGACGATCATCAGCGTTCGTGCGTGAGGCACTAAGACAGCGCCTGATTCTGCCTCCTCGTGGATCAGCGTCCTCACATTGGGAAGATGACGGATCCGGTCCAGACCGCGAACCCCGACGCACTGCGAGGGTTCACGTGCGGACACTCAACATCACCCAAGCGACTATCAGCCCCTGTGGCCCGCTGATGACCCGCACCGCCTGAAGCGCCGAAACGGATTCGTCGTTACGCGCGCGACCGACGCACCTCAGTGGCACAGAACGCGCAGCGGGTCGACCAGAACGACGTACCACCAAACGCCGGGAGCGTGACCATGTGGGTGTCGGCGATGATCTTGCGGATGGCCACACCGATCGGCATCGAAGCGCAGCGACCGAACCCGGCACTCGAGCCGCTGGCGCCATTGGTCGGCCAGTGGCGCACGACGGGGACGCATCCGCTGATGCCAGGCGCCACGTTCCACGGCCGGACGTCGTTCGAGTGGCACGAAGGCGGTGCTTTCGTCTTGATGCGCTCTGAGATCGACGAGCCCGAGATCCCCAGCGCCGTGGCCGTCGTCGGCTCCGATGATGCCGCCGGCACGTTCACGATGATCTACTTCGACGAGCGCGGGATCTCCCGCCGGTACACGGTCGAGGTGGCCGCCGGCGAAGTGCGTTGGCACCGCGACGAAGCCGGGTTCGCCCAGCGCATGGTCGTCACCATCGCCGCCAACGGCAACCGACTCAACGCGCACGGGACGATGTCGCACGACGGCGGCCCGTGGGAGAACGACCTACAGCTCACCTACGAGCGCATCAACTCGTAAACCCAACTCACAACGGCCACTCCGATGCGCCAACCGATCGGCGCGCGCCGGAGCCTGCCCCCGAACGCCGGCTGAGGGAACGACACCCCTGTCGAGGTCGATCACCCGACCTACAGGTGGGCACGGCGCCGATCTTGCAGGGCTGCGTGCTTCTTCACATCCGGTGCTCTGGTGAGTAGCGAGGCCATGGCCGCGAACCGGTCGGTGTACGTGTGTACGTCGTCGCACTCGGACCCGCGACGCCAGGTCGCGAGGGCATCACGGAAGTCGGAAGCAACGACCGAGGACACTTCGCCGAGGTGCGCCTCGAGGAGCGCTGCGTCGACATCGCGCCAGAGGTCGTAGCTGCGATGCTCGATCTGTTCGATGCGGTTGTCGAGAAGGCTCTGACTCGGAGCTGAACGCACTCGTCTCGGACGCGGACCGCTCGGGCCGTCCCCCGAGAGCTGGGCTCGCGCGTCGGTCAGCTCCTGGTGCCGAGCGTCGAGCGCAACCAGCCGAGCCGCAAGCCGGGGCGATGCGGCGAGTGTGACGTCTGGCAGCGGGATCGAGAGGCTCTGGACGGCAGCGACGCATCCTGGGCGGATCGCCAATGAGAGCGTGCCCATTGCCTCCCAAGCGTTGAGGTAACGAACCGCGTCGACGTCATCGCGGTCGAGGTCACTGATGCGTAGCTGGGCTGCTTCCTCGAGGTTCTCGTCTCGGTAGGCGTGGTTGATGCGGCTCGATTGGATTCGGAGCTCGACTCGGTGAAGGAAGAACTGCGAGAGCGCGTCGCCCTGGTCATGCATGCGCCGGAGAACGTTCTCGATCGCTGCCTCGTAAGTCCCCACGTGCAGAGCCTGGGTCGTGGCTCGTGTGACCATTCCTTCCTCGTCCACGTGGAATTGGCGGGCTGTGATGCGCGCCGTCGATACAGCTACCTCCGTGTGATCGGACGATGGCCAGTCGCGCCACGTGCTCGTGTGGTACCACGCGAATCGATTCAGGTTCTCGTCGATCAGCGCGGGATCCGAGTCATCTCGAAGCGCTGCCACCGCAGGACCGAAGTCAACGTCCTCGCCGCAGTGGGTGCCGGGAACGAGCGCTTCGACGCTGCTCTCACGGAAGTAGGTGTCGGCGGTTACGGCCACCACACCCCCGCACTGACAACGCATCCGGTAGTCGTAGGCGAAGCCGTCGTGCCGCTCAATGAGCTGGGACACGTCACCATTGGCGGTCACCGGTCACCGGCGTCGTCGCAATTGCCAGCCCGCCCGAGCGGGCTTCGCGTGTGCCCCGTCGAATGTCCCGAAACGCCGGCTCGGCGGCGATGGCGAACTGTGTAATACCGAGCGGTTCTCCAAGCGAGCACATGCACGCGCGACCCGGCATTAGCGCGCACTCTGACTCGATGGCGCGATGCGATTTACGCTTCGCATCGGTGGAGGATGTCGCGTTCTTGCCCGCGGTGGAGCTTGTGTCGCGATTGGAGGCGAGGGAGCTTTCCAGTCGGGAGCTGTTGGAGATCTATCTCGCTCGCCTCGCCGAGCACAACGGTCCGCTCAACGCGGTCGTAACCGTCGATGCTGACCGGGCGCGGGCAGCGGCTGACGCGGCGGACACCGCCGTGGCGAAGGGCGAGCCGGTCGGGCCGCTGCACGGTCTGCCGATGACGGTGAAAGATCAGTTCCCCACGGCGGGGATGCGAACCACGATCGGGATGCGCGAGTTCGCGGAGTGGCTTCCCGATTACGACGCCTTGCCGGTCGCTCGGTTGCGAGCCGCGGGGGCGGTGATCTTTGGCAAGTCGAACATGCCCTACGCGGGCATCGACGTCCAGACCGACAACCGCGTGTTCGGGCGGACCAACAACCCTTGGGATGTGGGCCGCACTCCCGGCGGGTCCTCGGGCGGGTCGGCGGCCGCGGTCGCCGCCGGACTCACCGGCCTGGAGTTGGGGGGCGACATCGGGGGCTCGGTGCGGACTCCGGCCCACTACTGCGGCGTGTTCGGCCTCAAGCCTTCCTACCGGGTCATCGCCGATCCTCGTGACCCTCGCCGTAAGCCCGGGTTTCGCACGGAGCTGGACATCGCCACGCCCGGACCGTTGGCCCGCTCGGCACAAGACCTCGACCTGGCCATGAGCGTGTTGGCGGGTCCTGACCCCTCCGAAGCAGTGGGCTGGCACCTGGACCTGCCGGCTCCGCGCCATGCCCGGCTGGCCGATTACCGCATCGCCGCGTGGCTCGACGACGCCGACTGTCCCACCGAGCCCGACGTGCACGAGGTGCTGCGCGCCGCGGTCACCGCCTGGCGTGCCGCCGGCGCCAACATCGACGAACAGGCCCGGCCCGCGTTCCGTCTGGTCGACTCCTTCCGGGACTATCAGCGCCTCCTCTACGCGACCCTGTGCCACGGACTGCCGTTCGCGTCGGCTCCCGGCGCCCGGTTCCTCGCACCGGTGGGTGCCTCGTTTCCGGGTGACTCCCAGCTCGCACGGTTCGCCACCGGCGCCACGCTGCGCCACGGCGACTGGCTGTTAGCCAACGAAGCTCGCCAGGACTACCGGCGAGCGTGGGCACAGTTCTTCCGCGACTACGACGTCCTGCTGTGTCCGGCGACGCCGTGCACCGCACCGCGCCACAACCGTCGCTTCGGTAACGCCATCGTGCTGCGACGAATGCCGAGCCACCGCACACGATCGCGTCCCTATATGGACCAACTCATATGGGCCGGCGCCGTCGGCATGGCGTACTTGCCCGCCGTCGTTGCACCCACAGGCATCACACCCGAAGGTCTGCCCGTCGGCATCCAAATCGTCGGCCCCTACCTCGAAGACCGCACCGCCATCCACGTCGCCGAACAGCTCACAGCGACAGCCGGCGGCTTCACCAGACCCCCCGGCTACTGACGCCCTTGGCCACCTATGGCCCGCACGCATACGTTGCGTTACATCTCGCATCTCGGCGGGGCCGTTGACGTCGCGAAGCGCTCGGTATCGCCCGTGCACAGGCTGTCCCCGAATGTTCGTCGCTGGCGAGCCACCAAGGTGACACCAAACGTCGGCTTGATGGCGATCGCGATCTGCGTGATACCGAGTGGTTCGGCACCGAGGCGCGACAGCGAGCCGAGCGGATATCACTCGACCTCTGGTGGGAGCACTCGCCGAGGCAGCCGCGGGTGTAGCTGGTGGTATTCGTCTCGACTCAGCGGGATGATGTCCGCATGCCTGACGTCTCGATCGGCGACGACGGCGTCGCCCGATGCTCCTGGGACTACCCGGCCGAATATCGCTGGTACCACGACGACGAGTGGGGCCGGCCCGTGGTCGACGACCGCCGGATTTACGAGAAGCTCTGCCTGGAGGGTTTCCAGAGCGGCTTGTCGTGGCTCACGATCCTGCGCAAGCGCGAGAACTTCCGGGATGCCTTCGCCAGCTTCGACATCGAGGCGGTCGCCGCGTTCGACGAGCGCGACCTGGCGCGGCTCCTTGGCGACAGTGGGATCGTGCGGAACCACCGCAAGATTGAGGCGACCATCGCCAACGCGCGCGCCGCGCTCGACTTGCGGCAGTCAGGAGGATCGCTCGCCGCGTTGATCTGGCAGTACGAGCCCGTGAGAACGCGCCGGCCCAAGAAGTTCTCTGAGCTGCCGGCCAGCACTCCCGAGTCGACCGCGTTGTCGAAGGACCTCCGCAAGCGTGGGTTCCGCTTCGTCGGACCGACAACCGTGTACGCGGCGATGCAGGCCTTGGGCGTCGTGAACGACCACTTGGCCGGTTGTGCATCCGGGGCT
>DASXPN010000047.1:0-1709 GCA_036493595.1 Acidimicrobiales bacterium | reverse complement strand
GGGATACACGAGCCCGTACTTGTGGCCGGACGCGTTGATCGACTGCACGCGCGGCAGGCGGAAGTCCCACACCAGCTCGGGGTCGATGAACGGCGCGATGAAGCCGCCCGATGCCCCGTCGACGTGCACCGGGACGTCGAGTCCCGTGTCGGCGTGGAGCTGGTCGAGCCGGGCGCAGATGTCCGACACCGGCTCGTAGCTGCCGTCGAACGTCGAGCCCAGCACGGTGACGACGCCGATCGTGTTCTCGTCGCAGTACTTCACGACCTCGTCGCCGGTGAGGTTGTAGCGCTCGCCCTCCATGGGCACGAGGCGCGCCTCGACGTCCCAGTACCGCGCGAACTTCTCCCAGCACACCTGCACGTTGGCGCCCATCACCATGTTGGGAGTGTCGAGGGGCTTCCCTTGCGCGCGCATCTTGTCGCGCCACCGCCACTTGAGCGCGAGGCCCGCGAGCATCGCGGCCTCGCTCGAACCGGTCGTCGAGCAACCGGTCGCCTGCTCGTGATCCGGAGAATTCCACAGCCGGCTGAGGATGCTCACGCACCGCATCTCGATGTCGGCGGTGCGGGGGTACTCGTCCTTGTCGATCATGTTCTTGTCGAACGTCATCGACATCAGCTCGCGCGCCTGCGGCTCCATCCACGTCGACACGAAGGTCGCGAGGTTCAGCCGGGCGTTGCCGTCCAGCATCAGCTCGTCGGCGATGAGCTGGGCCGCGGTGTCGGGCTCGATCGAGTGCTGCGGGATCGACGAGTGCGGCAGATCGCCGGCGGTTCCCGCGCGGGCGAAGATCGGCGACGCGGCGCCGACGATCGGGCGACGACGCTTCTCGGGTTGCTTGCCGTGCAGTCCCATCTCGACCCTCCCGGGAGACCAGTCCCGAGGATTCCCGGCGCGAAACGGCGCCGCTTCACCCGATACGGGTCATCGTGTTCCGCCCGGCGCCGTCCGGTCCGCGCGCACAACCTGAATCGTCAGATGGAGATGGCCCCATCGTCGCTGCCCGCGCCGGCGCCGAAGCGTGGGAACGTCCGCTGCATCAACGCGATGCAGTCGCTCTTCGAACGGGCGGTACAGCCGTGACAGGTGATCGGGTCCACCGGACGCAATCGCCCGTGTTCCACGCGCCAGCAATGCTCACACGACTCGCACAACCAGTGCTCCTGGTCGACCGACGCGACCGGGCGAAGACGAGGCCAGAAGCAACGCGGACAGCGGTGACTGCCGGCCCAGACGGTATGCAATTCGGGCGGGACGAAAGTGTCGTCGAAGACCTCCATCATCCACCTCCTCCAATCGGCATGTCGCGATCGTCCGCCGGTCTCTCCGGTCGGCCTAGGGCCGTTGGTCCCGAACGGCGTTCGCCGCGTCTTGCCGACGGAGGGCCCTGGCGGCTGGGCTGTTCGACCCTGTTGGCGACGTCATCGAGCGCGAACGCTCTGAGTACCAAGCGCGGGAGGTGATCGATCGGGCACTCGATCGACTTCCGCGCCAGCAAGGTGGCGTAAAACACACAGACGCGGTCGATCAAGCGTCCGTGAGCGCCGCACCCGGTGTCATGGGGATGCGTTGCCGGTCGATCAGCCGGATGGACTGCTGGAGCACGCCGGCGGCCGCTCCGCCGGCTCGATACGCGGCGTGTCGGTCGCGAGCACCTCGGTGAGCGCGTCCGCCGCTTCGTGCGCGAGCCGGAAGTACCGGCGGAG